>CAUQST010000008.1:0-114826 GCA_963520865.1 uncultured Comamonas sp.
CTGAATCTGAATCTGAATCTGAATCTGAATCTGAATCTGAATCTGAATCTGAATCCGAAACCCAATCCCTTTATCCCAAGCAAAAAGGCCGCAACTGCGGCCTTTTTTTGTCTGCGTGCTGGCCCCTCTTAGACCATCGCAATCGAGACAGCCTTGGGGATCAGGTAGGCCTCCAGTGCCTCCATGCCGCCTTCCGAGCCATAGCCCGAATCCTTCACGCCGCCAAACGGCATTTCGGCAGAGGCTACCGCAGGCTGGTTGATCCACAGCATGCCGGTTTCCACCTGCTGGGTCAGCAGGTGTGCGTTCTTGAGCGATGCGGTGAACGCATAGGCGGCCAGGCCATACGGCAGGCGGTTGGCTTCGGCAATGGCTTCGTCCAGCTTGTCAAAGCTGCGCATGGCAATCATGGGGCCAAAGGGCTCGTTGTTGAACACATCGGCATCCAGCGGCACATCGGCCAAGATAGTGGGGGCGTAAAAGTTGCCTGCATCGCCCAGCGTCTGGCCGCCCATCAGCAACTTGGCACCCTTGGCCTGCGCATTGGCAACCAGTGACTGCATGGCCGTGACGCGGCGGGGATTGGCCAGCGGGCCCATCTTGGTATCGGCATCCAGCCCATTGCCCACTTTGATAGAGGCAAAGTACGCCACCACCTGCTCGGCAAACTGCTTTTCCAGGCTCTTGTGCACCAAAAAGCGGGTGGGCGAAATGCAAACCTGGCCTGCATTGCGCAGCTTGGCGGCACCAGCGGCTTTCACGGCCAGTTCCACATCAGCGTCTTCGGCAATGATCACCGGCGCGTGGCCGCCCAGCTCCATGGTGCTGCGCTTCATGTGCGCGCCTGCCATGGCCGCCAGTTGCTTGCCAACAGGGGTAGAGCCGGTGAAGGTGATCTTGCGGATCACGGGGTGGGGAATCAAGTAGCTGGAGATTTCGTGCGGGTCGCCATAGACCAGACCAATCACACCAGCGGGCACGCCCGCATCGACAAAGCACTGAAACAGCGCGGCAGGCGAAGCCGGGGTTTCTTCTGGCGCCTTGCACAGGAAAGAGCAGCCCGTAGCCAGCGCAGCGCTGATCTTGCGCACGATCTGGTTGACGGGAAAGTTCCACGGCGTAAAGGCAGCCACGGGGCCCACGGGCTCCTTGATCACCAGTTGCTGCACATCGCCCCGGCGTGCTGGCACGATGCGGCCATACAGACGCAGGGCCTCGTCGGCAAACCATTCAATGATGCCCACGCCCGCCAGCACTTCGCCCTTGGCCTCCGCCAGTGGCTTGCCCTGCTCTTGCGTCAGCAGCGCGGCAATATCGTCGGCACGTTCCTTGAGCAGGGCTGCCGCCTTGCGCATGGTGGCCTGGCGCTCATGGGCGCTGGTGTTTTTCCAGATGACAAAGCCTTTTTCAGCAGCGGCCAGCGCGCGGTCCAGGTCTTCTATGCCCGCATGCGCCAGTTGCCCAATCACAGCGCCCGTGGCCGGGTTGTGCACGGCAATGGTCTTGCCGCTGGCCGCTGGCTGCCATTGACCGTTGATGAGCAATTGGGTGTCAGGATAAGAATGGGACATGGAATGTTCTCAGCTGAAAAATGAAGAAGGCCGTCCAGAGACAACGCAGCGCAAAGAAGGTTTTAATAGCTACTAGCGCTTACCAGTTAAAGTTTTCAGATATAAAAGTATTTGAAAACGTTTACAGGTAAGCGTTGAGCGCTTCTTTTTTAAAGAGGCACTGAGCGCTAGCGCCCGAGCCGCCGCAGTTCAAGCATTGTAGAAAGCCCGATGAACGGCTCAATACATAGAAGCACTAGCGCCAGCGTTGATTTGCGATGGCTTGAAACGCGCAGCCAGCGCATCGGCCCCTGATCGCAGCAGCAGCATGTCCATGCCCACAGCCACAAACAGCGCGCCCTGGTGCAAGCAGCTTTGCACGCGCTCGGGGCTGGTCACCAAAATACCCGGCGCTTTGCCGCAGCTGCGCACGCGGTGCAAGGCGTCGTCGATGATGGCGGTCATGTCTGGGTGCGTGGAGTGCCCTGCATAGCCCAGGCTGGCCGACAGATCTGCCGGGCCAATGAACACGCCGTCGACCCCTTCCACGCTGGCAATTTCTTCCAGATTCACCAGCGCATCGCGCGTCTCCACCTGCACCAGCAGGCAAATTTCATGGGCCGCCTTGGCCACATACTCGCTGTCACGCCCAAAGTTAGAGGCGCGCATGCTGCCGCCCATGCCGCGCACCCCTTGCGGTGCGTAGCGCACAGCGTCGACCGCGGCCCGGGCTTCATCGGCGTTTTGCACAAAAGGCAGCAGCAGCGTTTGCGCCCCAATGTCCAGATAACGCTTGATCAGCACTTTGTCATTCCAGGCCGGCCGCACCACCGCCTGTGTGGGCGCGCAACCTGCGCGCACCTGCGCTGCCGCCACGCCTTGCAGCTGCTGCACCATCTGCGGCACATCGGTGGGCGTGTGCTCGGTGTCCAGCAGCAGCCAGTCAAAGCCACTGCCTGCCACCAGCTCACTCACATAAGGCGAAGGCAGTGTGGACCACAGGCCGATTTGTGGCTGGCCCGCTTTGAGGGCTCGTTTGAAAAGATTGGGCGTTGGCATGGGGGAACTCCAGAGAAAAAACGACTGCGCTGGAACATAACAAATGCGCAGCGCAGCCGAAACCCTTCACAGTCACCCACGCAGCAAATGGCATGCCCAAGCGGCCACGGCAGGCCCTGGGCACTGCCGTCAATCACGCATCAGTCGATGTGAGCGCCCGAGGCATCCACCACCTTTTTCCAGTGCGCCAGCTCAGCGGGCAAGCTGGCGGCAAAACTGGCGGGGCTCGATTGCACAGGCTCAGCACCCAGTGTTTTCAGGCGCTCTTGCATCGCAGGGGTGGCCAGCACCTGGGTGATGGCCGTGTACACCTTGTCCACCACCGGCTGGGGTGTGCCAGCCGGGGCCAGCAAGCCGTACCACGAGGTGACCGCCAGATCCTTGAGCACCGCAACCTCAGGGGCCAGCGGCGTGGGCTTGTCAGAGGCCACGCCCAGCACGCGCAGCTTGCCACTGGTCACAAAGGGCATCACACCGGGAAAACTGCCAAAGGTGACGGGCAACTGGCCCGCCACCACATCGGTGGCCGCAGCGGCTGCGCCCTTGTAGGGCACATGCAGCAAGTCAACTGCGCGCTGCTTTTTCAGCATCTCGCCCAGCAAATGGTTGAGCGTGCCATTGCCTGCCGATGCATATTCAACCTTGCCGGGGTGGGCTTTGGCATAGGCCACCAGCTCGTCCAGCGTCTTGGCCGGAAAGCTCGGGTTCACCACCAGCAGGTAAGGCGCTACCGCCAGTTGCATCACCGGCGTGAAGTCCTTGATCGGGTCAAACGGTACCCGGGAATACAGCGCCGGGTTGATGGTGTATGCGCTTTGCGCCGTCACCAAAAACGTATAGCCATCGGCAGCACTGCGGGCCACCTGGCTGGTGCCCACATTGCCGTTGGCACCGGGGCGGTTTTCCACAATCACGGGCTGGCCCAGCGAGGTGCCCAGACTTTGCGCCACAGCGCGCGCGATCACATCGTTGGCACCGCCGGGGTTTTGTGGAACGACAAAGGTGATGGGCTTGGTGGGCCAGCTGGGCGTTTGTGCCCACGCTAATGGCGCAAGGCCACCCAAAGCCAAAAGGGCGAAAACAGATTTGTGCAGCAAGGGTTTCATAGTCATTTCAGTACGTAGCTGGCCAGCACTGACTGCACTTCGTAAATGCTCAGTTTTTTGTTGAATTGCTTTTGCACGGGTGCCGCCGTGCCGGAAATCCAGATCTTCAATTCCGCGTCCAGATCGAAGGTGCCGCCCGTCTCCACACTGAAGTGGGTAATGCTTTTGTAGGGCACCGAGTGATATTCCACCTTGCTGCCGGTGATGCCCTGCTTGTCCACCAGCACCAGTCGCTTGTCAGTAAAGACGAAGTAGTCACGGATCAGTTGATACACGTGCTCCACCTTCTCGCCCGGAGCGAGAATTTGCGTAAATTCCGTTTCAAACTTGGCGGCATCCACCTTGGATGCGTTGCCCAGCATGCCATCTAGCAATCCCATTGCAATCCCCTCGCTGCGTGTTGTGACGCGCCAATTTTAGGCAGCGCGAGCGAAAGCGCTGTCGCAAAGCGGCCAGCCCAGATCAGGGCTGCATCGACTGCCCCGCTGCAGCGCGTGACCCCGCCCAGGGCCACCATGCATCAACCCAGGCACCCAGACCTACGCCCACCACGTAGGCCAGTAGATCCAGAGGGTCAAAACCATTGCCCAGCACCAGATAACCAGGCGTGGTGGCGCGCACCGCCTGAATCCACGGTGCCTGATACAGCTGCAGCAACTCCACCGCAAACGCAATCAGCAAAGCCACAGCGGCCAGCCGCCCGCGCGCCATCGTGGGCCGCAACCAGGCCACGCACAAAAACACCAGCCATGCCCACAGCATGTCGCCCGGGTAATTGCCCAGCACAGCAGGAAACGGCGACCAGCCACGGCGCGAGGCCAGACCCACTGCAATGACCAGTACCGCCAGCAGCCCAAGCCAGAAGCGGGAACGAAACACAGGCACGGGGACGGGGACGGAGTTAGAAGCAGACATCACAGCAAGATTTCAAATCAGTTCAATGGGGGCAACCCGCCTGCCCCACAGCGCAAGCGCGTCTAGGCATAGCTGCCGTGCACGACCGAAGGCAGGTACAGGCAAGGCAGTGTCAGAGCATATGCGCGCTGCGGGGCCTGTGCGCCAGCTGGCTGCACTTGAGCGTGACCCACACAAAGGCCAGCAGGCACAGCAAGCTGTAGGGCTGCGACATGGCCAGCACCTGCCAGCCCAGATAAAACCCCATTTCAGCACCCCACAGCAAGTCTTGCCAGAGCCTTGGCCCAGGGGGAAAGTAGCCCGCCAGCATGTCATGGATTTTCCAGAGCACGCCCCCCAGTACAGAAGCCACAGCAATGGTCACCAGCAAAGTACCTGCTGCCAGCAGCCAGCGATGGCTGCGCAAGCTTTGCGGAAGGCCATAGACAGCTGCCGTAACGACCGAGGCATGCACCGCACAGAACAACGCAATGTATTGAAAGGCATAGGCCTCGTGGTACATGAACATGCGATACAGGGCACCAAACACCAGCGTCTGCCCCAGCACCCCATGCAGCAGCCCATAGACCGCACTGCTGTACAGAAACAGGCTAAAAAAGCAGCCCAACCACACAAAAAACCATCGCATACCCAGCCAACGTCGGTGCATAAAAGAGGGCTGATCGCCTCAGCCCATGTTCAGAAAATTAATGAATACCAGCACTTACGCTGGCGCACGACTGCCCGGCGACAGCAATACCAGCCCTGGCGGCAGGCTGTCTCCCAGACTGCGTTTTTGGTCTTCGGCCTCCATCTGCACCACCTGCTCTACCAGCGCTATCCAGCGTTCTGGCGGGCCTGAAGCGCGCATTTTCTCCAGCACCTGCTGGCGCACCGCATCGGGTACATCGCGAGCACGGTCACCCGTCATGCGCGCAATCTGTACCGCCGCAAACATGGCGGTTTCGTTTTTGCGCCAGTCCTGCGCCAAAGTGGCTTGCAGAAACACTTGCGAGGCGGCGGGCGGCATGACCAGGTGCGCATTGGCTGCCAGCGGCTGGCGGGCAGCCAGGCGCCCAATGGCCCACCAGGTCTGCACGGATTCATCGGGGCGCTTGAGGCGCTGCAGCATCCACTGGCCCATCTCCTGGCGGTACTGCCAGGGCACGGCTTCCATCGCGGCGAACAGGCGCAGCATGTCGTCATAGCTGCCAAAGCTGGCTTTACCGCCACCGCTTGCCACGCTGCGCTGGGTAGTTTGCTGCACGGTCTTTTGCATGGCACTGGCCACGGCTTCCAGCACCTGCATTTGCTGCGCTTCATTGAGGCCCGCCGCCACACGGCGCCAAAAGACCCACCACTCCGTCCAGTTGGCGGCCTCTTTGGCATGGCCCAGGCCCTGCTCGTAGAGCGACCACACTTGCGCCATCCGCCAGCCATCGAGTTCTGCCCCCACGCCGGGGCGCAGGCACCAGCCAGCCAGATTGAACCAGACGCGCTCATGGTCTGCACTGCGGCGGCGGCGCTTGGCACGGGCCAGCAGCGCATCAAACAGGGCGCGCAGCAGGCCCACATGCCAGCCCTCGCGCGGGCCCAGCAATTTCTCCAGCGACTGGCGCAACTGGCGCACTTCTTTGCTCGTGACTGATTGCGCCTGCGTGCCAAAAATACGGTCTATCTGCGCCACTGCTTCGGGCAATGGGGTATCTGCTGTTTTCTGGCCTTTTTGGCCTGCAGTACTCTCTGCATCAACGTTAGCCGCTGTGCTTTCTTGTGCCCCCTGTCCCACGGCACCGCGCACGCTAAAGGGCAGCAGCCATGACTGCGCAGGGTCAGCCACACCGTCTTGAATACGGGTGCATCGCACTTCCAGCGTCCCTACTTCGGTCATGCACGCTTGCAGTTGCACTTCCACCTGCCCCGTGACCTGGCCTTGCGGCGCTGGCAGCACCATGGACAGTGGTGGCAGCTCCACCCAGCCATCGCCCTCCAGCTTGATCAGTTGCCCCGCCTGCATAGGCCCACTGTGCTGGCTGTTAGCAAGCAGCACAAAGCGCACTGCCTGCCCCAGCCGCAACGCAAAACGGCGGCCTGAAAGCACTATGCGCACCCCCTCTGGCGTGCCCTTGGGCAGCAGGCAAAGAATGTGCGGTGCTTCACCGGCCTTGCCGGGCAAGAGCAACCCATAGCTGCGGGCCGACCCGCCCCCAATCTGCGGCAATATGGTGGTGACAGCAGCTTGCGCAGACTGCGTGGGGGCCAGCAGCGAATGGGTTGTTGGTGCTTGCTCTGCCTGAGCCCGTGCCAGCCCATAAGCGGCAGCGCCCCGGGCCACGGCCCAGTCAGGGTGCGGGTTGTGCAGCACGCGCACGGGGCTGCCGCGCCAGTCGCTGAGCTGTTGCGTCAAGCGCTCAACCAGCGCATGGGCGTGGAACACGCCGCCATTGAGCAATACGGTATCGGGCAAAGCGCCCCCTGCGTGCTGCGCCAGAAACTGTGCCAAATGGCGGCTGATGGCAGCGTCTGCCGGGTACGGCAGACCAAAACCCCGCAACGCGCCCTGGCGTTTGGCGGGGTGATCGGTCATGGCAGCAGGTGGCAAGAAACCTTCCACCACCCATTGCTGCACCTGCGCCTGTGTGAGCGTGACGGACTGGGTCTGGGCCAGCAAACGGCTGCCACCGCCCAGCAGCGTGACCGTGACATGCGCCGGGGCATCATGCGCCAGCAGTTGCTCTTTGGCGATACGGCAGCGCTGCACCAGCTGTGCAAAACGTGCTGCGGGCAAGCGCTGGACAGCCCCGGCCAGCGCAGGCTCCAGCTGGTGCGCCAGCGCCAGATCCATGTTGTCGCCGCCCAGCATCAGGTGCTCGCCCACGGCGGTGCGCGTCAACGTGGGCAGGCCACCATCGGCTGCCCCGGCTGCACCGGTTTTTGCCGGTTCTACGCGGATCAGTGTCAGGTCAGTGGTACCACCGCCCACGTCTACTACCAGCACCAAACGGCTGTCGGCAAGCTGCTGCGCCAGTTGCTCGCCCTGCAGCAGCAGCCAGTCATGAAAGGCTGCCTTAGGTTCTTCCAGCAAATGCACCTGCTCCAGACCGGCCAGACTGGCAGCCTCCAGCGTCAGTGCGCGTGCGCCCTCATCGAATGAGGCGGGCACGGTGAGCACCACGGTTTGCTGGTGCAGCGGTGCACCGGGGTGCTGTCGATCCCACGCGTTTTTGACATGGGCCAGGTACGAAGCGCTGGCTTGCAGCGGCGATACCTTGGCCACATCGTCCCCCGCCCCCCACGGCAAGATGGCGGCCGTGCGATCCACGCCCGTGTGCGAGAGCCAGCTTTTGGCACTGGCCACCAAACGCACCGGCACAGCCGCGCCCAGGTCACGCGCCCAGCGGCCAATCACGGCAGGGGCGGCAGCTTGTGCACCCTGAGGCGGCCACGGCAACTGCCACGCATCACCCAACTCACCGGGTGCAGCCTGGTAACGAACCGAGGGCAACAGCGGTTGCGCCACCACTTCACCCGCCGTGCTGCGCTGTGCAATCTGAAGCAGGGCAATGTCTTTGGCCGATCCGCCCTGCGGCACGCTGGCCACCACCGTGTGGCTGGTGCCCAGATCAATACCAACAATGAAAGCAGGAGACGGCGGGGCTACGGGCATGAAACCTCAATACAAACAGTGCGCAACAGAGGCTGGAATCGTAGCAAGCCCCCTTGCACTGCGTCACCCACGGCAAAGATCGCCCCGCAATATCTGTTTGAGACAAGCCATCGGACGCTGGTGCATGGGCTACAGGCATGCCGTGCATGCGTGGCCCATGCAGCCACCTTGCATCAGTGGCCGGGCACATCCACCGTCATGGCCACCAGCCGCATCACAACCGGACGAACAATCAATACACAGAAAAATGCCACCGGCATGGCCACCACATAAGCCTTGAACACCTGCGCCATGTATCCAGCGCTCAAACCATGGTTCACCGCCACAATGGTCGAGCACATCAGCAGCGCCATGATGGCCGCCATGTAGAGCGAGAAAACAATCGGCGTATAGCGGCGGTGCAATTTTTTACGGGTAGAGACAAGCTTGGATTCAGAAGTTTTCATCGTTCAGATAACGGCGCACCCTTTGCCCCCGCAAGGTAGACAGGCGCGCACATGGTTGATAAAGTCAATCAATAATAATCAATTAGTTGACTTTGTCAACTTGAATTACGTATGACCACTTCATCCTCGCTCCAGATATTTGAAAACCTGCATGAGCTGCTGCACATGTTCCGCACCCGAACGCGCAGCCATCTGGAGGCCTCCCACCCTGAGCTCACCCTGAACGAAGCGCGCGTGCTGCTGCACACCGCTCGCCACCCGGGCATCACGCAAAAAGATGTGATCGAGCGCAGCCACACCGACAAGGCCCAGATGACACGCATCCTCTCCAGTCTGGAGACGCAAGGCTGGCTCACGCGCACCCCCAGCACGGCAGACAAACGGGTACGCCACTTGCACCTGAGCCCCGCAGGCAAGCAGCTGGTGACACAGCTGCAAGCCGTGCAGCAGCAAGTGGCCGATGAACTGCTGAGCGATTGGCCCGAGGCCTTGCGCATGCAATTGCTGCACACACTGCAAAGCGCAGCGCACGGCACACGGCACTCCAATTGAGCGGCGCGTCTTGACTTGTGCTGGCCACTTCTCGCGCGGCGAAGGCTTGCTTTTCTTAACTTGAACTTGCTGGCCGGGTCGCCCCCGACGGGGCCTTACTTTCTTGCTTGTGCAAGAAAGTAAGCAAAGAAGCACACCCTGCTACCCGTGTCCCTTCGCTGCGCTGCGGGCAACCTGCGGTGCTCAATCACAGGATTGGTGCCGCTGAACTCGCTGCGCGGCTTGGCCGCTTCGCTCGAACAACTGCGGCAAGTTAGATGACGATGCATGCGTGCCACTTGGCACACATGCCCACCCTGCGCTCTGTGCGCCTCGGCACGCGTAGAAGGGTATGGAGTGCAGCCTGTTTTATCTGATTTGCAGTGTGTACTTTCCAAGAATTTGAGCCGCTTTCGCTTGCGGCATAAGCGCTGAATTTCGCTTTACCTCTTATTTTTGTTTTGGCACTTGCTGGTCGTTTATCGCGCACCACTCGTGGAAGTCCCTCCAACTTCCGGCAGCTGTTTGAACGCAGCGCTGCAAGCGCGTAGTGAGTTCTGCCGGATAGCCGTCGGCAGACGCGCTTCTTTGGTGACTTTCTTGTCGCGAACAAGAAAGTTACTCGCCCGCCGGTGCGACAAACCGGCCTCTGTCAACAAAGCCACAGCCACAACAAAAACACAGCCACCAGCTCTTGATGCATAAGCATCTGAACCCCAAAACACCCATTCAACAAAAAAGCCTGCTGACCTTCGGCCAGCAGGCTTTGCAACAACATCAAACGTTAGAGTCTACCGTTGTAGCGATGAGGAAGATCAAGCCTCGTCAGCAGTCTCCGCACGCACATCAAACTCCACCTTCCAGCGCTCAGTGCCGCCAACAGGAACCGCATTCAATTGCAGCGTCCCGATATCGGTCACCCGTGCCTCCAAAGTCACAGGCACAACCTCCCCAGCAGCACGGCCCGCAGCGGGAAGGTTCAACTCAATTTCCTGCAGCTCCACCAACTCTTCGGGGCCCCAGAAGTCCAGCATGGTGCCGACCACATCTGCGCGGCGTACCGATGAGCCAAAGAAGCGCAAGCGCACAGGCTCACCCACCACTAGGCCCAGCTCCAAGTCGCTCAACGCAACCTCAGTGCCCTCTTCCATGCCAAACGGCGCCAGACACAGGGCAGACATGGGCGGCTCCATGCCGGGAATGGCGGGCATGTTTGATTCCACGCCCACGTAGTACGACTGCGCCGTTCCACCACGGATGCGCACACCACGGCCGGTGGTGGTGATGTGGCCGTAGTAGGCAGCGCCACGGGCTACGGCCAGGTCCAGATTGGCGCCGTCAAGCAAGCGGGCGGGCTCGCAGGCCTCGTCGTCCAGCCAGCCGTTGATGACTTCCAGAATGCGCTGCTCAATCTGCGCAGCCTTGAGCACACCGCCGTTGAACAAAATGGCCGTGGGGTGCAAGAAGGTAGAGCCTTGCACCTGATCGACATTCAGGCCGTCAATGTCTTGAAGGGCATTCACCTGGCGGCTGAGGAAGGCGGCCAGATGGCGCGTGACAGAGGCGTCTTGCGCATACGGCAGGCCCAGCTGTGTAAGCGCGGCGCGAGCACGGGTGTGGGGCTTGTCAGAGACGGCCACCTTGGGGAAGAAACCTTCCACCAGCATGGCCAGCACTTCCTGGCGCGTGACTTCGGTACGGATGGAGCCACCGATGAGCTTGCTGCCCCGGCTAGGCACCACCACGGGCACGGATTGCAAGGCGTCGTCGGCCAGCAACTGCTCTTTGGCAGCACGGCAGCCGTGCGAGAGGGCGCGGGTTTGCCATGCGTCCAGCTGCTTGCCCTCAGCGGCCAGCTTGCGGGCCACGCCGTAGGCCAGCGCCAGGTCCATGTTGTCGCCGCCCAGCAAGATGTGCTCGCCCACGGCAATGCGCTGCAGCTCCAAACTGCCATCGCGCTCCAGCACGGCGATGAGCGACAGGTCGGTGGTGCCACCACCCACGTCCACCACCAAGATCACGTCACCGTGCTTGACCTGCTTGCGCCAGTCGCCGCCGCTGGCCTGAATCCAGCTGTACAGCGCCGCTTGAGGTTCTTCCAGCAGGGTCAGGTTATGAAAACCTGCGGCCTTGCAGGCCTCGGCCGTCAACTCGCGCGCGGCGGGGTCGAACGATGCGGGGATGGTGACGGTAATGTCTTGCTGCGCAAATGGTGCTTCGGGGTGCGCTTGCTCCCACGCCCAGCGCAGGTGCTCCAGATAGCGAATCGACGCGGTCAGCGGCGAGACACGACTGACTTCTTCTGGCGCATCGGGCGGCAAGATGCCAGCGCGGCGGTCCACACCGGGGTGGCACAACCAGCTTTTAGCGCTGCTGACCAGACGGATGGGCGTAGCCGCGCCGCGTGTGCGGGCGAATTCACCCGTGATGTAGCTGGCAGCGGGTGCGCCGGGCAGGGTGCGCTCGGCTTCGGTCAGCTCGCTGTCATGCGGCAGGTACAAAAATGATGGCAGCAGGGGCTTGGCTTGCACGCTGGCTGGGCCCGTGAGCTGGGGCACGTTGAGCACGCCTTGCACCACTTTTTCACCATCGCTGGAGGTTTTATCGACAAACGACAGCGCGCAATGCGTGGTGCCAAGGTCGATACCAATGCTGTATTGGGCTGTGCCAGATGGCAAGCCGTTTTGTCTGTTAGCGCTTGCTGGGTTTGCATAGGCTGCGCCGGTATACGCATCTGCAACAGGTGCTGTGGACGATGCGGCAGCGTTGCCTGAAGCGGCAATGGAGGCAAACATGTTCATGGTTTACAGCTCCACTTCCGCTTGCGCGATGACTTTGGCAGCTTGCGTGTCGGTCAGCTGGGGCAACTTCACCTCAGTGACTTGCCAGCCCCGGTGGCCCAAGGTGCCAGTGAACGGTGCCTGGCCAACCACGTTGCCAGTCAGGCGCACGGCGGCGGCGTCAAAACCAGCCTCCAGCGTCACGCGGCTGCCTTCTGCCTCCACACGCACAGGATGGATGGTGAAGTGCTCACGCAGCACCTTGCGACAGCCTTCGTGCACCACGCGGGCTGCGGCGCCAATTTCTGCATCGGTATAAGGGGCCACGTCTTCCTGAATGAAGTCCACAAAACGCGCTTCGCGCTGCATCAGGCCCAGCAGTTGCAGGGCAGCAGTGCTGGTGGGCACTTCAATGGTTTTTTCGACCAGCTTTTCAACGGGAACCTCGACCCGTTTTTCCACGGTTTTCTCAACGATCTTTTCTACCGGTACTTCCACGCGCACTTCGACAATTTTCTCGACGGGCACTTCAACGCGGATTTCCTGTGGTGCCACATCGGCGGCCAGGGCTTCACCATTGCGTACGCGGACCACGTCAGCGGCCAGGCGTCCGTTGCCCAAAATGGCAAAGAAACTGCCGATCGCAATAGCGATGCGGCTGAGAAACGAGGGAGGGGTGTGGGATGTCATGGACATGGCTCTCGAAACACTTCGCACAAGACCACCAGCTCAAAGGCGTGGGCTTGCACGAACAAATAGGTGCCGGGCAAAGGTAGATGCGCTGACCGCGCGCGCCCGCAGGGGAGCCGATGTTACCCAAAGCTGTATGCCTTGCTGCGCGGCAAGGTATCCCCACGCAAGCGAATGTCGCACTGCAACATGCTGAAAAGCAATGCCTCCGATAATGTGTGCCCACCATGCACTCCACGCTTGCACCCTCAGCCACCGCCCTGCGCCGCACTGCTTTGACCGCAGCGCCGCTGTCGCGTGCCTGCGTGCTGCGCCGCCAGCATGCGCAAAGCCATGGTGTTCCAACGGCATTCATCAGTCTCAGTGGCGTTACGGCCATGCTTTCCGCCGCCGTGCGGAAGGTGTAAGACCACACACTCTCTCCTCCGCACGGCACCAACCTCTTGCAACCGCAAGGGCGCATACACACCGCTACGGCCCCACTACGTCTGCACAGACACTGCCTAGCCACGCCATGCGCCCGTTCTCATTCACCCGGAATGGACGAGCTTGACCCATGGACATGGAACTGACCCAAACTTTTCTGCGCGGCAAAAATCCCTGCGCCGCTGGCTACCGCTGGTTTGTACGCAATGAACTCAGTGGCAAGGACTACCAAAGCGCCATGGACACCCAAGTAGCCGCCGGGCGCATTGAAGACGCACGCTGGCTGCTGGAGAACTTTGGCTCCACCCACTCGGTGCTGGAGCTGGACCATCTGGAGGCCGACCACTTTGTCTTTGCCGGTACTCTGATAGTGCACGGTGATGTGCGCGTGCCCGGTCAGTTGCTGGTGGGAGGCAAGCTGCAGGTGGGGGCAGGCATTCGCGCAGGCACGGTAGAAGTAGGCGGAGACATTCAAAGCGGCGGTGCCATTTTTTGCGACAGCATGCTCAAGGCAGGCGGCACCATCAAAACGGCATGGAGCGTGGAGGTTCAGGGCGATGTGTACGCCGAATCGCTGCGCACCGGCTGGGAGCTGCACTGCGGTGGCAAGGTGCAGTTGCAGGGCGAAGCCATCATTGGCCGCGAAGTGCAGGTACAAGGCATGCTGCAATGCACCAAAGGCCTGCGTGCAGGGGGTGATGTCTGCGTGCAAGGCTTGCTGGACGTGGGCCAGGGCATTGCCACGCAAGGCCAAGTGAACTGCGGCAACCACATTCAGGCGGGCTGGGGTATCAAGACGCTGGGCGATCTGCGCGCAGCTTGCAGCATTCGGGCTGGCGAGAGCTTGCAGGCCGATGGCGAAATCAGCGCTGGCGAAGGCTATGGCGTATTTGCAGGCATGAATGTTCAGATGGAGGCATGGCCCGATTGCGCCTGGGTACGCGCCCTGCGCAAGCCACAGGGGCTGGTCAGCGGCTGGTGGGAAGACACAGCCTGCCCTGCATAAAAAAACGCACGCGCACCTTTATGGTGCACAACTGCTTTGCCATCGTGCGTCCTTGTGCTTCCTTGTACGTCCTCCAGCGCAGTTACGCCCCCCCTTGATCTTCGCGTGCGCCCACAGGCGGCACCTTTCGCCACCTGCACCCCGCCCACACAACGGGTCCAGCGGCAGATGGTTGGCGTGCAGCGCTGCACGCCTTGGCAACTGCTGCCAGGCCCTGGCTGCAATTGCCGGGGGACTAGGTGTAATACCTTAGTCATACATCCAGCGCATGACCTTCTTCCATTTCATCGTTATGCCGCAGCGGGCAATTGCCAGATAGTTGACGCAAGTGCTTGACACTCCCCACAGCGTGCACCCCTTGCCTCTCAGGTTTTCACCAGCCGGCACGGGGATTGCTCTGCCCCCACCAAGGAGATTTTTCTTATGCGTTTCTTGTCTGCTCGTTTGACCTTGGCTTGTGCCGCCGTGCTGTCCGCTTTCAGCGTGCAGGCACAAACCGCCACCACACTGGAGAAAATTCAACAGCAAGGCAAGGTGGTGATTGGTGTGCGAGAAAGCTCAGCCCCCATGGCCTACGCGCTGGGCTCCAACGCCCAATTCGTGGGCTACCACGTGGAGCTGTGCGAGAAGGTACTGGGCCAGATCGTGCCCAAGGCCAAGATTGAGTACATGGCCATGACCGCGCAGAACACCTTGCCTCTGGTGCAAAACGGCACCGTGGATCTGGGTTGCGGCCCCACCACCAACAACCTGAGCCGCCAAAAGCAAGTCTCTTTTGCTGTGACCACCTATGTCAGCGAAGTACGCATGGCCGTGCGCGCTGACTCGCCCGTCACCTCGTTCAAACAGCTCGATGGCAAGACCGTGGCCGCCTCTGCAGGCACCACCGCCGTGCAATTGCTGCGCAAATATGCCCGCGACAACAACGTGAATCTGCCCACACAGCTGGGCAAAGACCACTTTGAAAGCTTCATGATGCTGGAAGCAGGCCGTGCCGATGCCTTCGTGCTGGACGACAACCTGCTGGCTGGCGTGATTGCCAACTCCAAGGACCCCAAGGGCTACAAAATTGTGGGCGAAGTGCTGGGGGCTGAGCCTATTGCGCTGCTGTTTCGCAAAGATGACCCCGCCTTCAAAAAGGCTGTGGACGATGCTCTGGTCGGCATGATGAAGTCCGGTGAAGTGGCCAAGATTTATGACAAGTGGTTTGTACAACCCATTCCACCCAAGAACATGTCACTGAGCCTGCCCATGAGCGACACGCTCAAAGGCTTGCTGCAAGCACCGAACGACAAACCGCTGGAAGCCTACGCTTCGTAAGCCCACTGCACAAACGGCCTGCCCCGGTACATCCTTGGCAGGCCGTTGGTTTTTTGCAGACACCACGGCATAAAAATTGCAGCACCTCAGCCAAGCGCCAAGTGCCCTGCGGCATGAACACCATGCACCCAGGCCCCGCGCAACCACACTGCAAACACTGAAAGGAATTGCACCATGATGCAACGTCGCCACTTCATGCTCGGAAGCGCCGCAGCGCTGGGGCTGCCCGCCGTCTGGGCACAAAGCCCCTGGCCCCAGAAACCTGTACGGGTGGTGATCCCGTATGTCGCAGGCGGGGTGACGGACAGCGTGGGCCGCAAGCTCATGGACAAGATGGGCCACGTGCTGGGGCAAAGCTTTGTGGTGGAAAACAAGGGCGGCGCAGGCGGCACAGTGGGTATGGCCGAGGTGGCCAAGGCTGCGCCCGATGGCTACACGCTGGCACTCAGCGCCATCAGCCCACTGACGCTGTCGCCACACCTGATGAAGCTGTCGTACGACCCGTTCAAAGACATCATGGCCGTCGTACCCATGATGTATTCACCCGTCTATGTGCTGGCTACCACTGCCTTCAAGGGCAGCAGCTGGCAAGAGCTGATTGCACAGGCCAAGGCCAGCCCGGGCAGCATTCGGATTGCCACCTCGGGCGTAGGCTCTGTGGGGCACATCATGGTCGAGCAGATTCAGGCCAAGACCGGCGCGCAGTTCATCCATGTGCCTTACAAAGGCGTAGCGCAGACGGTGACCGATGCCGTGGGTGCACATTTTGAAATCATGCTGGGCAACCCGTTCCCCACGGTCAACAGCCTGATTGAACAAGGCAAGCTGCGCGTGCTGGCCACCACCGGTCCGCAGCGCGCGCCCAACCAGCCCAAAGCCGCCACATTGGCCGAGCTGGGGGTGCCCGAGGCCAACCTGACATCCATGTTCGGCTTCATGGCACCTGCAGGCACACCTGCAGCCGTAGTGGAAAAACTCAATGCCGTGGTGCAGCAGCAGGTGCAGACCCCAGAGATTCAGGAAATTTTGCAAGCCACCGACAACGTTGCCTTGCTGCAAGACAGTGCAGCCTTTGCTCAGTTGCTGCGCAAGGAAAGCGAAAACAATGCCGCCATCATCAAGAAAGCGGGCATCCGGCTTTGAGCGTTGTATAGGTCACAGGCGCTGACAGCGCGGCTGCCGGCTGGATAGCAGCCTTATCGGCCAGGTGATGCGTTTGTTTTCACTCTGCTGCACCGGCATCCCCGCCTACTTTGGCTGGAGGATGAAAGCAGGCCCGCACCTCTGCGTGGCCCCCCTTTCACCGCCAAGCACCTGAAACAGGGCGACAACGCTGCACATCCTTGGTGAAGCGTTTGCCATGCTCGCCACGCGATGCCTTCATCGTGGCGTGCTGCTCCCAGGCCCTTCAGGATGGAGGCATTGAACACAGCGGCGTTCACAAATCAGCAAAAGGCGCAGCACCCAGTCACAGTGCTGCAGCCATGCGTCAGCTTGCAGCCTCTGCGCTGCTTGGGGTCACCGTTTCTTGCCCCTGCTGCGGCCACCCACCGCCAAGCACCTTGAACAGCGTGGCCAGGGCAATCTGCCGCTGCGTAGCGGTCTCAATGAGTGACAGACGGTTTGAGAAATCACTGCGCTGGGCATCGAGATACCGTAACTGGCTATCTACCCCACCCCGCCAGCGAGCCTCGGCAAGTCGAAGAGATTCCATGCCTGACTGGGCCAGTTGCTCACGTGCCACCTCTTCATGCCGCAAGGTATCGGTCGCAGCCAGCGCATCAGCCACCTCGCGAAAGGCGGTCTGAACCGTGCCTTCATAGGCGGCCACTGCGCTATCGCGCCGCAGCGTTGCAAGGTCCAGATTGGCGCGGTTACGACCGCCATCAAAGATTGGCAAATAGATCTGCGGCATGAACGACCAAGCACGCTGACCACCAGAGAAAAGGTCCGACAGCTCAGCACTCGACGAACCGAATAGACCAGTGAGCGAAATGCGCGGGAAAAAGGCGGCACGCGCAGCCCCGATACTGGCGTTGCGGGCCTGCAGCCGATGTTCGGCGGCTTTGATGTCAGGGCGAGAGGTCAGCAGTTCAGAAGGCGCTCCCACAGCAATGTCCTGAACCAGCAATGTCGAAGTGCCCGGGCTATCAGGCAGGGCAACCGCGGCATCACCGACCAGCAGCCCTAAAGCATGGCTGGACTGACGCACTTCCCGCTCAACGCGGGACAGTTCGGCCCTCGCCTGCGCAGCCAGCCCGACTGCATCCTGGTACTCCAGCGCCGTCGCAGCACCCGCCTCACGGCGATGCTTCATCAGCGTCAGGCCAGCTTCACGCGCCTTCAGGGTGCTGGATGTGAGTGACAACCGGTGCAGTGCACCATCACGTGTCACGTACGCCTGAATGACTTCAGACACCAGACTGATCTGCACGGAACGGGCGGCCTCTTCTGTCGCCAGATACTCCTGGAGCGCAGCGTCCGACAGGCTGCGAACGCGCCCCCACAGATCCAGCTCGAAAGCGGCAAGCCCTATGCCCGCCTGGTAGGAAGATTGCACCTGCGAATTACCGGTGCTGCTCAGGTCTCCAGGGGTACGCTGCCGTGTCCCGTCTCCCTGTAATCCCACTGTAGGCAAGCGATCTGCGCGCTCGACACGATAGGTGGCGCGTGCGGCCTCCACATCCAGCAAGGTTTGACGCAAGTTGCGATTGTTCGCCAGGGACTGCGTGATCAAGCCGCGCAGCGCGTCATCGGTGACAAACGACTGCCACTGCACAGAAGCAGCCGCAGAAACTGCGGACACATCCGACGGGTTTTGCATGGTGCTCCACTGCGCAGGAAGATTCACATCTGGCCGCTGGTGTGCAGGGGCAAACGAACAACCGGCCAAAAGCACACTCAAGGTGAGTACAGCCAAAGTTCCTGGCGTGCGTTCAAGGTTCAATATTTTCATGTCGGTCAATCTCCTGCTGCATCCGCCGCAGGTTGGTGAGAGGTGGAAGTCGACGCGCTGGCTCCGGTCGACTTACGGCCTTGAAAGCGTGACAGCACCCATACGAAGAAGATCGGGACAAACAGCACACCCAGCACCGTTGCCGTAAGCATGCCGCCAATCACCCCGGTGCCAATGGCACGCTGGCTGGCCGCCCCCGCCCCTGAAGCGATGGCCAACGGTACGACCCCCAAAATGAAGGCCAGCGAGGTCATCACAATCGGGCGAAAACGCAGGCGTGCAGCTTCGATGGCCGCTTCCGCCAAGCCCATACCTTGCTCTCGCAGGCTCTTGGCAAATTCCACAATCAAAATGGCGTTCTTCGCGGCAAGGCCGATGATGGTGATCAGTCCCACCTTGAAGTACACATCGTTGGGCATGCCCAGGGCCGTCACAGCCAATACGGAGCCCAAGGCCCCCACAGGCACCACCAGCATCACTGCGGCAGGAATGGCCCAGCTCTCATACAAAGCCACCAGCAGCAAAAATACCACCAGGAATGACAGCGCAAGCAGCACTGGAGCCTGCGCACCGGCAGAGCGCTCCTGCAGGGACAGTCCGGTCCACTCGTAGCCAATACCCGGTGGCAATTCACGCATGAAGCGCTCTAGTTCTGCCATGGCCTCCCCGGTACTGCGTCCAGGGGCAGCATCGCCCGAGATCTTGAAGGCCGGATAACCGTTGTAGCGTGCAATCTGCACGGGGCCGGTTTCCCAGGCGGTCGTTGCGAAAGCAGACAACGGCACCTGCTTGCCATGTGCATTCGGCACATGCAAGGTAAGCAAGGATTCTGGTGTCATGCGGCTGGCCATGTCTGCCTGCACGACCACACGCTGCAAGCGCCCTTGATTGGCAAAGTCCGCCGCCACAGCTGAACCATAGGCTGTTGAGAGGGCCGCGCTGATGGTGCCGTAGTTCACGCCCAGTGCTTCTGCCTTCTCGCGGTCGATGTCCAGACGCAGCTGGGGCGCATCCTGCAGGCCTTCCATCATGGCGTAGAGGAACATGGGTGAGGTGTTGGCCTGTTGCAGCAGCTTGTCACGTGCCGCAGTCAGTGCTTCACGACCCACGCCACCACGGTCTTGCAGCCGCAGCGCAAAGCCACTGGCATTGCCCAGACCTTCGATGGGCGGAGGGGACACGGCCATGACAGTGGCGTCGGTCATGCCCGCGAAGTGCGCATTGAATGCAGCCACCTCATCGTCGGCAGATTGACCCGCGCCGCGTTTGGACCAGTCTTTGAGCACCGGGAAGCTGATGGCCGCGTTTTGACCGGTGCCTGAGAAGCTGAACCCCATCACGGTGGCCGTGGACTCGGTGGCCGAGCGTGAAAGCAGGTACTCATCAATCGACTTCACAACCCGCTCGGTACGCACATGCGTCGCACCTGGGGGCAGTTGCACGTCAACGATGTAGTAGCCCTGATCTTCGGAAGGAACGAACGATTCGGGCAGCCGGGTGTACACAAATGCAAGCAGACCGACGACGGCCAGATACACAAGCATGTACCGTCCGCTGCGTTGCACCAGGCGCGTATTGAGCCATGTGTAGCGCTCAGTCAGCGCCCCAAAATTGCGGTTGAACCAGCGAAAGAAACCGCGTTTCTCGTCATGGTGACCAGCAGGAATGGGTTTGAGCAGCGTAGCGCACAGTGCGGGCGTCAGGGTCAGCGCCAAAAAGCCTGAGAACAGAATGGAAACAGCCAGCGACAGCGAGAACTGTTGGTAGATCACGCCCACCGATCCACTCATGAAGGCCAGCGGCAAGAACACGGCCGACAGCACCAGCGTAATGCCCACAATGGCACCCGATACCTGCCCCATGGCCTTGATCGTTGCTTGCTTGGGGGGCAGGCCTTCATGGGCCATGATGCGTTCAACGTTCTCCACCACCACAATGGCATCGTCCACCAAGATACCGATGGCCAGCACCATGCCAAACATCGTCATCATGTTGACGGAAAAACCCAGCGCATACATCACCGCCAGCGTGCCTGCCAGGCACACCGGCACCACGATGGCGGGAATGGTGGTGTAGCGAAAGTTCTGCAGGAACAAGAACATCACAACGAACACCAGCAAGGCGGCTTCCACCAATGTCTGAATGACCTTGCTGATCGCCACATCCACGAACAGCGATGTGTCGTAAGGCACGGCATATTCGATGTCGGCGGGGAAGTCTTTGGACAACTCTGCCAGACGTGCCTTGACGGCTTCCGCCGTCTGCAGTGCATTGGCCCCTGGTGCCAACTGCACAGCGGCACCCACAGCCTTTTTGCCGCTCTCCAGCATCTCGAAACTGTAGTCCTGTCTGCCGACATCGATCCGAGCTACCTGACTCAATGTGACCTGTGAGCCGTCTGGATTGGCGCGCAGCACGATTCGCCCAAATGCTTCGGGCGATTCCAGCATGCCTTGCACGGCAATCGTGGCCGACAGCTCCTGCTCGGCCGAGCCCGGGCGTGCACCAAAGCTGCCAGCTGGCACCTGTACGTTTTGCGCTGCAATCGCCGTGTTGACATCGGCAATCGACAAGCCATAACCCAGCAACTTTTGCGGATCGACCCAGATTCGCATGGCGGCCTCGGCAGCAAAGAACTGCACTTTCCCCACACCCGGCAGACGCCTGACTTCAGGGTTGATCTTGCGCGCAGCGTAATCGGCCAGACCCACGACATCCTTGGTGGAATGGCTGTCCTTGTAGGCCAGGGTATAGATCATCAGGAAGCCGGAGCTGGCCTGCTCAATCTGCAAGCCTTGCTGTGTCACCTCGCGCGGCAGGCGCGACTCCGCCTTCTTGATGCGGTTTTGCACATCAACCTGTGCCTGATTGGGATCAGTACCTGGTGCGAAGGTGGCTGTGATCTCGGCCATCCCCGAAGAGCTGCTGGACGATTCGTAGTACATCAGCCCTTTAGAGCCATTGAGCTCCTCTTCGATCACACTGGTGACCGAGTCGACCAGCGTTGATGCTGAAGCACCGGGATAGGTGGCGGAAATCGTTACCTGTGGTGGTGCCACGGTCGGGTACTGCGAGACCGGCAGTGCGGGGATGGCCAGCAAGCCAGCCAGCGTGATGAAAATGGCGACCACCCACGCGAAGTTGGGGCGATCGATAAAGAAACGGGGCATGTCAGGTCCTAGGGCACGCGAATGTTCAGCACAGAGTGGTCGCAATCTACGACCAGTGCGTGGACATTCGCGTCAAATGCAAAAGCTGGAGGGACTGGGGGCCGGCCTCAGACCGTTTTGGCGGCAGGCGCCAAGGTGGTCGATGCAGCGGGCAATGTCGGTGCGGCTGGAGGTGCTCCATCTTTTTCAGTCACCTTCACCTTGGTGCCGGGCGCTGCGTTGCCGCCAATCACCACGCGGTCTGCGGCCTGCAGACCCTGGGTGATGTGCCACTGCGCACCGTACATGGCACCCGTGTGCACGGGCCGAGACTGCACCACATCGTCGGTGTCAATCACCAGCACCTGCGCACTGCCATCAGCGCTGCGTTGCACAGCACGCTGCGGCACCAAAATGGCTTTCGGGTCCGTGCCTTGTGCCGTGCTGACTCGCACATACATGCCGGGCAGCAGCATGCCGTCGGCATTGGGGAACTTGCCGCGCAGCAGCACCTGCCCGGTCCCCTGATCGACAGAGATATCGGAGAACAGCAGTCGCCCTTCACGCTCCTGCCCCGAACCTTCCACCTTGAGCGTGATGCGGTCACTGGCATCACCCGTTTTCTGTCCAGCGACAGCAACTGCTCGCAATTGCTGGGCATCGCCCACGGGCTGTCTGAAGTCGGCGTACACCGCGCTAATTTGCTGGATGGTGGCCAATGGCGTGGCTTCGTTCTGGCCCACCAGAGCGCCTTCGGTCACTTGCGCACGCCCGATACGGCCTGCAATCGGGGCTGTCACTGTGGCGTAGGAAAGGTTCAGTCGCGCAATCTCTACTTCGGCCTGCGCCGACTGGCGCTCGGCCTGTGCTGACTTCAGGGCAGTCTGGGCGGCATCAAACTCTTGCTGGCTCACGGCCTCAATCACAGCCAGCGGTGTATAGCGCTTCACCACTGCCTGGGCATCAGCCAGCGTAGCTTCAGCACGCGCAAGTCCGGCCTGCGCACGCGACAAGGTGGCTTTGAATGGTGCAGGATCGATCTGAAACAAGACCTGACCCGCTTTCACATCCGCCCCCTCCTCAAAGTTTCGACTCAGCACGATGCCTGCCACCCGAGCCCGCACTTCCGCCACCCGCGCTGCCTCAATGCGGCCAGGCAACTCACTGGTCAGGGTGAGGGAGCGAGGCTGTACGGTCACAGTCTCCACCACTGGGATGGGCCGCTACCCGCCCCCTTCAAGGCCCTTGCCACAGGCAGAAAGTGTGACGGCTGCCAGCAGGGTAAGAGGTAGCAAAAGCCGGTTGTTGTGGTTGGAGATGGACATCACGACGCCTTCGAAAGCATGAGTTTGCAAGGGTGCACATAATGATTAAAAACACCAAATGAATCAATAAAGTTTCACATAGACCTTTTAAAATCCAATGAATCGGTGATTTCAGGCAAAGATGAAACTTTTGTGATTCAATTGAAGAAAATTTTTCTCAGAAGGAAATCAATTTCTCAATGACCGCCCACACCTCCATCGAAGCCGACGACTCCCGAATGCTTGCTGCGTTAGCGCTGGCCTTGGTGGATCATCCGCGAGCCACGTTGCAGGAGTTGGCAAAAGCAGCCGGTATCAGCAAGGCCACGCTGTATCGTTTCTGCCGCACACGCGAGCAGCTGATTCAGCGGCTGGCAACGCAGGCCAGTGATGCATTGAATCAGGCGACCGAGGACGCCTGCTTAGAGACAGACCCGCCTGCCGAGGCATTGCGCAAGCTCATCGCTCGCCATCTGGAACACCCTGAGCTGACAGCCTTTCTGACGCATTACTGGAACGATCTCGCTCGAGAGATGCCACCTGAGACGATTGAAAAGTGCGAGCAAAGGATGGATGCATTTTTTTTACGCGGCCAGCAAGCTGGTGTTTTCCGTATCGACGTCACTGCTGCCACGCTGTCAGAGTTGTGGTTTAGCATCTTTAGTGGACTGGTCGATGCAGAACGCCGTGGCCGTCTGGCACGTGCAGGGCTGGCCCACATTGTGGAAACCACATTTCTGCGCGGTGTGTCAGCCACCTGACGGCGGCTGGGACTGCGCCTAGCCGTAGGCTATGCGTGGGCAACCATGTTCGAACAACAGGCCACGTTGATCGACAGCCCTGCACTTTTTCAGCGCTGAAAAATCAGCGATCTCTCGCCTTTTGTTAGCAGCAACCCGAGTTGCCACGCTTTTTCAAACTTGCCGCACGCACGCCACCCCGTCATACTCCAAAAGGCCATGCAGCACGGCCTTCCAGACACAGGGATTGCGTAGCTGCACCGGCAGCTTCCTTTTCTATGGTTTGACTGCACCCGCCATGAAGCTTTGGGCGGCCTCTTGCAGCCAGCCCCGAAACGCCTGCAACGGCGGGTAGCCCGCACGGCTGGTGGGCCAGGCCAGGTAGTAGCGCTCGGCACTTTCTACTTCGGGTAACTGCGGCAAGGCACGCACCAGCTCACCACTTTCCAGCTCACGCTCAATCAAGAACTTGGGCAGCAACGCCACACCAACACCTGCCGTGGCCGCCTGCGCTGCGGTAGCAAACTGGTCAAACAACATGCCCTGAATTTCGGTGACATGGCAGCCCTGGTGGTCAAACCAGCGCCGCCACGCATCTGGGCGCGACACCAAGTGCAAAAGCGGCGCACGCAGCAAGTCCTGCGGCTGGGCAAACTGGTGCTGTGCCCACACACCGGGGCTGCAGGCGGGCACTACGGTTTCGCTCATCAAAAACTCCAGCTCCGCCCCGGGCCAGTGCGGCAGGCCAAAGTGGATGCCAGCGTCTACCGCCTCGAGCTGGAAATCAAACTGCGACAGCCGCGTGGTCAGGTTGATCGTGATGCCGGGGTGCGCACTGAAAAACTGCGGCAGGCGCGGCGCCAGCCAGCGTGTGCCAAAAGTGGGCAGGATGGCCAGATTGAGGCTGCCGCCTTGCGGGTTGGTGCGAAAACCCAGGGTGGCGTTGGAGATACGCATGAGCGCGCCGCGAATCTCCAGCGCATAGGCCTGCCCTGCGGGGCTGAGGCGCACGGTCTGGCGCTCGCGCACAAACAGCTCGGTGCCCAGCCGCTCTTCCAGCGCCCGGATCTGCCGGCTGACGGCGCTTTGCGTCAGGTGCAGCTCCCCCGCAGCAGCCGTAAAGCTCTGGTGGCGGGCCGATGCCTCAAAGGCGCACAGCAAGGACATGGGCGGTAAAAAACGGCGGGACAGCTGCATGGAACGGGTACTCAAAGTCTGAAGGCCCACAGTCATTCCAAAAAGGTATGACCTGCGTGCCAGATTATCGTTTGACCAAAGTCAATACTGATCGCACCATGCACTGCGAATAGGGATGCGGGCATACGTATTTACACGGTGCATGCACCCTGCCCCCCACTTTTACGCATTCGACTGTCATGAGCGCTACGCATCAACCCACGCCCGCCTTTGTCTCCAGCAACGAAATCCGCACCCGCTTCTCGCGTGCCATGTCCGAGATGTACCGCAAAGAGGTGCCGCAGTACGGCAGCCTGATCGAGCTGGTGGCCGATGTGAATGCCCAGACCCTGCAGACAGACCCCAGCCTGCGCGCACAGATGGAACGCACGGGTGAGCTGGAGCGTCTGGATGTGGAGCGCCACGGCGCCATCCGCGTAGGCACACCCCAAGAGCTGTCGACCCTGCGCCGCCTGTTTGCCGTCATGGGCATGGAGCCCGTGGGTTACTACGACCTGTCGGTCGCAGGCGTGCCCGTGCACTCCACGGCGTTTCGCCCCGTGAGCGATGCAGCGCTGCTGGCCAATCCGTTTCGCGTATTCACCTCGCTGGTGCGTCTGGAGCTGATTGCCGACCCTGCCCTGCGCCAGCAGGCCAGCGATATTTTGGCGCGCCGCAACATCTTTACCCCGCAAGCGCTGGCACTGATTGCCCGCGCAGAAGCCGATGGCGGCCTGAACGACGCCGATGCCAACCGCTTTGTGCAGGCTGCGCTGGAAACCTTCCGCTGGCACAGCGATGCCACGGTAGATGCCGCTACCTACGACGCCTTGCAAAAAGCCCACCGCCTGATTGCCGATGTGGTGTGCTTCAAAGGCCCGCACATCAACCATTTGACCCCGCGCACGCTGGACATTGATGCCGCGCAGGACGGCATGCCCGCACGCGGCATGGACGCCAAGGACGTGGTCGAAGGCCCTCCACGCCGTGCCTGCCCCATCTTGTTGCGCCAGACCAGTTTCAAGGCCCTCAAAGAAGCCATTCGCTTTACCGATGCCGCCGACACCAGCAACGGAGCGCACACCGCCCGTTTTGGAGAGATTGAGCAACGCGGCGTGGCCCTGACCCACAAGGGCCGTGCGCTGTACGACGAACTGCTGGCCCAGGTGCGCAGCATGGGCAGCGCTGGCAGTGCCGCCCCCGACTACACCACGCGCCTGCAGCAGGCGTTTGCACAGTTTCCTGACACGCACACGGCCCTGCGCAACCAGGGGCTGGCTTTCTACCGTTACACGCTGAGCGCGCCAGGGCAAGCCCAGGCAGAAACGCTGGACGGCAACGCCGACCTGGAAGCACTGATTGCCCAAGGACTGGTGCATGCCGAGCCCATCACCTATGAAGACTTTCTGCCAGTCAGCGCAGCGGGCATCTTCCAGTCTAATCTGGGTGGTGACGAGCAAAAGCACTATCAGGCCAATGCCGCCCAGCAAGTGTTTGAAACCGCACTGGGCGCACAGGTGCACGACGAAATCGCTCTGTACGCCGACGCGCAGGTACGCTCCATGGCCGCGGTACGCGCTGCACTGACTGGGGTGGCCGCATGAGCATGTGGACCGCAGACACTCTGGCGCAGGCCCTGTTGCCGCTGGTGGGCGAACGCGGCTTGCTGCAAGGCAGTGACATGGTCAGCTACGAGCAAGGTGCCCGCTACGGCCAGGGCAAGGCCTTGTGCGTGATACGCCCGGCGAATGTGCAAGAAGTGCAGGCCGTGGTGCGCTGGTGCGCCACACACCACATTGCGCTGGTGCCGCAAGGTGCCAACACGGGGTTGGTCGGCTCCAGCACCCCTGACGACAGCGCCACGCAGGTGGTGCTGTCCACCAGCCGCCTGCGCAATGTGTGCGAAGTGGATGCCGCCAACCGCAGCGTGACGGTGGACGCGGGCATTACGCTGCAGGAGCTGAACGAAAAGCTGGAGCCGCATGGCCTGTGGTTCCCGATTGACCTGGGTGCCAACCCATCAGTGGGCGGCATGGTGGCGGCCAACACTGGCGGCACGCGCCTGATTCGCTACGGCGATGTGCGCCACAACCTGCTGGCGCTGCAAACCGTGCTGCTCAACCCGCAGGGTGAGGTGCTGGACATGGGCCGTGCCTTGCGCAAGGACAACACGGGGCCCGACCTCAAACAGCTGTTTGTGGGCACCTCAGGCGCAGGTGCCATCATCACCCGCGCCACGCTGGAGGTGCACCGCAAGCCCCAGCAATCGGCCACCGCCTTGGTGGTGCCCACCTCGGACGAGGCCGTACTGCAACTGCTGCAGGCGCTGGAGCGCGATCTGGGTGACTACCTGAGCGCGTTTGAAGGCCTGTCTGGTCACGCCATGCAGGCGGCCATTGACCATGTGCCCAATCTGCGCAACCCCTTTGCCCCCGAGCCCGCGCCCGACTTTGCCATCCTGATTGAGCTGGAAGCGGCCAGCAGCAAGGCCTACACCGGGCTGGACCTGCAGGACACCCTGAACCTGTTCCTGCAAGACCAGTTTGAGCAGACGATTGACAACGCCGTGATTGGCAACGGCCATGAGCTTTGGCACCTGCGCCACAGCATCAGCGAAGGTGCACGTGCACTGGGCAAACCGATTGCGTTTGATGTATCGGTACCCCGCTCGCGCATCATGGCTTTTTGCCGCGCTGCGCGCGCCGTGGTTGCACAGGACTTTCCGTTCCTGCACGTGGTGGACTTTGGCCATATTGCCGACGGTGGCGTGCACTTCAATGTGATCTGGCGCAGCGATGCCAGCCAGACCTACGACCCCGCCGTGGTCAGCGCACTGCGCGATCGCATCTACGCCATGGTAGTGCAGGACTTTGCAGGCAGCTTCAGCGCCGAGCATGGCGTGGGCCCGCACAACGTTACCTACTACCGCCAGTACACACCGCCACCGGCACGCCGACTGGCGCAGGGCCTGCGCCAGCTGATGGACCCGCAGAAACTGTGCGGCACCGTAGATTTTGGCGACAACAGCGCCGCAGCTTAGAGCGCCGCACACCATCCAGCCCAAGCTGGGTGTCCGCTGCTTTTAAGCATTTCGCACATTCCGGGGCCGGTGCTCACACTGGCCTTTTTTACGCCTTCACTTCATTTTTGACGACCATGACAACCACCGCTGCACCTCTGGCTGCCTTCACGGCGTTGTTTGCTGAGCCTGCCGGATCGCCAATCCGGGAGCTGTTTCCGTACCTGAGCCGCCCCGGCATGATCTCTCTGGCCGGGGGCTACCCGTCCACCAGCTTGTTTGACGCCCAAGGGCTGGCCCAGGCCGCCACCCATGCCATGGCACAAGGTGCCAGCGCTTTGCAGTACGGCGCCACCGAAGGCTTGCCCACCCTGCGCGAAGCCCTGGCACAGCAAGCCCGCGACCGGGGCATGCAGGCCAGCGCCGCCGATGTGCTGGTGACTACCGGATCGCAGCAGGCGTTTGACCTGCTGGTGCGCGTGCTGATTGAGCCGGGCGACACCGTGCTGGTAGAAGTGCCCGCCTACCCAGCCACCCTGCAGGCACTGCGCCTGGCGCAAGCCCATATCGTGTCCATCCCCATGGACGAACATGGCCTGCAAACCGACGCACTGGCCCAGCTGCTGGCCGATCTGCCCGCGGCGCAGCGCCCCAAGCTGCTGTACACCGTACCCAACTTTTCCAACCCGCGTGGCACGCTGCTGTCGGCACAACGGCGCACTGCGCTGGTGGAGCTGGCCTTGCAATACGGTTTTTGGATTGCCGAAGACGATCCCTATGGCGAACTGCGCTTTGACGCCACCAATGGCCAGCCTGTCACCGTGCCCGACACCTTGCGTGCCGTGGCGCAAACGCTGGCAGCACCGGGCCACAACCCGGTGATCTATCTGTCCAGCCTGTCTAAAACAGTGGCCCCTGCGCTGCGCGTGGGCTGGATGCTGGCGGATGCCACCATGCAGCGGCGCTGCACCGTGGCCAAGCAAACCGTGGATTTGTGCACCTCTCCGCTGGCGCAGATGGTGGCGGCCAGTTATCTGCAAAGTGGCCGCTATGCGGGTACGGTGCAGCGTGCGCGCCATGAATACCAGCGCCGCATGCAGGCGCTGGTGCAAGGCTTGAATGCCTTGCCCGGCCAGCCGATTTGCTGCAGCACGCCCGCAGGTGGCATGTTTGTGTGGGCACAGATCGACCGCACCCTCGACCCCCAGCGCCTGTTTGATGCAGCGGTGAGCCAGTCGGTGGTATATGTGCCTGGCAAGGCGTTTTACCCCAGCCAGCCCGACATTCACACCCTGCGCATGTCCTTTGCCGCCCCCGAGGTGCCGCAGATTGAACAAGCGGTGCATCGTCTGGCACAGGCCGTGCAGCTGGTGCGCAGCTAAAGCGTGGGGCGCGTGCTGCACCGCGCCAGCATGCCGCATGCATGAGGCATGCTGGCGACAACACCGCACCCAGCGTCCAGCAGTCAGTAAAAGGCACTGCCACGGCACGCCCCTGCTGGCCCCCGCCGCTGCCAGCGCGTGGTGGCAAACTCATATGCGCAGAGGCAGCCCCCCACACGCTGATGCCTTGCACCAACAACCGCAGCCATGTTTTCTACAATCGTGCCTTTGCAGCAGGGCGCGCTGCGCTCTCCAACTTCTTTTTTTTTGTATGCAACCCACCCCCACCGAACCCGTCAACGCCCAGAAACAGCGCCGCGGCCTGACACGCATGTGGCATGCCGCACGCTATTCCCTGGACGGGCTGCGGGCTGCGTGGCAAGAAACCGCGTTCCGCCAGGAAGCGCTGGCGGCCATGGTGCTGGTGCCTGCTGCGTTCTGGCTGGGCCAGACGTGGCTGGAGGCCGCCGTGCTGGCTGCCGTGGTGGTACTGGTGCTGGTGGTGGAGCTGCTGAACAGCGGCATCGAAGCGGCCATTGACCGCATGGGCCCTGAATGGCATGCCTTATCCAAAAAAGCCAAAGACATGGGCAGCGCTGCGGTGCTGCTGAGCCTTTTGCTGTGCATGGGGATTTGGCTGGCGGCGCTGTGGCAGCGCTTTGCGCACTAAACTTGGGTGCGCTGGCACGCAGGTGCCGCATTGTTTTTTATCTCTCTATCTCTGAAGGCTCCGCCCCGTGTTCACCGGCATCATTCAAGCCGTGGCAAGCATTGCCGCGCTGCACGATCAGGAAGGTCTGCGCACCTTCACCATGGAATTTCCAGAAGGCTTTTGCCAGGATCTGGCCATTGGCGCCAGCGTTTCGCACGATGGTGTCTGCCTGACGGTGACCGAGCTGCTCTCACCCACCCGCGCCACGTTCGATGTCATGCTGCAAAGCCTGAACATCACCACGCTGGGCCGCTACCAGGTGGGCGATGTGCTCAACGTTGAGCGCGCCGCCAGAGACGGCGCAGAGATTGGCGGACACCCCCTGTCTGGCCACGTGGATTTCACCGCGCCGGTGCTGGAGGTGCTGAGTACCGAGACCAACCACAAGATACGTTTTGGCATTCCTGAGGCATTCCGCCCCTACGTGTTTGCCAAAGGCTATATCGCCATCAACGGTGCCAGCCTGACGGTGGCCGAGGTCGACCGCAAGCAAGGCTGGTTTGAGGTGTGGCTGATTCCCGAAACCCTGCGCATGACGGTGTTTGGCCACAAGCGTGTGGGTGACGAGGTGAACATCGAGATCGAGCGCAGCACGCAGGTGGTGGTGGACACGGTGCGCGAAACCGTAGAAGCCAGCCTGGGCCGCTTGAAGCCTGTGCTGGAAGCGCTGCTCCAGGAAAAAGGCCTGAGCCTGGATGACTTTGTAGACGTACCAAAACTATCGAAATAAGAGCTTATAGCACTTACACACCAAGGACTTCAGATATAAAACTATCTGAAGTCCTTTTCAAATAAGCGCTTCAAGCTATCAACTTCACCTGCACACTTCAGCCGCTGGCCACCTTCAGGCACGTCATGCCTGCAGGAGTGACTGGCCTCGCTGTTCAATTTCTTCGTATTTCAACGCGGCCAGATGCTTGAGCGCCAGCGTGCTGGCATCACCCAGCCGCTGGGCAGCAGCTTGCAGGAGAGGCTGCTTTTCAATGAAACGGGCAAAAGCAGCTGCGTCATAGGTGAACGGCTGGCCATCCAGCGCATCCAGCAATCGCAGCAGCATCAAATTACCTTGCCGTGCGCGGTGAACCGTACGCTCCATGCGCCACAGCGCAAAGCACGCCATGGCCGCTGGCAGCACCAGCCCCAGCACACCAACGTCCGGGGTGGTAAAGGCCTGGTACATCACATACACCATCGCCAGCACGATCACACCAAACAGCGTGGCAATCGCGTAATGGCGGCGAGCAATCCGGTCCTGGTGCGCAATGGCACTGCGGGCAAACGCCGCAGGTTGCTCCAGCATGGTGCGCACACCGCGCGGCAAATCGTTGCCGTGCGATTGCTTGGCCAGCGAAAGCACGATGTAAATCTGCTCCACATCCGACGGCTCAAGGAATGCCTCAAAGCTGTCACTGGCGGAGATGGGGGATGTAGATCGGGACATGGAACAAGCAGGCACTGAAGGAGTGCGCAACTCTACAGGCTTCGCTCCATGGCGGCCATAGCTGCCGCGAAAGGCAGCCATTGACATACAGCTTCAGTGACTTGCGCCCCATACGGTGCGCCCACCTGCTAGTGCTAGAGTTAGTGCTGGTACTAGTTCCAGGCAGGGCGCAGCCTTTACTGCGTGTTCAGTCCACTGTCTCCAGCGCCCGCTGCGGCCATGTCCCAGCCGCCGCCCAACGCTTTGTACAGCGACACATGGGCCTGCAGATGTGCCAGCCGCAATTGCACGGCCACATCTTGTGCGGCGTACAGCGTGCGCTGGGCATCGAGCAGCGTCAGCAAACTCTCGGCCCCAGAGCGGTAGCGCGTTTCCGCCAGGCTCAGTGCCTTGCGCGCCTGCGCCAGCTCTTCGGATTGCGCCTCGGCCTGCGCCTGCACACCGGTGACGGCATGCAGCGCCAGCTGAACATCGGCAAATGCCTCAATGATGGTTTTGCGGTACGTGGCCAGCAGTTCTTCGCGCTGTGCCATGGCCAGTTCATTGCCAGCTGCCAGCCTGCCCGCATCAAAAATAGGCGCAGTCAATCCGGCTGCCAGTGCATACAGCGGGTTGTCAAACATGCGTTGCCAGCGGTCGTCCCCCGTACCCACACTGCCCGTCAGCGTCAGGCGGGGCAGCATGGCGGCACGGGCCACTTGTACGTTGGCATGGGCTGCGGCCAGCTGCGCCTCAGCCCGTGCAATGTCTGGGCGGCGTACCAGCAGCTGGGCTGGCACACCCACCCCCACAGCAGGCATATGCAGCCCCAGCAAGCTGGTGGTCACCACATCGGCCCCTCCCGCCTGCCCCAGCAACGTGGCAAGCGCAGCCTGCGCATCCAGTGCCTGCTGCTGCAGCGCCAGCAAACTGCGGCGCTGGCTGGCCACCAAACCCTTTTGCTGTGCCAGCTCCAGCGCAGATGCGGCCCCGGCGCGCGCTCTGGATTCCACCAGTTGCACCAGCCGCTCGGCACTTTGCAGATTCAGCCGGGCAATATCCACCCGTTCATGCAAAGCCACGCTGTGCAGCCATGCCTGAGCGGCACCTGCAGTGACCGTCAGCTGCACGGTGTCGCGGTCAAACACACTGGCTTTCCAGGCAGCCTGGGCGGCATCACGGCCCGCACGGTTCTTTCCCCAAAAATCCACCTCATAGCTGGCTGACAGCGAGGCGGTGAAACGGTTTTGCGCTGTATCTCCCCCGTCGCTCAGCGATTTGTTGCGGGTGGCGTTCATGCCGCCGTTCACCTCTGGCAGCAAAGCGGCTCCGGCCTGATTCCAGCGCGCCGCCGCCTGACGCACACGTGCTGCGGCCTCTGCCACGCTCCAGCTCTGTATCTGCGCACGATCCACCACGCTATCGAGCTCGGCGCTGCCAAAGCTGCGCCACCAGTGCTGGCTCAGCGCAGCGTCGGCTTCAGTGCCAGTCGCCGCCTGCGGCCATTGCTTCGGCAAGGCAGGCGCTGGCTGTGTGGTATCCATCACAGGTGCCGCACAGCCCCCTAGTACCAGCGCCGCGCCCCACGCAGCCACTGACTTATGCACACCCATTTTTATTCTCCTGCCAATGCCCGCACGGGGTCTAAACGCGCAGCCGTCTTGGCAGGCATGTAACCAAAAATCAAGCCCGTAATGACGGCACACGCAAACGCGCCCACCATGGCTCGCACTGAAAACACCACGGGGACCCCGGCCACAATCAACACCACGCCCACTGCCAGCCCCACCAGCAAACCAACGGCACCGCCCACCAAGGTCAGCAGGCTGGCTTCGGTCAGAAATTGCCGCAGGATGTCGCGCTGGCGAGCGCCCACAGCCATGCGAATGCCAATTTCACGCGTACGCTCCTTGACGGTCATCAGCATCACATTCATCACGCCAATACCGCCAACCACCAGGGAGACGGCGGCAATCAGGCCCAGCATCATGGTCATGCTCTTGCGGGTAGCGGCTTCTGCCTGAATGCGTGCCGCCGCATTGCCAATGCCGAAATCCTCACGCCCGCCATGGCGAGCCAGCAGCAACTGGCGCATCGCATTTTCTGCGGCATGCACCTGCCCGGATGACATGGCTTCAATCACCACATAGTCGGGCTGCGTCTGGCTCTGGTAGACCCGTGCCCGGCCCGAGCGGTAGGGAATGAACACCATGTCGTCATAGTCCTGCGCGCCAGAATCTGCGCCGCGCTCACTCATCACACCAATCACCTCGAAAGCCGAATTGCCAATGATGAGCTGGCGCCCCAGCGGATGGGGTTCATCCGGGAAAAAGTGCAATCGCGCCTTGTGCCCCAGCACCACCAGCGGGGCCAGGTCCTGGTCCTCAGCGTCGGTGTAGTAGCGACCAAGGGCCACGGGCCAGTGGTGCACTGCGGGCATTTCCTCGCTGGCCGCAAAAGCGTAAATCTGCTTGTCGGCACTGCCATAGCGCACGGTAATGGGGTCACCGATGACAGGCAGAACCCGGCGAATGTCTGGCAGCTCGCGCACGGCCTCCAGGTCTTCCTCGGTCAGATTGCCTGCAGGCCCGCCCGTGGCCGGTGGCTTGCTGCCCATGTACAAAATGGCGGTTCCCATCGTCCCCATGCGCTCCATGACCTGGCGGCGCGCACCCTCGCCAATGGCCAGCATCACGATCACTGAAGCCACGCCAATCACAATCCCCAGCAAGGTCAGGCTGGTGCGGGCACGGTTGGTGTGCATGCCACGCCAGGCGCTGCGTGCGGCCTCCATGAGGTCGGCCCACCAGCTGGCACTGCTGCTGTCCGTGGCTGCAGGAAAGTACGGCAAGGCTGGCATCGGTGCGCCCTCTGGCGCAGGCCAAGCATCTGGCGCATGCGCTGCCTGGCTGTCGCTCACCACGCTGCCATCCCGGATTTCAATCACACGCCGCGCCTGCGCAGCCACTTCACGGTCATGGGTGATCAGCAAGATGGTGTGGCCGGCATCGGCAAGCTCACCCAGCAAAGCCATCACCTCGGCACCGCTGTGCGAATCCAGCGCGCCCGTCGGCTCGTCAGCCAAGATGATGCTGCCGCCATTCATCAGCGCCCGTGCAATCGACACGCGCTGCTGTTGCCCGCCTGAAAGCTGGTGGGGGCGGTTGTTCAACCGCTCCTGCAGCCCCAGCCTTGCCAGCAAGCTGGTGGCGCGCTGCGCACGTTCTTCTTTGGACAGCCCGGCATAGACGGCTGGCATTTCCACGTTTTCGTGCGCTGTCTCGCTGGCAATCAGGTGGTAGCCCTGAAACACAAAACCAAAAGCCTCGCGGCGCAGCCATGCCAGCGCATCGGCATCCAGCCCTGCAACATCCTGCCCCTGAAAGCAGTAGGTGCCGCTGCTGGGCCGATCCAGACACCCCAGAATGTTCATGAGTGTGGATTTGCCTGACCCCGAACTGCCCACCACCGCCACAAACTCGCCCGCATAGATGTCCAGATCAATGCCACGCAATACGGTGACCTCGGGCTGCCCTGTCGCAGCACCACCGTAGTGCTTGCAGATGCCGCGAAGAGAGATCAGTGGCGCAGCAGTCTCCGTCGTCGTCGCTACAGCAAGTTCTGAGGAGGGCGTGCTGTCATGCACTGCATTCACCATTGCAGCCACCGCAGCGCGCTATCGGTGGTGCTCTGGCCGGTCACCACTTGCTCGCCTTCTTTCAGGCCTTCCAGTATTTGCACCTGGTGCCGGCTGCGCACGCCCACACGCACCTGCCGGGGCTCAGGCTGGTGCTTGGCGTTCAGCACCTGAGCCACATATGCACCACTGTCTCCATCGCTTTTCAAAGCGATCAATGGCACAGCCAAGGCACCTTCTGCACGGGCTGTCACAAACACCACCTGCGCCGTCATCTGCGGCATCAGTTCGGCGTCCAGATTGTCCACATCAAAAAGCACGGTGTAAGCCACGGCCTTGGTGGCGGGCACGGGCACGCCTGTGCTTGCCCCCGCCGGTGCAGTACTGGCCGATGGCGCTGGCAATATCTGGCGCACCTGACTGCTCCAGCGGCGAGGCTTGTCTTGATCAGCACTGCCCAGTGTGGTGAAGTACACCGGCATATCCTCTTTGACACGGCGCACATCGGCCTCAGACACATCGGTCCACACGGTCATGGCCGTCAGGTCTGCAATCCGCAAAATGCTCGGTGTCTGGTATGTGGCATTGAGCGTTTGCCCCTCGCGGGCATCCACCGCAACGACGGTGCCTGTCATGGGGGCATAAATGCGCGTGTAGCTCAGCCTGACTTCGTCGGCCTTCAAGGTGGCCTGTGTCTGCGTGATTTGCGCCTTGAGGTGTTCAATACGCGCTGCAGCACCCGCCAGTTGCGCCTGTGCAATCTGCAGATCTTCCTCGCGTGTGGCGCCATCACGGGCCATCTGCTGCTGGCGCGACCATTGCTGCTGGGCCAGCCGGTGCTGCGCTTGCTGCTCAGCCAGCTGGGCGCTCAGCCCTGCCAAAGAAGCACGGCCTGCATCTACCGTGGCCTTTTGCACACTGGGATCAATCTCCACCAGCAGTGCCCCTTTTTGTACCTGGGTGCCCGGCGTCACCAGCAAACGCGTGATCTGACCGGAAACCTGCGCCCCCACATCCACATAGCGACGCGGCTGAACCATACCTATGGCGGTGACTGTGGCCTCCACCTCACCGCGCGTCACCGCGGCGCTTTGGTACGTTGTAATGGGGCGACTGGCCCACCACAGCATGACACCCAGCCCAGCCACCACCACCAGGGCAACGATGGCCCAACGCTTCTTGCTACCCAACAACATCAGCCTGGCACTTTCAAAGAAAAAAAAGAGAGCCCTGCGGCTTCCCACTGCACAAAAAACACATCAGCCCGGCGCTGTGCGGCACGCACCCGCCTTGCCGCCACCTTGGTTTACCCAGCCAGACCGAGCACCGCCCCGCACGCACCCAGCAGGCCAGCGCCGGCACCCATCCACGCCATCAAGCGCGGTGACAGCGACATCAACCCAGCCACCAGCAGCGCCCCCAGCGACCAGAACCCCAGCATGGCGACCACCCCCACCGAGGCACTCCAAGCCAGCACACAGGGGAGCAGGGCTGCTGCCAAAAACAATGCACCCAGACTGCGCAAAACCACACGCTGCGTGACAGGCAACGCCTCCGCGCCAGTTAACTGCTCATGGTGGCGGTCGATTGCAAAAGCCAGTGCGGCCATGCCTGCCGTAGACAGGGCCAACGCCTGCAAAGATGCGTAAAGCGCACTCATGCGGTCGTCTCCTGCACAGATTCCAGCGGGGCCGGATGGCTTAAAGGTTTGGGCACCTTTGACGCACGGGCAGCGCCCATGGCGCGCCGCTGCCGCTGCACACGCAACGCCCACAGCGCGCACAGACCAGCAGCCACAACAAACAGCTCCACGCCTGCACTTTCCCAGTCGCCCTCTAGCAGGTAGGCAAGCAAGTGCTCGTCCGTAGTGAGCGCATTGAGCACGGGAAGCGCAAAGCACAGCACCGCAAGCACCCCCAGTTGCTCACGCCATGCCGCAGCAGGGGGGCGGGCCAGCGCGTGCAGCAAGCACAGCAGCCAAGCCGCAAAAAACGCACCCAGCTCCCAGTCGTCGCGGTGAGCCAAGTGAACAGGTATGACGCGGTTGGCCCACAAGAAGCCCACGCATGCCACCGCCAACCCGGCAATGGCCGCCACGTTCATTGCCTCTATCAACCGGTAAACCGACGCGGTGGCGCCGCCGAACTCACCTTGGTGCTTGCTGCGGCGTTTGACCATGAACAAGATGGCACCTGTGGCCATCATGGCGCTACCGGCCAGCCCGCAGATGAAGTACACCCACTTGAGCACCCAGCCACCGAAGGGGACCATGTGCAAGCCACCCATCACCGACTGGGCCAGTCTGGCGGTACCACCATCGGTATCACCGGGGGCGCGAACCTGAAGCACCTCACCCGTCGCCCCCGAGAACATGGCCATGCCGCTGGTGGAGCTCAAGCGCCTGCTGGCGCTGTCTTGCGCATTCCAGCCATACACGCCAATACGTGCCGACGCGTCACCCGGATAGTCCACCACCACCGCCCGAACAGGTTGACCTATCAGGGCCTGACCCCGCAGCACCAACGGCTCCAGATCAGGCACAACCATGGAGTGCCCCGAGCGTTGTGGCTTGCCGGGCTCGTTCAGTGCGGAAAAGTACGTGCGGGCGTTGTCGGCACCCGATCCAAAGTACGCAGCAATGCCTGCGGGCATGAACGTCAAACCTGAAATCGCTATGCCCGTATAAGCAATCATGAGCTGAAACGGCAAGGTCAGCACTGCCACTGCGTTGTGTGCATCCAGCCAGCTGCGCTGCCCTTTGCGGGGCCGGAACGTAAAGAAATCTTTAAAGATGCGCCGGTGCGTAATGACTCCGCTCACCAAAGCGACCAGCATTGCCATCGCCGCGACCCCCACGATCCAGAGCCCCAGCTGGCCGGCATGCAGCTGGTAGTGAAAATCCACAAAGTGATGCCCACCCATGGTCTGGCGCACCGGCTGTTCGCTTTGCGCAATGAGCGGCTCTCCGGTCGCGCTGTCCAGCTCTGCTGACGCGTACTGACCATCGGCATCAAACCAGAACACGCGCAAATCGCCAGCACCGTCTGCCTCGGCTGGCCACAGCTCCCACATGCCTGCACCTGGGTGCTGCTGCTGCATATAGTTTGTTGCCCACGCCAGACGCTGGCTGAGCGATGCTGCAGGCGCTGGCGGCGCCGTGGCCTTGGCGTCGTTGGCAGCCTTTTCCTGAGCATGGTGCTCCGGGGTCATCCAGTGCGTGATCGGATCTTGGAACACCGCCAGCGTACCGGTAAGGAACACCGCAAAAAGCAGCCAGGAAAACCACAGCCCGCACCAAGTGTGCAGCCATGACTGTGCCTGCCGAAAACCACCTTGCCCTGCGCGCAGGGCTTTCTTTTTCTGACCCATCACTCAACCCCACACAACCGAAAGCAGCCTGGCAGCACCCAGCAACGCCACCACCACAGTGAGCAATACACCCCAGACACGGCCCAATGGCACGGGTGCAAACGCCCAGATGGCTGCCGCAACGTACAGCACAAAACTGGTTTGCACACCCGCCAAAATGGCCTCCACTCTGCTGTTCTGCATGGCCCCCCACAGCACCACCCAGGCGCTGGACAGCCCATAGCCCCCCAGCACAGCGGCAGCTATGCGCGAAACAGTCGCCCAGCCCGGGTATCTGTCAGAAAACTGATCCATCACTGCCATCCCATCAGAACCGACCCTTCAGGGTCACCGCCATGGTGCGTTTTTCACCATAGAAATTGCCATAACCGGCGTAGCCCACCGTGCTGTAGTACGTCTTGTCAAACAGATTGCCAACGTTCAATGCAACGCTCCAGTCCTTGTTGATCACATAGCCCAGGCGGGCAGACCAGATGGCATAGCCTGCTGATGTGAACTGGTACGGCGTCCACGCACCGTCATAGCGGCCACTGACGGGGTTGTAGGCACTGATGCCCGATGCACGGAAGGTCGAACCTTGCGCCACAACACCAGCCCCCAGACTCCAGCCACGCAGGGCACCGCTCATGCGGTAATCCGCCCAAGCCTTGAACAGATGGCGCGGTGTGACGGTGCTAAATTGCGCACTGTCTTTGCGCTTGTCTTCGTTGTCGTTGTACGTGTAGCCCACCGCCACCTGCAGATTGGGGGTGATGCGCCCTGTCACCTCCAAGTCGATGCCCTGGCTCAGCTGATAACCATCACGAAAGTAGCAGCAGCCACCGCGCCAGTCGGTTTGCGGATAAGCGGGGTCCACCACGCCCTGGCCCTTTTTCTCGGTACGGAACAGGGCTGCGCTGGCCATCAGATCACGGCCCCACTCACCCTTGATACCCAGTTCATAGGTGCGCCCGCGCACAGGGTCCAGCGGCACCCCTGGCAGCGGCGCTGAGAACTTGCCAGCTTGCGACTGGTAAATTTCTGCCGTGCTGGCGTACACACTGGTTGTTTTGGACAGGTCATACACCACACCCACATAAGGCACAAACACATGGCTTTCACGGCTTTTTGCAGTGAGCAGGCCCTGCATATCGTGCTGGGTGTTGTTATCTTTCAGGGTATAGCGCCCGCCCAGAATCACTGCAAAATCTTGGATGGGCCGCAAGCGCAATGAGCCATAGAGACCCGACTTTTTCGTGTTGGTCTGCGAGCCCCCCGTCCATGCGCCCAGGGGGTAGCCTGGGTCTGCCGGAGGGGTGCGATCAAACACATCGGCAGGGCCAATGCGGGGCCACAGGTTGCGATTGAAATCGCTGGTGCGGTGCATGTCCCAGCCCACGATCACATCATGGCGCTGGCCAAAGGCATCAAAGCCGCCCTGTACATTCACATCCAGACTGGTTTCACGCGCATTGGATTTGCTCTGGTGAATCCACCAGTCCGCACCCTGAAAAGTGACGGGGTCTGGCGCATTTTCAATCTCCGCGCCATTCACACCCTCATTGAAGCGGGTATGTCGCAACTGTGTTTTCAGTTGCCAGTTGGATGTCAGCTGGTGCTCCAGCTTGGCAAACACGGTTTTGTTTTCACGCTCAATCCAGTTCCACGGTGCACCCATGTTGGTGTCACGTGAAAAGCCGATATCACTGCCATCTGCATAGCGCGGCAAGCTGGCGTTAAAACCCGTGTTACGGTCTTTTTGGTAGCTGGCACCCAGCATCAGCGTGGTTTCTGGAGCAACATCCATCTCCAGCGCGCCGTAAAGCATTTGCCGCTTCAGGCGCGACGGCTTGGCCATTTCACGGCGGTCGTGATTGACCGCCACAAAGCGCCCGCGCAAGCTGCCTTCGGCATTGAGTGCGCCGGTGGTATCCAGCTCTGCGCGGTAGTTATTCATCGTGCCGCCCGACAGCAGCACTTGCGTCTGGCGCTGCGCCAAAGGGCGCTTGTAGGTGAAGTTAATGACACCGCCAGCCTCGCCAGCGCCAAACATGCCATCGGCACCCCGCAGCAGGCTGACACTGTCAAACTGCGCCATGTCCAGACTGCGCGTGCCCGAGCGCGTAGAGCCTGCCGCACCACCGTCATAGCGCACATTGCTGATCTGCAGACCCCGCGAAAGGTAAGTGGTATCCAGCCAGCTCTCCTCGCGTGTCACGCCCGTGGTCTGGTTCATGACGTCATCCAGCGTGCGCAGCGCCTGATCGTCCATGCGCTGGCGCGTGATGACCGTGACGGATTGCGCAATTTCGCGCAAGGACTGCGCCGCCTTGCCCACTTCCACAGCCTTAGGCACGTAAGAGTCGCTGGCTTCGCTGTAGACGCTAGGGGCCAGCTTTTCGGTCACCGTCACCTCATCCAGCGCAGCCGCAGCTGAAGGTGTGGATGCAGCTTGTGCCCAGGCCGCACATGGCAGGGCAAAAGCCAGAGATGCCGCCACGGCGCTGGTATGCAAAGGGCCGGGCACGGCACGGGAAAACGCGCTGAAAGAATGAGACAGCATGAGCGGACAAAGAGCGGAATCTATGAAAAAGCCCATAGAAACCGCACAGTGCGCTTGCTAGGAGCTGCCAGTAATTGCTGTGGCTAGAACGGGGGAAACACCGTTTGGCTGGCAGTCAATGCAACTGATAACAAGTCTCAATTGCATAATCGATCGCATTGTAAAGACTTTGTAAATACGCGGCGCACTTGTCGCAAAAATCTGACGCAAGCGCCCTTACCCCCTGCTTGGGCGAAAGCGCACCTGCCTAGGCCCACCGCCACACCCACCCAGCGTGCACGGCCATTCACCGCCACCGCAGTACCCCGTCACACACTGCGTTGTGCGGGGCATGCTCCACATTCGCCCAACGCACCCAGCACCGCAAGCAGCAGCGCCCTCGCAACCTCGCCTGCGTACACAAGGCGCATGCAGGCCCGATGAAGCTTCACACCCTCTCGCATCCGTCAAAGGTTGGCAGGGCTGCATCCATGAAAAAAAGAGAGCTACCAGCGCTTACGTACTGGCCTTTTCAAATACAAAACACTTTGAGAACGTTTGTCAGCAAGCGATAACAGCTCATGTTTTCTAGCTCTGTGTACACATTGCAGCCAGCAGGCCTGCCGCACAAGGTCACGCACCCCACCAAAAACCAGCCCAGCAACACCCCCTCAAAGATGCAAAAACCTTACACACAAATCAACTAATCCAAAAAATCAAAAAGACATGCAACAGCAAAACCAACTAAAAGTAATCAAAACACCATTAAATAACATGCATCAGCACTCAAATCAAAAAACAGCTTTCGCTGGTTTTGTAACCCTGATTTTTTGCACCCATCGAAATAAAGCGTTTTACAGACAGATCGCATCAAGATAACGACAAAACATTTTTGCGAAAATTGAAAAACAATAACGTCGCTTAAAAAGCGCTAATTTCACCAACAAACCCCATCAAAACCCACCAAATACAAGAAAACAGCATCACCAGTCAGCAGCGTTTTGCATTTCGCCGGGTTGCTCCAGAATGGAAAAAGTCTTTGCCACTTTCCATTGCCATGCCCAACACCACCGCTCTCCACTGCGCATCCGAAGCAAGCCACGCACAGTCCCAGCCCATCGTGCTGCACCGGGCAGCCAGTGATTTACCTGCCAGCAAGCAGCCATCCACATGGTCGATTCCTGCCATTCAGGCGCTGCTGGATTTGCCGCTGATGGATTTGCTCTTTCAAGCGCAGCAGGTGCACCGCGCCCACTGGCCAGCCAATGAAATTGAGCTGGCAACGCTGCTGTCAGTCAAAACCGGCGGGTGCCCGGAAAACTGCGGTTATTGCCCGCAGTCCGCAGAATTTGACACCGGGGTGCAGGCACAGAAGTTGATGGACATTGATGCGGTGCGCAGCGCAGCGCAGGCCGCCAAAGATGCCGGAGCCTCGCGCTTTTGCATGGGTGCCGCCTGGCGTGCGCCCAAGGATCGCGACATTGAAAAAATGGGCGCCCTCATCGCTGAAGTTAAAAGCCTGGGCCTTCAGACCTGCGCCACGCTGGGCATGCTCCAACCCCATCAGGCCCAGTCATTGCGCGCTGCGGGCCTGGACTACTACAACCACAACCTGGACACAGCCCCCGAGTACTACCAGGACGTGGTCAGCACCCGCCAGTACCAGGACCGCCTGGACACACTGCAAGCCGTGCGCGATTCCGGCATCAGCGTGTGCTGCGGGGGCATCATCGGCATGGGCGAGCTGCCCGTGCACCGTGCGGGCCTGATTGCGCAACTGGCCAACATGCAGCCCTACCCTGACTCAGTGCCCATCAACAGCCTGGTGCGCGTACCGGGCACTCCGCTGGCGGACAGCGAGCCCGTTGATCCGCTGGACTTTGTGCGGGTGATTGCCGTTGCACGCATCACGATGCCGCAAGCCCGTGTGCGTCTGTCCGCAGGCCGCCAGCAACTGGGCGAGACGGTTCAGACGCTGTGCTTTCTTGCCGGCGCCAACTCCATCTTCTACGGCGACAAGCTGCTGGTCACCGGCAACCCCAGCTTTGACGCCGACAAAGCCTTGATGCAAAAACTTGGTCTGCGCGGTGCAGCCACTGCCGCGCCCAGCCAAGCGTGAAAGAAAGTACGCCATGTCTGTACAACTGAGCCGACACCATGCAACGTCGGTCGCCTATGTGGGACTCTTTGCCGCACTGATGGCGGTCTTGGGCCTGGTGCCCAAGGTTGACCTGCCCTTTGGCGTTCCCATTACCTTGCAGTCACTGGGTGTGATGCTGGCTGGCTGCCTGCTGGGTGGTTTGCGCGGCCTTCAGGCCATCACCCTGTTCCTGATTGCTGTTGCTGCGGGCCTGCCCTTGCTGGCAGGCGGGCGGGGAGGCATGGGCGTTTTTCTGACACCGTCAGCGGGCTACCTGGTGGGATACGCCCTGGCAGCGGGCGTCACCGGCTGGCTGATGCGCTGGCTGCCCGTGCACAGCCCACGCCGGGCTGCAAGCAGCGCGTTCATCGCATCGGTGCTCGGCGGCATTGTGTTTTTGCACCTGCTGGGAATTGCAGGCTTGATGCTGTTTGCCAAGTTGACACTGCAACAAGCGATATGGGTTGACCTGGCGTTTGTGCCTGGCGACTTGATCAAGGCACTGCTGTGCGCCGCCATCGTGCACAGCGTTGCCAAGGCCATGCCGGACTGGCGCATGGGGGGCCGTCCGTCATGCCATGCCTGAGGCCTGCGCCAGCATTGCCATTTGATGCGGCAGCCGGCATCCACGCACTGCCAGCCGCCTTTCAAACCATGCACGGCCCGCTGGCTTACTGGGCAGGCATGCAGGGTGAGGCCATGGCTTTGCGCTGCGGCACCCAGCAATGGAGCTATGCCCAGTTGCATGCGCTGGTACAAACACGTGCAGCAGACATTGAGCGCCAGGCTCAAGGGCACACGCCGCTACTGCCCATGCACCTGAGCGCATGCGAAATGGTCATCGAGTTTTTGGCTACCAACTGCAGCGGGCGCTGCGCCGCCGTTGGCGATGCACAGTGGCCCGAGCACGTGCTGCATGCCGTGCAGGCCAGCTTGGCCAGCTTGCCTGCTGCCCCCCCAGATACGCCCGCACAGATAAAGCCGTTTTATGTAGGCTTTACCTCCGGCAGCACAGGCCAGCCCAAGGGCTTCAGACGCCATCACCTGTCATGGGCAGAAAGCTTTCGTGTGGGCCTGGCTGACCTGGGGCAGGACATGCACCACCACATCCTTTCGCCCGGGCAGATGACGCATTCTCTGTTCTTGTTCGGTGCCTTGATGGGCATCTGGATGGGCACAGGTGCCACGGTGCAAACCCAATTTTCAGCCACGCAGACCTTGCTGGATGTGGCATCCACAACCGCATGTGCTGTGGTGGCTGTGCCCAGCCAATTGCTGCTCTTGCTGCAGCACGCACAGCGCCATGCACTGCCCCCGCAGCCCCAGGTCAAGCTGGTACTGATCAGTGGCGCACGCTGGCTGCGTGAGCACTCAGGCGCGCTCAAGGCCCTCTTTCCCCAAGCGCGCATCATTGAGTTTTACGGCGCATCAGAAGCCAGCTTCATCACATGGATGGAGGCCCAGGTCGACACCCCTGCGCAAGCGGTAGGCCAGCCCTTTAGCAACGTGCAGCTGCGCGCTGCCCAGCACCCGGAGCACAGTGCTGAAGCAGCCCAAGCGCAACGCATCTGGGTACGCAGCCCTATGCAGTTCATGGACTATGTGCATGCTGCTGACGGCTCTGCCGCACAGCAATCAGGGCCTTGGCTGTCCGTCAGAGACATGGGCCGCATCGACGCAAACGGGCAGTTGCACCTGTATGGGCGCGAAAACCGGATGCTGGTCACCAAGGGAAAAAACCTGTTCCCCGAAGAGGTGGAGCAACACCTGCTCAGCCACCCTGACGTGGCCCACGCCAGCGTACAGGCCTTACCCGATACCTTGCGCGGCACGCAAGTGCACGCCGTATTGCAGTGGGGCACTCCTGACGCAGCAACCGCTGAACCTCTGCCGGGCGCTCTGGCGCTCGTGCAATGGTGCCGCAGCGCCCTGGACGCCTACAAAGCACCCCGGCGGTGGTGGGTGTGGCAAGGCCCGTGGCCCCTGACACGCAGCGGCAAGACAGACCATGAGACATTGCTGCGCACCCTGCAAGCAGCCCACCAGGGCCAGCCGTCACCTCAGTTGCAGCCATGGCGATAAACCCAGCCACCACTGCATGGCCCATTGTGGGCGGCGTGCGCACGCCAGTGGTGCCTGTCAATGGGGCCTTCAAAGCACTGTCGCCCCACGCACTGGCAGCGCCTGTGCTGCAGCAGTTGCTACAGCAAAGTGGTGTGCCAGCGCATGCGGTCAATGGTGTGGTCATCGGCAATGCCCTGGCCGCAGGCGGCAACCCGGCAAGACTGCTGGCGCTGGCCGCAGGTTTGCCAGAGTCAGTACCCGCCGTCACGGTGGATACCCAATGCTGCTCGGGCCTTGACGCCATCACACTGGCCTGCGGCTGGCTGGCGCTGGGCCATGCAGACATCATCGTCGCAGGCGGTGTGGAAGCATGGAGCCGCGCACCGCTGCGCATGCACCGCCCACTGCACGCCAACCTGCCTGCGCAGGCCTATGCGCAACCGGCTTTCAGCCCGTGGCCCGAGCGTGACCCTGACATGCTTGATGCCGCAGCGGCCGTGGCCCAGCGCATGCAGATCAGTCGCGCTGAACAAAACCGCTACGCCATTGCCAGCCATGAGCGTGCGCTATCCCACGCGGCGCAGCTGATGCAAGAGATCGTTCCCATTGCAGGCATCACGCAAGACGTTTATCCCCGTTCATTGCAAGCACAGCGCGTTGCACGCATGCCTGTGGTGCGGGGCATCCACTCGGCAGCCCACATTGATTGCAGCTTGCAGGCGGTGGCCATTTCTGCGCAAGCAGATGGTGCAGCCCTGGTCTTGCTGGCAAGCCCCCAGGCCTGCAAACGCTGGAACTTGCAGCCCAAAGCTGCATGGCTAGGTGCCAGCAATCTGGGCGCAGCCCCTGAAGCACCCCTGCTGTGCGCACATATCGCCGCTGAGCACTTGCTGCAGCGCCACGCCCTGAGTGCGCAGGCATTGAGCAACGTCGAACTGCATGATGCTTTTGCCGTTCAAGGTGTGCTCTTTGCTCGTGCCTTGGGCCTGCGCAGCGAACAGCTCAACCCCGCAGGCGGCGGCCTGGCACGCGGCCATCCGATTGGTGCATCTGCAGCCATCGCGTTTGTGCGTGCCCTCGCCACCTGGAGCTACTCAGCCACTGCACAGCAGCCTTATGCCATGGCCTGCGCAGCCGGTGCAGGCGGGCTTGGCACAGCCGCACTGATCGGCCCATGGTTGCCCTGACGCCCCCCAAGGCACCCGTGTCTTTAAAACAGGGCCCATACCCACATGTAGCTAAAAATCATGAACGTGCAGCTTTTCCAAGCACCAAGCTCAGCTTGCTGAGTGGCTACCGCAAAGCTTGCACCCAGGCTCCACAAGCCTGTAGTTTTGCGTTTTTTGGCATCCCCACCGCTGGCAAATGCCCTTGCCATGGGCCTGTGGTGCCTGTTATGGCAGCTGCAAGTCGCCAGTTTTGCCACCCATGCCTGCCAAGCAGACAGGAAGGTTATTTTTTTCACCCCTTTGCTTGACCTTCCAATGATGTCAATCTTTACGCTACACACCATTGCAATGAGCATGAGTAAAGAACATGAACCAGCCAAGTCAAAATCAAAGCCTGCCCCGTGCCGCAGAGATCAGCCTGCCGATCGAAGGCATGAGCTGTGCCAGTTGTGTCGGCAGGGTTGAATCAGCGCTGCGCAAACTCAGCGGCATTGACCAGGTGTCTGTCAACTTAGCCACCGAGCGGGTTCATCTTGCATCGAGTAGTGGTCTGGACATCATGGCTGTCGTTCACACCATCGAAAAGGCTGGCTATGAAGTGCCCGCCCGCACAACAGAGCTGGCCATTGAGGGCATGACCTGCGCCTCCTGCGTGGGGCGCGTTGAGCGGGCCCTCAAGGCTGTGCCCGGTGTCTCTGAAGCCAGCGTAAACCTGGCAACCGAGCGGGCAACGGTGCGCGGCGTGGCGCCTGTCGAGCACCTGTTGGCCGCGCTCGATAAATCCGGCTATCCGGGGCGTGCCATCGACGCCTTTGCGCCAAACACCGATGAGGCCGCCGCTGCGCAAAAAGATGCCGAGCGAGCAGCCCTGCAACGCGACCTGCTGATCGCCACGGTGTTGGCGCTGCCGGTCTTTGTGCTGGAAATGGGCTCCCACATGATCCCGGCCATGCACGACTGGGTCATGACCTCTTTGGGCATGCAAGCGAGCTGGTATTTACAGTTTGTTCTGACCACCCTTGTGCTGCTGATTCCTGGCCGGCGGTTTTATCTCAAAGGTATCCCCGCCCTGCTGCGTGCTGCCCCAGACATGAACTCGCTGGTGGCCGTTGGCACTTTGGCTGCGTACATGTACTCGGTCGTGGCAACGTTCCTGCCTCACCTGCTGCCTGCTGGCACGGTCAATGTTTACTATGAGGCGGCAGCGGTCATTGTGGCCCTGATATTGCTGGGTCGCTTTCTGGAAGCCCGCGCCAAAGGGCGTACTTCGCAAGCCATCCAGCGGCTGGTCGGGCTGCAGGCCAAGACAGCGCACGTCGTACGCAATGGCCAACGCATGGACATTCCTCTGGCCGACGTGGTGACTGGCGACACGCTCGAGGTGCGCCCCGGCGAACGTGTGCCTGTGGACGGCACCGTGCTGCAAGGCCGAAGCTATGTGGACGAGTCCATGATTACGGGCGAGCCCATTCCTGTAGAGAAAAGCCCCAGCAGTCCGCTGGTGGGCGGCACCGTCAATCAAAAAGGTGCCTTCACCATGCAGGCAACCGCTGTCGGCGGGCATACCGTGCTGGCCCAGATCATCCGTCTGGTCGAGCAAGCCCAGGGGGCCAAGCTGCCTATTCAGGCGGTGGTGGACAAAGTCACTTTATGGTTTGTGCCAGCGGTCATCGGTGCAGCTTTGCTGACGTTTCTCGTATGGCTGGTGTTTGGCCCATCCCCGGCGCTGAGCTTTGCACTGGTCAACGCGGTGGCTGTCCTGATCATTGCCTGCCCATGCGCCATGGGTCTGGCTACCCCGACTTCCATCATGGTTGGCACAGGGCGAGGCGCAGAGCTTGGCATATTGTTCCGCAAAGGCGAAGCATTGCAGCTTCTCAAGAATGCCAAAGCGATTGCCGTGGACAAGACCGGCACCCTGACTGAAGGGCGCCCCGCATTGACTGATCTGGAAGTACTGAAAGGCTTTGAGCGCCCACAAGTGCTGGCGCTGATGGCAGCCGTTGAGTCTCGCTCAGAGCACCCCATCGCCCGCGCCATCGTAGAGGCGGCGCAGCAAGAGGGCCTCACGCTGCCCGAGCTGACTGACTTTGACTCCATCACAGGCATGGGCGTGCACGCCATCGCTGACGGCCAGCGCGTTGAAGTGGGCGCCGACCGCTATATGCGTTCACTGGGCTTGGACGTCACCGTGTTTGACAACACCGCAGAACGTTTGGCTGCTGAAGGCAAATCTCCCCTGTATGTCGCGGTGGATGGCAAGCTTGCTGCGGTGGTTGCCGTAGCAGACCCTATCAAAGCAAGTACCCCAGCTGCCATTGCCGCACTGCACGCACTGGGCCTCAAAGTCATCATGATCACCGGGGACAACCAGCGCACAGCGCAAGCTATTGCCGCAAAGCTGGGTATTGACGAAGTGGTTGCTGAGGTGCTTCCCGAGGGTAAAGTTCAGACCATTGAGCGCCTCAAGCAGGCCCACGGTCATGTAGCTTTTGTTGGCGATGGCATCAACGATGCGCCAGCACTTGCCGTCGCGGATGTGGGCCTGGCGATTGGAACAGGCACAGATGTGGCCATAGAGGCCGCTGACGTTGTCTTGATGTCCGGCAGCCTGCAAGGTGTCCCCAACGCCATTGCCCTGTCAAAGGCCACGATTGGAAATATTCACCAAAATCTCTTCTGGGCTTTTGCTTACAACACCCTGTTGATTCCCGTGGCCGCTGGCGTTCTCTACCCCGCCTATGGCTTATTGCTGTCGCCCATATTTGCGGCAGGTGCCATGGCTTTATCCAGCGTCTTCGTTCTGGGCAATGCCTTGCGCCTGCGTGGGTTCAAGGCCCCGCAAGTATCTGATGCCCAAGCTTGATAAGTGAGCAAAGGAGTACTTATGAATATTGGTCAAGCCGCCAAAGCTTGTGGAGTTTCGGCCAAGATGATTCGTTACTACGAATCCGTGGGCCTAATCCCCGCTGCCAGCCGTACGGACTCTGGTTACCGTGCTTACGGTGAATCCGATATTCATATGCTGCGTTTCATCCGCAGAGCCCGAGACCTGGGGTTTGCCGTCGCAGAAATCCATGACCTGCTGGGACTGTGGCGCGACCGTTCGCGCAAGAGCGCTGACGTCAAGCGTGTGGCGCAGCAGCACATTGATGATCTTCATCGCCGCATTGAAGACCTGCGCCAAATGGCCGACACCTTGCAGGCATTGACCGCCTGCTGCGCAGGGGATGATCGACCAGATTGCCCCATCCTTGCAGGCCTTGAAAAACCAGAAAGTACGCAAGCTGGTTCGGCCAAAAAACACCGCTCTGGTTCAGCGCTGCGTCCATGAAAAACGGCGAGGCTGCGCCTGAAATTTACAAACGTGCCGTGCACCTGTACAGCTTTGCTGCTTTATCGAATCAGCCCACAGCAAGGCTTGCATGAGCCAGCCATAGCGCAACGCAAGATGGCGCACTTGGCGCCATCATTTTCTTGACATTGCCCGCCTGCGGTCACACGCAGGCGGGCAATCAACTTCAGGCTGCTACAGGCGGGTAACCGGCCTCCGTCAAGGCCGTTGCTACGGCGTCTTGCGAAGCCGAGGTTTGGATTTGCACCCGGTGTGCTGGTATATCCACGGTCACCTTTGCATCGGCATCGATCGAATGAATCACTTTTGTCACTTTGCCTGCACAGCCACCGCAAGTCATGCTGCTGATATGAAATTGCATTTAAAAACTCCTTAAGAATGCAAGTGCAGACTAAGGCTTACCACCATGAGAAGGTCAAGCCAGTCTTCAAACTCCATTCAAATCAGTAGCAAGTAGCACTTTTCTACAGCACAAGCCCCGGCGATTTCTGGTCTTTGGCGTCACGTAAGGCACGCTTGGGAAAAGACCCAACCCAAAGCGACATCGCACATGCTTGAGCCATCTCGCGGGGTGTCGTAGCCCAGCCCAACGGGCCACTTCGGCAGCTCATTCAGCTGCAGCCCTTGAGCCAGCGTTGAAACCACTGAGCTCCAACGCACATGCATGGCGTCATGCTGATCTTGGGGCGACTTTCAAGAAGCGCCACATGTAGAAAACGCCCATCGCAGGAAACAGTGCAAACAAGCCGAAAAGCCACATTGCGCCATAGCCCAACGCACCCGGCTCCGTCTGGGTAGACACCCCCATGGCATTGGCCACCAAGCCCACCAAAGCTGCCCCTACGGCCATGCCATACAGCTGCACCGTAGTGATGGCAGAGGCGGCCACGTCTGCATCGTCCTTGTCAGCGCTGTGCATGATGGCATTGAGCACATGGGGCCAAGCCATGCCTACACCCAAGCCAATGGCCGCCAAAGCCACTGCGCAAATGCTCAGTGCCCATACGCCCTGGGAAGGTATGGCCATTGCAAGCACCACCAAACCCGCAGCACCTAGAGCAGGCCCAGCGACCATGAGTCTGTGCACCACTCCCCCTGTTTTGCCAGAGAACAGCACGGAAGCCAATGACCACCCGCCTGCCAGCAACGCCGTGACATAGCCCGCGGTCAAAGGCTGAAGTCCATGCAGATGTTGCAGAAAATAAGGGACAAAAATCTCGGTCATCGTCCCCATCAAAAGCAGGGCCACCACGGCATAGAGCATGCCCAGCGGGTGCTTTAGGGACGTACCTCCACGTGGCAGCAAACGTGCTGCGGCATTACGCTCACTGGCCAGCGCCAAGCCACCCACCAGCAAGCCAGCCAAAACACACAGCCATTGCAGCGCCGAACCCGTCACCACGCTGGCCGTTGCAATCAACAAGACAGACAGCGCCAGGAAAACAATCTGCCGCGTCGCAATACCGCTGCCAGTCACGCTGACGGGCTGCAGCATGCGCTCAGGGTTCAACTGCCGAAACACCAAAAGCATCTGTGCCGCCAGCAAGGGCAACAAAGCCCAAAAAGCCCAGCGCCAGTGGCCGGACTGCGCAAACAAGCCCCCCACAGCAGGCCCGCTCAAGGTTGCAATACCCCACATTCCCGATACCAGTGCAATAGCTCGCGGCCACAAATGCGGCGGAAACACCATGCGAATCAGGGTATAGCTCAAGGCCCCTACAACACCGCCACCTAGCCCTTGCACCGTGCGCCCCAGCAACATGGCAGGCATGTTGGCTGCGGTGGCACAGACCAAAGTACCCAGCGCAAACACCAGCAAAGCCCCCACCATCGCGCCTCTGGCCGTACTGCAAGCCATCAGTTTCACAGACAGCGCAGCTCCGATGATCGAGCCCACGACAAACAATGTTGTGCTCCATGCATACCACTGCAGACCACCAATCTCTTGCACGACCGAGGGCAGGACTGTGGTCACAATATGCACATTGATCGCGTGCATTGCGACGGCTCCGGTCAGTGCCAGCGCCGTCAACCCGTGTGCTCGCCCCAGCAATGTGCCCCAGCTACCAGATGTGCCGTCTGGCCCAGCGCTGGTGGGATCCTTGGATGTCATGCTTGTCATATGTTTCTTTCTTTTGCATCAGAATAATGCAAGCATTCTCTTTGATAAAAGAGCAAGCCTCGAATAAACAAAGCAATTACTTGCATAAATAAATGCCATCACACGCCACCTCTTCTGATGCCCCCTCAGCTTTGCGCATGCTCGAAACGATGAAGCGCTTGGCCCCCGTCAGCACCAGCGCCTTGGCACAGGCGCTGCAAATGACCCCGGAAGCAGCGCGACAGCAGATCAACAAGCTGGTAGAGCAAGAGTTGGTACAGGGCACAATGCAGCCCCCGAAGGGAGCCGGTCGTCCCCGCCAGTTATGGACTTTGACGCCAGCCGGGCAGCGTTACTTTCCCGATGCACATGCCCAGCTGACCGTGCAGCTCATTGGCTCCATCCGAAAACTGTTTGGCGAGCGCGGATTGGATGAACTGATTACAGACAGAGAAGTCGACGCCCGAGCACGCTACGCCCAGGCATGCACGGCGCAAGATGTGCCGCAACGGCTACAACAGCTGGCCAAAATTCGAACCCTTGAAGGCTACATGGCCCATGTGGAGCCGCATGGCGAAGGGTGGCTTCTGGTGGAGAACCACTGCCCTATCTGTGCAGCAGCCCAGAGCTGCCGTGGCTTTTGCAGATCAGAGCAATGCCTCTTCCAGGAAGTCATGGGCCACTTGGCAACGGTAGAGCGCGGTGAATACCTGCTGGAAGGTGGCCAGCGCTGCGTGTATCAGATTCGCCCCATCCAAAGTGCAGGTAACACCCGCTGAGCAATCACGAGAAAAACTCCAACTTTCAAGAGCAACATACGCAGGTGGAGATGGAGCTGCACCTACTGCACGCTTCATCTTCATATTGAGCCATTGTTGAATGCCTACACAAGCTCTGCAGCAGGCCAATTGCCTGGCGCAACATACAGATTGAAACGTACTGGCCTTGTCCAGCACTCACAGCGCACGACAATCTGACTCCATGAGCCACACCCAAACTGCCGACGCTTCTCACCCCTACGATGCCCTGACGCCCGACTGCGTGCTGGACGCGCTCAACGCTACAGGCTTATGGCCTGATGGTCGCTTGCAGGCACTTGGCTCGTACGAAAACCGTGTGTACCAGGCTTGTTTGGATCAGCCAGTAGATGGCTGCGACAAAGTGGTCGCCAAGTTCTATCGACCTGGCCGCTGGAGTGACGCACAGATCCAGGAAGAACATGCGTTTTCCAAAGAGCTGCAACAGGCCGAAGTGCCGGTGATCGCCCCCCTGCAACTGCAAGGAGCCCTGCTGCACCACCACGCTGGTTTTGCTTTCAGCATCAGCCCTTGGCGCGGTGGACGAACACCCGAGCTGGAAGACTGGGACACGCTGGAGTGGATTGGCCGTTTTCTGGCCCGCTTGCATGTGATTGGCGAGAAAACAAGTTTCACCTCCCGCCCGCCGCTGGACGTGCAAACCATGGGGCTGCAGCCCATGCAGTGGCTCTTGCAGCATGCAGACATGTCGTCTCATGTGCGCCAGCGCTGGCAACCGGCATGCGAGGCTGCGCTTGCGCAAGCTACGCACACGCTGCAATCCACACCCTACCGCAGCATTCGCCTGCATGGTGACTGCCATCCGGGCAACATTCTGTGGTCACCCGTAGATGAGGATGGCCGAGGTGGCCCGCATTTTGTGGACTTGGACGATGCTCGCATGGGCCCTGCCGTGCAGGACCTGTGGATGCTGCTGTCAGGCGATCGCATGCAGCGCAGCCAGCAACTTTCAACCTTGGTAGAAGGTTATGAACAAATGCGTGCATTTGACCGGCGAGAGCTGGCACTGATTGAGCCACTTCGCACACTGCGCCTGATTCACTACAGCGCATGGCTGGCCCAGCGCTGGAGCGATCCCGCTTTCCCGCGCGCCTTTCCTTGGTTTGGAACGGAAGCATATTGGCTCGAACAAACCGCCACGCTTCAAGAGCAACTGCAAGCCATGCAAGACGAGCCTCTGTATATCTGAGGGCAGTTCAAAACCACTGGACGACAGGAGTGCAATCCTGCATCGCTTAAACCTTGGGTCGCCCCATCTGCTGACTTGCTCATTAAAGCTCTTGAACAACGCTGTTTAAACCGCACAGTGAACCGAGCTGTTCTTCCAGTGCACCCAGCCCCAAGCTAATTATTGAACGAACTTCGCGTCGCAATTGCATAGGGGTTGGCGCGCAGCCACTCCGCAAAACTGTCTGCGGCCATGGGCCGGGAATGCAAATAGCCTTGCCCAAGCTGTACTCCCATCTGCTTGAGCCACACCCGCTGGCCTTCCGTCTCGATGCCCTCCACGATCAATTGCATGCGCAGCTCTTGCGCCAAGGCCACGGTATTGCCAATCACACTGCGGTACTGCCTGTTCTCAATAGCATGCCAGGTCACTTGACTGGCCAACTTGAGTTCATCAAAGGACAGCTGGCACAGGCGCAGCAACGAGGAATAACCGGTTCCGTAATCATCCAAAGACATGCGCACACCTAGTCGGCGCAGTCGGCTCACGTTCTGGGCACAGGCTGCACTTGCAACAGAGGGCGCGTCTTCCGTGATCTCGAAAGTCACCAGAGAAAGTGGCAACGTGTGCTCCCCCAGCCGGGCGATCAGGCGTCCAATCAAAACGTCATTGGCAAGTTGAAGCAGGCTGAGGTTAAAGGAGAACCCCAGCGTTCGTCCCTGGCTGTGCAGCTCGGTCTGGCAGGCCAGACCTTGATCCAGGAGTTCGCAAATCAACTCGTCCAGAAGCAAAGATTCAAAGGCCATCAACGGAATGAACGCAGCAGGAGCTAGCAGACCGCGCTGAGGGTGATCCCAGCGGGCAAGCACTTCCACAGAATGCACCGCATTGCTATCGAGTTCAAACTTTGGCTGCACGTAAGCCACGAACTCATGACAGCGCAGCCCTCTGAGAATTTCGTGCGCATTCGGGGTGTAGCCAAACAAAGTTGCCGGCGCACCTCGGTAAGGCTCAATGCCGATCGACTGTTGAATGGGACATGTAGCCCGCATGTCTGGAGCACTTGTTGAAGTCATTCAGAAAGAGTATCCGAATGTGTTTCTTAGCGGTCAGAGATACGTCTGCACCCCACCTGAGATACGCCTTGAGTAACGCCAAGAAACTTCTTGGCGCAAAGTTCATTTGGCTTTCAGCAAACGGTTAATTGCTTCCAACGTCTCAAGCAATACCTGCACCGCGTCACTCAGGGCTTTGGAAAATCCATCGGCACCAAGCTCCTCAAGCTCCATGCACTGCTCCAGCAGCACCTGATGACTGAGCAGGTAAGCAGTCCCCTTGAGCTTGTGCACGATGCGCATCACTGCAAGCAGGTCGTGCTCATCGAGCGCACGGCGCAAGGCATCACCTTCACTTTGATTACTGGTGATGACCTGCTTGGCCATCGCAGCCTGAATGTCATTGGCCATTAATGAAGTTTCAACAGCCTGCGACTGCCCTGTCTCCAGCTTGGGGATGAGGCGGTTGAGCGCAGCCAGATTGGCAGGCTTGGCCAGCGCGTGATCCATACCCGCATACAGACAGCGCTGAAACACTTCGCGCTGCGCATCTGCGGTAAGACCGATGATCAAGCAGGGTTTGATGGACTGCCCCTGCTCCAGACGGCGAATGGCACGGGTCATCTCCAGGCCGTCCATCTCGGGCATATTGCAGTCGGTAATCACTATGTCGATGTCATGCTTGCTCCAGACGGCAAGCCCTTCCAGCCCATTGCAGGCGGTTAGCGTGCGATGGCCCAGGTAAGCGATCTGCTGCACCAATAAATACTGGCTTGGCAAATGGTCCTCAACAATCAAGACCGTGAGCTGCGTTGCCGTATTTTTCGAAGATTCAGCAGTGCTTTGCGCGGCGGCATCGCTCATCACTCGCGCCAGGTTGACCGAAAAATCAATACGCGTACCGCTGCCCACCTCGCTTTGCACTTTCAACTGGCTTCCCATCAGTAAACACAGTGATTGGCTGATCGCCAAACCAAGGCCTGCGCCTGCATTGGGGTCGTTGACCACGCCATCGGCCACATAGAACGGTTTGAAGATCTGGCCCAGCTGCGCCGCAGGAATGCCCACTCCGGTGTCGATAACGCTGATGTTAAAACGCAATTCAGCGTCGCCAGCCACTTCCACCGAGCAGCGCAGATCCACACCTCCGTGCTGCGTAAATTTAATGGCATTGCCAAGCAGGTTGGAGATGATCTGCTTGAGCTTTACCGCATCGCCCCACACCTGCTGTTCAGCACGTGCATCAATACTCAAGCTAAGGCGCAATTGCTTTTGGCGAGCCAGGCCTGAGAACACCTTGCCCACAGACTCCAGCAGATCTTTCATCTGTATCGGCTCTAGCTCCAGGGTCAGCTTGCCCGCTTCAATACGCGAGATATCCAGAATGTCGCCAATCAGCGCAAGCAGGCTTATCGCTGACTCATAAGCGATGTGGGCAAACTGATGGTTCTGCTGTGCATCACCCTTGCGCGTCAGCACCAGCTCCAGCATGCCAATGATGGCGTTGAGCGGGGTCCGAATCTCATGGCTCATCGTGGCCAAGAACACCGACTTGGCGCTGCTGGCCTTGTCTGCAGACTCTTTGGCAACCTGCAGCTCGTCCAGCAACAACTGGCGCTGCTGCAAATCCTCGCGTTTGCTGCGAATGCGCCTGCGCTGGGCAACAATTAGCACCCCCGCTACCAGCAGCAGCACACCAAGCACCTCAAAGATACGCCAGACGTAGGATGCAACGCCCTCCCAGTACTTGTCATCGGTGGCTGAATTAGCACGCCAGCGGCCAATAATTTGCAGAGACTCCCGGGGCTTAATCTCCAGCATCACCTTATCGAAGATAGAGATTAATTCTGACTGCCCCTGCGGCGCGCTGAACACAATACCTGCGTCAAAACCACTGAGAACGTCTCCCGCCTTCAAACTGTTTTCGTACTTGTAGGACAGGTAATAGCGCACCATGTTGGCGGGTGCAAGCGCTCTGTCAACGCGGCCATCACGCACCTGATTAAACGCCTCCCCAATGGTCTGGGTTTCATTAAAGACCAGATGCGGATACCGGCTCTTGAACTGCTCGGGGTCGACATAGCCTTTGGCGATAGCTACTGTTGTCCCGTTTTTTTCATCCAACGGGCCTTGCACCGATTCCTTGCGCTCCACAAACAAATAATGCGTGGTCAACAGCGGCTCTGTACGCAGATAAGGCAGCGACGCTGAAGCTGTATCAGGCAGGATGCTCAGCGTTGCCTGACCGTGATCGAGCAATCTGTGCGCTTCTGTGAGCGAGCTGACGCGGCGAATCTTCAAGCGCATACCGGTCTTGCGCCGGACGATGTCTAAAACATCTGACGCAATCCCATTGAGACGGCCGCGACTGTTGAAGAAAGCGAAAGGTGCCAAATCCTCGCTGACCACCAACTCCACCGTTTCATCGCGCTCCAGCCAAGCCAGCTCCGCGGGGCTGAGGCGATGACGAAATTCACTGCCACTGCAATCTTCTGTACCTCCCCAAAGGTGTTGCGCGCTGATGAGCTGGCATCGGTTCAGCCCACCCAGCGCCCGCTGAAGTATTCCTGCAAGCACCGTGTTGTCTGGCAACATGCCAAAGCCGGCTTGCACCTCAGGCAGCTTTGCGCTCTGGTTAATCACAAACTGATTGCTAAATAGCTGGCTAGACAGGTACTCGGTAGAGACTGTGTCGCCCAAAAACACATCGTTGTCACCGTTCAACACCGATGCCATCGCCAGCAAGGCCGACGGATATTGCTGAAAACGGCCACGCCCGCCAACGCTCTCAAACAGCTCCAGCATCATGCCGCTGGCTACTGCAATGCGGGTCTTGCCGTCCGTCGTGCTGTATTCATGCAAGTCTCCGCCCTCAGAAAATAGTGCCAGCTGCGCAAGCGAATAGGGGGCACTCAACGTCCAGCCATTGCTTTGCGCCATGAAGGCATTGACATTGCTGACCATGTCAATCCGTCCGTCGCGCAGTGCTGCATACATCTCGCCACGGGTATCAAAGGCACGCACCTGAACAGGCACCCCCAGCTCGCGCTGCAACGCCGATACATAGTCAGCCACAAGACCTTCCAGACGCTGACCTTGCACGAAGATACGAAACGGTGGCAACGGATCGTTGAGAACACCAACTACCAACAATTGCTTGTGCGCAAGCCACTGCAGCTCTGGCTTGGACAGGGTGGCCTTCAACTCGTTGAGCGCTTGCCGGGGCACCGGCGTCACCTCGTGCTCGCTCGCCCAGCCAAGCCGGCTGCACAGCAGCAAGCACAGGGCGATACGTAGAACGAGCTTCACCACCAAACGCTCAAATCAGATGGTGCCGCCGAGCAATGTCGGCCAGCTCAACCACAGAAGCCACACCCAGCTTGGACTGTATGTTGACCTTGTGCCCGCTGATCGTCTTGCTACTCAAGCTCAGCCGTGCAGCAATCTCTCCATTCGAGGAACCTTCGGCCAGCAGCTTCAATATCTGCAGCTCCCTGTCCGTCAAACTATCCAGATCACCCGTCGCATTGGCCCGGCCAAGCAGCGGCATGGAGTTTTTTGGGAAAAAAACATAGCCATCAGCAACCGTCTTGATGGCCTTGGTGAGCGTGCCAATGGGCTCGCTCTTGCTGACAAAACCGCTTGCCCCGGCTTGCAGGCACCGCGTGGAATAACTGTCTTTAGACTGCGAAGTAAACACAAGCACCCGCACGTCAAGTTTCTCTCGGGTAATGCGCTTGAGCACGGTCAACCCATCGAGTTTCTCCAGGCCAATATCCAAAATAACGATATCTGGCCTTAACGACTCGATCATGCGCAATGCATCAATGCCATCGGCAGTCTCGCCTACGGCCTCAAAGCCAATGTCCAGCAGCGCCTGGCGAATGGCCTCGCAAATCAATGGATGATCATCAACGATCAGGACTTTCTTACGCATGGGACCATCGCAACCTTTAAGAGGTACCGCCGTATCAAGCGGCAGGGAAAATTAGACTTTTTTTAACCAACTCCCTCAATAGGCGTGTCAGTACCGAGTGAGTGAGCCCAAGCTTTAGGAGGTTACTCCATCTCTAAAGATTGCACTCGATTGCCTGTGGCAATTGACTTTTGATGACCTTTGCTAACATTTGCCAGCCACTGCGGCGCGTGCAAATCCACCAACTTGCAGGCCTTGCACACTTCAGGCGCAAGCCCGTGCATGCGCCACTGCTCGGGCGGAGTGCTGGCTACGTAGTTGACGCGCGCACTGCGCGCACTGCGCGTACTGGCAGCCGTTGCGCGCCTCGCATCGATTGCAGCCCTTTGCTTCACGCGGTGGTAGCCGCTCTTAAGCTGCTTCAAAGCTACGCTCCAAGTACATAAAACAAGAGCTACCAACGCTTACTCATCTAAGACTTCAGATACTTTTATACCTAAAGTCTTTTACTGGAGCGCCTTAGCAGCTATTAAAACAGCATAACAACCGATCACACGGCCCGCCCTTAGCATGCAGGAGCTGTGCCCTGTCGTACAGCTCCACAGCCTGTGGCTTCACCCCTGTCGACCACTCCGCGCATCTTCGATAGACAAGGTGGGGCTGGCCGCTCTGTGGACCCATCCACATACGGTCTTCAATCCCCCGCCCCCTCGCCCCCACTCGCCTCAGTTGTAGTCAATCACGTAGTTCATCGTGCCATTGGCTTGACCAGCCTTGACTGTGCTATCACCGATACGCTCATAGCCCACATCGATGGGCAGTCTGTAGCGCTCTCCGCCAGACTCCGAGCGCATCCAATCCATATCAACTGCACTCCCGGGCAGTTTCGTGCCATTCCTGCTCAAGGCAATTTCAACACCTGTTGCACCGCCTGGCGTAAGGCTGAGCCTGCCCGGACCATTGAAGCGGCCCTCAAAATAAACCTTGACTGGCAACTTGGAGCCAGCAGGCAACCCGGTACATACCACCTCCAGATTTAAGCGACGTGTTTTGCGCAGCGGCAAATCTGCCGCATTGACCTTACCCAGCGGGAAAGTGATGGTCTTGGCACCAGCACAGCCCGTGAAATACTCCTTGGTGGTCAGCAAAACACTGCTGTTGGCATAAAAGGTCAGGGCTGTCCAATCATGGTATCTGGCATACACCGTGAAATTCAAATCGACATTGCCAGTTTTAATTTCATATGCCGTGCGAATAAATTCCACATAGAGATCACTGATACCAAAAGCAAGAGCCACTGCATTTTTCCTACTCCTGGTGAAAGGCACCGTGTCCGTGAAATAGTCTTTCTCCGCGAGCCTGAACCCTACACCGGGCACATTCGTTTTGTAGACATCGCTGTAGCCAGGCTCCAGCGTGGCCCCCTCCAGCCAATATGAAGTGTTTACTGTTGGCACTTTCAAATGCGGGCACTTAAGATATGGCATGCCCCTGAAGGCGTAGTCCAACCGAAAACTGCCCATAGATCGACCAACGGGAACAACCTTGAGCTCTTGCGTTGGAAGGAACACAAAGTTGGTGGTGCGCGATGCGGTGTCCGGGATTGAAGCTGCCGGTTGCTCGAGCCAATAGCATTGGTTCCTGTTTTGAGCGCTGGCGCTCAGGGCCGTGAACACCGTTGCTGCGGCAAGAAGAAGGTTTTTAATCACAGGGTGGCTCCGTGTTCAGCCTGCGCATCACCGCAGGTAACGTTTACTTGGTCATAGGTCAGAGCACTGTCCTTGGCCGGCAAGGTGTAGGCGGCTGAACAGACTCCCCCGCCCCAGCGCACAGTCACCCAGCCGTCATCCTTGATGCCAAATACCAGGGCGCGCGACTGGTGGTCAATCACCGCCAGCACGCTGCCCGCGTCATCCTCCACGCGGGCACCAAAAGGTAGTTTTTCGCCATCGCTTGTGGCCAGAACAAACTGCACACGCCGGCCCGAGGATGCGTCAAAGCTGGCCTTGACCACGGCACCACGCCGCGGCACAACGTACTGCGATGTTTCACGCACATCCACGTCGGTACCCAGCGTCAGCGTGTCGATACCAATGGAGTTGTAGCGATAGGGCTGCACATAACTCTCAATGGCATAGCCCGCTTTGTTCGTGCGAGAGACCGCTCCGTTAACGCTCACCCCCTGTACACCGGGCACTTCCACCAGCGCAAAGGTTTCTCCCACCGGCTGACCGAAGGTAATGCCACCGGCATGCCCAACCACAGAGCCCGAGGCAGACGCATCAACGTGGCGCGATGACCCAGATTGCGAGTAGTTGCCCGCCAGCTTGGCCGCAGGTGCATCCCACAGCACGCCAAGGCTGCCCGAGTGCTGGCTGTCAGCCGAGCCCGCTTGCGCGAAGTAAGACAGCCGGCTGTCATCGTCCAAATAGCCCGACGCCCCAGCCTGTACGGTGTTGCTGCCGTTGCTCGAACGGGTCATCTGGCTGTATACCCGTTGTTGTGAGCGCGAGCCCAGCGGAATGCTCACTGATACGGCCAGCTGGTTTTCTGGCTTGCGCAAGGCGTTGGAATTTTTTGTGCGCGACACTGAGATGCTGTAGCTGACGTTGCGAAAGTTGCCGCTGTAGCCCAATTGCATACTTTGCGCACTGCCCGCACGGTCGCGGTAGCTGGTATTACTCATGCTGACATACACCGAGCCATAGCCACCCAGAGGCTGGTTCAGGTTCAGGTTGATGCGGTTCTTGGCCCGGCCGTTGACGAATGGGTACAGATCAGAGCCACTGCTCTGCTGGATATGTTCACGCACCGTGCGATAACCCACAGTGGAGTAAAAGTAGCCCGCCATGGCGAAGACAGTGCTGGTGCGAGAGAACGTTTTTGAGTAAAGCAGGCGCGTACTCTGACCGGTCGTGGTGTTGCCGCCATGACGGCTTCGAGACTGGCTGTTGGTAATGTCCAGCGACACACCACCGAATGCACTGTTCAAACCCAGGCCGAGGTTGATTGCGCGATAGCCGCTGGCGCTTAAAACGCCACCAGAGACCGTCAGATTGTTGGTGGCACCATAAACAGCGGTGGCCTGCAGCAGACGGGGTGCCTTCAGGCCATTGGAGTCGTACTCACCCACCGACAGGCTGTATCGGAAGGCACCCCGGCGCACCATCACCGGCAGGAAGGAATAGGCTTGAGTGAATGTGCGCTTGCGGCCATCGGATTCAACGATCGTTATCTCCAGGTCACCGTTGGAGCCACCGGGGTAGATATCGCGAATCTCAAAAGCGCCTGGAGACACGGTAGTGGAGTAGATGACGTAGCCGTTTTGGCGTACTTCAACAGTGGCGTGCGTTTCGGCAATGCCGTACACCACCGGTGCGTAACCCGCCAGGTCATCAGGCAGCATGCCAATGTCCGAGCCCAGCTGAACACCGCGAAAGCGGCTGCTTTCGAACATATCGCTGTTGGTATAAAGCTGCCCAATGGCAAAACGGCCTTTGAGCAAAGTGACATCGTGTTCCAGATAGGTGCGGTTGCTGGAGAAACTACGCTTTGCCCCCGTGCTTTGGCTCAGGGATGAATCATTGCGCAGGCGCCATTGGCCAAGGTTTAAACCGTTGCGCAATCCCAGATAAGCGTAGTCACTGCGAAAGTTGACGCCCGTGTTGCGGTTCACGGTCCACTGGTAGTTAGTAAAGGCAGCGGGCACACCTGCATCCCAAAGAGAGGGGTCTACGTAGCCCCGCGAGTTACGGCTGATATACGCCTGGGGAACACTGAGAAAAAGCGCGAGCTTGGAGACATCCATCTCAACGGCCGAACCCTCAATGCGCGCCAAAGTAACGACCTCATCGTCACCGCCGCTTTCGGACACGATGCCTTCTTTTTGCAGCCGCTGTATGTCCACGCCCATCTCGCGCAGCAGACCAATACTTAGCACCGGCTGCACGTCCTGGCGGTTTTCCTCGGCACGAAAAGAAATGTTCTGACGCCGCTCCAAGCGCTGGTTCAGATAGAGATCAACGCTGTAACTGCCGGGCAGCATACCGTTGGATTTCTCGAAGAAACGCAGATCAACACTCGCCCCTTTGTCTTTGAGAAACAATGGATTGAACTGGATGGCGTTTGCGGGCAAGGCACCCATCAGGCACGCTGCAGCAAGGCAAGACAGGGGCGCGCCAGTCTTTATCCAGACGCGTTTCCTTCTGGACTGTTCTTTGACTTCTTTCATCTGTATGGCGTGCCGTTGGTGCCCATGAGAGCGGCACGTTCTGCGCAAAGGCAGTTGCCGCACCCAGTGTGCGAATGAAAAAAATCTGTGCAGATACGGCGTCAAAAGCGAAGCAACGCCTGATGCTTGATCAGCCCCCCGTAGTCATTGATAGATTCCCAGTGCACTTGTGCATCGCCACTGAACGTGGCGGGCAGCTTGGTGAAAGCCATGCTCTGGGTACCCTGAGGAGCAACCATGGAAGGCTCGGCCACATATTCCTTCTGCTCGACGACGACGCTTACCTTGCCTAAAGAGACATGAAAAGCAGAGTCATTACTGGCAAGCAGCGCAGGGGGTGACCCAGAAGTCTGCTGAACAGTCCATGTCAGGTTGTTGGCAGCTTCATCAGGTGTTCCGGGCAGATCTTTGGGGCGGTAAAACAGCTTCAGCCGCTGCCGGATAGCTATCTGCAGACTGTTCTCTAACTTGCTGACCTGGGGAATTTCTTGCACGCTCAACCACACCACTGACTCGCGGTCCTGCGGCAGGCCAACGCCCTGATAGAAGATGCGCAGCGTCTGCTCTTTGCGGTGGCCCAGGCGGGCCAGCGATGGCGTGATAGCAAACGGGACATCACTCTCAGCCTGGCTGGGCATGGCCTCAATCCAGGACTGGATCATGATGTCATTGACGCCTTCATTGCGCACCTGAAGCGTGGCCTCCTGTTGCGTGGCGGGAAAGATAACTCTTGTTGCACCAATCTGGATGCCCGCCATGCATATTGCGGTGTATGTTGAAAATGCCAACACCATATATATGCGTAAAAAGAAATTTACATTCATTCGCGGCTCGCTGAAACCGGGGGGATATAACCCCCCTGACACAATTTATTCGTAAGTCATGGAGAACGGCAAAGTGCCGGTGGCTGTGCCAGCCTCAAGGTCTGCACCGTTAGCAACATACGAGGCACGCATTCTCAACTCGGCAGTAAATTCACCAGGTTTACTAGGGCCGGCACTAGTCAGGTTTGCAACATATGCCTGGTTGGCAGACAGATTAATGAGCTGGCCCGATTCGTCGGACAGACCAATACCCACGCCTACGGCAGAGCCACTGGTCTTCAGAAGACTGTTATTTCTCGCATCGATACCCGAGCCGGACATGGGATCAAAATTAAACTTAACTTTAGTCACGCCGGTTGCAGTGCAATCGAGTTTCAAGTGAATCGAGCTACCACCAACGGCAACGCCGGTACCAGCGGTGGTAATGCTGCTGATACTGACCTTACCCAGCCCCACGTCGATGCTCGTCCCATTGACTTCGGTGCCAGCCCCACCTGTTACTGAGCACGAAGCGGCGACGATTTCACCGGTAAAATTAATGGTGCCATCAGCCGCCGCCATTGCGGTACTTGTGAATGCACATGCAGCGCAAGCTGCCATAATAGTTTTCAGTTTTTTCATGAAATAGAACTTCCATAAGCTTCGCCGTTATTAGCGAGTGGAAATTCTAGAGATAATATAAAAATAAATGAATAAGAATTTTCTTGATAACAAGCAAGACTCTTCTTTAATCCAAAAAAGTATCTAGAATACTCAGAATATAATTAAACACTAAAAATATCATTAATTGAAACAATTAATATGCTCCATATATTAATTTCAATAAAGCCTTAAGAATATTAAATATATTTTTATCAACCATTTTTAATAGTTCAATAAAATATTAAAACTATTAATAATTTATAAATTCAATATTAAATCAGGAATTATTATTTGGTTTTAAACAATCCTATTGAGATACAACTGGATTGACCCAGGGCAGCTTATCAACTCAGGTGCGATTCATGGCCAGTCAAGCTAAAAGCTCAACGACAAGCGCTATTTATTCTTTACCCGTACTTCACTCAGCGCTGGGCTTCGTGCACAGCTTGGCGCACACGAACTTGTCGCGAAGCAAGCGCACTCGGAATCTCTATGCCGATGGCGTTGCCCGCTTCTTGGATGTGCACAAATACGGTTCCGCCGTGCATGCGTGCTATGGCGTGAACAATCGAAAGCCCCAAGCCATGGTGGACCGTATGGTCTGAACGCGAGGTATTGGCCCGAAAGAACCGGTCAAACATTCTGCTCGCCACATCGTCGGCAATTGCGGGGCCTGCGTTGAATACCCAGAACCTCACTTTTCCAGGTAACGCTTCAAGGTGTAATTCAATGTTGTGCTGGCCCTGTGCATGCCGGATCGCGTTAGAGAGCAAGTTGGCCATGGCGCGCTTGATGAGCGCTTCATTGCATACGGCAGATACCGCTCCAATGCGCACAGCCTGCAACCCTGCATCATCAAGCAGTGCGCCGCAGTAGTTGATCATGTCATCGGCCAAGGTGCTGAGATCGACTCGCTCCAAACTTTGAGCACGCTCGCCTCGGTCTGCCCGCGCAAGAAACAGCATGTCGTTGATGAGTTTTTTGAGGCGCTCGCACTCTTCCAGGTTAGAGGCCAGAGCATCTCTGAGCTCTTCGCTGGAGCGTGGCCTGCTCAGTGCCAGCTGTGCGCCACCGATCAAGGTAGCAAGAGGGGAGCGCAACTCGTGGGCAACGTCGGCGCTGAACGATTCTGACTGCCGATACGCTGCTTCGCGTTGCGTGAGCACGCTGTTAAACGCTTCAACCAGTTCAAGCAGTTCGGCATCAACGCCAGCCAATGAGATGTGACCGCTTTGACCTGCGGCATGGGCCTGCCGCGTGAGTTTTCTGAGTCGCTGGTTGCTCCAGCGCATACTCACAATCGATAAAACTGCAGATAGCAATATGCCCATGCACACAGCCAGCACCAAGATGCGTGCCAGCGATTGCAGCGCTACTTGCCGCGGTAGTGCAGAAGCCATGAGCCGGACTTGCAAAATCGCATGACCTTTGGTTGCGACCTCCAGGTCAATCGCATCAAAGGTTTGGCCCTCTTGTGTGATGGTGAAAATTGGCGCGGTTTTGGTGTACTCAATTTCAGTGGAATCACTGCCAGCAATGGTTTGCAAGCTCAAGCGAATGCCCGGATACATGCTTTGCAGCGTGTTCAGGCGATCTTGCAGACCGCTTGCATCGCCGGCCATTGGGCTAGCGCCTATCCACAGTGCTTGTTGTTGCAAAAAGTCATGGTCTCTGGCAATCAAGAAAGATTGCATGATTTGAAAGAGCGTGGCGCCCGCAACCACCATGACCACTGCGGCCGCCACTGTCTGTGCAATTGCCCAGCGCAAATGCAATGAATTGCGCAACCAAGTCACTGGCTTGCAGCCTTTTGCGGGGTCAACCCACGCAATAAAAAATGGTCACCGGAGTTCGAGCACATAGCCCATCCCACGTACCGTGTGCAAAAGCTTGGCTTCTTCGGGCTGATCCAGCTTCAGGCGCAGACGTCGAATCGCAACTTCGATCACATTGGTATCGCTGTCAAAGCTTACACCCCATAGTTGCTCGGCGAGTTCATTGCGTGAAAGTACAGTTCCTTGGTGGTGCAGCAGCAATGCCAGCAACGCGTACTCCTGCGCTGTCAGCATAATTTGTCGACCAGAGCGATAGGCACGACGTCGCCGGGGATCAAGCTCGAGATCTTCTAGCTGTGGCTGACTTTGATGGTTATTACGCTGTGCTTCGCTGCGGCGCAGCAATGCATGTACCCGTGCGAGAAATTCTGGAAACGCAAAGGGCTTGACCAAATAATCGTCAGCACCATTGCTCAGGCCATGCACGCGGTCTTCCACCCGGTCTCGCGCAGTGAGCATCAAAACCGGTGCCGTTGAAAAGCCACGGATTGCTGTCAGTAGACCAAATCCATCCAAGCCGGGCAGCATGACATCGAGCACGAACAGGTCATAGTGCTCGGCCATTGCGCGGCGCAGCCCATCGTCACCGCAAGAGGCGACATCGACAGCATGGTCGCCTGCCTCTATCAATCCACGACGCAGATGGTCCGCTTGTTTCCAGTCGTCTTCCACGACGAGTATTCGCATTACTGTCTAGCCTCGCTGGCTGGAGAGTTCAGGCTCATAGGCTCTTTAAGGTTTGCGGAATATGTCTAGACCCATGTGGGACTTCGGTGAGTGGTTTGCGCATATTTTCGCGCAGCGTTGCTGGGGTCTCCCAGTATTGAAGCACTCCGCCAGACAAGCTGCCAATGCGATCTGCAATCGCAAAGGCCTCTGCCTGGTTGTGCGTGACCAAAATGGCGGTGTGCCCGGTGGAGCGCAGGATATCTCGGACTTCTTCTGCCAGGTGCTCTCGCGTATCAGCATCAAGGTTGGAGAACGGCTCATCGAGCAGCAGCAACTCAGGCGAAGGCGCCAAAGCACGCGCTAAAGCAACGCGTTGCTGCTGCCCTCCGGAGAGTTCATGCGGATAGCTGTCTCCGGCTTTTGAAAGGCCGACCATTTCAAGCATTTCTTCCACTCGCATATCACGCTCAGTGCGGTCTTGGCGGCGTAAACCAAAGCCCACATTGCGCGCAACGTTCATATGCGGGAAAAGGGCGTAGTCTTGAAACATCATGCCGACATGGCGGAGTTCAGGCTCTACTTGCTGCTGCGGCGAAGACAGTAGTTTTCCTTCAAGCAGAATGCGGCCCTGGCGCACAGGCTCAAAGCCTGCAATGGCGCGCAGCACCGTAGATTTGCCGCAGCCTGAAGCACCCAGCAGGCAGCCTATATGCCCACGCTCCAGCTGCAGATTAAGGCTGGGCGTGACTGTACGCATCCCGCGCGGAGTGTCGTAAGCAAGGCATACATGATCAAGTTCAAGCAGGACAGACATGGTGAATCAAGAATCCATTCTCAGATCAGTGCGCGCCAGAAGTATGACAGGCAGCAAGCCAGCTACAACGATGGCCAGCGCTGCTACAGCGCCTTCCTCATAGGTGCCACGGGCTGCTTCGGCATACAGCCAGGTAGATAACGTTTCAAAGTTCAGCGGGCGCAGCAACAAAGTTGCGGGCAGCTCTTTCATCGTGTCAACAAACACCAGTAACGCACTGGCTGCAAGCGCTGGCTTGAGCAGCGGAAGGTGCACGCGGCGTAGTGTGCCGCCCGAGCTTTCGCCAAGTAGACGCGAGGCTTGCTCCAGCGAAGGGGGAATGCGGGTCAACCCTGCTTCAATACTGCCTGCGGGAATAGCAACGAAGCGAATGACGTAAGCAATGACAAGCCCCGCAGTACTGCCCATTAGCAGCAACCCCGGGTAGCCAAACACCTGCCCCAGCATGCGATCTGTGAACAGTAGCGGCGTGAGCAACCCAATCGCCAGTACGGTGCCCGGCACGGCATAACCCAAACTAGCGAGGCGCACGCAAGCTCTGGGCAAGTTAAAACGGGCACTTTCACGCATGGATCGGCTTGCCCATGCGAGCATCAACCCGCAGGCAACAGCAAGCAGTGTGGCGGTTGTTGCCAAGAACAAGGTATTGGTCAGTGCGCGCAGTAGCTGGTCGGAAACCCCGCCGACCAAGTTAAGACGTTTGAAAGTTTCGCTCACCAGGTAAGCGCTGGGGATCGCAAAGCCCAGCAACACAGGCACAGCACCCAAGGCCAAAGCCCCGATGGCTGCCACGCCACGCAGCCTGCGAGGTTGCATGGGGCGCATGCGCTGCGTGCTTGCAAATCGCTGTCGCCGGCGCCCATGGCGCTCTAGCATGATGAGCACAATGATGATGCACAGCATGGCTAGCGCAATTTGTGCGGCGCCTCCCAGATCAGAGCGCGTAGTCCAGGTCGTATAGACCGATACGGTCAGCGTTTGTACACCCAGGAACTCAGAGGCGCCGATGTCGTTGAGCGCTTCAAGCAGCGCCAAGCTTAAGCCCACAACAATTGCAGGCCGCGCCAGCGGTATCACCACTTGGCGAAATACTTCACTGCGACTTGCGCCCAAAGTACGCGCTGCCTCCAGCAGACTGGCGGCCTGGCTCATGAACATCACGCGGGTCGCCAGATAGACGTACGGATACAGCACAAAGCCCAAAACGAAGATCGCGCCTTGTAGAGAGCGTAGATCAGGCAAACGAAATTGACGTGGGCTGTCGAAGCCTAAAACTGCACGCAAAAAAGTTTGCACTGGCCCAATCGGATGCATCAAATCCAGATAGGCAAAAGCGACGATATAGGTTGGCACCGCAAGCGGTAGCAGCAGCGCCCAAGTGAGCACGCTGCGGCCAGGAAAATCGTAGGCTGTGACCAGCCAGGCGCTACCTGTACCCAAGGCTGCACAAACAACGCCCACCCCCAAAAGCAAAAGCAGGGTGTTCAACAACGCTTGAGGCAGCACATAGCTGGCCAGATGTGCCCAATGCGATGAGTCAGCCATCAAAGCATGGCCCGCGAGCACCAAAACAGGCAAAACCACCAAGAACGCAACGGCCATCGCGCCAAAGAGCGCCGCACGCCCTCGCCCACCGGTCAACACCGCTTACCTTTTGTCCACATGTTCAGATCCTTGCATGCGCACGGGGTTGGCTGCCGTAACGGCAACCGCTCAACCCTCAGTTAGCTCAAATTGCTCATGTAGCTTTTGAGAAACCCCGTGCAGCATGGCTATAGCTGTTAGTTGTCGAAGCCGACCTTGTCGACCAGCTGGCTGGCTTGTTTGCGATATTTGGCAATCTCTACGACGGACAGCGTATCTATTTTCAATGGTCCCATCGCCGACATCACCGCATCTTGCTGCACGTTGGCGCGGATGGGATATTCGTAGTTGGCGCGGGCATACAAAGCCTGGGCAGGCTCGGACACCAAATATTCCAGCAGCGTTACCGCATTGTTTTTATTGGGTGCATGTTTTGCTACCGCTGCACCAGAGATATTGACGTGCGTGCCACCAGTTTTGGCAAAGGTAGGACGAATTGCCTGAATGCCATCACCCCACTTGCGATTGTCAGTGCCTGCCGCTGCGTTCTTCATCTGGCCGACATAGTACGAGTTGGCAATTCCGATATCGCAAATGCCGCCCAAGATGTCACGCGCTACATCGCGATCACCGCCTGCGGCTTTGCGCGCCAGGTTGGCCTTGACACCACGCAGCCATTTTTCAGCTTCTGCGGCTCCATCGTTCGCAATCTTTGCGGCAATGAGCGCCGTGTTGTAGGGATGCTGTCCCGCACGGATGCAGACTTTGCCCTTCCACTTTGGGTCTGCCAGCTCTTCATAGGTGAACTGTGTGATGGGCAAGTTTTTGTCGGCATACAGCACACGGTCACGCAAAGACAGCGCAAACCAGTGGTTTTGAGCATCACGCAGGTTGGCTGGCAACACGGATTCAAGTGTTGCGGACTTGATTGGCTGCGTAACACCACCATCGACAAGATCCACCAGATTGCCAATGTCCACCGTCATCAAGACATCTGCAGGAGAGCGCGTCCCTTCTGCCTTCACGCGCTCCAGCAAACCATCTTTGACAAACACCGTATTGACCTTGATAGCGCCATCTTGCTGCTTGGTGAAAGCGTCAATCAAAGGCTGAATCAGTGCGGGTTCACGCGTTGTGTACAAGTTGACTTCACCTGCAGCCATGGCGGTGTTTGCCAGCGAGACGGTCGCGGCGCATATGGCCAAAAGTGCAAAAGAGGGAGAAGCAAATTTCATGACAGCATCCTGAAAAAATCACTGAACACGCACCATTTGGAGAGGCATGGCGGTGGCTGGCTGCGATTTTATAGAGTGCGATTAATGCGCATTCTCATTACCCATTGAACTTGCATCGACTCTCGTTATCTTTCTGTCATTTTCAATGTTGGCATGTGTGGTTAAGGCATGCCTACGCTGGAGGCAACGGGGGCTGACAAGGTGGCGGGCTTCTTTACTGCGCCACCTTGGATCAAGAACACGCCCCCCAAAATCAGGAGCACGCCCAACACGCGCATGAGATTGATTGGCTTGGGTTCAAGGCCCATCAAGCCAAAGTGGTCCACCAGCACGGCCATCACCATCTGGCCTGCGACCACCGCAACCAGAAACCCGCCAGCTCCAAGCCTGGGCGTCAGAATCGTGGCACTGATGACGTAAAAAGCGCCAAGCACGCCACCAATCCACAGCCACCAGGGGCCGTGCAATGCATTGGCAAAATTGGGCATGGGTGCTTTGGCCAGAATCAGCATGGGAACCATGACCGCAAGGCTGATGATGAGCGATGTCATTGCACCCCAGAAAGGGTGACCAAGTGCTCGGCCTACGCCAGCATTCGCAGCAGCCTGAAAGGGCAACAACGCACCCGCAAGCAGCGCCATACCCAATGAGGCAAGGGTCATCAATGCCATTTTGTTGTTCATATCTGCGGCTCCTTCCAGCGCTAAAAACCAATCACTGAATGGTCTTACATCTGGGTGATTGATGGAAATCGTTTCTGTGCACATGTACTATTCACCGTATGGATGAACTACGCCGTATTGACCTCAACCTCTTGCTGGCACTTCATGCGCTACTGACTGAAAAGCATGTAACCAGAGCAGCGCTGCGCCTGCACAAAAGCCAGCCAGCTGTGAGCCATTCGCTATCCCAGCTGCGGGAGCATTTCAACGACCCTTTGCTGGTGCGCAAGCAGGGGAAGCTGGAGCTGACGACAAAAGGCAACATGCTGTTGCAGCCGCTATCTGAAGCCTTAGGTAACCTCAATACTTTGCTGGGGGCGCCTCAGTTCGACCCACAACATGCTCAGCGCAGATTTCGGCTTGCACTGTCTGATTACGCAGCTCGTCTGGTGCTGCCCCATCTGCTGCGACATGTCCGCAAACATGCGCCGGGGTTTGACTTCGCCATCAGTGTGGCTAGTCGAGAGGCGATGCTTGTGCAACTTGCAGATGGTGAGCTGGATCTGGCGCTGGGCATCTTTCCTGACTGCCCGCAGGGCATTCAGGTTGAAACGCTGTTTGAAGAAGATTTCATCTGCCTTGCAGACAAAACCACCGTTGCAGCCAAAGGTGGGCTGACGCTAGAAGAATGGCTGGAGCGGCCCCATGTCATGCTGGCTGTCAGGCCAGATGCATTTGATGAAATTGAACGAGCGCTGGCAGCACAAGGGCTGAAAAGACGGATCGCCGTGGCCTTGCCACACTGGGGCGCTGCGCTGGAGTTGTTGCCGGGAACAGATTTGGTACTGACAATTGCCCGCCGTGCAGTCGGCCCGCAGCGCTCGTTGAGGGATTTACGGCAGTTTGCGCCACCGTACCAGTTGTCCCTGCCGAAGATGGCGTATCAACAAGCCTGGCATGCGCGCAAAGACAATGACTCCGGCTTATCTTGGCTACGTCAGGTGGTAATGAACTGCTGCCAACCCAGTATCGGCGGGTGAATCAAGCAGGTATCTGTTTGCCATGATCGCTGGGTACAGCCGCAAGGTACTGACTTGGCGGCTCTATTGGTTAAGGGCCGCCAAGCCTAGTTGCTGGGGAGCAGTTGCAGGTGCTATGCAATGGGTTCATGGGGCCAGTAATGGCTGTCCGGCAGAGGACGAGCGCCGAAGATAGCCTGGCCAACACGTACCACCGTGGCTCCTTCCTCGATGGCGATCTCGAAATCTCCCGACATGCCCATGGACAGCTCATCCAGCACGATGCTGGCGGGCGTGCTCTGGCGCAACTGGTCGCGAAGATTGCGCTGCAGCACGAAACACTGACGCACGCGTTCAGCTTCGCTGGAGAACACTGCAAGCGTCATCAACCCGCGCACGCGCAGCGCAGAGAAGGCGGGCAGCGCCTCAATGAAGGCCGCAACATCCTCTGGGGCCAGGCCGTATTTGCTGGCTTCGCGCGAGGTATTGACCTGCACGAACACATCCAGCGAGCGGCCTTCGATTTGCAGGCGGCGATCCAGTGCTTCGGCGACGCGCAAGCTGTCCAACGCCTGGAACTCGGTCGCAAATCGCGCCACCAGCTTGGCTTTATTGGTTTGCAGGTGGCCGATGACCGACCATTGCAAATCATCCAGATCCTGCAAGGCTTCCCATTTTTGGTGCGCCTCTTGCACCTTGTTCTCTCCCAGCAGCCGGCAACCGGCAGCGTAGGCCAGCCGCAGACTTTCCTCGGGTTTGGTCTTGCTGACCGGCAGCAGGCGCACGGTTGCAGGATTGCGGTCGCAGCGACGGCAGGCCGCATCGATACGCGCGCGCACTGCCGCCAGATTGCGCCGAAAATCCTCGACCGTGGTGGCCTCTGGGTAGTGGCTGTGATGCGGCTGTGTTTCAGAAGGCGTGAACATCAGCCCACTCTCTTGCTGACAGGGGTTGGGGCAACAGCGAATTTTGCAGCCTTCTGCGGTAACCGGCCATTGAGTACTGCGTAGGCCACCAGCCCGATGATGAGGCCCCAGAACGCCCCGCCGATACCTAGCAACGTGATGTTGGCAGCAGCTGCCAGAAAGGTGATCAGCGAGGCCTCGCGTGTCTTGGCATCAGCCATCGCGCTTGCAAGGCTGGCACCGATGGTGCCCAGCAGCGCCAGGCCCGCCAACGTGGTGATGAAGGTCGCCGGGAAGGCCATGAAAACAGCCGCCAGCGTCACACCAAACACGCCCACCAGGATATAGAACACGCCTGCGGCAATGCCGGCAACCCACCGCTTGGATGGATCTTCGTGCGCTTCGCGCCCCGTGCAGATGGCGGCCGTGATGGCAGCGATGTTGAAGGCGTGCGAACCAAATGGAGCCATCAGCAGGGAACCAAGCCCGGTCATGGTCACGATGGGGTTGGCACTGGTTTGGAAACCATCGTTGCGCAGCACCAGCATGCCGGGCATGTACTGGCCCGTCAGGGTGATCAGAAACAGAGGCAGCGCCACACTGAGCAAAGCGTTCAAGGAAAACGCGGGCATGGTAAAGACCGGTGCGGCCAGCGTCAGGGACAACCCAGACAGATCAATGCGTTTTTGAATCAGCAGGAAAGCCAGCCCCAGCACCAGGATGCCCACAACCGCATAGCGTGCAGAGAAACGCTTGAGCACCACATAGGCAACGATCAAAATCCCGGCCAGCAGCGGCTCAATGCTCATGCCGCCAAAGGCTTTAATCCCGAATTGAAGCAGGATGCCTGCCAGCAAGCCTGCCGCCACGCCCGGCGGGATCAGGCGAATGACCCGGTCGAACCAGCCTGACAGCCCCAGCACCACAAAGGCTGCACCAGATATCAAGTAGGCACCGACCGCTTCCGCATAAGGCACGCTCGCCAATGCTGTGACCAGAAATGCCGCTGCCGGTGTGGACCAGGCGGTGATGATTGGCTCGCGAGACATCCAGCTCAGGAGGATTCCCGTCAACCCAACTCCAATGGAAATGGACCACACCCACGATGCCGTCAGCTCCGGGCTGAGGCCTGCCACCTTGGCTGCCTGGAACACCAAAATGAAAGTGCCGCCGTAATTGACGATGACCGAGATCAGGCCCGCCACAACGGGATGGGTGAGATCGCTCCAGCGAAACGACGAGGGTGAAGAAACAGATGACATGGCCTGGCGGTGACTCTTGAAAAAAGTGGGGAGTGGATTGAGCAATGCAGTTGTAGTTTTAAAATGGCCGGATGTGCCCAGCCATTTTTTTGATGAGATACCGGCCAATTGTTCAAACACGCCCAACTTGAATCCGTCAAAGCCTGGATGAACGATCCTGCACAGGGCGCCTTGCCATTGCATGCGCGTGTGCAACGTGCCATTCGGCAGTTAATCCTCGACAGTGCGCTGGATGTGGGCAGACGATTGCCCGCATCGCGTGCGCTGGCAATGTCACTGGAGGTTTCCCGCGATACGGTCGAGTCGGCCTACAGCCAGTTGCACGCGGAAGGTTTCATCGAGCGGCGCGTGGGCAGCGGCAGTTTTGTATCTGAGCGGGTGCAACGCCTGCCAGGGCGCGACAAGCGCAGGAGCAAGAGCGTGGATCGCAAGGAGACCCCGCGACTTAGCCAGCGCGGCCACGCCATGTTCAAGAGCGGGGGGGTGCGAGACTTTCTGGCGTCGCGCCCGTTCGCGCCTGGTGTGCCCGAGACGCGCAATTTCCCGCTCACAACCTGGGAACGGCTGGAGCGGCAAGTGCTAAAGGAATACGGCACGAAAGCGCTGTTGCACAGTCCGCCACAGGGAATGGAGCCGCTGCGCCGTGCCATTGCCGATTACGTCAATCTCGAACGGGGAGCGTGTGCTACCGCCGAGCGCGTGCTGGTGCTGACTAGCTCCCAGCAGGCCTTGACCCTGTGCGCGAGCGTGCTGCTCGATGCAGGCGAGCGCATCTTCATTGAAGACCCCGTGTACCACGGTGCGCGCAAGGCGTTCGATGCAGCCGGACTGGAATGCGTGCCGGTACCACTGGATGCCGATGGACTGCTGGTAGAGCATCTGCTTGATGCGGCAAGGGTAACCGGGGAGGCGGCCCGCGCCGTGTTCCTGACGCCTTCGCACCAGTTCCCCACCGGGGCGACACTGGCGCTGGACAGGCGGCTGGCAGTCATCGAATGGGCCCGGCAGCACCAGAGCTGGATCATCGAAGATGACTATGACAGCGAGTTTCACTACGCAGGCAAACCCACCGCCTGCGTGCAGGGGCTCGATCTGCATGACCGGACCATCTACATTGGCACCTTCACCAAATCACTGTTTCCCGGCCTGCGTATCGCTTATATGGTGCTACCGCCTGCGCTGGTCGCGCCCATGACCGTGGCCCGTACCTTGCTGGATGGGCACAGCGCACCGATTCCGCAACTCACACTGGCACGTTTTATTGAAGGCGGCCACTTCGGTGCCCATGTACGCACCATGCGCGCCGTTTATGCCGAGCGCCGCGACGTGTTGGCCAGCCTGATTCGCCAGCATCTGGCAGATTTTGTGGAACCACAGGTGCCATCAGGGGGCATGCAGATGCCCTGCACGTTCATCCGCAACATCCCCGAGCGTGAGGCGGTGGAGTCCGCGCAGCGGGCTGGCATTGACTTGCTGGGCCTGACAGCGCTGCACGCGTCGAGCAGGCATCAAGCTGGTTTTCTCATGGGGTTTGCCGCCCATGCGCCGCACGAACTAGACATTGCAGTGAAGAAGCTGGCAAACGTTCTGCGCGAGTTTGACCACTAGAGCCTCTTTGCACTGACTGATCATGTAAGGCCAAAAAGGCCTTGCAAGAAATGTAGCTGGGCAATCCGCTGCTGCTTTTTGGGGTGCGCCCTGAAAGACTGCTTAGGGCCAATCAGGGGCTGTGATAGCTGAGGCCAGGGAGACGCGCCTCGAGCTTGCGCGATGCAACAGTGCCTCTCAACGCGCCAAACTACTTGCCGCACTGGCATCCCACCAAATAAGCCAACAAAGCTGTCCAAGCATGCATTCACAGCGTGCCTAGGGTTAACCGCCATCAGAGGCTGTACCGATCAACTGTACCTATTCATGTGGGTACAGTGAATTTACATTGCATCGTCGGCCATACAGAGTCGAACACATGGCAGAAAGGCGCACAGCCCTTTTCGCCTGCATGACACAAAAGGAGACAAGCATGAATACAAGCAAGAGATTCGCCTACAGCGCGATGGCAGCAGCTTTGTTGACGGGTGCAGGCGCATTCGCCCAGGACATCAAGATTGGCTACAACGCCGACCTGTCCGGCAGCGGTGTGGCTGAGCTGGGTATTTCGGGACGCTGGGCTTTTGAAGCTGCCATTGAAGATGTCAACAAAGCAGGTGGCATTCTGGGCCGCAAGGTGGTGGGCGTCATTCGTGACGATCTGGGTACGCCACCCAAGTCCATCCAGAACATGACAGAACTGATCGACAACGAAAAGGTGGCAGCCGTGGTCGGCCCGGCCAATTCCGGCAACGCCCTTGCCTGGCTGCACATCCCGCAGCAAAAGAAGATTCCGGTGGTGGTACCGATTGCCACCGGCACAGAGATCACGAACCGCTACGCCAAGGAAGCCCAGAACTACCTCTTCCGCGTCTCCATGGTTGACCGCGAGCAAACCGCTTTGCTGGGCGCTTATGCCGCAAAGAGCACCAAGACCCAGAAGGTTGCCATCATTGCCGACTCCACCGGCTACGGCCAAGGCGGCACCAAAGATGCCACTGACATCCTGGCACTGCACGGCATCAAGCCTGTGGCTGTTGAAAAGTTCGGACCCAAGGACACGGACATCACCTCGCAGCTGTCCAAAATCAAGGCCGCTGGTGCCGACACCGTGATCGTCTATGGCTTGGCGGACGGCACGGCCCAGGTCGTGCGCAGCATGGAAAAGATCAACTATCAGCCCACCACCCTGGGCGCATGGGGCAATCTGAGCTCGTTATTTCCAAAGATGACCGGCCCCACGCTGGCTCCGCAGCTGATCATGGCGGCCTCCACCACGGAGGACACCAGTGCAAAGACCAAGGCTCTGGGTGAACGGATTCGCAAGAACTTTCCCACGCTGACCACCTTCCCAGCTGCAGCCCAGGCCTATGACTCGGTAATGCTGATTGCCGCTGCGATGAAGCAAGCTAACAGCACCGACGGCCCCAAGGTTGCTGCTGCTTTGGAAAACCTAGATTCCGTACCCGGCGTCATCAAGACCTATAACAAGCCTTTCTCCAAGACCAACCATGAAGGCCTGGGCGTTCAGGACTTCTATCTGGCCCGCTGGAAAGGCAGCGATGTCGTCAAGTACGAGGACACCATCACCAAGGGCTTGCAGCCTTCTGATCTGAAAAAGTAAACAGGCCATGCCACCACCGCCCGGCGTCCGCGCCGGGCAGTTTTTCACATTGGTCAAAGTGGCACTGCTCGCTCTCGTGACATTGCACCCATTCATACAGGCCTGCAATGACCGCTTGCACGCGGCAGCACATCTGTATTTCCCAGGCGGATAGGAACCTCTCCAATGCAAGCCAGCATTCTTCAGGCCATTTTCAGTGGCTTAGCCTTGGGCAGCATTTATTCGCTGGTTGCCCTCGGTTTCAACATTACCTACAACACCACGAAGACGTTCAACTTCGGCCAGGGCGAGTTCCTGGTCGCCGGGGCGTTCATCGGCGTTTCCGTGCTGCTGCTGCTCGCCGGTCACGATCTGCAAGGCTCGCTGGAAATTGCCGAAGTCACCTTGGCGCGCTACGGCATCAGCCTAGTCACGACCTTTGTTCTGATGGGTGCGCTGGGCGTGCTTCTGTACTACACAGCCGTGCGCCCCTTCTTCGGCAAGCCCGGCCTGGCATGGGTGATGAGCACCATCGGCTTTGGCATCATTGTCCAGAACATTGCACTCGCCATCTGGGGCCCTTCACCCATGGTGATGCCATCCCCGCTGGGCAACGATGTCATCCGCATCGGCGGCGCCGGCGTGCTGCCGCAAGAAATCCTGGTGCTGTGCATCAGCGTGACCCTGATGCTGTGCCTGGACATCATCATGCGCAAAACCCGCCTGGGCAAAGCCGTGCGTGCCGTGGCGCAAAACGGCCCTGCCGCCGTGCTGATGGGCATCAATGTCACCGCCATCATCGTACTGGCATTCATTGTCAGCTCCAGCTTGGCTGGCGTTGCCGGCCTGCTGATTGCGCCCATCACCACGGCCTCAGTCTTCATGGGCCTGACCTTGGCTCTAAAGGCATTCTCCGCCGCCATCGTTGGCGGACTAAGCAACCCGCGCGGCTGCATGCTGGGCGGTTTCTTGCTGGGTCTTCTAGAAGCCATGGTCGGTCTGTGGCAGGCCGAGCTGCGAGAAATCAGCATCTTCCTGCTGATTATTTTTGTTCTGGTGCTCAAACCAGAAGGCCTGCTGGGCCAGCGTCTGGTGGAGAAAGTCTGATGGGGCAATACAAACATCTTGCTGGCGTGGCTCTTTTTGCAGCCATCGCCGCCCTGCTGCCACTGGTGACGGACAACGGCTTTTACCTGAAGGTCGTTTTCATGGTCGGCATCAACTATCTGGCTGCTGCTGGTCTCAATGTGCTGGTGGGTTATACCGGGCAGAAATCGCTGGGCCATGCTGGCCTGTTTGCGGTGGGTGCCTACACTGCCGCGCTGCTGACTGCCCGCATGGAATGGAACCCCTGGCTGGCTTTGCTGGCAGCGGGTGTCGTGGCCGGTATCTTCGGCGTGTTGATCGCGCTGCCCGCCTTGCGCGTCAAAGGCCCAGCCCTGGCGATGGTGACCATAGGCTTTGGCGTTGTGGTTGAAAAAGTGGTCTCTGAATGGCAGGATGTTTTTGCCGGCCAGCAAGGCATCTACGGTGTGCTGCCCCTGTCCATCAACGGCCATATCTTCGAGATGCGCGAATGGGTCTGGCTGGTTCTGGCACTGGGCGTGGCAACCCATCTGATGATGCGCTCGCTGCTCAGTGGCAAGTTCGGCCGGGCTTTTATGGCGGTGAACACTGCAGAAGTCGCTGCCGAAAGTGTGGGCGTCAGCGTGTACAAGTTCAAGGTGCTGGCATTTGTGATCAGTGCCGTCACCTGCGGTGTGGCCGGTGCCTTGGTGACACAGCAAAACCAGTACATCAACTCTGACTTCATCACCTTCAATCTGTCCATCTTCTTCTTGCTGATCGTACTGCTCGGTGGCAAGTCGGTTTATGGACCGTTGCTAGGTGCCCTGGTACTGACGCTGCTAGACGCTTTTCTGGCACGCTGGCCCGGTGTGCAGCACTTCACCTATGGCGCTCTGCTGCTGTTTGGTCTGTATGTCATGCCCGATGGGCTGTCAGGCACGGTGTCCAAGTTCTTCATCAAGCGCAAGCGAGCCTCGCACAACCTGGACATACCGCTGCCATCGGCCTCTCTGCGCGAGCTGGCTGGTGCACGTGCGGTCAATATCAAGGGCCCGCTGCTGCAAACCGAAGGGCTGTACAAGGCGTATGGCGGGGTGGTGCCCACCAACAACATCAGTATCGACCTTCAGCCCGGTCATGTGCATTCGCTGATTGGTCCCAATGGCGCGGGCAAGACCACGCTGCTCAATATCCTCTCCGGCATCATCCCGCCCAGCAAGGGCTCTATACGTTTTTGCGGTGAGAGCATTCTGGCCAAGCCTGCCAATCAGATCTGCGCCATGGGCCTGGGACGCACCTTCCAGAACCTGAAACTTTTTGCCGACATGAGCGTGATCGACAACGTCAAAGTGGGGCTGCACCAGCATATCTCCGCCGGATTTGGCGCTTATCTCTTCGGACTGCCTGCGGCGCGAAGACAAGAGCGCGACGCTACAGCACAGGCCATGCAGGTGCTGCAGTTCCTGGGGCTGGACACCAAGGCTTACGAAACTGCGGGCAGCCTGCCCTACGGGCTGCAACGCCGGGTGGAGCTGGCACGCGCGCTGGCCACCCGCCCCAGTCTGCTGCTGCTGGATGAGCCTGCTGCTGGCCTGAACCCCCAGGAAACGCAAGAGCTGACCGGCGTGATCCGAAGCATCAAGGAGCTGGGCATCACCGTGCTGCTGATCGAGCACCACATGGACCTGGTGATGGCCATTTCCGACCATGTAATCGTGCTCGACTATGGCGAAAAAATAGCCGAAGGCACGCCCATTCAGGTACAGAAAAACCCACGCGTGATCACTGCCTACCTCGGTGCGCCGGACGATGACGAGGAGCTCGCTCCTGCCAGCCACGCAACTTCATTGGAAAACAAGCATGCATGATGAGACACCTGTTTTGCAAGTGAAAGACTTGCAGGCCCGCTACGGCGCAGTGGAGGCACTCAAAGGTATTTCACTGGAGGTCTATCCCGGCGAGGTCGTCACGATGATTGGCGGAAACGGTGCCGGAAAAAGCACACTGATGAAGGTGATCTCGGGCCTGGAGCCGGCACATTCCGGCAGCGTCTTCTTCAAGGGCCAGGACATCACCCGCATGCCTGGCCACCTGCGGGTGCCGCTGGGCATTGCCCAGTCGCCCGAGGGCCGCCAGGTGTTTGCCGACCAGAGCGTGCGCGACAATCTGATGCTGGGTGCCTACCACCGCAAGGCTAGCCGGGCCGAGCTGGAGCACGACATTGAGGCCCAGTTTCTGGCCTTCCCACGGCTCAAGGAACGCCAGCATCAAATGGCCGGCACCATGTCCGGCGGCGAGCAGCAGATGCTGGCCATTGCCCGCTCGCTGATGGCCAAACCCCAGCTGCTGCTGCTCGACGAGCCCTCGCTGGGTCTGGCCCCATTGATCGTCAAAGAGATTTTCTCCATTGTGCGCAGCCTCAAGCAGCGTGACATCACCATCTTGCTGGTGGAGCAAATGGCCAACCAGGCCCTGAGCGTTGCCGACCGCGGCTATGTACTGGAGACCGGAAAAATCACACTGGAAGGCTCCAGCGCGGCACTACGCAGCGATGACAAAGTGCGCGCGGCCTATCTCGGCAGCCACTGACAGCGGCCCCCTTTTATCCCTCTTTTCTTTCACAGGGCGGCCCGGCCGCAGCGCATGGCTCGCCTCCTCTTTTTGCAGACAAGACACCCTTGCGGTGCTTGGGAGTTCCCGTGATCGACATCCACGCCGACAGCACCATCGGAGAAGTCCTTTTCTCCGCTGCGCAGCGCTATGAGCACCACAGCCTGCTGTGCATCCCTGAAAATCCGGCCCGCAGCTATCTTCCCGCAGGTTGCGAGATCACCTATCAGCAAGCAGCCGATGCCATTCGCGCGTTAATGCAGCACTACACGGCTGCCGGCTACGGCCTGGGCCACCGCGTGGGTTTGTTGCTGGACAGCCGGCCCGAGCACATGTTGCACAAGCTGGCTTTGAATGCGCTGGGCGTGTGCTGTGTTCCGGTCAACCCGGACTACCGCCCGCGCGAGTACGCCTACTTGATCGATCACGCCCAGGTCGATCTGCTGGTGGTCTTGCAAGACCGAATCGAACATACACAAACCGCGCTTGCACACAGCAGCAATCAGCCTCAGGTGGTAGCGCTGGAGGCTTTTACCACCGCCCTGCCGCCATGCCCACGCAGCGCAGAAGCTGGCGTCGTCTGCGCAGACACACCGGCCAGCATTCTGTATACCTCGGGCACAACAGGCAGGCCCAAGGGCTGTGTGCTGTCTCACCGCTACGAGCTGGCCGCGGGCCAGGCCTATGCCAAGCTGGGTGGTTTGGCCACCATTGGCAAACAGGACCGGCTGTACAACCCACTGCCACTGTTTCACGTCAACGCCTCCATCCTGTCCTTTTATTGCATGCTGCTCACGGGCGGCTGCCAGATTCAGAGCGACCGTTTCCAGCCCACCCGCTTTTGGAAAGAAGTGGTGCAGACCCGCGCCACCATTGCGCACTATCTGGGCGTCATCATGCAGATGCTGTTCGTACAGCCGCCTTCCGAGCTGGACCGTGCGCACCAGCTACGGTTTGCCGCCGGCGCTGGCGTAGAGCCGCAGCTGCATGCCGCGTTCGAAGAACGGTTTGGCGTACCGCTGCTGGAACTGTGGGGCATGACCGAAATGGTGAGGGTGATGATGGACTGCCACGCCCCACGCCAAGTCGGCACGCGCGCGTTTGGCCGAGATCGGCCCAGCGAAGGGCTAGAGGCGCAGGCAGTGGATGAACTAGACCAGCCCGTTGCGGACGGCAGCGTGGGCGAGCTGGTCATACGCCACTCGGCACACAACGCTCGGCAGGATTTTTTCTCTGGCTACTACAACGACCCGCAGGCCACCGAGCAGGCCTGGCGCGGTGGCTGGTTTCACACTGGTGACATGGTGGTGCGCGACACCACGGGCATGTTCCATTTCATGGACCGGCGCAAAAACATCATCCGGCGATCTGGTGAAAACATTGCAGCTGCCGAAATCGAGGCTCTGCTGGTCACCCATCCCTGGGTAGAAAATGCCGCCGTCATGGCAGTGCAGGACGAGATACGCGACGAAGAGGTGCTGGCCTGCGTGGTGCTCAAGCCCTCGTCCGAGGCCACGGGTCAAGACCGCGATCAGATCGCCCAGGCATTGTTCGACTACTGCAACCAGAACATGGCCTATTACAAGGCTCCGGGCTGGCTCTGGTTTGCCCAGCAGATACCCACCACGGGCACGCAGAAAATCCAGAAGCACGCGATCTTTCCTCAGCACAGCGACCCACGCGCCCTGCCCGGCATGATCGATCTGCGCAGGCGCAAAAAGCGCAACTAAAAGCCTCGAAAAAAATCCCGGCCAGCCTCGGCTTCACCAGCCGGAGATTGGCCGGGATTGGTATCAAGCCGCTGCCAGCAGCTCCTTGGCGCGGTCAACGCTGACATTGCGCTCCGCCACGAGGGCTGCGGCAATACGCTGCACCTGTTCGCCCTCTGCCCCGGCCAGCAGGGCGATATTGCGGGCATGCAAGGCCATGTGGCCGCGCTGAATGCCTTCTGTGGACAGGGCCCGCATCGCAGCCAGGTTTTGCGCCAGACCCACGGCCGCCACGATTTCACCCAACTCCTGCGCGCTACCCACCTGCATCAGGCGTAACGCCCAGCGGGCCAGCGGATGGGTCTTGGTGGCGCCCCCCACCAGGCCCACCGGCATGGGCACCTCGATCGTGCCCACCAGGTGACCTGCACGGTTCTTTTCCCAATGGGTGAGCGAGGTGTATCTGCCCGATCGGGCCGCATAGGCATGGGCTCCGGCCTCCACCGCGCGCCAATCGTTGCCAGTGGCCACAATCACCGGATCAATGCCATTCATGATGCCTTTGTTGTGGGTAGCCGCACGATAGGGGTCGACGGCTGCAAAGGTATAAGCGTCCAAAATGCCCTCGATGACTTCTTCACCCCGATACTGTGCTGTGTTCAGTTGCTCCGGGCTCAAGGTGACTGCGGCCCGCGCCAGCCTCAAATCCGCCAGATTGGACAAGATGCGCAAACGCACGCTGGCACCGGTGATACGTTCCAGCAGAGGAGCGACCATCTCGGCCATGGTGTTGACCGTGTTGGCTCCCATGGCATCGCGCACATCCACGATCAGGTGTACCACCACCATGGGGCCTCGCGGCGTGTGTTCAAACACATGCACTTCCAGGTCCTGACAACCTCCACCCAGGCCCACCAGCACTTTGTCCTTGGAGTTGGCCATTTCGATAATCGCGGCGCGGTGGGCCAGCACGGCATGGCGCACTCCATGGGGGTCCGTCATGCCCACCATTTGCACTTGCGCACGCATCAAGGGCTGGGACGATGAGGTAAAGAAACCGCCGCTGCTGCGCGCCAGCTTGGCCATAAACGATGCAGCAGCCACCACCGATGGTTCCTCAACCACCATGGGAACCAGCACATCGCGGCCATTGACCTGGAAATTGGTGGCCACGCCCATGGGCAGCTCAAAAGTGCCAATCACGTTTTCGATCATTCCATCGGCAGTGCCCAGCGGCAGTGCCCCCGGCCCGGCCAGCAACTGCCTATCCTCACTGCCCATGCCGGCCACACTGGCCAACACTGCCAAGCGCTCTGCCGGCTGCATGTCTCGCATGCCACTGACTCTGGAATCCATTCTGTGCTCCTGGGAATTTTCTATAGCTGCAAAGACCGGTGAGCCGGCTCTGTCGTGTTGGTGTTGTCACCGTAGCCATGACTTTAGGCGCGCTGTACCCTTTCAAACAGGTACAGTTCAGCGGAACAGAAAACATGAGCAATTCCATGCCGGGCTTTGAATCTTTGGCGCAATCGATAGAGCGCGAAATACGCCATGGCGCCTACAAGACGGGCGAGAAGCTGCCATCGATACGTGAGCTGGCACGCCTGCGCAAATGCGCCAAAAACACCGTGGTTGTGGCCTTCGAGCTACTGGTGGCACGCGGCCTGGTAGAGCCGGTGCGGGGGGCTGGTTTTTACGTCAAGGAGCTGCCCATCCGCGTGGAGCTGGACACCTCGAACCACTCTCTGGGCCGGGCACGTGACACAGCCTGGTTGATTCGGGAACAGCTCAAGAACGACCCCGACTCTATTCCCGCAGCCGATGGTTTCCCGCCTGCGGATTGGCTGGCCGGGGCCCGCCTGGACAAGGTGCACCACAAGGTGGCCCGCAGCGGTCTGGGAACGCTATTTAATTACGGCAACCGCTTTGGCTATTTGCCGCTGCGCCAGCAACTGGTGCGCAAGCTGGGCAGCCTGGGAATTACGGCCGATCTGCAGCAAATTGTTCTCACCCATGGTGCCAATCAGGCCATGGATCTGGTGATGCGTTACTTTGTGCCACCAGGCGCCACGGTGCTGGTGGACGACCCCGGCTACTACTTTCTGTTTGGCAAGCTCAAGGTGCATGGGGCCACGATTGTGGGCATTCCACGCACCGCCACCGGCCCCGATCTCGATGCGCTGGAGCAGGCCATCATTCGTACCCGTGCGCGCATCTTCTTCACCCAGTCGGTGGGCCACAACCCCACGGGTTCAGACCTTTGCCCTGCCACGGCCATCAAACTGGTCAAGCTGGCCGAAAAATACAATCTGCTGCTGGTGGAGATGGACCCTTTGGCCGATCTCAAGGGCAGCTACAAGCAGCGTCTTTCCACCATAGACCAGCTACAGCGCACTATCTACATAGGAACGTTTTCAAAGTCACTGTCTGCCGCGTTGCGCGTGGGCTTCATTGCCTGTAGCGCCGACTTGGCATCAGAGCTGGCCGACCTCAAATCCATCATTCATGTGAGCAGCTCGGAGTACTCCGAGCGCACGGTCGATGCGATTTTGCGCGAGCGCTCTTACGATAAACACTTGCACAACCTGCAACTCAAGCTCAAGAATGCCACGGCTACGGCCTACCGTTTTCTCGAAGAGCTGGACGCCACGTTTTTCTGCCGCCCTCCCGAAAGCCTGTACATGTGGGCTAGCTTTGCCGGTATCCCCGACTCCACGCACCTCGCCGAGTGGTTGGGCCAGCACAACGTGACTGTGGCCCCAGGCAAAATTTTCTGCCCGCACACCAACACGCCTTGTGCCACCATGCGCCTGAACACCGGGGTCGTGGCCAGCGAGAAACTGCAAACTATTCTGAGGACGGCCATTCCCCAATACAGGGCGCTGGTGGCGGCACAGAGTGCCAACGGCGAATGAGAGAGCGAATATGTGCACAAACTCGGCCGAGCCCTATTTACAGCAGAACAACATCGGCTTGAAGTAAGCAAAAATTTAACAAGCACCTTCTAGACACACGTCCCTTTGCACGCAGTGCTCCATCAGGAACGGCTACGCATGAGCTCACTCAGCCACATCGGCCTATCGGATATTTTTTCCACCCACTGAGCGACCGATTTGAGGCAGCGAGTGCGCAAAGCGAAGGACCGCATCCACCCTGCATAGCTGAAGTTTTAAAACTTAAAAACTGTCTATCCGCAATAAAAAAAGGAGCACTTGGTGCTCCTCATATGACTGGTGGTCAGGGCTTATTCAGGCTGAATACCTGCTGCCTTGACAACCTTGCCCCATTTTTGGGTTTCATCTGCCTGGAACTTGGCAAGCTCAGCAGACGTTCCTCGCCATTTGGTTGTTCCTGATTGCTTGTAGAAACCCTCTGCAGACTTGCTTTGCACCGCATCGCCCAACAGCTGGGTGAGTTTGTTGGTGACCTCAGCGGGTGTGCCCACGGGGGCGTAGGCAGCAAACCAGTAGCCCATGCTGTATCCCTTAACGCCTGCTTCGGCAATTGTTGGCACATCAGGCAGCATCACACTACGTTCTTCGGTGGAAAAGCCCAATGCTTTCAACTTGCCTGCCTGGATTTGTGGAACGCCTGTAGAGACGTCCGTGATCATCAGGTCAATCTGACCGCCCATTAAGTCAGTGATTGCCAATGGGTTGCTTTTATAAGGCACGTGCAAAATATCCACGCCCCCCAGCTGCTTGAGCATTTCTCCGGCCATGCGACTTGAAGAGCTTCCACTGCCAAAGGAGAGCTTGCCTGGGTTTTTCTTGGCGTGTTCCAACAATTCCTGAACGGAATTAAAGGGGGCCGAAGCATTAACCACCAGCACTTGGCCGCCTTTGCCCAACCCAGTCAATGGAACAAAGTCTTTCACTGGGTTGTAGGGCAGCTTTTTATAAAGGTGCTCGTTCGCAGCATGCGTTGTGTTGGTCGTAATCAGTACCGTGTAACCATCGGCAGGTGCGCGCGCTGCAGCCTGGGCTGCAATGATTCCGCTTGCGCCACCCTTGTTTTCTACGATCACGGACTGCCCAGTGCTTTGCGACACCGCTTGCCCCAATGCGCGGGCAATCAGGTCTGTGGCACTGCCTGCAGCAAAAGGCACAACAAATGTGATGGGCTTGCTGGGAAAGTTGGCGGCTTGTTGTGCCGAAGCCGGCAGCGCAGCGGCCATCAAGGCGCCCAATGCGGCACTCATGATGGTTCGGCGTGTCTTAAAAGCAGAAATTTGAGCCATGTTTGTCTCCTTAAATTTAATAGTTGGCCAAGGTCCAATTTCACGCTTATGGGCGTGAAACGAGTAAAAGCGTCATAGTTTTTCTAGCCCTTTGCAGTACGGTAAAAGTTGCTGCTCCACCTCGATAGGCATTTGAAGAAGATCGAAGGAAAGCGCTTTTCCATGGCTGTCCAAGTTCAATGAACTGTTGACGCCACCATCCAAAACGTCATCAATCACAAAATTCATGGCATGCAGATTGGGCAATAGGTAGCGCTTTACGTTGCTCGGATTTCTTGCTTTGAAATGCGCCGCGACTCGCTCTTCGGTAACTTGCTGCATCAATGCATCCCAAAGCCTTGGGTCATATGCAATCACACTGATGTTGCTGCGATTGCCTTTGTCTCCGGCACGCCCATGTGCAGCTTGAAACAATGAGATTTCAGGCATGTACTTCTCCTGTGAGGTCGTTCTCTTTTGCCCAAGACCAGCCAGCCAAAACGTGGTGCTGTTCAATCAGGCAAGAGACCGTGTTCAAGCGTGATCGCACCGTGGCTCGTACACCTCCGCCCCCTGCGGGACCGCATGTGTAGAGCGCATTGACTTCTCTGCCAAGCAACTGTGCCTCCGTATTTGTTGGGCATTCCCAGGCCCAACGCACGCGAACATCTCGGGCATCAGCACTCAGCGTGTGTTGGTCTTGTTTCCAGGTGCTTGTGTCATTCCCAAGCACACTCACCAGGCCAATAAAGTCCGTTCTGATGGGACTTAAATGACCAATCCGTTGCTGAATCACCTGATCGGCCAATTGCGCTCGCCTGAGTGCATGGGCGCCGGCATAAGAGATCTCAGCTTCTGCCAACCACCCAGCAGTGGCACAGACATTAACTTTCAACGATGTCGGCCGTGGGTGCCCCTTGACTCCTTCAAGACGCACCTTGTCATGCCCAATCTCAATCACTTGCGCTTCCGAAATATCCGCAACAACATCGGGCGTGAGATACGCAACGGGATCGTGCACTTCATAGAGAAGCTGCTCTTTGACCGTTTGCGCGCTCACACATCCCCCGGTATTTGCAGCCTTAGTGACGGTGCAAGCGCCTTCTCGGTCGATCTCTGCAATGGGGAACCCAACGTTTGCCAAATCTGGAACATCTTTAAACCCAGGGTCGGCAAAATATCCGCCGCTCACCTGCGAGCCACATTCCAAAAGATGGCCAGCCATGGTTCCGCAGGCCAACTTATCCCACTCGTCCCAGTGCCATCCGTAGTAGGCCGCAGCAGGGCCTAAAGCCAGCGATGGATCTGCTACCCGGCCAGTGACCACAATGTCAGCGCCTGCAAGCAATGCTTGAGCAATAGGCTGTGCTCCTATATAGGCGTTGGCGCTCACCACCTGCACGCTGGGCCATTCGGTGCCACAAGCCTGTTGTAGCAGCGGAAGGTGAACATCTGTCATGACATCGTCGCCCGAAACGACGGCAATGCGCGGAAGCCTTGCTCCCAAGCGTTTGGCAAGCTGTTGTATGCATTGCGCAGCACCTGCAGGATTTGCAGCGCCAAAATTACTCACGATGCGGATGCCATTTTCCAAACAGTCCGCAAGTACCGGCTCGAGCATTGCCTCCAGCAATGGCTCATACCCTTTGGTTGGGTCTTTGTCTTTTGCAAGCTGAGCCAATGCAAGCGTGCGCTCCGCCAAAGTTTCAAACATCAGCACGCTGGGTTGCTTGGAGGCAATCAATGTGTCGACAACCGCACGCGCGGCGTCTGTGCGGTCACCCGAGAAACCAGCGCCACAACCAATCAACAAATTGGTGCGCTCATCTACAGGCTGTGAAAGTGCATGAAGCCACAAGTCGGCCATTTAGAAATCCTGTCTCTATCTATGAGAAGAATTTAGGCCAACTCGTTTAAGCTGTGAATTCGATAGTTCAGATTGATTAATCTGGTTAGCAAATGAATCTTTCGCTCAAACATCTTCAAGCCTTCACTGCCTTGTGCGGCACCTTAAACTTCACTCGCGCCGCCCGGCTGTGTCATCTTTCACAGCCCGCTTTTAGTGCACTGATTCAAGGTTTGGAAGAAGGCGTAGGTGTGCAGCTTTTCGAGCGCAGCACGCGATCCGTGCAACTGACCCCAGCAGGTAAAGATTTTGAGCCCCAGGCACACAGGCTTCTGGGAGAGATGGATGCAGCGCTTGAAAAGCTTCGCGGGGTGTCAACCCAACAGTCCAAGCATGTGTGCATCGCATTGCAGACACTGTTGGAACTTCACTCAAAAGCAGTCATTGCTCCCAAACCTACGCCACGACATGGATGACCGCTAAAAAGACGAAACTGGACGGCTGAAGTTGGCACAGAGTCCATGGCTCGTCTTGATGAGACGACGCGCGGGCTATCCTTCTTGCTCTGCCACGAAGCGATGCTTGAAAATCTCGGCCGCGACGTTATGCCAACCTGCGGCTTGGGCGTAACGTCCCATGTGCTCAATGACTTTCCCCGACGCATCGCGACGCTGGGACACAGGAACCTCCGAAGGCTTCATCTTCCAGGGCATGAGAGGCCGGTGCCGGGCACGCGCCAATTGGGCAATGAAAGCTGCAATCCGGAAGCCCCCTTCATCGACATCGCCCCAGTGAAAGATTTGCACGTCAGCAGGAAGTGAAGCCAGCAGGCGGTCGTACATGGCACTCCAGCTGGGGGAAGGCATGCCGCCGGTGTAGATCAACAGGTCCTCGGCTTCGCTCGATGTCCGGGCAAGGGCTGAGAACGTCGTGAGGTTCTCGATCGTGATCACCTTGGCCGGTATGGACGCCAGGCTCAGGATGGTCTCGGCCGGGAGTGCGCTGTAGGGCGTGTCGAGGACCGCAGTCACGCGCGAGCGCTGGACCACGACCTTGCCCGCGAGTCGTACCGGCTGCGGCTCCTTGTAGAGACCCAGCTCCTGCAGGACCTCGGTGGGCTCGCGCGACTCTCCGTCGATGCTACCGGTCAGCAGTACGTCCATTTCCGGCACGAGTTTTTCCAGGCGCTTGCTGTTCCTGAAGATGCGCGCGCTGGCATCTCGCAGCGCGGTCTCGAGGCTTCCACCACTGACGACCGCACGGCACCACCCAATAGCCTTGCAGGCGTCCGTCCAGTCCGCGCAGTCCTGCGGTCCGCTGCCCCTCACGGTCTTCAGCGAGGCCCATCGCTCGACGACCTCAGCCAGCACGGGAAACTCGGCATGCCAGACCCGGAGTCGCTCAGCGGCGCCGCTGACCACGGCTGACGCGGTCTCGGTTTCCAGCAGGCCGGCGAGCTTGGCGATGTCGACCAGCTCGACACGCTCGATGAAGCCGTCTCGGTTGCCTGGCGGCCAGTAAAGACGGATCGCCCCTATAGCCTGTGCATGCTTCAGGGATGCGTCGAACTCCTCCTTCTCGGGCAGGGACCGCAGCGCCTGGTAGTCCTGCAGATGGCGGGCCGTCAGGCTCGGCATCTTCTTTGCGACACCGGCCACCTTCCGGTCTGCTTGGCGGAGGAGCTGCTTGAGGGCGGTTCTCGCGAGTTCCTTCATGGCGCTGCGGCAGGCGCGGAGCCATCGGAGCCCGCCTGGGGCTTGGCCGAGTACATGGTCGCAAGCTCCTCATCGATCAGGTTCGGGTTGAACTCGGGCAAGTCCGAACGGAAGAGGTCGCGGACCTCCTGGCTGATCTGGTGGCATTCGAGCACCACGATGTTCGAATCCGAGTCGCGCATGATGTCGTAGTAGTCGGTGAGAAAGGCCGTGAGGGTGCCCAGGGCCTCGCCGGTGCTGGCCATCAGGACCTGCAGCCGCAGCTCTTCGAAGTAACGCATGGTGGCGGTGATGTTGCGCGTGTCCATCTTCATGAACGCCTCATCCAACAAGATGAGGCGCAGGCCGCTGTCGTCTCCGGCCTGCAGCTGGTAGGCCGAAGCGACGGCGGCGCCGGCGATGACATACAGCGGCGCACGATGTTCCCCGCCCGAGCCGGTATGCACTCGCTGGCTCAGCAGGCCAACACGAATCGGCGTCGGATTGTCGGGCGACTCACGAAGCACCTCGACATCGAAGTCGAAGAACTCGCGGTAGTCGTCCAGCGGCGACTTCGCGGCGCGTGAGGCTTCCGCTTTGTCCTTCAGGAGTTCGTCGAATGCCGGTGGCATCTCTCCAGCGCCGCCTAGCAGGTCGTCGACCGGCCCATGGACCGCCACGTCCTTAATGAACTTCAGCAGGTTCTCGAAGGCCGGCCGCGTCTCCTTCTTGAACCGGTAGCGCTCGCCATTGGTGAAGGCCGGTGCGGCCGCCAGCGCCGTGTTCATGCGGGTCATGGTGCTCTCCAGCCAGGTGATGTGCTCGTGGAGGTCGAGCGCGACGTTGCTGCGGAAGGTGATCTTGGCCGCCTCCATTGCCTGGGCCATTTCCTGCTTCCGGTCCGCCAGGCCCGTTTCGTTGAGCACGATCACGTGTCGGCTGATGTATTCGGCGGCGGCGCGCCAATCCTGGGACGGCTCCTGGACATGCTGTTCATTGAATTCGAGCGTGAAGGCACCGAAGCCCAGCAGGCCCTTGTTGCGGGCTTCGTTGAAGTTTCTCTGGGCATTCTGCTCACTGCTCGCGGCAGCGTTCTGGATGGCGCCAAAGTCCTCGCCGAACCTCTCTAACAGGCGATCCCACTGCACGGATGCGAAATCGCTGTCGTAGCCAGGCAGTGTTCGGGCTGCATCGGCGCGATGGCCCGCCTGCTCCTGCTCTTCGCGGCGGCGTTGGGTTGCCTCCTGCTTCTGGTCGTGGAAGGTCTTGGCACCACCGACGCCGGTGCTCGCAGCGGCAACTTCCTCGTTGGCGAGGTTTACGGCGGCAAGCGCCGAACCGGCGGCCTCGCTGAGGCGTAGGTACTCGGTGGTGTCGAGCGCGGCGAGGCGCTGCTCGAAGTCGGCAAGACGGGTCTGCTCCGCAGCCAAGCTTGATGCCGAGCGTTGCAGCGCGGCGGCGTTCTCGTTCTCGTCGCCGACGTAGAGGCTCAGCAGCCCCATGCCCGCTTTGAGTTGTATCTCCTCCTGCTTGCGCATGGCAAGGGCTCGGGTCAGTTCGCCCAGGCGCTTGGTGACGGCCTCACGCATCTTGCTCATGTCAGGACCGATCTTCAGCATGATCGGCGAAACCGGCTGGATGCGATCGAGGTCGCCATCGGCGATACGCATCCCGTCGGTGGTCAGCGCAAAACTGTGCCGCATGCAGTCGTCCACAGTGTCCGCGCGCATGAAGCGAAGGTGTTTGTGGGCAAACGAGATCGCGCGCGGATCCGAGCCGGTCACCAGCTCAGCCACCCAGCCGGGCGTCAACGGTCCCTGGTCCCGGATAGTGCTGGAACGAACGATCTTGACCCCGTAGATCTGCGTGGAACGGTAGAGGTTGAACGCTTCGCGCTCGTCGCGCCGCTCGACGAGCAGTGCCTGGACATTGACACGGCCCAACTGGGCTTCGATGACGGGTTGCCAGTCTGCGTCGGTCACTTTGAGGAGATCGCAGATCGGCGTGCACTGTATACCCACGTCGGACAGGCGGCGCTGCAAGGACGACACGGACGAGTCTAGCGGCGGCTTGCCGGCCGCGATACGGCGCTGGTTCTCCTGAGCCTCTTCCTGCTCACCCTCCAGCGTCCGAATCTGCGCCGCGACATCCATCAGCTCCTTGAGCATCTCGTTGCTCAGCAACTTGGCGGCCCGGCAAGCCTGCCTGACCACCACAGTCAGGGCTTCACCATCCTCGAGACGGTCACGGTCGAGAAATCCCTGGATCGCTTGGCGCGCGATGCTGAGCCTCTCGTCACAGTCGGGGACGGCCTTGCCCATGACGGGCGTGCCAAGCGCGCGCTTCAGGCCTTCGAGGGTCGCACGGATCTCGCCCCGCTGCTGAGCCGCGCGGGCCCTGGCCGATGCGATCGACTCGTTGAGGTGGACGCTCTGGCCGTGCGCCTGGTGCTGGTCACGGTGGGTCGCCGCAGATGCTGCCAGCAGCTGGAGCTCGTCCCGCCGCCGGATCGCTCCTGACTTGGCGATCTCGGCGCTGTCTAGCGCCACCGCAGCCTTTCCTTCTTCCTCCTCGGCACGGGTCACCGCGACGTTGGCGAGCTCGTGACCAGCCTGCAGCGCTACGGCCTTCCAGGTGATGGACTTGCGCTCTTCCGAGGCGGCGCGCTCAAAATGTTCTTCCAGCTTCCGGGCTTCCGCCAACTTGTGCTCGATGGCCGCCACCTTGGCCGCAAGTTCCTTGAAGCCGCGCAGCATGTCCAGGAATGCCTTGGTCTTCGTCGGCCGGGACTCCAGCACCTGGCGCCGAATGATATCGTCGACCGAATGGTCGAACTTCATGCGCAAGGCGAACCGGAAGGCCTGACGGAACGCATCCGCGCGCGGCAGGCTGCGCTTGCCGCGCAGCCGGAACAGGATGGCATTGAGGAACTTGCTAGCGTCCGCGAATAGGAACTCCTCGTCCGGCGCAGCCGAAAGCAGGGGGCGCCGCACCAGTTGCTGGCGGAACGTTGGCCAGTCGCGCGGGTAGGGTTCGCCGTCGACCATCTCCAGGTGATCGTTGAGCGAGAGATCAAATGGGACGAGGTAGCGCCCCAGGATCTCATGGTCCGGCCGGGTCGCGCTCGCAGCGATGCACATGCCCGCGGAAACCATGTCCCGGGTTTCGTCGTCGAGGAAGGTTAGTGTGATGTAGGTCGTGGCTTCGTCGCGGGCGCGGCCATGGCCGGACTTGTCCAGTTCGCCGAGGCAATAGCTTCGCAAGGTGCGCGTGTTGCTGTTGCCTTCGTCGGCCTGGGCGTTGTAGACGGCACCGCTGCCTCGGTTGAAGTTGCCGCCGAACATGACGGTCTGCACAGCGTCGAGCAGGGAGGACTTGCCGCTGCCGTTGGCCCCGAAGATTCCGGTGATCGTGCCGACCTCGACCTGGCGCGCCTCGTAGAGGTAGAAGTTGACGACTTTGATCTGGATCAGCTTAAACATCGAAGTCCTCCCCATCCTCTTCGGTGTCCGCTCCGCCTGCCCCGGCATGCGCCTCTGTCAGCGGATCGCTGCTCTTCGCAGAGGCCCACGCAGCCAGGCGCTCAATCGCTGCTTCGCCAAGTACCTCGACGATGCCGGGACGAATGAGGATCACATAAGGCTGTTCCACGCTGGCCGCGACGACGGCGCGGTCATCGGTTTCGGAGCGGGCAATGCCCCATCGGCGCATGCTCGTGATCAGCGACAGCAGTCGCGTGCCTGATGGAAGTTCGCGGCCACCCGTGGACTGTCGGTACTTGATCCCCAAGGTGACTAGGTCGCATTCCACTTCGCCGTCTTCGTTGTGGTTCGCGATGCGTGATTCCTCGTCATGGATCTTGCGCAGGACCAACGCCAGCAGGGTCTGCTCGACCGTGGCATGCTGCTTGATGCGCGAGGGGATCGCGCAAACGTAGCGCAGGTTGGTGTTGAAACGCAGCACGATGCCCAGCGGTGCCAGGGCCCGCTTGAACTCGGCGTGGAACTCACGGACGAGGCCGTATGCCGTGCGACTCCTGCGGTCGACCTGGTAGAGCACCTGCTCCGAGATGAGCCGGTAGGCAATTGCCTCGAAATCCTCTTCGCGAACGACGCCCTTGGTCGCCTCCTCTGCCTGGGTCCAAAAACTCACTTCTTTCCCTCCTTGGGTGTCGCGATATCGAAGGCCACATGGCTGATCTCACCCTGCACGGCGTCGACGCCGGTGCGCAGGATCTTGAACTTGTTAACTGTCAGACGGGCATTGGCCTTGAGCTGCGCGCTGTTCGATCCGACCGCGGCAGACACCGTGCACAGCGATTGGAAGGCCCTGACGTTCTCGATCGAGTCGACGGCGAACTCTGTGCTGGCCATGCGCTCGCGGCCGTTCAGCTGCCGGCGGATCAGGTCGGCCAGGATGGGGGGCGACATGAGGCGACGATTGCGCGCCTTCAGTTGCAGCCGCGCCCGCGCCTCCTGGGTCGGCGACATCACCTGCTTGCGCAGAGCCCTGGGCGGCGCGCGCTCGATCGTCACCTTCGGCAGCATCAAGCGCTCTCCACATAGGGCCTCTTCTGCAGGAAAGGGAGTAGCGGGAACGTACTCCGCATCGCATTCAGTGACCGCCTTGATGGCGTGGTCGATGAGCTCCTCGAGTGGACGGGCGGCTCGCAGGCGGTAGTCCAGGAAGGCCATCGCCATGCGGGTTGCGCGGCGCACTTCTTCATCGAGCCGGTCCAGGTACTCGTCGATCCGCGAAAGTTCCTCGATCTTGAGGATGTCACGCTGCAGCAGCGCCTTGGCTCGAAGCTCGTCGCCGGGCGCGCGCTTGCTGGCGTACCAGGCAAGTACCCGGTTGCGGACGAACTCGTTGGACTGGATGGTCTCGACCATCGCCAAAATCTCTTGCCGACGCGACAACGGATGATCGCGGGTTCGCAACTCCTTATAGTCGCCGATGAACATCTTGACGACGAAGTCCTCGAAGAAGCGCCGCACGAACTCACCGGTAGACTGCTGGCCGCTCAGTTCCGTCATCAGGTCTCGGACGCTGGTGCCGGCGACCCGGACATGCTCCATCAGCGCCCGGGTCTGCTGGGCTGCCTCCTGCAGCGTAGAGCCGTCCGCGCCTTCCTCCAGCACCAGCTTGATGTTGGCCTCGATGCTTCGCACTTTGCCGGCGACGAAGACAGGGCCGGTATGCGCAAATTCGATTAGCCGCGTCGCGAACTGGGCGACGGCGGGTGCCATGGTGACCATGTCGCGCACGCCGACCTTGTCCACCCGCATCCATCCGCAGTCCTTCAGGCGGTGAAAGATCGCCAGCGCCTGTGTGTTCAGTGGCGTGCCCGAGGCAAGTGCGCCAAAGCCGTCGTCAGCGTCGTCCCAGGCTCCCATGTCCTGGAGCTCCTGGACAATCTCTCGCACGATGTCCGTCATCGTGAAGCCGTTGCTGGGCGGCAGCGGGGCTTCGGGACCGAACCTGCGCGCGTGCAGCGCGCATAGCAGGGTCCAGTACCGCATACGGTTCGTTGACGCCAACGGCGCGAACAGCCGCTCGGGCAGCACCCTGAACAGCGGTGCGTAGCGCTCAGCGACGACTTCCTGTCTGAGTTTCTCTGCTAAGTCGGGAACAACCATTCCTTGCACTCCTTCCTGTTATCGAGTGCGAGTTGATAGTCAGGAGGCAACTGCCGCTCTATGTCTGTAGCGGCTCGAAGCTCCTGGATGAAGTAGGGGACGAGGGGGCCTCGGCACGTCGTGCTGCGCGCTGTCGTCCCGGCGAAGTACTCTCGCTGGACCAACTGCATCTGTTCCGCTGACAAGGCCGGATGCGCGACGAGGCGCACTTTCACTGAGCGATTCCACTTCGCGTCCTCCGTACTGCGGTGGCAACTGGGCTCCTCGGTCAGTAGCACGTCACTCATTCGCCCCAGCACGAAGTCCCGGAAATCTCGGCGCTCGACGCAGTACCCACGGACGTGCCAGCGGCGTCCGGCCCTGATGATGGAGTGGGGCTCGATGACACGGGCGTGAACAGAGGGGCGGCTCATTGACGAGTAGTTAAAGCCGATACGCACGCCGTCCTTGATCGCCAGGCGCAGTCGCGAAAAGATGTAGGGCGATACCCGCGAGAAGTCCCACGGGAAGATCAGGGCGGAGTCGCAGTCCAGGACGCTGATGTTAGGCTCGGCCTCACCCATCAGTTCAACAGCAGCCGCTTCGCTCTTCTCGATGGCCCGATAGGCGGCGTGAGTCGTTACAAGGCTGCGCAGTCTGCTGTCCCACTCCACCCAATCCGGTCGCGCCTCGCGGAACTCCTTCAGCCACTCCGAAGCGCGGGTTCCACTCAACCCGAACAGCTCCATCAGCCGGGCACGTGACAGACGGCCCTCCCAGATCAGCAGGCGCGTAACCTGCTCGAGGCGTTCGTCCTGAACGTCTGATCGCCGATTGATCACGGCTTCAGTTTGATTGCGGGGACGGGTCGCCATAGTCTAGTTTGCGTACGGTTTTTCGTAGCATACGCTTTTCCGTACTTTTGAGCCAGGTGCTTACCCTTGGCTGTGGGCGGTGCCCCGTGTGAATGTCGCCAGCATCAGTGCATATGTTGCCGACTGGTGATGGCGATGTTTGCGCGGATCAAGCCATCCGGATGGCATGGCGAGCCTGTCCATCCATCCGGGTCTCGGGGCTGCAAGTTTGAGTGGGGGTGAAACGATCACAGGCACGGGGCGGGCATCCGGTGAATGTCCTACGCCTCCAGTAGAGCCACCATTTGAGCCAGAGCTTGTTGCTGGGACGAAGGACTGCTTAGCGCCATGCAGCGTGAGTTCGCCCGGTGACGGCGGCCGGCAACAATCTGCAAAGCCGAAGTTGGTACTTGGTGGCCTGCTGGCTGTGAGCAGCCGGTCGCGCCTCCGATACTGAGCGACCGTTGCTCAAAAGAGCGGACAGCCGAGGTCTGCCGCAGGCCGACCTCAGAACTCAAGATCTGACACAACCAGCGTGGTCACTTGATGTCGCACACAGGAACCGGTCAACTTCCTCCTCAATCAGCCATCAGGCAAACTCGCTCCTTAAGCACTTAACTGGCTTCGAGCAGGTAATGAGCGCCCCATCAAATAACGGAGACCTGAAAAATGAGTGATGACCTTGGGCTTTCCTTTCAGGCCACAGCAGGCTGGTTTTCTGCTGAGCAGAAGGCCTCGTACCGTTTCATCAGCGTAACGCCTGCGCAGGCTACCGCGCTCCCCAATGCCCTTGGGATGGCCATTCGAAGGTGCTACATCTCAGACGAGAAGGTCAGCACTCAGGCGATCAAATATCCTCCGGCGACCAAGGTCATAGCAGCCGCTCTGCCAGACCCTGGGTCCGTGATGTCGGGCGAGTTCGGAGAGATCTTGACGTACTTCTATCAAGGCTCAATGGCCCTGCCCACGGCTGCTGTGGGACTGAGAAGGTGGCATCTCAAGCAGAACCGCAACAAGGCTGCACCATATTCCGACGTCGTTCACTTGGTGCTGCCAGATTGGCCGAACCCGTCTGAACACGACGCGGTGCTCTGCTCAGAGGTGAAGGCAAAATCGACCAAGGGCAAGTTCGAGCCTATCAAGAAAGCCATTGAAGGATGCGACACCGATCGGATCAGTCGGCTTGCAGGAACTCTCTGTTGGCTTCGCGACCGCGCGATAACCGGCGCGACGGAGGGCGCCTCTGTTGAGCAACTGACTCGGTTCATCGAGCCAGCCGGGCTCCCCACAGCGATCAAGAAATTTCAAGCTGTCGCCGTCGTATGTGACTCCCTGGTGACCGAAGAGATCACAAAGGCCCCTGCTACGCCCTCACCAGACTATGAGGTGGTGGTCATTTCAGTCCCGAAGCTGAAAGACACGTACGAGGCAGCGTACACAACCGCAATGAATGCTGTACCGCTGGCTCCAGTCGCAGCCGCTCCTGCAAAGACTGCCAAGTAGGCTGGACTCTTCGATATGAACCAACACCTCCTACGATGGATTGGTGATGCAGACGCAGTCAGGCACATCGAACGCTTCAAGGTGGACCAAATCACCGTCAGGCAAGCCGAAGTCCGAGCTCGAACTGATGACTACTACATCGCACTTGTGGGCGAGTTGTTCACCAGAATGCGCACCAGATCAGAAGACGCTGACGGCTGGTCGAGGCTGGGTAACGCACTTGCATTGATCGCAGCGCCCGGGCAAGAGCAAGAGCTCAAGCGCTTCGGCATCTCGCAGCCGGAAGCGACCCTGTTTGCAGCAGCGGCGTTTTACTGCGGTGGGTTCCCCGCCTCAGCAAACATAACCATAAAAAGCCGTCGTGGCGGTTCAACCGAGTCAGAAAGCTACCTAGCCTGCACAGACCTACTTGAGCGACCCACTGCTATGAGGTCGCAGCTAGGCCGATACCTGCTTGATGCTCTGGAAAGAGGGGCGCTCCAGCAGATCGAGGACATCCGCCAGGGCACGGCGCGGGATGCAGCGACGAAGTTGGACGTAAGCGCAACCGAATGGATCCCGGCACGGCTGCTTGAGAACCTGGTGAGGCGCTTCGCGAGTACGAATGTCCGAGCCGTGTTGCCCTACGGGGACAACCCATTCTGGACTCCCTTCGTTCAATCGCTAGTGAGGCGACGCATACCAATATGGGACTTCTTCCCTTCGCAAATCGAGGCCATCAAACGCGGCCTGATTGAGTCCGAGCAGACCTTCTCGCTTCAGATGCCAACCAGCGCTGGGAAGACCACGCTGATGGAGACTCTTCTCTACTGGCACGCTGGAAAGACCCAAACGGATATCGCAATCCTGCTGGTGCCGTATCGGTCGTTGGCTTCTGAGCTGAAAGGCAGTCTGGTCCGGCATCTCAACGACCTCAGAATCCCGGCGAAATGCATCTACGGTGGCACCGTTCCGGCGGGCGATGAGGTTCACGACCTTGCTGCGACACGAGTGATCATCGCTACCCCGGAGGCACTGTCTGGCCTTTTGAATGCTGGCGAGCTCGTTCCGAGAATTTCCCTCGTCATCTGCGACGAGGGACACCTCCTCGACGGCGAGGGACGTGGCGTGGGTCTGGAGATGCTGCTTGCCCGACTGAAAGCGAGGCTGAGCGGCCCTCCTCGTTTCATCTTCATTTCCGCTATCGTGCCCAACGTTGAGGAGATCAACTCCTGGCTAGGGGGAGACGACGGTGGCGTTGTTAGGAGTTCATACCGTCCAGCAATTGCCGAGTATTCCGTTCTCCGCACTCGGGGCGACGGAGTGAACCGGCAGATTGATTTGGAGATGCACCCTCAGCTAGAAGATGACTCCAGCTACCGTATGGCGAATTTCCTCGGAAGATCCGTGTTCCAGTACAAGAACGAAGACACGGGAAGGATCAATACATATAGCTTTGGGTCCAACAAGGTCCTGGCAGTCGCCGCAGCGCGGAAGGCGCTGGAAATCGGGGTGGTGGCTCTCTTTGCGGGAAACAAGCGGGGGGACCGCGGCGCAATCGGGATGGCTGAAGAACTGAGCAAACAGCTTGCTCTGCCGCTTGATCTACCGTCTCCTCAAACCTACGCTGACCAGGCGGCCTTGGCACCAGTCGTCGCCTACCTAGCGGCAGAGTACGGGCGGGATTGGTTGGGTACGAAAACCGCTTCGTCGGGAGCCGTTTTGCACCACGGCGACATACCACAGGAAACTCGGGAAGTTCTCGAAAACCTGTTACGCCAAGAGGCGGTGAGGTTTGTGATTTGCACGAGCACCCTAGCCGAGGGTGTAAACCTTCCGATAAGGACCTTGGTTCTGTACTCCGTCCAGCGCAACGAAGGTCAGACGCTGGTAAACCTGAAAGCGCGCGACATCAAGAACCTTGTGGGGCGGGCGGGCCGTGCGGGTGCAACGACAAAGGGTTTGGTGATTTGTGTGGATGAAAACCAGTGGCATCTTGTAGAGCGGGTGGCTCTTGAGACTGCTAGCGAACCCGTCCACGGAGCCTTGCTGAAGCTCGTCACAGAGCTTGGGAACAGGCTGGCTCTAGAAGGAAGGGCGCTAACGAACGACGCCCTTGAGAAAACACCGGATCTGTTCGAGTTGATTGACGGCATAGATTCGACCCTTATAGACCTGGCCGCTGTGGAGATTGGCGAAGCAGCGCTGATTGATGCGGCGCTTCGTGTCGTGGATCAGACGTTCGCAGCGAAGCGTGCAGACGCATCCACGAAGACGTTGTTGCGCAGCGTTTTCGAGCTGCGCGCCCGCCGCATCGCAGGCTTGGGGAATGCTGGTCACCTGGAATGGATACGTTCCTCAGGAGCACGCCCACGCCTGATCGACACAGTGGAGTCCAACCTACTTACCGCCAGCGTGAGCTGGGCGACGATTACGGACCCCGTCGATCTAAACGTCGTCGCTGCGCTCTTCAATTGGGCTTGGCACCAGCCAGAGTTTCAGGAGGATGTTCGTGATGCATTCAGGCTCGCTCCGGGTGTCGATGCTTTGCCGTCAGGACGACAGCTCTATGCAATTGTTCAGGCGTGGCTCCAAGGAAAGCGCTTTGTCGAGGTTGCAGCGTCTACGGCCATTGAAACCAACGAGCTGCTGGGTATCTACACCGCTGCAATTGCCTATTCGCTGCAGACCCTTGTTGAGCAGGGCGTAGCGCTCCTAGAGAAGTTGCTTGAGGCGAGAGGGGTCGAACTGTCTCCAGCGGTTCTTGCCTTCCCTGAGCATCTTCGCTACGGAGTGCCAACTGCTGCGGCCAGGATCCTGAGTTCAAGCGGGGTCCGCCACAGATGGGCTGCCGTTTCCCTGGGACAGGTGGCAACCGTCAATCAAGTAGATGTTGGCGATCGTTCGGCCGTACTGAACTTTGCACGAGCATCGTTACGTGTGCACTCAGACTCTTGGCGCACTCACCTGGGTAACCTGATCTTCGACAACACAGTAATCGATCTTGGCGCGTGAGCTTCCTGTCAAGCAGACAACTGATTTCTAGAGTCTGCAGCGGTGGTGGTAATCAAGCGCGGCATGAATTCATAGAGCCAACTTTCGTGGGTCACGCGTTCGCAAGATCCACCGACTGCTTCACGGCGCTCAGCGTGAGTTCCGATTGCTGCGACGACCGGCTGCGATCGCTGCATAACAGACGTACAACCACCGTGTTTTGGACATCTCAGACAACACACACCAGCCTAACTAAGCATCAAAACAAAAAGCGCTCCAATGGAGCGCTTTTTTCATAGCATTTAAGGTAACACCGTAAAGCCAGACGTTTAGATATTGCAAGAAAAATCACTCAGATGTTTCTGAGTTTACGACTTTGCAGTTACAAACCATCGCCCCGCAAACCCGCATGAATACTAGCCCGGGGTTTACGACTTTAATTGCGAGTTTACGACTTTAATTACCCAGATTAAAAGCAACGCTGGAAACTGAGTTTTCACTCCACCGTCACGCTTTTGGCAAGGTTGCGCGGCTTGTCTACATCGGTGCCGCGCGCCACAGCGGTGTGGTAGGACAGCAGTTGCAGTGGCACCACGTGCAAGATGGGGCTGAGAGCGCCATAGTTCTCGGGCATGCGAATCACGTGCATGCCTTCGGCGTTTTCGATGTTGGTTTTGGCATCTGCCAGCACATACAGCACACCGCCGCGTGCACGCACTTCTTGCATGTTGCTCTTGAGCTTTTCCAGCAGCTCGTCGTTGGGTGCGACCGTGACCACGGGCATGCTGCTGTCGACCAGCGCCAGCGGGCCATGCTTGAGCTCTCCCGCGGGGTAAGCTTCAGCGTGGATGTAGGTAATTTCTTTGAGCTTGAGCGCGCCTTCCATGGCGATGGGGTAGTGCATGCCACGGCCCAGAAACAAGGCGTTTTGGTGCTTGGCAAAGTTTTCTGCCCAGCTCACCACTTGCGGCTCCAGCGCCAGCACCGACTGCAAGGCCACGGGCAAATGGCGCATGGCGGTCAGATATTCCTGCTCCTGCGCTTCACTTAACTTGCCCTTGGATTGCGCCAGAGCCAGGGTCAGCAAGAACAAGCCCGCCAGTTGCGTGGTAAACGCTTTGGTGGAAGCTACGCCAATCTCCATACCAGCACGGGTGATGTACGCCAGCTTGCATTCACGCACCATGGCACTGGTGGCCACGTTGCAAATGGTCAGCGTATGGTGCATGCCAAGGCTTTGCGCATGCCGCAGTGCGGCCAGGGTGTCAGCAGTCTCGCCGGACTGGCTGATGGTGACCACCAAGGTTTTCGGGTTGGGCACGCTGGTGCGGTAGCGGTATTCGCTGGCCACTTCCACATTGCAGGGTATGCCCGCAATCGATTCCAGCCAGTACTTGGCCGTGCAGCCACTGTAGTAGCTGGTGCCGCAGGCCAAAATCAGCACGTTGTCGATTTCATTGAATACACGCCATGCGGCTGCCCCCTCTGCGCCATCAAACAGCTCGGGGGCGATGTTGACAATGCCTTCCAGCGTGTCGCCGATGGCGCGTGGCTGCTCAAAGATTTCCTTTTGCATGTAGTGGCGGTAGGGGCCAAGCTCCACAGCGCCACTGTGGGCATGCACCGTTTTAACGGGGCGCTGCTCAGGCAGTACCGCATGGCCGGTTTTGTCTGCAATCCAGTAACGGCCCGGCTGCAGGTCTACCAAATCGCCCTCTTCCAGATACACGATCTGATCGGTCACCCCAGCCACGGCCATTGCATCGCTGGCCAGGAAAAATTCGCTGTTGTCGCGCCCCACACCCAGCACCATGGGTGAGCCAGCGCGGGCTCCCACCACGCGGTGTGGCTCGTCCTTGTGCATCACGGCAATCGCGTAAGCACCATGCAGTTGCGCACGCGCCGTTTTCACTGCTTCAAACAAGTCACCGTTGTAGTGGCTATCTACCAGGTGGCAGATCACCTCGGTGTCGGTCTGGCTGGCAAACACATAGCCCTTGGCTTGCAGCTCAGTGCGCAGTTGTTCGTAGTTTTCGATGATGCCGTTGTGCACCAGCGCCACGCGGGGAGGTTTGCCGCTGTCCACGGTTTCGCCCGGGCCATAGCTGAAGTGGGGATGAGCGTTGCGCACAGCAGGTTCACCGTGCGTGGCCCAGCGGGTGTGGGCAATGCCTGCCAAACCTTGCAGGTCATCTTGGGTCACTTGCTCCAGCAGCTCCGATACACGCGCTGTGCTGCGTGCGCGCTGCAGGCCCTGGCTGATGGGTGAGCCAGCCACCATGCGGTGTACAGCTACGCCGCATGAGTCATACCCGCGGTATTCCAGGCGCTGCAGGCCTTGAACCAGAACAGGAACGATATTGCGCGTGGAAACGGCGCCGACGATGCCACACATAGGCTGTACTCCGAAAAGGTTGGAACGATGCACGATGCTAAAAGCAACGCAATAAAACTTATGATCTATTTTTCAACGCTTAAGAAATTAAATTTCACACAAAAACATAAACGAAATTAAATTTCAAAAATATATGTTTAATGAAATTAGTTCCACAGAATCTGCCCTAGACCTGACTGACCTGCAACTGCTGGACTTGCTGCAACGCGATGCCGGGCAAAGCAATGTGCACCTTGCACAACAGGTGCACATTTCGCCCCCCACCTGCTTGCGGCGTGTGCGCCGCCTGCATGCTTTGGGCCTGATTGAGCGCCAGGTCGCCATTGTGCGACCGCAGGCTCTGGCCCTCTTGGTGGGCCATGGACTGCAAGCCTTGGTTGAAGTGACGCTGGAGCGCCAGAACGCCGAAGCGCTGGATGCATTTGAAGACGCAGCTGTGGCCCACGAAGGGGTGCAGCAATGCTGGCGCGTTTCGCCGGGGCCCGACTTTGTGCTGGTTGTGGCCTGCCGCGACATGCCGGCCTACTTGGCGCTGTCGCAGCAACTGTTCACGGCGCAGGGCAATGTGCGCAATGTCAAAACCTTTTTTGCCACCAAGCGGGCCAAGTTCAGCCCCCACTTGCCATTGCTCGCCGCCAAGCCTTAAAGAGTAAAAACCATGCGTGATGGGTCGCCGTCTTCGCTTACTGCGCCAGCACTACAGCTACTTTTCGCCTAGAAATTCAGCATGCACCCGGCCAGTCCAAGCTGACGGTGCAGCCCAATCCGGGCTGCGATTGCACACGCCAGCGTGCGCCATGGCGCTGCGCCACCGTGCTGACCAGGGCCAGGCCGCAACCTACGCCGTCAAATTCATTCTCGTGGTGCATGCGCTGAAATAGCTCACCCAGTTGCTGGGCGTGGCTGTCGTTAAAACCTGCACCGTTGTCTTGCACCACCAAGCGCCACCAGCCATCGGCCAGCGGATAGGCCTGCACCTGCACCTGCGGTGGCACTTGGCGGGCCGAGAACTTGATGGCGTTATCCAGCACCGCCTGCATCACCACGCGCAGCCACTCAGCATGCGCCAGCACGGGCACTTGGGCCTGTGTGGGCAAAGTCCACTGCACCTGCGGGTGCTGGGCTTGCAGGGCCTGCACCAGAGGCGCAGTCAATGCCACCCAATCGACCAACTCGGGCTGCAACTGGGCACGGGCGGCACGCGAAATGTGCGCCAGCCCATCGAGCATGGCCGACATCTTGCGCGCAGCGCGCTCCATGGTGGTCGCAAACTCGTGCGCATCTTCGGCAGCGTGCACCGCCTGCGGCGCAGCGGCTGCCAGCTCATCCACCGATTCTTTGAGCAAAGGCGCAAACGACACCACATGCCGCAACGGCGCACGCAAGTCATGTGCCACGGCACGCATCCACGACTCATGCGCGGCGTGCAGGCGCGCCATGTCTGCCTGCTGCTGCGCAATCAGGGCCAGCGCCTCGTTCAGCGTGCCGGGGGTAAGTGATTGCGCCTGCTGCATGGTGTTGGGCCTTCAGGGTTTGGGTTGTTTGGTGGGACGCTTCCAGTTCGTAATCGATACCTGCTTGCCACGCGAGACGGCCAAAACGCCTGCGTCCACCGACTTGGTCACGGTGGAGCCACCGCCCACTGTGCTGCCCGCACCAATGGTGATGGGCGCTACCAGCACGCAGTTGCTGCCCACGTGCACGTCAGCCTCAATCACAGTGCGGTGCTTGTTGGCACCGTCGTAGTTGGCGGTGATAGCGCCTGCGCCATAGTTCACGCGCTCACCCACCGTAGCGTCACCCAGATAAGCCAGGTGGTTGGCTTTGGCGCCTTCGGCCATGGTGGAGTTTTTTACTTCTACAAAATTGCCAATGTGCACATCTTTACCCAGTTGCGCGCCCGGGCGCAGGCGGGCAAACGGGCCAATCAAGGCACCTTCGCCCACGCTGGCACCCAGCTTTTCTCCGTCAATATGGGTGAATGGGTGGATCACTGCGCCCGCAGCAATAGTGGCATTGCTGATGTGGCAGTGCGCGCCAATGCTGGCACCTTCACCAATGTGCACCTTGCCGGTAAAGATGCAGCCCACGTCAATTTCTACGTCTTGCGCGCAGACAAGCTGCGCCGCATTGCCACGCACGTCGTCACGCACATCAAAGCGCGCCGGGTCTGCCAGCCGCACGCCCTGCTCCATGTAATGGCTGGCTTGGCGCAGCTGGTGGGCCCGCTCCAGCTCGGCCAGTTGCAGCGGGCTGTTCACGCCTGCCACCTGCACCGCATCGCTGATACGGTGCGCCACCACGTCCACCCCATCGGCTACCGCCATGGCGACGATGTCGGTCAGGTAGTACTCGCCCTGGGCGTTATGGTTGTTCAGTTGCGCAAGCCATTGCGCCAGGCGCTTGGCGGGCACGGCCATGATGCCGCTGTAAATTTCGTGGATGGCGCGCTCAGCGTCGCTGGCGTCTTTTTGCTCGACGATGCGTTGCACCGTACCTGCCGCGTTGCGCACGATGCGGCCATACCCCGTGGGGTTGTCCAGCGCCACGGTCAGCAATGCCATGCGCGTGCCGTCTGCCGCCTGCACCAGATCGTGCAGCGTTTGCGCCTGCGTCAGCGGCACATCGCCCGACAGCACAATCACCATGCCGTCATCGGCCAAGGCAGGCACCGCCTGCTGCACAGCATGGCCGGTGCCCAGTTGCTGCTCTTGGCGCACAAATTTCAAATCCACCCCCGCTTGCGCGCTGCTGCACTGGCTGATGGCAGCCTCTACCTCTGGCGCGCCATGCCCTGTAATCACCACCGCCGAACGCGCCTGCAATTGCACTGCCGTATCCAGCACATGCTGCAGCAACGCACGCCCTGCCAGCTTTTGCAGCACCTTGGGCAAACAGCTTTTCATGCGGGTGCCTTTGCCGGCAGCCATGATGACGATATCAAGGGGAAGTGCGTTCTGAGAAGACATAAAAATTCTGTGTGAGGTCTGGCTACCCCCAGCGCGGAGGTGCTCAATTATCTCGCGCTCTATCGGCGCTGAAAGCGAGCGTGCATACGGATTTACGTGGGCCGCACACGACAGCCCCTTATTAAGTGTTTGATTTTTATCAGACATCCCCAGCAACACCCCACTTTACCCATTGGTGGGCGCTCGGGCTTTATGCATTCTGTACAGCTCTTTGCGCTGGCAACGGCTGCACCCTCACCCACCCCACCCCCGCAAGGAGGCCCCATGTCCTTCATACCCTGGTCCAGCGCGCTCATGCTGGGCATCCCCAAGATCGATGCGCAGCACCAAGTCCTGGTGGAATTGATCAACGCTTTGCACGATGAGCTGGGCAAGCCCGCCGCTGCGCGCACCACCCTGGCTGAAGTGCTGGAGGGCTTGGTTGACTACACGCACAACCACTTCATTGAAGAAGAGGTGATGTTCCAGCGCTACGGCTACCCCCAGACCACCGCACACACTGCCGAACACAGCCAGTTCACCGCCAAAGCCATGGACTGGCTGATGCGCTTTGAAGACGGCGAAGACATCAACTTTGAGGCCCTGGACTTTCTCAAAGACTGGCTGCTGCACCACATTCTGCAAGAAGACCGCGCCTACGTGCCTTTCCTGCAAGAGGCCATCGCAGCACATGCACCCAGCCTCAGCACCTCCTAGAAGTAACATAAAAGGAGCTGCTAGCGCTTTATATTAAACACTTTCAGATACAAAACTATCTGAAATGCCTATAGAACATACGCTGCACGCTCTTATTTAAGTTGCGCCATCAAAAAAGGCGGCTGCCTCATTGCGAGACAGCCGCCTTTTTTCTGGGCAGTGACAGCTGGCTTAGCTCAGCGTCACACGTGCAAACTTGCGCTTGCCCACTTGCACCACAAAAGTGCCGGCATCCAGTTTCAGGCCACGGTCGCTGACCACGTTGCCATCCACACGCACACCGCCACCATCCATCAGTCGATTGGCCTCGCTGGTCGAAGGAGCCAGGTTGGCCTGCTTGAGCAACGCACCAATGCCCAGTGGTGCACCCGTCAGGCTCACCTCGGGAATGTCGTCAGGAATGCCGCCCTTGGAACGGTTCATGAAGTCTTGCTCAGCCGCATCGGCCGCCGCAGCGCTGTGGAAGCGCGCCGTGATTTCCTTGGCCAGCGCCACCTTGGCGTGCTTGGGGTTGCCGCCCGCTTCAATCTCGGCCTTCAACGCCGCAATCTCGGCCAGGCTCTTGAACGACAGCAGGGTGTACCAGTCCCACATCAGCGTGTCAGAGATCGACAGCACCTTGGCAAACATGGTGTTGGCATCTTCGGTAATACCAATGTAGTTGTGCTTGGACTTAGACATCTTGTCCACACCATCCAGACCCACCAACAAAGGCATTGTGAGCACACACTGCTGCTCTTGTCCGTATTCAGCCTGCAGATGACGACCCATCAACAGGTTGAACTTCTGGTCGGTGCCGCCCAGCTCCAAATCACTTTGCAGCGCGACCGAGTCATAGCCTTGCAGCAGCGGGTACAAAAACTCATGCAGGCTGATCGAGCTGCCTTCCGTGAAGCGCGTATGAAAGTCATTGCGCTCCATCATGCGGGCCACGGTGTACTTGGCCGACAGCTCAATCATGCCGCGCGCGCCCAGCTTGTCGCACCACTCGCTGTTGTAGCGCACTTCCGTGCGGGCAGGGTCCAGCACCTTGGCAGCCTGCGTGTAATACGTCTGGGCATTGACCTTGATTTGCTCGGCAGTCAGCGGCGGGCGGGTGGAGTTGCGGCCCGAAGGGTCGCCAATCAGCGTTGTGAAATCGCCGATCAGAAAGATCACGGTGTGACCCAGGTCCTGCAGCTGGCGCATCTTGTTGAGCACCACGGTATGGCCCAGGTGAATATCTGGAGCCGTAGGATCCAGACCCAGCTTGATGCGCAGTGGCACGCCTGTGGCCGCAGAACGGGCCAGCTTTTGCGTCCAGTCAGCAACTGGTAACAATTCGTCAACGCCGCGCAAGGTGATTTCAAGCGCTTGTCTTACAGCCTCAGTGACTGGGTATGTTGTAACAGCATTTTGATTCATAAGGGTTTTTTCCAACGCAGGGATGTTCCTCCCCGGTATACTTCGGGCTCGATTGCAGCGATGAATTCTAGTCGGCAAGCCATTTACATACTGCTCAATGGCCACTATGCTGACAGATTACGTACCCCATCACTGACACGCTTTCCTGCCTTCAGGGTACACACCATTCCCGGGAATCCATGTTTTGACCCACAAACTAGTTTCTGCCAGCAGCGCTTTGCTTGCACAGCTGGCCCGGTCCATCCAGCGCCATCCTAAAAGGCTGACTGCCGCAATTGCCGCCCTGATGCTGACCGCAGGCGGCGGTGCGTTTGCCGTCGCCTCCCTGGGTCCAGACCCCGCCGACATGCCGGTGCGCACACTGACCCAAACCATCCCCTCTTTGGTAGATGGCAGCACGCTGGCGGATTTGACCGACCTTAATGACTTTTCGCTGTACCGCACGGATTACACCCGCTCCAGCGACACCCCCGAATCCCTGCTGCAGCGCCTTGGCATTGCCGACCCCAGTGCTTCCGCCTTTTTGCGCAGCAATGAACTGGTTCGCCAACACATTTTCAGCCGCAATGGCCGCCTGATCTCTGCCGAGGCCAGCAACGACCACCAGTTGCGCAAGCTGACCGTGCGCTGGATTCAGGACGAAACCAGCCAAAATTTCCAGCGCCTGGTGCTTGAGCGCAATGCCGAAGGCAAGTTTGCCGCAGACATTTCGACAGCACCCCTGACAGCAACCACCCGCCTGACGGGCGGAACCATCCACAGCACACTGTTTGCCGCCACCGACGCGGCAGGCCTGCCAGATGCAGTGGCTGTGCAAGTGGCGGATATTTTCTCGGACATCAACTTCCACCGCCTGCACAAGGGCGACCGTTTCTCCGTTATCTACGAAACACTGGAAGCCGATGGCGAGTTCCTGCGCTCAGGCCGCGTGCTGGCCGCAGAATTCCAAAACCGCGACAAGGTGCACAACGCCATGTGGTTCCAAGAGCCCGGTCAACGCGGCTCCTACTACGCCATGGACGGCTCCAGCCTGCGCCGCGCTTACCTGAGCACCCCTGTGGAGTTCTCGCGCATCAGCAGCGGTTTTTCCATGCGCAAGCACCCAATTCTCAACACTTGGCGCAAGCACCTGGGCACGGACTTTGCCGCACCCACAGGCACCAAAGTGCGCACGGTCGGCGATGGCTCGATTGAGTTTGCAGGCTGGCAAAACGGCTACGGCAACGTGATTTACGTCAAGCACGCCAACACCTCCCATGTCACGGTCTACGCGCACTTGAGCCGCATTGACGTGAAAAAGGGGCAGTCAGTCGAGCAAGGTCAATTCATTGGTGCCGTGGGCACCACAGGCTGGTCCACGGGCCCGCACCTGCATTTTGAATTCCGCGTAAACGGCGCACACCAGGATCCGCAGACGGTCATTGCCAAGAGCGAAGCCAGCGAAATCTCTGAAAAGGTGCGCAAACAGTTCACCCAGCACGCAGAGTTCATGCATATGCAACTGGCTTCTGCCGAGCAGATTCGACAAGCCAGCGCGCAATAAGCCTGTGCTACCCTGTCAAGGGCTTCGAGCAATCGAAGCCCTTTTTCTTTGCCCTTTCAAGCCCCCATGAGCACCTCGCCAAAGCCAGCCCACGATTCCGAGCTTTACATCGGCCTGATGTCAGGCACTTCACTGGACGGCGTGGATGGCGTGCTGGTGCAGTGGAATTGCGCACAGCAGATGCACGTGCTGGCCTATGCGGCGCAGGCGTTTCCTGCTGCCTTGCGCCAAGAGCTGCTTGCCCTGAACAGCCCCAACGGAGCCAACGAGCTGCACCGTGCGGCTTTGGCAGGCAATGCCATCAGCCGCGCCTATGCAGATGTGGTGATGCAGCTCTTGCAGCAAAGCAGCACCACAGCCCGCCAAGTGCGCGCTATGGGAGCGCACGGCCAAACCGTACGTCACCAGCCCCAGCTGCACGATGGCACGGGCTACACCTTGCAACTGCAAAACCCCGCTTTGCTGGCAGAACTCACAGGCATTGCCGTGGTTGCAGACTTGCGCAGCCGTGATGTTGCCGCAGGCGGTCAGGGTGCTCCGCTGGTTCCCGCCTTCCACCAGGGTGTCTTCAGCCGTGCAGGCCAAGCAACCGTGGTTCTCAATATTGGCGGGATTGCCAACCTGAGTGTCCTGCCCGCACACAACACCCCAGCAACACCAGTCTCTGGCTTTGATTGCGGCCCCGGCAACGCCCTGATGGACTGGTGGTGCCTGCAGCACACCGGCGCAAGCTATGACGATCAAGGCCGCTGGGCCGCCGGCGGCGTGGTCCACCCGGCACTTCTCACGCGCCTGCTGGCCGAGCCTTTTTTGCAGCAACCTCCCCCAAAAAGCACGGGGCGTGATTTGTTCAACCCCACGTGGCTGCAGGCCCAGCTCCAGGCGGTGGCTTGCAACATTTCGCCTCAGGATGTGCAAGCCACGCTCACGGCCTTTACGGCCCATAGCTGTGCAGATGCCGTGCTGCGCTACGGGCAAAGCAGCCACAGCCTGCTGGTGTGCGGAGGTGGTGCTTTGAATGCAGAGCTGATGCGCCAGCTCCAAGCTTTGCTGCCGCAGGCGAAGGTAGAAAGCACCACCGCGCGCGGCCTTCCGCCCCTGCAGGTAGAAGCCACGGCCTTTGCCTGGCTGGCCCGCCAATGCGTAAATGGGCTCCCGGGCAATCTCCCGGTTGTCACAGGCGCTCAGGGTCCGCGCATCCTTGGGGCGATTTACCCCGCCTGAGCCGCAGTACGGATGAACGCTCAATCGTGCGTATCTGGTGCCGGGCGCACGCGCTCATCGTGCTCTAGCTGGCTGAACACCAAAGTGGCTGCCAAAGTCATCACGCCCACGGTCACGAACGTGGCCTGCAAGGCCATCAGCTTGTAGCCCTCTTTGGCTTGCCACATGTCTGCGAACCCCGCCAAAACAGCACCCGCCACAGCCACCCCCATGCTCATGGCCAGCATTTGCACCATGGACAGCAGGCTATTGCCGCTGCTCGCTGACTCACCATTCAAGTCTTTGAGCGTGACCGAGTTCATGGCCGAAAACTGCATCGAGTTGACGCAGCCAAAAGCGAACAACTGCACCAAAATCAGCCACTGCGGCTGACTGGGACTGACCAAGCCCAGGCAGGCGATCATGACCCCCAGCAGCATCGAGTTCACCTGCAACACGCGCTTATAGCCAAAACGCATCACCGTGTTCACGGCAATCCGTTTGACGAGCATGCTGCCCAGCATGGTAGCCAGCATCATGGTGCCCGCGTGAAAGGGTGACAGCCCCAAACCTACCTGAAGCATCAAAGGCACCAAAAATGGTGCTGCACCACTGCCCAGCCGCGCAAACAAATTACCCAGCAGCCCTACACGCAATGATCGAATGCCAAACAATGCCGGGGCAAACAACGGCGTTGGGCTGCGCAATGCATGCATCCAGTACGCAGCCAGGCTGGCCATGCCAAAGACCAGCAGCACAGCCACCAAGGCACGGCCCATGCCCACGCCAGACAAACCATCCAGCGCCAGCGAAACACCCACCATGCCCAATGCCAGTAGCGCAAAGCCCACGCCATCGAACGAGCGCCTGGGTTGCTGATCGTTTTGGGGCATCCACCGCCAGGCAGCGCACACGCCCAGCACACCCACAGGCACATTGATCCAGAAGATCCAGTGCCACGATGCATATTCCACCAGCCACCCACCCAAGGTGGGGCCCAGCAGTGGCCCAATTTGCCCCGGAATGGCGATAAAGGTCATAGCCCTGATAAAAGCCTCTCGCGGGTAGGCGCGCAGCACCGCCAGCCGGCCCACGGGCAGCATCATGGCCCCGCCCACGCCCTGCACCACACGCGCCATCACCAGAAACTGCAGACTGGGCGCCATGGCACACAAGACAGAACCCAGAACAAACAAAGCCATGGCCACCGTATAGATGCGGCGCGTACCAAAGCGGTCTGCCACCCACCCTGTTGCAGGAATCAGCATGGCTGTCGTCAAGGCATAGACCACCACCACAGACTGCATCTGCAGCGGACTCTCGCCCAATGAGGCGGCCATGCTGGGCAACGCGGTATTGAGGATGGTGGCATCCAGCGTTTGCATGAAAAAGCCCACCGCAACCAGCCACAGCAAGGGCTCTTTTTCAATGGCTTGCTTGTTCATATGCCTTATTCTTAATAGCTACAAATGTTTAGCTGGATGGACATTTCAGCGCAATTTGCACACAAAAAAGCCGCTGACTGGCAGCGGCTTTGATGGCACAAGGGACAAGCCCTCATTCGGTCATTACGCCGAGAAACTGGAGCCGCAACCGCAAGTGGTGGTTGCATTGGGGTTCTTGATCACAAACTGCGCGCCCTGCAGGTCTTCCTTGTAATCAATCTCTGCGCCCACCAGGTACTGGTAGCTCATGGCATCAATCAACAGGGAGACACCATTTTTGGTCATGGTGGTGTCGTCGTCGTTGGTGATCTCATCAAAGGTGAAACCGTACTGAAAGCCCGAGCAGCCTCCGCCTTGCACAAACACGCGCAGCTTCAGGTCAGGGTTACCCTCTTCCGCAATCAAGTCCGCCACCTTGGCAGCTGCACTGTCGGTAAAGAGAATAGGGGCGGGCATTTCTGTGCTGATGTTTTCTGCAACGGCGCTCATGGGGATACTCCGAGTGTTCTTCTGAAAATCGGTTCGAATGGTACTGCAGTTTGCTCAGGAATTAAGCAAGCACAGGGTTTGACGTCAGTACCAGTGGGGACATTGACCGCGCAGACAAGCTGCTGCGCCACGCATCTAAAACCCACAAAAAAGCCGCCACACCCGAAGGTAAGGCGGCTTTTTTGTGGGAAGGCCATCTCCAAAGAGACAGCCTTTGCCGAAGGTCTAAAACGAATTAACGCTTCGAGAACTGCTTGGCGCGACGAGCACCACGCAGACCAACCTTCTTACGCTCGACTTCGCGGGCGTCACGTGTCACGTAGCCAGCTTGGCTCAGGACAGGCTTCAGCGCTGCGTCATAGTCGATCAAAGCACGGGTCACACCGTGACGGACTGCGCCCGCCTGGCCGGATTCACCGCCGCCGTGGACGTTGACTTGAATATCGAAAGCTTCGATATTGCCAGTCAGCACCAGAGGCTGCTTAGAGATCATGATAGAAGTTTCGCGGCCGAAGTACTCTTGAATGTCTTTGCCATTCACAGTAATTTTGCCGGAGCCCTTCTTCAGGAATACACGTGCGACGCTGGACTTGCGACGGCCGGTACCATTGTTCCAATCACCAATCATTCAAGTCTCCTTAGATTTCCAGAGCCTTAGGCTGCTGTGCGGTGTGGGGATGCTCAGCACCACCATAAACCTTCAGCTTCTTGATCATGGCGTAGCCCAGAGGACCCTTGGGCAGCATGCCCTTGACGGCCTTCTCGAGCGCACGGCCAGGGAACTTGGCTTGCAGGTCGCGGAAGTTGGTGGCAGTGATGCCGCCGGGGAAACCCGAATGACGGTAGTACACCTTGTCCGTGTTCTTGGTACCAGTGACCTTGAGCTTGGAAGCGTTGATGATGACGATGTAGTCGCCGGTGTCAACGTGAGGTGTGTAAATGGCCTTGTGCTTGCCGCGCAGACGGAGTGCCACTTCGCTGGCGACACGTCCGAGCACCTTATCGGTGGCGTCAATCACAAACCACTCGTGTTGCACCTCAGCGGGTTTTGCGCTGAATGTAGACATGAG
>CAUQST010000009.1:0-114565 GCA_963520865.1 uncultured Comamonas sp.
ACCAGGGACCTGCGGATTAACAGTCCGTCGCTCTACCAACTGAGCTATCAGGGAACAAGACCTAGATTATATACATGGATTTTTCGCTGATTTGGAAGTTACAGCGAAAAAGTGGAGCAATCCAAGCTTATGCAGGCTCAGGGCGCAGCCACAACCAGACCAGCACGACGGCCATGCAGGTGCAAGCCAGTATGCGTGCCCACAGCGGGGTGGGCGTCAGCCATAAGATGACGGCACACACGGCCATCATGGCCGCAGCACTGCGTTTGGCGCGGCGACTGACAAATCCGCCAGCCTGCCAGTTCTGCAGCATGGGCCCAAACAAGGGGTGGTTCCACAGCCATGCATGCATGCGCGGGGAGCTGCGCATGGCGGCCCAGCCTGCAATCAAAATAAAGACGGTGGTGGGCAGGCCCGGAATGAATACACCCAGTATGCCCAGGCCCAGCGATGTGACGGCCAAAGCACGCAGCAACCAGCGCGTGTACCAGCGGCGCACCAAAGTAGGTGCGGGTGTGGTGGCTAACGCAGAAGGTGCTTCAGGCTTGGCAGGCAAGGACATGATGCAATTGTGCCTGTGCGTTATGCCATGTGGGAAAAGTGTGAATCTGGTGCGCTTTCAAAAGAAGAGCTGATTGCGCTTGTCGCACCTGGCTTTTGAATACTTTTGATTTCACAATCATTGACAGGTATGCGCTATCAGCTATCAATGCTGCGATTTTTGAATCGCTGCAGCAGTGGGGCTGCACAATGACAAAGGCCTGCAAAAGCAGGCCTGAAAGTCGATATGTCTTAGCGAAAAAGCTTCAGGTTTTGGCTGAAGCCGCACCTGTTTTCTTGGCGTGTTCTTCGCTGCTCTTGCCAATTTTGCCCATGAAAAGTACGGTGAAGTAAATCCACATGGCGATGAGAATCAGAATAACGATCAAGCTCATCAAACCGTAATCGGTTGAGATTAAATCGGTGAGCATCTTCATAGCAAGCGTCCTCTGCAATCAGTCATGGGTTGATAGGGATGCGCTCACTATCGCGTGAGGCAGCGGACTGGCGTTTGCGGCACATCAAAGGGGCGGACTGCGCCATTTGCGTTAAAGCAAGTGTCTGAATGGTTGGTGGGGCCGGTTTTTTGCATACCATGCAAAGGGCTGCCGATAAGCGGTGGAAATTCTCAGTTTTTTACGGACAAGACGACACATGATCGATCCTTCCAACGTGACGCACAGCGTGCAATTGGCCGTTGCGCCGGTTTTCTTTTTGACGGCAGTGGCCGGCATGATCAGCGCAGTGGCCGGACGCCTGGCGCGCATCATTGACCGGGCACGGGTGATGGAAGAGCGCGTGCGTGCCAGCACGGATGAAGACTTTATTGACCGGGGGCTGCGTGAGCTGAACTACTTGCGCACGCGGGGGCGTATTGCCAATTGGTCGATCGGGTTGCTTACGCTGTGTGGCTTCTTGATTGGCCTGACGATTGTGTTTTTGTTCGTGGGTGAAGCGTGGAGCGTGCGCGGCTACCAGATTGCCGTTTTTTCTTTTTTGGCGGGAGTGGTGTCTTTCATTGCTGCGCTGGCCTGCTTTATGTGGGAGACCGTGCTGGCGACAGATTTACTGAACTTCAATGTGCTGGAGACGGGGCGAAAAATGGGGCACGAGCACTGAGTACCCGGGCCCGCCACTTGTCGTTCTGATAGCCTGGCGGTCTCACTCTTTGTGGTCGATGGGGTCTAGCCAGTCCTGGGCTGCGTTAATCACGCACTGGGTCAGACGCTCCAAGCCTGCTTGAGCGTTGCGCGCATGCGCCCAGTAAAGAGGCACTGAAATGCCGCTGTCAGGCACCAGCTCTATCAGCGTGCCGTCCTGCAGGTGCTCTTGAATCAATACAGTAGGGTGCATGCCCCAGGCCATGCCGGCCAGGCTGGCACGTACAAAGGCGTGGGCAGAGGGCACCCAGTGGCGTGGTGGTGCATGGCGTGCAGTCACACCATGTTGCAGCAGCCATTTGTCTTGCATGGCATCTTTGCGGTCATAGGTCAGAAGCGGCGCCTGCGACAAGCTTTGTGGGTTGATGCCAGCGTCGCCAAAGAAGCGTGCAATAAATTCAGGGCTGGCGGCTGCTATGTAGTGCATGTTGGCCAAGGGCCAGATATTGCAGCCCGTGATGTGGCTGGATGAGGCAGTCACGGCTGCCATCACTTCGCCTTCTTTGATGCGCTTGGCGGTGTGGTCCTGGTCATCAATGCTGATGTCCAGCAACTCGTTGCCGCCCTGTGTGAAGGCGGCCATGGCATCGACAAACCAGCTATTGAGTGAATCGGCGTTAACTGCCAGCTTGAGCGTAGGGCGCTGCACTTGGCCTTCTGGCACCAGCTCGGGGTTGTTGCGGCGCAGCTCGTTTTCTAGTAACGCCACTTGCTCGACGTGCAAACACAAGCGCCGCCCGGCCTCTGTGCCAGTGCAGGGCGAGCCCCGCATCACCAGCACTTGTCCCACGCGCTCTTCCAGCAATTTGATGCGCTGAGAAATAGCCGATGGGGTGACGTGCAACTTGCGCGCAGCGCGATCAAAGCTGCCTTCGCGCAGCACCGCGGCCAAAGCTTCCAGTCCAGCGTAGTCGAGCATGTAGTAAAACTTAATTCGATTGAGAATGTTTAATTTTACTTATGTTGCAAGTGCTTTGAGAATTCAGGGCATGTGGACTGAAAACATTACTGCTTCGTGGCTGGCTGGTTTTACCGTGTGCCTGTCACTCATTATTTCGATTGGTGCGCAAAACCTGTATGTTTTGCGGCAGGCCGTGCGCGGGCAGCATGTGCGTGCCTGCGTGGCATGGTGCGTTACCTCCGATGCCATCTTGATCGGGCTGGGCGTGGCAGGCATGGCGCAATTGCTCAGCAGCCAGCCCAGTCTGGCGCTGTGGCTGGGCTGGGGCGGTGTGCTCTTTTTGGTGGGTTACGGCGCGTTTGCTTTGTGGCGCATGGCCATGGCATCTGATACCAGCGCAGTGGTGGACAGCGCGCAGGTGGCACCCCGCGGGCTGCTGGGCGTGCTGACCACGCTGGCCGTGATTACATTGCTCAACCCCCACGTTTATCTGGATACCGTGGTGCTGGTGGGATCCATCGGTGCGCGGCAAGAGGGCAATTTGAAATGGATTTTTGTGCTGGGTGCCGCATGTGCCAGCCTGGTTTGGTTTGGCCTGCTGAGCTTTGCCGCGCAGCGGATGCGCGCCGTGTTTGCCAAGCCTGTGGCATGGCGTGTGCTGGACGGTGTGACGGGCGTGATGATGCTGGTGCTTGCCTGGTGGGTGTGGCAAGGGCTGCCGGCGGCGTCTTAAGAGTCACTCACAAGATGCACTGGCACCAACCTTGATGCGCCTGCTTTGCGCTTTGCCTTGTTGTGCGACCCATCTCGTTTTGTTTGCGGCTTCGTGGCTTGCCTGCAGCACCCATCTTCGGTTTGCTGGGGGCGTTTGCCACTCTGACTAAGTAAGGTGCAAGATAAGTCAGGTGCAAGAGCGTTGCGCCCAGTAAAAAGCCCGTGGTAATTGCCACGGGCTTTTTTGTTGGGTCGCTGGCGGCTTAATCCAGGCGGGCCAGTACTTCCAGCAATTTCCACTGGTTGGCCAAGATTTGGTAGTGACCGGTTTCCCCTGTCTTGTGGCTCACAGCTTCGATGTAGACCACATTACCGTGCTCGCGGGCGCGGGTCATCAGTGGCTTGATCTTGTCGTAGTTGTAGCGTTCGGCCAAGTCACCGCGAAAATTCAAAATGCGTTCGCTGCCTGATGCCCGGTGGGCGTCGTAAAGCTCCAGAGTGCGGGCCAAGGTCACTTCGCTTAGGCCTGCGGTGATCGCTTTGTCCATGGAGGGGGATGCGTTATCGCTCATAAAGAAGATCCGGTATGGGAGGGGGAACAACAGGCATGTCGCTTTGTAACGGCCTGCATCATGCCAGTAGCGTCAATAGATGCCTCTGCAAGTTGGTAGTGTTTTGCTCAGGCTTGGACTTGCCAATCATGGCAAACCATGCTGTTGTGCAAAAAAAAACGCTGCCGAAGCAGCGTTTTTTCTGGGTAATGTCAGCGGTTGCTGGTGCTTAGAAAGCGGGAACGACAGCGCCCTTGTACTTTTCTTGGATGAACTTCTTGGTCTCAGCCGAGTGCAAAGCCTTGGTCAGCTTGGCGATGTCTGCACCGTCTGCACGGTCCTTGCGGGCCACCACAATGTTGGTGTACGGCGAGTCAGCGTTTTCAATGAACAGCGCATCCTTGGTGGGGTTGAGCTTGGCTTCAATGGCGTAGTTGGTGTTGATCAGTGCCAGATCCACGTCGTCCAGTGCGCGGGGCAGCAAAGGTGCTTCCAGTTCCTTGAACTTCAGCTTCTTGGGGTTCTTCACCACGTCCAGGGCCGTTGCGGTCAGGTTCTTGGGATCTTTGAGTTCGATCAGACCTTGCTTGGCCAGCAGCAGCAGTGCGCGGCCGCCGTTGGAGGGATCGTTCGGGATGGCTACAGTGGCGCCACTCTTCAGATCAGCAATGTTCTTGATTTTCTTGGAGTAGGCTCCAAAAGGCTCAACGTGAACCTTGCCGTTGGGCACTTGCACCAGGCTGCTCTTGCGGTCTTTGTTGTAGCTGTCCAGATAGGGCTGGTGCTGGAAGAAGTTGGCGTCCAGTTGCTTGTCTTCCACGGCTGCGTTGGGCTGCACGTAGTCGCTGAATTCGCGCACTTGCAGCTCAATGCCGTCAGCTTTGAGCTGGGGCTTGATGAAGTTCAGAATTTCAGCGTGGGGCACGGCTGTGGCGGCAACTTTGAGCACGTCGGCAGCGTGGGCGGAAATAGCCAAAGTGGCAATGGCCACGGCAGTCAGAGTCTTCTTCAACATGGTGGATTCAGTTCCTGTGACAGAGAAAATGGTTGCTTGCATCAAGCCTTGTCAGCGCGATGGCGCCTGTATCAAGGTGTAGGGCGAGTTTAGCCTTGGGGCTGCGTTTTGTGTGTAAAAAATGAAGATTTGGTTATAAGGGAAGTGGTTTTTATGCAAAATTTAGACATTCAGGCCTGCCGTGCAAGCTGAAGACCTGGAAAAGCTGGTCACCACCCGCATGCCTTTTGGCAAGCACAAAGACCAATTGATCTGCGATTTGCCCGGTAACTACCTGGCGTGGTTTGCCCGTGAGGGCTTTCCGCCGGGGCATATTGGCCAGTTGCTTGCGCTCATGCATGAGCTGGACCACAACGGCTTGTCTGACTTGCTGCGGCCACTGCGCCAGCGCCGCTAGCGTGCCCAAGCAAAACGCCCTGCGGTGTCAACCGGCAGGGCGTTTTGTGTGTGATGCGCGCTAGGCGCTGTCAATTACTTGATGGCAGCGCGGGCGGCTTCAGCCTTGGCCTTGGCGGCATCCAGCTTTTGCTGCAGCTCGGTGGCTTCGGCTTCAGCGGCCTTGGCATCGGCTTCAGCCTTGGCCTTGGCTTCTGCGTCCTTGGAGGCGCTGTCACCGCTGAAAGCGCCAGCGATTGCGCTGCCAGCCACGGTACCAACCACTGCGCCTGCGGCAGTAGCGGCCATGGTGCCCATCAGACCAGAGCCTGCAGGGCGTGCTGTAGCCACAGGGGCGGCTGGTGCTGCGGCAGCAGCGGGTGCTGCAGGTGTGGCAGCGGCTGGTGCAGCCGGTGTGGCGGGCTTGGCCGGGGCCTTGTTGATGGCGGCAGGACGCACCGACTTGCCACCGCCCATGCGTTTGGCGTGGGCCAGCGTAGGCGCAGCCAGGGCGGCAATGGTTACGGCGATCACAGAAGCGGTGGTGCGAAAAGATGTCTTCACTGAGGGTCCTGAAAAAAGGGAGTCAATCAACGTGGTCAAAGCATGACCACAGCGCACAGTGGCGCTGCTGTTAATTACATGGGGCTGAGGGTGGATATTGCAAGCCGGGGCAGCCTGTTTTCAGGCGGTGGCTGGCTTGCCGTGCCGATCACACACGTTGGTATATTGCGTTGTAGGTGTGAGGCGACCATTCTAAGGAATGCCCAGGCCTGTGCAGATGAAATGACCTTGCGAAGTGATGCCGAAAATTGCTGATGTGATGGCTTGTGCGCACTGTGCAGCGCACTTCGCTGGCCCTGGCAGGCATGGCTTGCAATGCGAGTCGGGGTTTGCAAGGTGGTTTTCCAGCATGCCGCGTTAAAAATAAAAAAAGAGCTAATAACGCAGGTGTACAAAGCGTTTCAGATAGTTTTGTATCTGAAAGTGTTGCAGTGCCTGCGTCGGCAGCTCTTTTTTTGAAAGCGTGACTGGCTTACTTCAAAATTTCCAGCAAGCGATCCAGGCCGCCTTCGTTGATGCACACATTGGCTTCACCACGCACGCGGGGCTTGGCGTGGAAGGCCACAGACAGGCCCGCGGCCTGCATCATGGGAATGTCGTTGCTGCCGTCACCCACTGCAACGCATTGCGCGGGGGTAATACCCAGCAGGCTGGCCACTTCAAGCAGCGTGCGGCGTTTTTCGGCACCGTCGCAAATGTCGCCCCAGGCTTGCTCGACCAGACCGCCGGTCAAGGCACCATCTTTAATTTCCAGCACATTGGCGCGCACAAAGTCGATGCCCAGCAGGCTGCGCACGTGTTCGGCAAAGAAGGTAAAGCCGCCAGACACCAGCAGCACTTTCAGGCCAGCAGCCTTGGCGGCCTTGACCAGTGTTTCTGCACCGGGGGAGAGCTTCAGACGCTCGGCAATCACGCGCTGCATGTCGTCTTCGGTCACGCCCACCAATTTGTCCACGCGCTGGCGCAGGCTGTCCTTGAAGTCGGCGATTTCGCCGCGCATGGTGGCTTCGGTGATGGCCGCCACTTCGGCTTTCTTGCCGGTAGCGTCGGCAATTTCATCGATGCACTCGATGGTGATCAGCGTGGAGTCCATGTCAAACGCAATCAGCTGGTAGTCGCTGAGTTTTTGCGGCACGGTGATGTTCTGAATAGTCAGACCGGGGGCGATTTCGGTAGCGGGCATGGACTCGGAGAGGCTGGAGGTTGCAGATCCGCCCCGTGGCCGCGGGCGGCGAGGGGGCTGGCCTGCATTATCGCGGTTTGGCAGCGCTTATTGCGGCTGCAAACCTGCGGCTTTCACCAATTGGGCGTGTAGCTTGATGTCGCTGGCGATGTTGGCCTTGAGTTCATTGGGCGTGGAGGGGGCGGGCTCCATGCCGTTGCTGGCCAGCTTGTCTTTAACTTCGCTTTGCAGCACGGCGCGCACTGCCTGGTTGAGCTTTTCCACAATCTCGGGCGGCGTATTGGCCGGTGCCAGCAGGCCCACCCAGGCGGACAGGTTCAGGTCGGCAAAGCCGCTTTCCACCATGGTGGGGGTGTTGGGCAAGAGGGCGGAGCGCTGGGGGCTCATCAAGCCCAGCGCGTGCAGCTTGCCCGACTGAATATGGGGCAATGCCTCGGGCAGCACAGCAAACAGCATGTCGACGTTGCCGGCAAGCGTGTCGTTGATGGCGGGTGCACCGCCTTTGTAAGGCACATGCAGCATCTGCGCATGGGTGCGCGTTTCAAACATGAGGGCGCCCAGGTGCTGGGGGCTGCCGTCGCCTGAGGATGCATAGGTCAGCTTGCCGGGCTCTGCCTTGGCCTGACTGATCACGGCGGCCACGCTGGGAAATTTGGTTTTGTCTTTCACCACCAGCACCATGGGCTGGTTGACCAGCTTGGAGATGGGTTGAAAGTCGGCCTGCGGGTCATAGGGCAGGGTTTTGAAAATGCTTTTGTTGGTGGTCAAAAACGAGGCGGGCGAGACCGTGAGCATGTAGCCATCGGGGGCAGAGCGTGCCACCTGGGGCATGCCAATCTGGCCCGAGGCACCTGCCTTGTTGTCCACCACAAACGACTGGCCCAGTTGCTCGCCCAGCTTTTGGCTGATGACGCGGGCAATCATGTCTGCGCTGCCGCCAGCGGGCAGGGCCACCATCACTTTGACGGGCTTGTTGGGGTAGGCGTTTTGAGCGGTAGCGCTGCTGCACAGGATCAGTGCAAGCCATGCACCAGCGATTGGCGCAACGAGGGGTCGAACAAACATGAAGCTTTCCCTTGTAGTGCTTGTGCCTGCCAACATGGCAGGAGACAACACAGTGTCAGGGTCAGAGCAATTTCAGTGCCTGCCGTTGGAGCGGCAATGTTCCAGGTGCGCATACACCGTTGGTCAGCTATGGGCCATGCGCTGGTGGCTATTTTGGAGAGCTGTCCATGCATCAGGAATGAGCGCTTCAGCTCTTTTTGCCATAAAGGTACAAATCGTCTGACCACGTGGCCAGCCACTGCGGCTTGTAAGCGACGAACACGGCACACACCATGCCGGTAACCACGGCGTCGCCCCAGGCCATGAGCCAGCGAGCAATGGTGGTCAGATCTTCGTTCACGCCAGGAAGCTGGTGGCCCAGCGCCGCAGACAGCATGCCCGCTAAAAACAGACTGATCACTGAGCCCACAAAGCCGCGTCCGAAGATGTAGGCAAACACTTTGGTGCCCAGCCAGCGGCGCAGCAGTGCGCCCCAGAGCATGGCGAAAGTGGCGGGCACCACGCCGTGCCACACGGTCAGGCGCAGGGCCTCTGAGGCATCCAGGCCCGGTGATAGCGCATAGGCAATGCCGCCCACCAGGCACAGCGCTGGCACGGCCAGCGGCCAGCCAAGGCACATCATCACCAGGCATGCCCCGGACCACTGCAGCTGCAGCGGCATGTGGTGCAGCGTGGGCAGTGCCCACAGCCAAGGCAGGATGACCAGCGTGGCCAGCAGCGGGGTCCACAGCGGCGAGCTGTCGCCATGGTCTTGCGTGACCAAAGCTTTGCGATTGCTCAGCAGCCGCCAGGGGCGCATGGCCATGGCGGTGGTGAGTGCGACGACAAGGAGAGCAACATCCAGCATGCGGCGATTGTGCTTATTTAGCGCTGCACGTGGCACGCCGCCGGAGCGGGTTTGGCTTGAGGTAGATCAAGCTGCACGCGCACAGCGGGTGGGTTGCCCGCGTGCAGCGTGCATGCGTGATCAGGCCTTGGCTGGCTGTCCCAGGCTGCGCAGCACATCACGCACCATCTGCGCGCGCGCCTTGGGGTCGGGCAGCTCGCGCTCAATGCGCAGCTTGTCGTTGCCAGCCAGCTTGATGTGCTTGTTCTTCTGGATCAGGCTGATGATCTGCATGGGCTCTACAGGTGGGTTGGGCTTGAAGGTGATGTTGATGACACCCGGGGCAGCATCCACCTTTTGGACGCCATAGGGCTCAGACAGGACACGCAGGCGGTGCGTGTCAATCAGGGTCTGGGCCTGTGCTGGCAGTTTGCCAAAACGGTCCACGATTTCTTCCAGTAAGTTATCGATCTGGTCGCTGGTCTTGGCGGTAGCCAGCTTTTTGTAGAACGACAGGCGCAAGTGCACATCGCCGCAGTAGTCGCTGGGCAGCAGTGCCGGGGCATGTAGGTTGATTTCGGTGGTGGCAGACAGGGGTGAGAGCAGGTCAGGTTCTTTGCCGTTTTTGAGGCTGCGCACGGCCTCTGACAGCATTTCGTTGTACAGCTGGAACCCGATTTCCATCATGTTGCCGCTCTGGTTTTCGCCCAGCACCTCACCGGCACCGCGAATTTCCAGGTCATGCATGGCCAGGTAAAAGCCACTGCCCAGCTCTTCCATCTGCTGAATGGCATCCAGGCGCTGCTGGGCTTGCTTGGTCAGGCCTTCCAGGTCAGGCACCATCAGGTAGGCATAGGCTTGGTGGTGGCTGCGTCCCACACGGCCGCGCAACTGGTGCAACTGCGCCAGACCAAACTTGTCGGCACGGCTGATGACGATGGTGTTGGCCGTGGGCACGTCAATACCGGTTTCAATGATGGTGGAGCACAGCAGCATGTTGTAGCGCTGGGCCACAAAATCGCGCATGACTTTTTCAAGCTCGCGCTCGGGCATCTGGCCATGGGCAACCGCGATGCGTGCCTCGGGCAGAATTTCTTCCAGCTGCTGGCGGCGGTTTTCAATGGTTTCTACCTCGTTGTGCAGGAAGTAGATTTGCCCGCCGCGCTTGAGCTCGCGCAGCACGGCTTCGCGGATCACGCCTTGGCTCTCGGAGCGCACAAAGGTCTTGATGGCCAGCCGGCGTTGCGGTGCCGTGGCAATGACCGACAAATCGCGCAGACCTTCCAGCGCCATGCCCATGGTGCGAGGAATGGGGGTGGCCGTGAGCGTGAGCACATCCACCTCGGCGCGCATGGCCTTCATGGCTTCTTTGTGGCGCACGCCAAAACGGTGTTCTTCATCAATGATGAGCAGGCCCAGGTCTTTGAACTTGACCGAGCTGGACAGCAGCTTGTGCGTGCCCACCACGATGTCTACAGACCCTTCGCCCAGCCCTTGCAGTGCAGCGTTGACTTCTTTGGTGGTGCGAAAGCGTGAGACTTCAGCAATCTTGACGGGCCACCTGGAAAAGCGATCAACCAGCGTCTGGTAATGCTGTTCAGCCAGTAGCGTGGTGGGCGCCAGGAAGGCCACTTGCTTGCCGGCCATGGCTGCCACAAAAGCGGCGCGCAACGCCACCTCGGTTTTGCCAAAGCCCACATCGCCGCAGACCAGTCGGTCCATAGGCTGGGGGCTAACCATGTCGTGAATCACTGCGTGAATGGCGGCGCTTTGGTCGGCTGTTTCTTCAAATCCGAAGTCCTGTGCGAACTGTTCGTAGTCTTGCTGGTTGAGGCGGAAGGCATGGCCCTGGCGTGCGGCGCGGCGGGCGTAGATGTTGAGCAGCTCGGCCGCTGCATCGCGCACTTGCTCGGCGGCTTTGCGCTTGGCTTTTTCCCATTGGCCACTGCCCAGACTGTGCAGGGGGGCCGATTCAGGCGTCACGCCCGTGTAGCGGCTGATGTGGTGCAACTGGCTGACGGGCACATACAGCACGGCATCTTTGGCGTACTCAAGGTGCAGGAACTCTTGCATGGCGGGTGTGCCATCGTCGTTTTTCTGGCCGACATCCATATTGATCAGGCCGTGATAGCGCCCAATGCCGTGCTGGCTGTGCACCACAGGGTCACCCACTTTCAGCTCGGACAGGTCTTTGATCAGCGCCTCTACATCGCTGACCTGTTCTTGCTTCTTGCGCCGGCGTGTTGTGCCAGTACTGGCGAACAACTCGGTTTCGGTGACAAAGTCGATGCCTTCTTCCATCCACGCAAAACCGCGCATGAGGGTGGAGGTGGCAATGCCCAGTTTTTCGCTGGTTTCACTTTGGAACTCGGCCAGCGAATCAAAGGCCGGTGGGTTCAGTTGCGAAGAGCGCAAAAAGTCCAGCAGGCTTTCACGGCGGCCATCACTTTCGGCCAGCACCAGCACGCGGCGCTTGGCGGTTTGTACGTGCTGCTGCAGGCGCTGCAGTGGGTCTTCTGCCCCGCGCACGACGGACAGGTCTGGCAGTTTTTGGAAGATGGCGCTGTCTTGCACATCGTCTACACCGGGGCGCAGCGCCAGTTGCTGGTAAGACTTGGCAGCCGCGTAGAACTGCTCGGCACTCAGAAACAAGGTGTCGGGGGGCAGGACGGGGCGCTCGGGGTCTCCTTGTACCAAGCGGTAGCGGTCCTTGGTGTCTTGCCAGAAACGGTGAAAAGCAGGCTCCAGCTCACCATGCAGCACCAGCGTGGCGGCATCGCCCAGGTAGTCAAACACCGTGGCAGTGCTGTCAAAGAACAGGGGCAGGTAGTACTCAATACCGGCAGTGGCTACGCCCGCGCCCATGTCCTTGTAGATGCGGCTGCGTGTGGGGTCGCCCTCCAGCAGTTCACGCCAGCGTGAGCGGAACTTGGTGCGCGCATCCTCGTCCATGGGGAATTCGCGCCCGGGCAGCAGCCGCACTTCCTGCACGGTATCTAGGCTGCGCTGGCTATCGGGGTCAAAGACGCGGATGGAGTCGATTTCGTCATCAAACAAATCAACGCGGTAAGGCACCTCGGAGCCCATGGGGAACAGGTCAATCAACCCTCCGCGCACAGCGTATTCACCGTGGCTGACCACTTGAGAGACGTGCTGGTAGCCTGCCAGCGTCAGCTGGGCTTTGAGCTTGGCCTCGTCCAGTTTCTGGCCTTGTTTGAATTCAAAGGTGTAGCCCGCCAAGAAGGAGGGAGGCGCCAGCCGGTACAGCGCGGTGGTGGCCGGTACCAGCACCACATCAGCGCCGTGCTGGTGGTCGCGCTCACGAATGCGCCACAGCGTGGCTAGCCGCTCGCTGATCAAGTCCTGGTGTGGGGAGAACGTGTCGTAAGGCAGCGTTTCCCAGTCTGGAAACAGGGCGCAGCGCAACTGGGGTGCAAAGAACGCCATTTCTTCAATCAGGCGCTGGGCATCGCTGGCGTCTGCCGTGACGATGGCGGTGATGCGCCCTGCCGCGTGCTCTCGCTGTGCCAGTTGCGCCAGCAGCAGCGCATCAGCGCTACCAACGGGCGTGGGCAAGGAAAAACGTTTACCGGGCGTGAGTTTGGGCAAATCCATGGGGCCAGAAATCCTGATGCAGCAGACGCTGGGCCTGCAAAAAGCGCGGAAATGCGGCATGCAGCCGCGTGTGCGAAGCAGACGATTCTAGAATGTTGCGCATGACAGACTTGCTTGCTGCAGCGAATGCGCCCGGGTGTCCGCAGGGTCGTTTCTGGGGACTGATCCCGTGTGCCGGTGTCGGTGCACGGGCCATTCCTCCCGGAGCGCCTGCGCCCGACTTGCCCAAACAGTACCATCTCGTAGCGGGCCAGCCGATGGTCTTGCACACGCTGGCCGCCTTTGCCGGTGCGCAGCGCTTGGCCGGTACCCTGGTGGCGCTGGCCCCAGGTGACACCTACCTTGACAGCTACCGCAGCCCCTTGTGGTTTCATGCACAGTGCGGTGGCGCAACACGGGCCGATACCGTGATTGGTGGCTTGAAAGCGCTGCTTGCACGGGGTGCCGCGCAGCACGACTGGGTGCTGGTGCACGATGCAGCACGCTGTTTGGTGACCTCGGCACAAATTGATGGACTGATTGCTGAGTGTGAACACGACAGCGTGGGCGGCCTGCTGGCGCATAAATTGCCAGATACCTTGAAGACGGCCATTACCGGACCCACAGGCGTACGTGTGGCTTCCACGGTCGATCGCAGCGATAAATGGCTGGCGCAGACACCACAGATGTTTCGCTTGGGCAGCTTGCTGGATGCGCTGAACCGCATGGGGGCCGCAGCTACGGATGAAGCCAGCGCCATGGAGGCCATGGGACACCGGCCCAAGCTGATACCCGGAGGTGCGCACAACTTCAAAGTGACCTATCCCGATGACTTCGCCTTGGCTGAAGCCGTGCTGATGCAACGCGGCGGCAGTGCCACACTGGAGTTGTTCAAAGGCAAGCGTGACAATGCGCAGCCAGTGGGCAATCCTTTTTTCTGATTAATAACCAAATAGGCCGCTGGTCATTGGCAGGCGGGCATAAATAACTATGAATTTTCGTATTGGTGAAGGCTGGGATACCCATGCTCTGGTTGAAGGTCGCAAGCTGATCATTGGCGGCGTTGAAGTCCCGTACGACAAGGGCTTGCTGGGGCATTCGGATGCTGACGTCTTGCTGCATGCCATCACCGACGCTGTGCTGGGTGCCGCTGGGCTGGGCGATATTGGCCGCCACTTTCCTGACACTGCGGTGGAGTTCAAGGGCGCCGACTCATTTGTTCTGCTGCAAGAAGCCACGCGCCGGGTGCGCGAAAAAGGCTGGGAAATTGGCAATATCGACAGCACCGTGATTGCTCAACAGCCCAAGCTGGCACCACACATTCCGTTGATGCAAAAACGCATCGCACAAGCTTTGGGTGTGACCGAAGAGCAGGTGAACGTCAAAGCCAAAACAGCCGAGAAGATGGGCCCTGTGGGTGAGCTGCTGGCGATGGAGGCCAACGCGATTGCCTTGATCTACAAGCAGGCGCTTTAAAAAGCGCAGTGGCTAGCGCTTGTTGCAGTAGCGCCAGCATCGGTTGGTGGATAAATAAAAAGAGCCCTGTTGCGCAAGCAAGCAGGGCTCTTTGGTTGGGGCGGCGGTTTACATCGCTTCAGGTGGAAGCTGGCGTTTGACCTGAGGGCGCTGCAAACGGTGCTGCGGGTCTTGGCCGTCAGGCACGTCGGTGACGCGCTGCAATTGAATATTGGCCGCCAAGCCACCCGCATTGGCGTTGGTGATGGAGAAAATTCCACCCATGCGCTGCACGGTTTTATCAACGATAGACAGGCCCAAGCCTGCGCCGGCTGCGGCAGTGCGCGCCGAGTTGCCGCGAAAGAATGGTTGCGTCAGGTTAGGCAGCTGTTCTGGAGGAACGCCGGGGCCGTGATCGCGCAGGCGCATCAGCACCCAGTTCTCTCGGGTTTTGATGCTGATATCGACAAAAGCTGTGTCGGTATCTACCGTCTTGCCATAGCGGCGGGCGTTTTCCAGCAGGTTGGAGATCACGCGGGCCAGCTCTACCTCATCAGCCATCACATAGATGTCGTCTGGGATGGACATGGAGATTTGAAGCTCGCGGTGGTTTTGTACGGCGTAGACACACGAGGCCACTACGGCGTGCAAATTCACAACCGTCAGCGTGACATGGTCGGGGCGCGCGTAATCCAGGAATTTATCGATGGTGGCGTCGAGCTGAACAATGTCGGCCACCATGTGCTCGCGGGCAATGTCATCTTGTACGCTCATCTCGGTTTCCAGGCGCAAACGTGCCAGTGGCGTGCGCAAGTCGTGCGAGATGCCTGCCAGCATCACGGCGCGTTCTTGCTCCAGCTTGGCCAGTTTCTGAGCCATGCGGTTAAAGCCAATGTTGACCTCTCGGATCTCGCTGGTCACCGCTTCTTCATCGAGCTGGCTGGCGGCAAAGTCACCATCGCGCACGCGGTTGGCGGCGTAACTCAATTGCTTGAGTGGGCGGTTGATCAGGCGTGCAATGACAGCAGCGCCCGCCAAAGACAGCAGGCCCGCCGTACTCAGCCAGATCAGCCAGGTGCGGCTGCCTGCGGTAACGAAGCGTGATTGATCCAGCAGTAGCCAGTTGGGGTCTTCATCAATGGTGAAGCTCACCCACAGACCGGCTTCGCCATTGACACTGCGCGCCAAGATGGTGTCTGGCCCCAGGCGTGAGGTCAGCAGCTCATCCAGACGCATGTTCAGCTGGCTGGGCGGCAAAACCTCGAATTTGTCGCCAGGCTCACGCGGCTGAATGCGCACACCTTCCTGGTCGGCCATGGTTTTGAGGAGCGAGACGCGCGCAATGGCATCCGAGTGCTGCAAGGCGGCACGGCTCAAGTTCACCAAAGAGGCAATTTGCTGCGCGGTTTGCAGTGTGCGTGGTTCAAATTCCAGCGCGCGCAGAGTCTGCAGCCACGCCAAAATGCTGCCCAGCAAAAGCAAAGCCAGTAGAAAGAAAGTGCGCCAAAAAAGATTGAGGCCCACGCGAGAGCGTGCGCCTGCATCATTGGTTGCGCTGGCGGTATGGTGGCCGCCGGCATGCTTGGAAGAGCGTGACATGAAAGAAGGGCGCGCGAAGCGCCTTTGCCTTAGGCGTGGGAGAGAAAGTTAGCTGTTGCCATCTGGAACGAAGACATAGCCCACGCCCCAAACCGTCTGAATATAACGAGGCGCAGCAGCATCCTCTTCGATCAGTTTGCGCAGACGCGATACTTGCACGTCCAGACTGCGGTCAAAAGGCTCAAACTCGCGGCCACGTGCCAGCAGTGCCAGCTTTTCACGCGACAGAGGCTGGCGCGGATGGCGTACCAGAGCCTTGAGCATGGCAAATTCACCGGTCGTCAAAGGCAGCTCTTCACCACTCTTTTGCAGCACGCGGGTGCCCAAATCGAAAGTGAAAGGGCCGAAAGTGACCGTCTCGTTGTCGCCAGACGGTGCACCCGGTGCTTCCACTGGTGGGCGGCGGCGCAGCACAGCGTGGATGCGTGCCAGCAATTCTCGAGGGTTGAAGGGTTTGCCCAAGTAGTCGTCAGCGCCGACTTCCAGACCCACGATGCGGTCTACGTCTTCGCCCTTGGCGGTCAGCATGATGATGGGCGTGCGGTCATTGGCTGAACGCAGACGGCGGCAGATGGACAGGCCATCTTCGCCGGGCATCATCAAGTCCAGCACGATCAGGTCGACGGTTTCACGCAGCAGGATGCGGTTCAGCGCCTTGCCGTCTTCGGCAATCATGACTTCAAAGCCTTCTTGCGTGAGGTAGCGGCGCAGCAGGTCGCGGATACGTGCATCGTCATCAACGACGAGAATTTTGTCGGTTCGATTGTTGGTCGTGGCCATGGATTCACCCCTTGTCCAATTTGTAACAGAGCCAATTCTGACCAGCTTGGCGCGAAAAATTCCCGTTTTAGCCGATGTTTGACACAGTGTTACATGTCTTTCCTAAAAGTAGAAAACAGCTTTCATCTCAAGTAGTCTCTGTCTGTCATGCTTTGCCCTTTGTTTGCATGCAACTGGGCGTGCATTTCATAGAAAGGAAATTTCATATGCAGCTTCGCAAAATTGGCGCACGTTCTTTGCCTTCATTCGTAGGGGTATTGCTTTTAGCCACTGGTGCTGTAAGTGCTTTAGGTGTGGCCCATGCGCAGACCCCCGAGCCTTTGCGCAATGTGGTGCAGCTTTCGGCGTCTGGGCAAGTAGAGGTCGATCAGGACTGGCTGCAAATGAACCTGAGCGTGAACCGCGAGGGCACTAATGCCGCAGCAGTGCAAAAGCAACTGCAGCAGAGCGTGGACGCCGCCATGCGCAGCCTCAAGCCTCAGGCACAAGGCCAGGACATGCAGGTGCACAGTGGCAGCTTTGGCGTGTATCCGCGCCACGGCAGTGACGGAAAAATCAAAGGCTGGCAAGGACGCGCCGAGGTCGTGTTGGAAGGTAAAGACTTTGCACGCATCAGTCAGGCTGCAGCGCAAGTGCCCGATTTGACAGTGTCCAGCATGGGTTTTGGGCTGTCCAAAGAAGGCAACATCAAGGTGCAAGATCAGGCTCAGGCCATGGCAGTTGAGAACTTCAAAGCGCGTGCCTCGCAGCTGACCAAGCAATTTGGTTTTGCTTCCTATAGCTTGCGTGAAGTGAACGTTAACAGCCAGGACGGATACTTTATGCCCCGCATGCAGCGTGCCAACGTGGCGATGGCCGCAGCCCCCAAGATGGACATGGCTGAGCCGGTGCCTGTTGAGGCTGGCAAAACGCAGGTGACGGTGAACGTATCGGGCTCAGTGCAGATGCAATAAAAAGAGCGTTTAACGCTTTCTGGTATTGCCTTTGAGTCAAAAAAGCTTCTGAATCTTCAGAGGCTTTTTTGTACGAACATTGCTGCGCTTGAGGCTACTTGCACAAGCTAGGCAATCGAAGATTTGCTCCCTTACTGCGCAGCCCAGCCGCCATCCATATTCCAGGCGACACCGCGTACGTTGTTGGCGGCATCGGAGCAAAAGAACACGGCCAAGGCACCCAGCTCTTCGGGTGTGGTGAATTGCATCGATGGTTCTTTTTCGCCCAGCAATTGCTTGGTGGCGTCTTCTGTGCTGATGCCCTGTGCCTGGGCTTTGGCATCGACCTGTTTTTGCACCAAAGGGGTGAGCACCCAGCCTGGACAAATCGCGTTGCAGGTCACGCCTGTGGTGGCGTTCTCTAAAGCCGTGACCTTGGTAAATCCCACAATGCCGTGCTTGGCAGCGACATAAGCCGACTTTTGTGCGGATGCCACCAGTCCGTGCACCGAGGCCACATTGATGATGCGGCCCCAATTGGCCTTTTGCATGGCGGGCAGTGCCAGTCGGGTGGTGTGAAAGGCGCTGGAGAGGTTGATGGCCAAGATGGCATCCCATTTTTCAACGGGGAACTCTTGCACAGTGGCGACATGCTGAATGCCGGCGTTGTTTACCAAAATATCAACGCGACCCAATCGCTCAGCGGCAAAGGCCATCATGGCTTCAATTTCGGCGGGCCTGCTCATGTCTGCGCCGTGGTAATCCACCGAGATGCCGTGCGCGTGGCCTGCAGCCGTTACCTGGGCTTTGGCGGCGTCAACATCGCCAAAACCGTTTAATACGATATTGGCACCTTGCGCTGCCAATGCTTGTGCAATCCCGAGACCAATACCGCTGGTGGAACCCGTGACTAAAGCTGTTTTGCCCTTGAGCATCTGGATGTCTCCGTTGAAATATGAATTAGGATGGATGAATCCATTATCAATCGGCAAGTACGAGGATACGCACCCATGATTGAACCTACGCTGAACTACGTAACTTGTCCGGGCGCAGCGGTGCGTGGTGGCTCAGAGCACCGCATGGCGTATTGGGAATGGAACCAGACGGGCAATCCCTGGCATCCCCATGTGATCGTGTGTGTCCACGGGTTAACGCGACAAGGTCGTGACTTTGATGTGCTGGCGCGCACGCTGAGCCAGCATGCGCGGGTAATTTGTCCCGATATTGCAGGGCGCGGCTACAGCGACTGGCTGGCGCAGCCGATGGATTACGGGCTTGTGCAATACACAGCCGACATGCTTGTTTTATTGCATCACGTCAACGCCACGGCGCCTATCCAGGTGCTCGACTGGCTTGGCACCAGCATGGGCGGTCTGATTGGCATGAGTGTGGCGGGTAACCCTGCTTTGCCATTGCCAGTGCCTGTTCGCAAGCTGCTTTTGAATGATGTGGGCCCTGTTTTGGAGTGGCCAGCATTGCAGCGTATAGCCTCTTACGTAGGAAAGCCCGCGCACTTTGACACGGAGCAGCAAGCTGCTGCGGCGTTGCAGGTACTGTCGGCAGGCTTTGGTCCGCATACCACGCAAGCGTGGCTGGAGTTGAGCCGGCCGATGCTGCGCGCAGTGGAGGGCGGTGGCTATCGGTTGCACTATGACCCAGCCATTGCGCAGCCCATGCAAGGCATGACGCAGGAGCAGTCAGAGCGTGGACAGGCTGTGCTGTGGAGCTTGTATGACGCAATTCGTGCACAAACATTGCTTGTGCGAGGGGCGCTGTCAGATTTGGTGACACAGGACACTGCTCGCAAAATGCAGGAGCGAGGTCCTTTTGCGCAATGGATAGAGCTTGAAAGCGTGGGACATGCCCCCACCTTTGTGGCGGATGACCAGGTGGCCATCGCACGGAATTTCTTGTTGGGTGATGAATGAAAAAAGAATGTAAGGCCCTGCTGCACAAGCCATGTGTATTTGGCTGGAATCTGCACGAGGGGCTTGTATGCGTAGTGTGACGTCCCTACCCCCAACAACAGGTGAAGACAGTGCTGTGCCGACGGGCTTGAAGTCAGCAACAGGGCCTGCGGAGATGCCGCATCTGCTGGCGGCCACAGCAGGTAATATTCCCGACCAAGTAGATGCCTTGCGCCGAGCGCGTGCGTTTGCAGAGCCTCTGCTGTCCGGGGAAGAGCTGTCTTCCGGTGAAAACACCCTAGCCCACGCGGACGCCACAGCGGCAATCTTGCAAGGCATTGGCGGCTCAGAGGCTATGCAGGCTGCGTGCTATTTGGTGTACGCCAGCATGCACCTCAACAAACCCTTGGAGGTGTTGACCAAGGCGTTTGGTCCCAATTTTGCAGAGCTGGCGGTGGAAACCACCAAGCTCATGCAGGTGCAGCAGCAAGCCCGCGCAGGCGAGAGCAGCGCGCAGCGGGTGGATGATCCCGCTACGCAGACAGAAACTGTGCGCAAGATGCTGCTGGGTTTTTCGCGTGACGTCCGGGTCGTGCTGTTGCGCTTGGCGTCGCGTTTGCAAACCTTGCGTTGGTATGCCGCCAGCAAGCGGGCGGTGTCGCCCAGCCTGGCGTACGAAGCGTTGCATGTCTTTGCTCCGCTGGCCAACCGATTGGGTATTTGGCAAATCAAGTGGGAGCTGGAAGACCTGGCTTTCCGCTTTTTGGAGCCAGACACGTACCGCAATATTGCCAAGCTGCTCGACGAAAAACGTGCCGAGCGCGAGGTTTATATGGAGCAGTTGCGGTCCCGCCTGGAGTCCGGGCTGCGTGCTTACAGCATCAGTGCCACCGTATCGGGCCGGCCCAAGCACATCTACAGCATTGTCAAAAAAATGCGGGGCAAGTCGCTCAACTTTGATCAGTTGTTCGATATTCGGGCTTTGCGCGTGGTGGTGCCAACAGTCAAGGACTGCTACACAGCACTGTCGTGGGTGCACGAAAACTTTAAGCCGATTGAGTCGGAGTTTGATGATTACATCGCCAAACCCAAACCCAACGGCTACCAATCGTTGCATACGGTGGTGCGCGATGAACAGGGTCGGGCCATTGAGATTCAGATTCGTACGCAGGCCATGCATGACCATGCCGAGAATGGTGTGGCCGCGCACTGGGCGTACAAAGAGGCTGGAGTCAAAGGCTATGCAGGCGTGAGCGCCACTGGCGATTACGACGCCAAGATTGCCGTGTTGCGCCAGCTGCTTGCATGGGGGCAGGACCTGTCAGAGAACCCCTCGCACCGGGGGCTGTTTGATGACCGTATCTATGTGCTGACACCTGATGCCGCTGTCATTGAGCTGCCTCAGGGTGCAACGCCAGTGGATTTCGCGTACTCAGTACACACCAATTTGGGGCATCGCTGCCGGGGCGCTCGCGTTGACGGCAATATGGTGACGCTCAATACGCCCTTGCAAAGTGGGCAGACCGTGGAAATCACAACGGTCAAAGAAGGGCGACCATCGCGTGACTGGCTGAACCCAGAGCTGGGTTACCTGGTGAGCAACCGTGCCAAAGCCAAAGTGCGCGCTTGGTTTAATGCACAAGCCATGAATGAAACGGTCATGCGTGGCCGTGAGGCAGTAGAAAAGCTGTTGCAGCGGGAAGGTAAAACGGCGGTCAAGCTGGACGATCTGGCCGTGCAGCTTGGCTTTAAATCTGCTGATGCTCTGTTTGAGGTGGTGGGCAAGGATGAATATTCCTTGCGCAACATCGAAACGGTATTGCGACCTGCGGAACCGAGTGAGCCTGAGGACGATATTCAGGCCATGGTGCGCAAGCCCCGCGCCAACAATGCGGCCCATAAAGGCGGTGTTCTGGTTGTGGGTGTTGATTCGCTCATGACGCAATTGGCCAAGTGCTGCAAGCCAGCGCCACCGGATGAAATTGGTGGTTTTGTCACGCGCGGCAAAGGGGTCAGCGTGCACCGCGCGGATTGCAGCAATTTCCGAGAAATGGCCGCACGCAACGAAGAGCGCGTTATTGACGTGGCATGGGGGCTGCCCAAGGCAGAAAAGCTCACCGCGGTTTATCCGGTGGATGTGTCTGTGGAAGCCACCGACCGCCAAGGTTTATTGCGCGATATCTCTGATGTTTTTGCCAAAGAGAAAACCAACGTCATCGGTGTGCAGACCCAGTCGGTCAAGGGGACTGCTTGGATGACATTCACCGTGGAAGTCTCTGACTCTGGCCGTTTGAACAAGGTGCTGGGGATTGTGGCTAACGTTTCTGGCGTGCGTTCTGCACGCAGGCGCTAATTTTGAGTGTTCTTGAATTGGCGTCATAACCCGTGCTACAATCGATGCTTCTGATTAATTTCAGGCGCGTAGCTCAGTTGGTTAGAGCACCACCTTGACATGGTGGGGGTCGTTGGTTCGAATCCAATCGCGCCTACCAAACATATGCAAGCGTTATTGCTTGCAAAAAATGCCCACTAACAAGTGGGCATTTTTGTTTCTGCAGCATGGATTTCTTAAAGGATGCAGTCTCGGTCAGACGGCTGCAAACCTCCAGCCTTGCTGCCAGCCCATGCTTGGTTTGTGCGTATTGCTCAAGACTTGCCCATGTTGGCTGATGGAGTGGGCGCAGGCTCGAAATAGTCCACCAGCTGGTTAAGCTCTTCTGCGGTGTACTTGAGCTCTTCGGATGCTTTCCATGCCCGCTGTGCCTCGGCCCTGTTTTCAACGATCAATTCGGCCACTTGGTGCATGGCACTGACGACTTCATCAGCGCCGAATGCTGTTAAGCGCGTAGCCGTGGCCAGTTCACGGGCTTCGAATGCCAGACTCGCAAGGCTGCTGTCAGGCGTTGGCTGATCTGCCAGCTGCATCAGTCGCTCTGCGCGCTCGCTGAGATCACTGGTTTCCGCCACGGCGGCATTCAGCGAGCGAATCGCAGAGTACACGCGGTCATGCTGCTCTTCCGAGTGCTCAGTTACTTCATACAGTGCCACATTCAACGTGGCGCAGTGGCGATGAATGCGTCTGGCTGCCAGCGCTATTTCATCGAGCATCACTTTCAAATGCAGTTGCATCACTGCGGCTGCGTGGTTGAGCTGGCCGCTCTCGCCGGTGCCAGACAGATCGATATCTCCCTGTAGATCCCCTTGGGCAATGCGGTTCAGGCGGCGGATAGAGGCATTGAGCGGGTTGACAACGCCTCGGATGAACATGTGGCCTACCAGCACGACCACTGCAAGCCCCAGCGCAATACCGGCAATTGCAAAGCTGCGTATGCGGTTGTTGCGCTCTAGTGTGTTTTCGTACTCGCTATGCGCCGCTTCTGTGAGTGCATTGCGCAGTCCCACGGCAGCGGTCATTGCGGCTTGTTCCAGTGGCAGCACCTGCTGCTTGATCAACTGCTCAACTTGCTTGGGACCATCGTGCTCCACAGCCTGCTCTACTGGGCGCAGGCCATCGTTGGTGTATTGAGCCAGTGCGTGAGTCAGTAAGGATTTTTGCTGAGCGACCTGTGCATCCATGCCAGCCAGCTGGTCCAATAGGGTGTGGATCTCATCACGGTTGGTGCGCAATTTGCTAATCTGGCCGGCCAGTTGTCCCTGCAGATGGTTGTTTGCACTTTCGTGGCGAGCTAAGCGGATTTCCATCATGGTGGTGCGACTGTCGCTGAGTCTGGCCTCAATCTTGCCGATAGCGGTTATTGGCGCCAGCTGTGCGTGGTAGAGCTGGGTTAGCGCGTTGTCGGCCAGCTTGAGGCCTCCAATCCCCAAAGCTCCTCCAGCCAGCATCAGCAGGGCGACAAACAGGCTACCTGCTCGCATACCTGTGCGTATGCCAAGCCAGTCTGGCAAGCGAGGCTGTGGCTTTGATGTGCCGGCTGCCATGTCGCGGTAGCGCGCCTGGGCTGCATCAATGGCACTGGTCGTAGCGTGCTTGCGCACCGACATGTAGCCAATCACCTGGTCGTTGCGTTTGATAGGAACTACGCAGGCATCGACCCAGTAGTAGCCACCGTCCTTGCAGCGGTTTTTGACGATGCCACGCCAGGGCTTGCCGCTTTTTAGTGTGTGCCACATGTCTTCGAATGCGGCGCAGGGCATGTCTGGGTGGCGCACGATGTTATGGCTGTGCCCCAGCAGTTCGTCGAGCGCATAACCGCTGGCGTTGACAAAAGCCTCATTGGCATAGGTGATCACACCCTTGAGATCCGTCTTGGAGACCAAGGTGATGCCTGGGGGGATGTCAGTGTGCCGTGACGTCACGGGCAGGTTCTGCTTCATGGATGGGCTTTCTCAGGGTTGCGTCCATAGACGCTTGAGCACCAGCGCTGCTGAGCGGCAGTCTTCAACTCGCAGGGAGCCTGTGATGTCGTGGGCCGGGTCGGTTGAATCGCGGTACTGCGGTCGCAAGATGGGCATGCCGTTACTGTCATAGAGGCTCCAAAGATCAATGGATTCATTGCGCTTTTTTCGTGAGCGCACCACTGCGAATTCACCGTTAGCCAATCGCACCAGCGTGCCCGGGGGGTGCATGGTCAGCGTCTTGATTGAAAGTTGTAGCAGTGGGTCGTCATACAGCCGTACACGGTCTTGAAACAGTGCTTTGAGTGCATCGCGAGGAAACTGCCCGGCACGGTTGGGCCGGGGTGTGACCATTGCTGCGTAAGAGTCGGCAATGGCAAGCAGGCGTGCACCGACCACAATGGCATCGCCGCTGAGCCCCCGTGGGTAGCCTGATCCGTCATAACGTTCATGGTGCTGGCGCACCAGCTCCAGCCAGATGGTGTCTGTGACGCCCATTTCAGCCAGCAATGTGGCTGAGCGATCTGGGTGGCTGCGCACCAGTGCAGCCTGTTGTGGTGTCAGCGTGCCTGCCTGCTGATCCAGCTGTGCCTGCATCGATAGCAGAGACAGGTCGCGTGTCAGTGCGGCACATGCCAGGGATAGCCGCTCGGATTCACTCAACCCCAGCTCGCGTGCCGCAATTTCTACCAGCGTGGCACCCAGTAATTGCTGGATCACCAGGTAGGGATGCTGGCGATCTAGGTGTAAGGCTGCCAGGAGTGCATCGGCATCCTCGGCACAGGCATCCAGGATGCCGTGGGCCAATCCCAGAACAACCGGGTGCAGCTCAATCCTTAGTGTGGCCGCTTGCAAATGGGCGTGCAGGCGCTTCAAAGTCATTGCCAACCGATCGGCCCGAACGAACACCGGATCGGCTGTAGACAGCGCAACCGTGCATTCGGATAACACCAACGTGGGCTGTTGTGACGGATCGCTGGGGGGGAGCGGGGCATATGCCCCACGTGTCAGCAAGGTGTTGATGTGACGTGGAATGCTCAGCACATAGCCTTCACGAAACAGCAAATTGCCATCCTCGTCATACAGCGGCCACGGCAATGGCTCGTTCAGTACCAAATCGCTTTGGAGGACGCGTCGCATGTTGAAAGATCAGCCTGTCAAAATGTGGAGGATCGCTTTTGTATGCGATTCATCGCCTTGATGCAGATACATTTAGCAACAAAATGACTCACATCAATCTTGCCATGTATGGCTTATGAGTACTGACTACCGCGCTCGCATATTTGATAGTTAAATTACTTTTCCTGGAGGAATTTATGACCGTGTTGTCTCGTAATTCCGGATGGTGTTGCAGCCAAAATCAGGGTTGAACCATCTACCGTGCACGCTCTGTACTGCTGCGTCGTCGTTGTTGTTGTTGGATGAGGTTTGGCGGTCTGGCTGCCGTGGGCTTTATGCCTAGGTGCATGGAGACTGATGCGGATGCATGACAGCAATGTGCGTGTGATGTGCACGTCTTGGCTCTGTGGTCTTGGTCTGCGTTCGCTAAGTTTGAGATGGAGTGGTTTTTTTGGATTTGAGTTTCAATGGCCACCAGCTAGGTGCTATAGCGCGCAATATGGCAGTGCATGTAGCCTGTGCTTCGCCTGGATGGGCAGGTCCATACAAAAAGCCGCCACAGAATGCAAAATCTGTGGCGGCTTTTTTGAGGGCGGTCACATCTTGTTAGGAAGCGCCGTCACGATTTCTGGGAATAACCACAACATAACCAGTGCCAGCACCATCAGGCCAAAGTAAGGGGCGCACACTTTGGCAATGTAGGTGATCTGCTTGCCTGTCATGCTTTGCAGCACAAACAAGTTAAATCCCACGGGCGGAGTGATTTGGGCAGTTTCCACCGTGATCACAAGGAAGATGCCGAACCACAGCGGATCGATACCTGCCGCCTGAATGATGGGGAGCACGACGCTCATGGTCAGCACGATGGTGGAGATGCCATCCAAGAAGCAGCCGATCAAGATGTAGAAGATACCCAGTACCACGATGAGCATGGCGGGAGAGAGGTTCAAACTGCCCACATACTCTGCCAGTTGGCGTGGCAAGCCGATGTAGCCCATGGATAGCGTCATGAATGCTGCGCCGGCCAAGATCAGCGCAATCATGCAGTACAGGCGGGTAGCGCCAAACAAAGAGGCCTTGAAGCTGTCCCACGTCAATGCCTTTTGTGAGGCAGACAGTATCAGTGCACCAGTTACACCAATGGCTGCAGCTTCTGTGGCGGTTGCAATACCGCTGTAAATACTGACCACCACGCTGGAAATCAGAAGCACTACGGGAATCAGGTGTCGGGCCTCATACACCTTTTGCTTGAATGTCAAAGTGGCATCAGCTTTTGGTACTTTTTCCGGGTTGAGCAAAGCCCACACGATGATCCAGCCGCTGAACAGTACCGCCAGCATCAAACCGGGCAGCACGCCAGCCATGAACAGCTTGGAGATCGAAAGCTCTGCCGATACGCCGTACACAATCAGGATGATGGATGGTGGAATCAGCAATCCCAGTGTTGCAGGGCCACCGAGCGAGCCGATGATTTGCGCTTCGCTGTAGCCGCGTTTTTGCAGTTCTGGAATGTTCATCTTGCCCACTGTGGCGCACGTTGCGGCGGAGGAGCCGGATACCGAGGCAAAGATGGTGCAGCCAATGACGTTGGTGTGCAGCAGCCGACCGGGCAGCGCATTGACCCAGGGCGCCAAGCCGCGAAACATGTTTTCGGACAAGTTGGTGCGGTAGAGAATTTCTCCCATCCACACAAACAAAGGCAAGGCAGTCAGCGTCCAGCTGCTGGCAGAGCCCCAGATGGTCATGGCCATCGCATCACCGGCAGCACGTGCCGTGAAAAACTCCATGCCAAACCAAGCCACTCCGGCCAAAGTCAGGCCGACCCACACGCCACCACTCAGTAAAACGAGCAGCACTACGATCAGTGCAACACTGGCGAAAATTTCATTCATGGTGAGCATCCTCAGTTGCGCGGGGCTTACGCTTGCCTCGCAGTTCCATCACCAGTTCATCGCAGAACGCAATGAAGAAGATGAGCGTTCCCAGTGCCATGAAAATTTGTGGAATCCACAGCGGAGTGGCATCAATGCCAACGGAAATATCATCAATTTCCCAAGACTGCCAAACTAGGCGGCTGGCATAAAAGGCCAGAAAACCAGCCAGCAGCGTGGCGATCGTCAAGGCTGTTACTTCCAGTGCTTTGTGGGCTTTGCCTTTGAGCATGCCCAGCACCAGCGTGACGCGAATGTGCTCGCCGGCTTTGAGCGTGCTGGCCAAAGCCATGAAGCCAGCGCCTGCCATGGCATATCCGGCATAGGCATCGGTGCCGGGGGCTGCGAACCCAAAGGAACGGCTGACAATGGTGAGCAGCACCATGAGCAGCACTCCTATCATCGAAATGCCTGCCAGCCAAGCGCTGGCGGCATAGAGACCATCAAGCAATCTGCGCATCGCAAATGTCCTTCGTGTTGCCAATGTGGGCGTTCACGGAAATGCATGGGAAAACAAAAATGCCCTTGAACGGCAAGGCGCTGTAGCAAGGGCAAAAAATACAACCTGAGTCTAATTACTTGGATGCTTTGAAAGTGTCCACGATGGTTTTACCGTCAGGGCCAGCTTTTTCCAGCCATTCCTTGATAACGATATCCCCCACCTTGGCCAAATCTGCCTTCAGTTGCGCAGAGGGCTCTTCTACGCTGACACCGCCAGCTTTGAGGGTGGCAATTGAGCGGGCATCCACTTCGCGCGATTCTTTCCAGCCACGCTCTTCGGCAGCATGGGCGGCTTTCAGCACGGCGTCTTGTTCTGGTTTGCCCAGCGCATTGAAGGCTTTCTTGCTCACGACAACGGCGTTTTTGGGAATCCAGGCTTGCACGTTGTAGTAGTACTTCAGGTTCTCAAACAGCTTGTTATCTGCACCTGTGGCGCTGGAGGTGATCAAGCCTTCAACCACGCCTGTTGCCAATGCTTGAGACAGTTCAGCCTCTTGAATGGTGACGGGCTGCGCGCCCACCAGTTCACCAATGCGGGCGGTGGTGGGGGAGTAGACGCGCCATTTCATGCCCTTGAGGTCAGCGGCTGAGCTGATGGGTTTCTTGGTGTAGATACCTTGTGGGGGCCATGCGATGGAATACAGCAAAACCTGTCCTTGTTTGTCCAGCAGCTTTTGCAGCAATGGCTTTTGCGCTTGGTACAGCTTGAAGGCTTCGTCGTAGTTGCTGGCCAGGAAAGGCAAACCATCTGCGCCAAAGATTTGTGATTCGTTCTGGAAACTCACCAAAAAGAACTCACCCATCTGTGCATTGCCAGTTTGTACGGCACGCTTGATTTCAGGCATCTTGAACAGCGATGCGCCAAAGTGCGGCGTGATCTTGAGCTTGCCCTGGGTGGCCGCGTCCACGTCCTTGATAAATTGCTCGTTGTTCTTGGAGTGGAAATTGTGGGCTGGATAGGCTGTGGCGAAATCCCACTTGGTCTGTGCAGCGGCTGTGCCGCTAAAACCGATGCTGGCCACGAGAGTGGCTGTGGCACAAAAAATTCGACGCTTCATGGATGGCTCCTTGCAAAGGGTGGCAATGAAGGTGGCTGGGCAGATCTCGGAAAGATGCTGCAGCCCCTTGTCTCAGTGTTATAGGCAAATCGCGTGCCAAAAGTACCACCGTCATTGAAAGATGACCATCAGGGATTTCAACAATACATAGTATTTGTGGGTGATGTAGCGTTACGTTGTTGGTTGTTTTTGTATTGATTGTTCAATCAAGCTTGGTGCATTGTTCTTTGTTTGCCCAAATTTGGTGCAATTCATGCTTCGTAATGGTTCAGGGAAGGTGCCGTGCGTACACGGCAAGAACCATGCGTTCGGATTGAACAAGGTAAGTCTCCAGCTCGCGTGCAGCGGCAGCGGTCTGGCCTTCGATGAACATTTGCAGCAGGCGTGCGTTGAGGTCGACATAGGGAGCGTGCAGGTATTCGGCGTCATCGAGCATGCCGAAGGCCAGGCGCAGTTCTGCGGTCAGGTCTTCAAACATGGCGGACAGGCGGTCGCTGTCACTCAAAGCCACGATGGCGGCATGAAAAGCCATGTTGGCAGAGCCCACGCGGCGCCAGTCTTTGGCATCGCGGGCTTGTTGGGCGTCTTGGACAGCCTCGCGCATGCGTTTGTGCGAAGGGTGCAGGGGCCATGCTTTTTCCAGTGCAGGGCACTCGATGAGGCGGCGTACGCGGTAGATGTCAATGATGTCTGCAATAGATGGAACAACTACGGAGACGCCCCGATTGGGTTCGTGGCGCAGCAGCCCCTCTTTGATGAGGATGCGGAACACTTCTCGCAAGGTGTTGCGTGAAATGTCCAGCTGCTGGCTCAGTGCCGCTTCTGACAGATGCTGTCCGGCACGCAGCTCGCCGTGGATCAGTTGCTGGCGAATGTTGCTGGCGACGGTGTCGGTCAGGCTGGTGGGAGTGGTGCTGGTAGAAAAGTGCCGAGACTGCATGGTGAAGATGCTGGTAAGGAATTTGCTTTGATTGTTCAACAATCAAGATGTGGTGTTTGAAGAAAGAGGATACAAGATGGACATCAACAGTGATCTGGGTGAAAGCTATGGGGCATGGCGCATGGGTGACGATGCAGCCATGCTGGATATCGTGAGCAGTGCCAATGTGGCATGCGGCTTTCATGCCGGAGACCCCGCCGGCATCTTGCAAACGCTCAAGCAAGCCGCTGCACGTGGTGTGGCGGTGGGGGCGCATGTGGCCTATCCCGATTTGGCAGGTTTTGGCCGCCGCAATATGGACCCCAGCAGCGCCGAGCTGGTGGGTGATGTGATCTACCAGATTGGTGCCTTGCAAGGGCTGGCCACGGCTGCGGGTACGCGTGTACGTTACGTCAAGCCCCACGGTGCGCTGTACAACACCATTGCGCAGGACGCCCGCCAGGCGGGGGATGTGATAGAGGCCATTCAGGCGGTGGACCCGCAACTGACACTGATGGCGCTGGCGGGTGCTCCGCTGATTGAGTGGGCCAAAGAGCGTGGCTTGCGTGTGGTGGCAGAAGCCTTTGCCGACCGCGCCTACAACGAAGACGGCTCTTTGGTGTCCCGCCGTCTGCCGGGGGCCGTACTGCATGACCCCCAGCAGGTTGCGCAGCGCATGCTGCAACTGGTGCAAACCGGTGAGATTGAAACCATCACTGGCAAACGTATTCGCCTGCAAGCAGACTCTATCTGTGTGCATGGTGACAGCCCCGGTGCGGTAGAGATGGCGCGTTGCATGCGCGAACGCCTGCTGCAGGCGGGCGTGAGCCTGCAGCCTTTTGTGTCGATGGCGTGAAGGACTGCAGCATGCGATTTTTGCCAGCCAGTGACAAAGCGTTGCTGGTCGAATTGGATGATTTGGCGCAGACCATGACCTTGTATAGGCACGTGGCTGCGCAGCGCTTGCCGGGTGTGCAGGAGTTGGTGCCCGCTGCGCGAACCTTGCTGGTGCACTTTGAGCCGCATGTGATTAGCCCATCGAGCTTGATCGACATCTTGCGGGCGCTCGGCGCGCAGGCGGCGCAGGCGCTGCAAAGCGCAGAGGCGGTGCAGGGGCGTTTGGTGGACATTCCTGTGCGTTACACCGGAGAAGATTTACCCGATGTGGCCGAGCTGCTTGGAATCTCTGTGGCGCAGGTGATTGAGCGGCACACCGCGCAACCTTATGACGCAGCTTTCGCAGGCTTCGCCCCGGGGTTTGTCTACCTGTCTGGCGGGGCCAATTTTCAGATACCTCGGCGTCAATCGCCTCGCACCAAGGTGCCTGCAGGATCGGTGGCTTTGGGCGGGAACTTCAGCGCCGTCTATCCCAGCGCCAGCCCAGGGGGCTGGCAGCTCATTGGCGTGACAGATGTACCGATGTGGGATCTGCAGCGGCCTGAACCCGCCTATGTGCAACCGGGCTTTCGTGTGCAGTTTGTCGATGCCGCGCGCAAGGTGACGCAGGTGCATTTGCCTGCGCATAACAACATTCAGTCAAAACAACCTCCAGCGCAATCACAGCAAGCGCAGACAGCTATTGAATTTGTTTCTGCCGGCTTGCAAACGCTGGTGCAGGATGGTGGGCGCCATGGCATGTCGGGGCTGGGCATTTCTGCCTCTGGGGCGCTGGATACCGTGGCCATGCACCAGGCCAACCGGCTGGTGGGCAACCCTGTAGCCACGCCGGTGCTGGAAAACGTGCTGGGCCATATGCGGTTGCGCAGCCATGGTGCAACCACCGTAGCCATCACGGGCGCGCAAGCGTCGTTGACCGTGCACAGTGCCCAAGGTGGCGCATGGCCTGTCGCAGCTTATGCGCCAGTGGCCTTGAATGATGGGGATGTGCTGCAACTGCATGCCCCCACCGCAGGTGTGCGCAGCTACCTTGCTGTGCGCGGCGGGTGGCAGGTTGAGCCGGTATTGGGTAGCTGTGCCACCGACACCCTGGCCTTGATTGGCCCTGCACCCCTGCAAAGTGGGCAGCGTGTGCCAGTCGGCAGTGCCGTTGCTCCAGCAGATTTGCGCCCGGTACAGCTCTACTGCTTGCCAACCATCGTTTTACCCAAAGCGGGTGATGTGGTGGTGCTGGATGTGGTGCTGGGCCCGCGCACGGACTGGTTCACAGAGCAAGCGCTGCAGACCTTTGCGCAGCAGGAGTGGCTGGTGACGCCGCAAAGCAACCGCGTCGGCATCCGTGTGACAGGGGCGCAAGCTCTGGAGCGCAGCCGCCACGATGAGCTGCCCAGCGAAGGAACGGTTGCCGGGGCCATTCAAGTGCCTATCAATGGGCAGCCTGTACTGTTTTTGGCCGACCATCCCCTCACGGGCGGCTACCCCGTCATTGCTGCGGTGTCCAGCTACCACCTGGGGCTGGCGGCACAAATTCCTGTGGGTTGCCGTATTCGTTTCAACATAGTGGCGCCGTTTTTTGACCAGCATTGATATTGAGCGCTGACCCAGACATTGGGGGGCGCGAAAGGAAGACGATGATTCGCAAAGTTTTGATTGCCAACCGTGGCGAAATTGCCGTTCGCATTGCCCGTGCCTGCAAAGACTACGGCGTGGCTTCGGTAGCCGTGTATGCCGACCCTGATGCGGATGCGCTGCATGTACGCGCTGCCGATGAAGCATGGGCGTTGCATGGTGTGCGCTCTGCCGAGACGTATCTGGACATTGCCAAGCTGCTGGCTATTGCCAAGCAAAGCGGGGCAGATGCCGTGCACCCTGGCTACGGTTTTTTGTCGGAGCGCGCCGAGTTCGCACGGGCAGTGATGGATGCCGGTTTGGTATGGATTGGCCCCCGTCCCGAAACGATTGAAGCTCTGGGCGACAAGGTAGCGGCACGCAAGATTGCATTGCAGGTTGGTGCGCCTTTGGTGGCCGGCACGGCAGAGCCGGTGCAAAGCGCCCAAGAAGTCGTGAGCTTTGCCAAGACACACGGTTTCCCGGTGGCCATTAAAGCGGCCTTTGGTGGCGGAGGCCGTGGCCTGAAGGTGGCGTGGCAGATGGAGGAAGTGGCCGAGCTGTATGAATCTGCGGTACGTGAGGCCACAGCCGCCTTTGGTCGTGGGGAATGCTTTTTGGAGCAATTTCTGGATCGCCCCCGCCACATTGAGGCACAAATTTTGGCTGATCAGCACGGTCACGTCGTCGTGGTGGGTACGCGCGATTGCTCCCTGCAGCGGCGCAACCAGAAGCTGGTAGAAGAAGCTCCGGCACCTTTCCTGAGCGATGCGCAGCGCAGCAGCATTCACCAGTCTGCACGCGACATTTGCGCGGCGGCTGGCTATGTGAGCGCGGGCACGGTGGAGTTTTTACTCAGTCGTGGCGGGCAAATCTCTTTTCTGGAAGTCAATACGCGCTTGCAGGTGGAGCACCCGGTGACCGAAGAAACCACGGGCGTGGATCTGGTGCTGGAGCAACTGCGCATTGCCGATGGATTGCCTCTATCGTTCACCGAAACACCAGCTCCTCGCGGACACAGCATTGAGTTTCGAATCAATGCGGAAGACCCCGGGCGCGGTTATCTGCCAACGCCGGGGTGTATTCATCGGTTTGCTGCGCCCAGCGGCCCCGGTGTGCGCGTGGACAGTGGTGTTGTTTCAGGCAGCACCGTACCAGGCAGTTTTGACTCCATGATGGCCAAACTCATCGTCACGGGTGCAACGCGTGAGCAGGCATTGGCGCGTGCCCGCCGTGCCTTGCATGAGTTTGATATTGAAGGTGTTGCGTCGGTCTTGCCGTTTCACCGGGCAGTAGTCAGTGATGCCGCATTTACCGCTGAGCATGGCTTTGGCGTGCATACGCGCTGGATTGAAACCGAAATGCAGCAATCCTGGGCGGCAGCACCGCGCCCCAATGCCGTGCCTGATGCGCCCCTGCATCGCAGTTGCATTGAGATTGATGGCAAACGGGTGGTACTGGGCCTGCCTGCCAATTTGCTGCAGGGTTTGGGCAGCGCTGGCAATGTGCAAGCTAGCGCTGCACCGCTTGTCCCCGCTGTGCACAGTGGGGACCTGGTGGCCCCTATGGCCGGCAGCTTGATTGCATGGAAGGTGCTGGAAGGTGCCCAAGTGCGCGAAGGGGATGTGCTGGCGCTGATCGAGTCTATGAAGATGGAAACCCCCATCCTTGCCACTGCGCACGGCACGATTCGAATCCAGGTGCAGGCCGGTGCAGTTTTGCAAGCAGGTCAGGTGATTGCCAAAGTAGCCTGATGTAGTGAGCTGCGCGAGGTCGGGGCAAAGCGTCGGTACAAGCCGGCGTACTCTTTGCCTCGGCCATCGCGGGCATTAAAAAAAGTAGCTATACGCAGCAGTGATCCAGGCCCCTGCGCACAGCAGCAGTGCAATGAACACGGCAGCACTGCCAAAGTCTTTTGCTTTTTTAGACAGTGCATGCCACTCCAGACCGACGCGGTCTACCGTCGCTTCAACGGCTGAGTTCAGCAGTTCGGCGACCAAGACCAAGCATACCGTTGCGATCAGTATGAATACCTCCACCCAGCTTTGGCCGAGCCAGCAGGCGGCGGGCATGAGTACCACGGCTAGGCAGGCTTCCTGGCGGAATGCTTTTTCCTGCCATGCAGCCCGTAGACCCTGCAGCGAATACAAGGTGGCGTGCCAGATGCGCTTGAGGCCTGTGCGATTTTTCTGAGGATTGGCATCGCCGGCAAGCGCCTGCTGTGGTGCGGCTGCTTGCAGGCAGTTGCCTGCCTGGGTGAGAGGTGTATGTGACATCACGGATGGCCATTAACTGATGGATTTGGGTGTGGCAGGCCTGCAGTTTTGCAGTGCATCGCGTGCGCTTTGGTAGCTGTTGCTACGGACATCCAAGAGCCCCAGCACGGTGTGATAAAAATTATCATGTGTCAGTGCCTGGTCCAAATCTTGACGCACACACGATTCGTTGACGCGTGTGCGGCTGAGCAGGGAGCCGGGCCACAAAACCCAAGGCACATGTTTTTGCGCTTGCGGCGCAATCACGTAGGGCAATCCATGCAAGTAAAGACCATTTTCACCCAGTGACTCTCCGTGGTCTGAGAGGTAAATCAGGCCAGTTTCGTAACGGTCTTGCTGGGTTTTGAGCCAATCAATGGTGCGGGCCACAAAATGATCGGTTTCCACCATGCTGTTGTCATACACATTCACCAGCTGGCCGCGGCTGCAGTCTGAGGTGACATTGGTTGTGCACTCTGGTTGAAAGTGTTTGCTGGGCTGCGAAGAGCGGCGGTAATAGGCGGGGCCATGGCTGCCCATTTGATGCAATACCAAGACGGTGCCATTGTTTTTGCCATGGCTGTTGACCGTTTGCAGTCGCTCGTTCAAAAGCTCCGCCATCAACTGGTCCAGGCATTCACCGTCTTTGCACCAGCGTTCAACCAAGGCTTTGCTCGCTACCTGGTCTGCCTGCGCATGCGAGATGCGATTGCAGACGTCTTTGCAGCCTGCTTGGTTGTCCAGCCAGTCCACGTTCAGCCCTGCGGCGTTCAGAACGTCGAGCAAATTTTCATATTCAAACTTGCGTGACTCAAAGCCACTTTTGCCCAAATGCGAAAACATGCAAGGCACAGAAGCCAAGGTGTTGGTGCCACAAGACTGCACGTTGCGCCAGCTGATGACATGGCGTGCTTCCATCTCTGGCGTGGTATTGCGCGGGTAGCCATTCAAACCAAAGTGGTCTGCACGCGTGGTTTCTCCCACAATCAAAACCAGCAAGGGCGGTTTGTTCCCGGATGCCGCAGCGGGCGCAGATGCGGCAGTCATGCCCATGCCCTGCAAGCCATAGCTGCCACCCAGCGTGGCATCTTTGCTGATGGCTTGAAATGCCAGCGGCCGCTTGAACAAAGGCTTGAGCGTGACATGGCTGAAAGAGACGATGCTGGCCAGCGGATTGATGAGGTAACGAATCTCCGTGTGGTTGCGCACCAGCGGTGCCATGGGCTTGTACAGCAGCAAGCCACCACACACCAAGACAGCGATATTGGTCAGGACCAGCAGTGCTGAACGCCACAGGTCGCGGCGCCATGCTGTGGATTGAAGCTCAACCCACCCGTACAGGGCCGCAATAGGCAGTCCTGCGTACAGCAAAACATGCACCAGCAAGCCACTGCTCATCAGGGCCAAACTTTCGCTGGTATTGGTTTGCAGCGTATTGCGCACCATGCTGCTGTCCATCACGATGCCGTAGTGCAGCATGAAATACTGCACCGATGCGGCTACCACCAGCGTCATGCTCCAGCCCACGCGCCGCACTTTGTGCCATGACAGCAGCATGAACCACAAATAGGTGGCTGCCGTGAGCACCAAAGCGGTCAGAGCCATCTGCCATGCGCTCAGGCTTTGTTCGCTGGAAAGCTCGGCCAATTTTCTCCACCAGGCCTGATTCAAGGCCAGGCTGCACCAGATGGCTAAGAGCATGGCGGCCCAGCGCGGGGCTATCGAGAAAGCAGGCAGGCGTGGAAGATGGAAGCTGTGACGGGTACTGGTGGGAACACCAAGAGGGGCAGGGGCGTGCAATTCAGTCATGCGCTGCACTCTAAAAAAGCTGTCTGAATATCCCCTGAAGTTACTGTTCAGACAGCGTTCAGCTTTCAGTGCTTTTTCCGGGCCTTCTACACTGGGCACTTCATTCGATGGGGGCTGAAATTGCGAATCCTCTTGGTAGAAGACGATCGATCGCTTGGGCAGGCGGTATTAAGCTATTTGAAGAGCAAGCAGTTCAGCGTCGATTGGGCTGAAGATTTGCAGCAGGCGCGCGCCTTTGTAGCGACGACACACTATGCGGCCGTGCTCTTGGATTTGAACCTGCCAGATGGGGAAGGGCTGCATTTGTTGCCATTTCTGCATGCCGCTGCGCTTGCAGAAAATGCACGCCCCACAGTGATTGTGGTGACAGCGCGGGACCAGGTCAGCGACCGTATCCGTGGGCTGGACGCAGGCGCAGATGACTATCTGGTCAAACCTTACGACCCCGAAGAACTGCTGGCCCGGCTGCGCGCCATTGAGCGGCGCAGAGGGGCGCAAAACAGCTCCGTGTTGCAATGTGCCGAAGTGACCATTGACTTGGCGCGGGAGTCTGTGCGCAAAGGAATGTCTCCCATCATATTGACGCCAAAGGAATGGGCCTTGCTGCGTGTACTGGCCAGCCGCCCGGGGCAAATCTTCACCCGTGAGCGTTTGCAAGAAGCGCTTTATCAGTGGGATGCCAGCAGCGACAGCAATACGCTGGAAGTTTTCATCAGCCGCCTGCGTCGCAAACTGGGTAGTGCCTTGATTGAAACCGTACGCGGTACGGGCTATCGGTTGCTTGCGCAATGACTACGACATTGAAAATGCCCCTAAGCTTGGTGCAACGCCTTAGCCGCGCGCTGACGTCTGCTGTCCTGGCCGTGTGGTTGCTGAGTACTGCGTTGGTGGCTTGGTATGTGGACAGCCAGATTCAGGAAAATTTTGATGTGGAGCTGATCGAGAGCGCGCATCGCCAGCTGTACCCCGCGCTGCTGGAAATTCAGCTGGCTCACCCTCAGCAAGCCAGTATCCACGAGGCGTTGAGCGATATGGCATCAACCGCTTCCGAAGCGGGCCCGCAAGTGATGGGTGAGTTACCGGGGTCCAACCATGCAGAAGCTTTGCTGCTGCAGTTGCGCAATGTGACCGGGCAGGTGCTGCTGCGCACACAGGCAACGCCTGCTTCACCTTTTGCGGTGCCTCTGCGGCAAGGTTTTTATGACACCGATGACTACCGCGTGTTCAGCCTCTACGACGAGCAATACCAAGTGTGGCTGCAGCTTGCTGACCCTTTGAGTGAGCGCCGTGAAACCAGTCAGCGCATTGTTTTAGGGCTGGTAGCCGTGTTGCTGGTGATACTGCCGGTGCTGCTGTGGCTGGTGTCGATGGTTGCACGCCGAGAGCTGGGTGCGGTTGAGCAATTGCAGCAGCAAATCACTTCACGCAGCGGCAGCAATCTACAGCCTTTGTCAGTGCAGGGCATGCCTTTGGAGTTGCGTGCTGTGGGAGAGGGGGTCAATCAGTTGCTTGGCCGCCTTGGAGAGGCGCTGAATGTGGAGCGTTCTTTAGCTGCCAATGCAGCGCATGAACTGCGCACTCCACTGGCGGAGGTGCGGCTGCGTTTACAGACGGCGGTGGACCAAGCCCTGGAGCAGGGCGCAAGCGTGCCACTGCACGAGGTACGCATGGCGTTGCAGTCGCTGCAAACACTTAGCCACCGCACAGAGCGACTGCTGCAGCTGTCACGAGCTGAAGGTGGTGACAGTGCTCACTTTGCATGGGTGAACCTGGTGCAGCTGGCGCAAGAGGTAGCCCAGGAGTTCTGGCAGCAAGCGCAGGCCCAAAAACGTCTGGACTGCATCACCCCAGATGCCTGTGCTGCAGTCTGGGTGTGGGGCGATATTGATGGTTTGGCCATTGTCTTGCGCAATTTGATAGAGAACGCACTGCGCCATACGCAGGGTGCGGTAGTGCTGCAAGTGCAACCCGCACCGCATGCCGCGCTGGTGGTGAGGGATAGCGGGGCTGGGTTGAGCGCCGAGGAAATTCAAAAAATTCAGCAACGGCATGCGCGCATGGACAGGCAGCACATTGGCTATGGTCTGGGCATGTCCATTGTGAAAACAATTGCCGACAAGCACGGTGCTGCATTGACTTTTACATCCCCGCCTGAGGGCTTTGAGCGAGGTCTGGAGGTGACTCTGGTGTTTGTACATGCCACAAATGGTGCCAAGCCCCAGCGAGTAGGCCCATAACAAGCAAGGCCCGCATGTGCGGGCCTTGCTTGTTATGGGGTTAGTGCATTTGCTCCTGCGCTAAGGGCTTGGGCTCTGAGCCAATTTGCCGCTTATTGCACTTGCTTTGCTGTTGACTGTATTTGGGTTCCGTCAGCGGTTGACCAAGCTGTAAGGGCGAGGGCTGCTGCTCGTTCCAAGGCGTGTAGTGAGTTTGTGGAAGTGGTGACATGTAAGTCTCCTTCCCCCCAGTCAAAATCTCAGCGCTGTTGACTGGGCTGCTGTTTTTGCTGCCCGGGTTGCTGCTGGTTGGGCGCTTGCTGCTGTTGCTGCTTTTCCTTGGCAGCCTTGTCTTGGTCTTGCTGCTGGTTCACATGGTTTTGCTGTTGCTGGGCCATAAGTTACTCCTTCAGGATAGTGACCGACAAACAAATGCTGTTTGCCTGTGGCTCAGTGTGTGCCAGTGGTGCCGCAGCGTGTGTAGGAGACCGACTGTCACAGCCGTCCGTCATTTCTTGGTATTTTTCTGACAGCAATTACCTGTTTGTTTTTACAAATTGTGCGGTTTGTTTTTTGAGAGAAATGCTTGGAAACGTACAGCACTTCGAAGCCCTTTGCGGGCAAAACATGCCTGGGTGGTGGCGTGCGCAGTTTTCCTTGCATCTCATCGAAGATTTCAGAAAAGTAGGCGAGCAAGGCAGTCAGAATGCTTGTGGGAAAGGATGAAACATGCTGAAATGCCTGCCGTAAAAGCACTTGAAGCTCATATTTTTACAAGATACATCGTGAGCTTGGCTAGGGTTAGTGCTGCGCTGCGACAAGAAAGCCTTTCCTACAATGGCTGCAGCCACTGACCCCCTCTCTTTCCCCGTTCGCCATGAGAATTTGCCGATGACCGCACAAGAAAACACCTCCACCTCTGCACCCAGCAACCAGCGCGTCATCAAGAAGTACCCCAATCGCCGCTTGTACGACACGGCAACGTCTACCTACATCACGCTGGCAGAAGTCAAGCAACTGGTGATGGAGCGCGAGAACATCGTGGTGAAAGACGCCAAGACAGGCGATGACCTCACGCGCTCTATCTTCTTGCAAATCATTCTGGAAGAAGAGGCCGGTGGTGCTCCGATGTTTACCGAGCCCATGCTGGCAAACATTATTCGTTTCTACGGGCACACCATGCAGGGGCATATGGGCAGCTTCATTGAAAAGAACGTGCAGATGTTCACTGACTTTCAAGGCAAGATGGCTGAGCAGGGTGGTGGTGTCGATGCCTGGGCCAAGATGCTGCAAATGCCCAATCCCATGGTGTCTGCAAGCTACACAGAGCAAATGCAAAAAATGCAAGAGCAAATGCAAAAGCAGACAGAGCAGATGATGGGCATGTTTGGCATCAAACGCTGAGCATTGCCGCGTTCGTGCAACGGGCCATGTGGCCCGTTTTTTATGCCAGTGCTGGGCTATGGGCTTGGCTTTGGGCACAAAAAGGCGTCACTCGCTAAAATCACGCCTTGATTTCGCCGGCCGGGACTTAGATTTCCCTGCGCAGGTTGTGCGCAGTTGGCGCAATCCCCCACACGTATTCACACAATGATCACCGAAAACAGCGCCCCTAAAGTGGGCTTCGTCAGTTTGGGTTGTCCCAAAGCCTTGACCGACTCTGAACTCATCTTGACCCAGCTGAGCGCTGAGGGCTACCAGACTTCCAAGACCTTTGAAGGCGCGGACCTGGTGATCGTGAACACCTGCGGCTTCATTGACGATGCCGTCAAAGAAAGTCTGGACACGATTGGCGAAGCGTTGGCCGCCAATGGCAAGGTGATTGTGACGGGCTGTCTGGGTGCCAAGGCAGGCAAAGAAGGCGGCGCCACCATGGTGGCTGAAATTCACCCCAGCGTGCTGGCGGTGACAGGCCCTCACGCGACGCAAGAGGTGATGGATGCTGTGCACACCCACCTGCCCAAGCCCCACGATCCCTTTGTTGACCTAGTGCCCGGCAGCTTTGGTGAGGCGGGGATCAAGCTCACGCCCAAGCACTATGCCTATCTGAAAATTTCGGAAGGCTGCAACCACCGTTGCACTTTCTGCATCATCCCGTCCATGCGCGGAGACCTGGTTTCGCGCCCGATTGGTGACGTGCTCAAGGAAGCCAAAGCGCTGTTTGAAGGCGGCGTGAAAGAGCTGCTGGTGATCAGCCAGGACACCTCGGCCTATGGCGTGGACGTGAAGTACCGCACCGGGTTCTGGGACGGCAAACCCGTCAAGACCCGCATGCTGGAGCTGGCCGATGAGTTGGGCAAGCTGGCCCAGCAACACGGCGCGTGGGTGCGCATGCACTATGTGTACCCCTACCCGACGGTAGATGCCGTTTTGCCTTTGATGGCCGAAGGCAAAATCTTGCCTTACCTTGATGTGCCCTTGCAGCACAGCCATCCCGATGTGCTCAAGCGCATGAAGCGTCCTGCCTCAGGTGAAAAGAACCTGGATCGCATCCGCGAATGGCGAAAGATTTGCCCTGAGCTGGTGATCCGCTCCACCTTTATTGCTGGTTTTCCCGGTGAGACTGAAGAAGAGTTTGAGCACTTGCTGGACTTCATTCGAGAAGCCGATATTGACCGTGCGGGCTGCTTTGCCTATAGCCCTGTGGAAGGCGCTACGGCCAATGAGCTTCCTGGAATGCTGCCGCTGGAAGTGCGCGAAGCACGCCGTGCCCGTTTCATGGAAGTGGCCGAAGAAGTCTCGACCCAGCGCCTGCAGCGCCGTGTGGGCCAGGTCATGAAGGTGCTGGTCGACAAGTCGGTTGGCCTGGGCAAGAAGGGCGGCGTTGGTCGCACCTATGCCGATGCGCCTGAGATTGACGGTGTGGTGCATATCCAGCCACCCGAAAAGGCCAGCAAGACCTACAAGACGGGTGACCTGATCTCCGTTCGTATCCTGGGCGTGCAAGGGCACGATCTGGTGGGCATTCCAGTTTAAGGTGGATTTAAAAGTGAGCTGCTAGTGCTGGTATCCATTGGGTTTCAGATAGAAAACTATCTGAGATGCAGGTGGTGTAAGCGCAAGTAGCTACTTAAATTGAAAAAAGGCTTCCATCTGGAAGCCTTTTTTTTGGAAAAACCGTCCCTATTTACTCGCCAAGGGCATCCAGCGCGCGAGCGGAATAGACCATCGCAGCACCGGCATTCAAGGCCACGGCCACGCCCAGTGCTTCGGCTATTTCCTCTTTGGTTGCGCCAGCCGCCTTGGCTGCCTTGGTATGCACGGCAATACAGCCGTCACAGCGGGTAGTCACACCCACGGCAATCGCAATCAACTCGCGCGTCTTGGCATCCAGATGGTGGGTCTTGCTGCCTGCGGTGGAAAGTGCTTTGTAGCCTTCCATGGTGCCGGGGCTGAGGGTGGCAAATTCGCCCAATCGGCCTGCAAGCTCTTTGCGGTATTCGTTCCAGTCCAGCATGTGGGGCTCCTGTCCATGTTGTTGGGTCTGAGGATGAAAATCATGCGCCAGCAAGAATACTAATCTGGCAGACCTTGCACTGGCATGTAGGCCAAATGCCTCAGAAGGCGGCTGCCATGCGCTGCAGGATGAAACAAGGTCATACTGAAAAAAATTTATGTCAACGGAGGTGTTATGGGAACTCAGAATCCACAAGCTAGTGCACTGCAACTGACCATCGGCCGAACCTGGTGGGTGATTTTGCTCTTCGGTATCTTGTCCACCTTGTTTGGATTGATGGCCATCTTTGAGCCTGTGCGTGCGGGTGCAGGGATCACATGGGCGATTGGCTTGCTGGCCATTGCCGAAGGTGTCGTGAGTTTGATCGCTGTCTTTAATAAGAATTTGCCCATTTCGCGGGGCTGGATGATTGTTTACGCGCTGCTCTCGCTGCTTTTTGGCGTGATGGCTGTCGCCAACCCTGTGTCCATGGCCGCCGCCTTCGTGACAGTGATGGCAGTCTGGTTCATTATTTCGGGTGTGCTGCGCATCATCTTTGCGGTGCGCGTGCGCAAAGAAATCGACAACGAGTGGATGCTGATTTTGAGCGGCGTGCTGGGCGTGGTTCTTGGTGGCCTGATGCTGGCAGCACCCATTGCCGGGCTGATTGTGGCGGTGATCTGGATTGGCGTAGGCGCTTTGTTCTATGGCATTTTGCAGATCGTTGCTGCGTTCAAAATCCGTAAGCTGGCCGCGTAGCAGAGCTGGATGCCGAATGCAGATTGCATTGGCTGCATCCAGAAGACAAAAAGGCTTCCCAAGGGAAGCCTTTTTGCTGGGCGCTGCCAGGCAGCGAATGCTTATTCGCCCAAATAGGCCGCGCGCACTTTGGGGTCGTGCAGCAGCTCGTGGCCGGGGCCTTGCAGCGTGAGCTCACCTGACTCCAGTACATAGCCACGCTGGCTCACTTCCAGTGCCAGACGAGCGTTTTGCTCGATGAGCAAGATGGTGACGCCTTGCTTGGAAATGTCTTCGATCACTTCAAAGATTTTGTCCACCATGATGGGTGCCAGCCCCATGGTGGGTTCATCGAGCAGCAGCAACTGGGGCTTGGACAAGATGGCGCGCCCCATGGCCACCATTTGCTGCTCGCCACCGGACAACGTGCCAGCGGTTTGCTTGCGGCGCTCAGCCAGACGCGGAAAACGTTGGTAGACCTGCTCGACTTCGTGCGCAATCGCGGCTTTGTCGCTGCGACTGTAGGCCCCCATGCTCAGGTTTTCTTCAATCGTCAGCTGTGGAAAAATGCCACGGCCTTCCGGCACCATCACCAGGCCCTGGCGCACCATGGCATGCACGGGCTGGCCTGCCAGGCTTTGGCCTTTGTAATGGATGGCACCTGTTGCCAGTGGCACCAAGCCGCAAATAGCGCGCAACGTGGTGCTTTTGCCTGCACCATTGGCACCAATCAGTGCGACCAGCTCTCCGGGGTTTACGTGCAAGTTGAGCTTGCGCACGGCGCGGATGCCGCCGTAGGCAACGTCAATGCCGCGCACATCCAGCATGGGGGTGGGGGCGTTCGCTTCAGTCATGGCGAGGCTCTTGTTGGGTAGGGTGGGCAAGTTCGGGGTGCAGCAGCGGGTCTTGCGCGGCACCTTTACCCAGATAGGCTTCGATCACGCGCGGGTCACGCTGCACATCGTGTGGCAGTCCATACGACAGCACCTGGCCGTATTCCAGCACCAGTACGCGGTCACACATGTTCATCACCAGTTTCATGTCGTGCTCAATCAGCAGCACGGTGATGCCGTCATCCCGAATCTTTTCAATCAGCGTGCGCAGCACCACGGTCTCAGAGGGGTTCATGCCTGCGGCAGGCTCATCCAGCGCCAGCAGCGCGGGGCTGGTGGCCAGAGCACGTGCAATTTCCAGGCGTCGCTGGTCGCCATACGACAGCGATGACGCCACCTCATTGGCAACGTGGGAGATGCCTACGTACTCCAGTAGTTCCAGCGCCCGGGCCTCGGTGCGGGCTTCTTCCTGGCGTGTGGCCTTGTTGCGCACAATGGCACCCCACAGACCGGCCTGTGTGCGCAGGTGCTGGCCAATCATCACGTTCTCCAGCGCAGTCAGGGCCGAGAACAGACGGATGTTCTGGAACGTGCGCGCCAGACCCTGTATGGCGATCTCATGCGGTTTCAGGCGGGTGAGCTCTACCCCCTGAAACTGGCAGCTGCCAGATTCGGGGATGTACAGCGCCGTCATCACATTGAACAGCGTGGTTTTTCCTGCCCCGTTGGGGCCGATCAAGCCAAAGATTTCGCCCTTGCGAATCTCAAAACTCACATCGTTCAAGGCTTGCAGGCCGCCAAAGCGTTTGCTCAAGCCTTTGGCAATCAGCAAAGACTGACCGGTGGCGATGCCTTGGTGGGTGTGTGGCAATGCGCTCATGCCTTTGTCTCCTTGCCACTGTTCAATTCACGCTTGCGCACCGCAGAGGGCCACAGGCCTTCAGGGCGGAAGATCATCACCGTCACCAGGGCCACTCCAAACAGCAGCATACGAATGGCGTCAGGGTCTACCACCACGCTGCCAAACAGCGTTTCTTGAACGGGCACCACGATGTTGCGCAAAATTTCAGGAAAGATGGACAGCAGCAGTGCACCCGCTACAACACCGGGCACATGGCCCATGCCCCCCAGCACCACCATGCACAAGATGGCAATGGATTCACTCAGTCCAAAACTTTCCGGGCTGACAAAGCCTTGCATGGAGGCAAACAGGCAACCGGCCACACCGCCAAAGCTGGCACCCATGCCAAAGGCCATGAGCTTGATGTTGCGTGTGTTGATGCCCATGGCCTTGGCGGCAATCTCGTCTTCACGGACTGCCTCCCAGGCACGGCCCACGCGCGAGTTTTGCAGGCGGATGCAGATGAAGATGATGACAATCACCAGCGCCATCAGCAGGTAGTAGTACTTCTCGGGCCCTGTGATGCGAAAGCCCAGAATGGTTTCCGGGCGACCCAGTGCCCATTCACCAATCTTGACGGTGTCGATGCGGTTGATCCCCTGGGGGCCATTGGTGATGTTCACCGGCGCATCAAGGTTGTTCATGAAGATACGAATGATTTCACCAAAGCCCAGTGTGACGATGGCCAGGTAGTCGCCCCGCAACTTGAGCACTGGAAAACCCAGCGCAATGCCCGCCATGGCCGCCAGCGCTACCCCAATCGGCAGCACAATCCAAAACGGCAGGTGCAAGTCAAAGTGTGGCGATGCCAGCAACGCCCAGGCATAGGCACCCACGGCGTAAAAGGCGATGTAACCCAGATCCAGCAGGCCTGCAAAGCCCACCACAATGTTCAGGCCCAAGGCCAGCATCACATACAGCAGCGCAAAGTTGAGGATGCGAATCCAGCCTTGCCCGGCGGTAGCGCCCAGCAAGAAAGGCAGCATCAGCAGCACTGCACCAATTGCAAATGCGCCCAGCCAGACTTTGACCGGAGTGCGGTGTTTGGAGGTCGAAGCGGTATGGCTCATGCACGGTCTCCTGAACGCTCGCCCAACAAGCCAGAGGGGCGGAAGATCAGTACCACCACCAGCACGATAAAGCTGAACACGTCCTGGTAGTGGCTGCCAAATACGCCATTGGTCAGACTGCCCACGTAGCCTGAGCCCAGTGCCTCAATCAAGCCCAGCAGCAAACCCCCCAGCATGGCACCACCCAGGTTGCCAATACCGCCCAGCACCGCTGCGGTGAACGCTTTCAGGCCCAGCATGAAGCCCATGGTGTATTGCGCCACGCCGTAGTAGCTGGTGATCATCACGCCGGCAACCGCAGCCAGGGCAGAGCCAATCAGGAAGGCGGCGGAGATGACGGTGTTGATGTTCACACCCATGAGGCCCGCAACTTCACGGTTTTGTGCCGTAGCGCGCATGGCCATGCCCAGGCGTGTTTTGTGTACCAGCAGCAGCAAGGCCACCATGATCAGTGCAGAGCCCAGCATGATGGCAATTTGCAGCATGCTCAAGCGCGCATCACCAATCTGAAAGACGGTGGGCTCGATGACGTGCGGAAAATTCAGGTAGTTGCGGCCCCAGGCCATCATGGCCACGTTCTGGATGATGATGGACACGCCAATGGCCGTAATCAGTGCCGCCAAACGGGGGGCCCGGCGCAGTGGCCGATAGGCAATGCGCTCAGCGGTCCAGCCCAGTGCCATGCACACAGGGATAGACACTAAAAGCGCTGCACCCAGTGCCACGAAAACAGAGACGTCACCAAAGTGGCCAACCAGCCCCAGCACCACGCTGGTAGCGGTCATGGCACCGACCATGACCACATCGCCGTGGGCGAAGTTGATCAGACCGATGATCCCGTAGACCATGGTGTAGCCCAGTGCTACCAGCGCATATACGCTGCCAGCAGTCAGGCCGTTGATGATTTGTTGCAGAAAGATATCCATGACGGGCGCGCCGTGCGGCGTGGGCAGTCGGAGAAAAATGAACTTGTTGTGAGTGGCAAGTCCGAGATGTTGCGGCGAAGTCAATCACCGCAAATGGCTGCCTAAGCAGCTGCCACAGCCCGTGGAAGCGGGCCGTGGCAGGGGGTGCATTACTTGGCCGAATCAACGATGGTCTTGACCTCTTCCCACTTGCCGCCCTTGACGGTGTAGATGGTCACGGCCACTTCGTTCAGATCGCCATTCTTGTCATAGGCAATGTTGGCGCTGGTGGCACCGCTGCGCTTCAGACCTGCCAGCTTGGGCAGGTATTTGTCGCCCTTGGCAGAGCCTGCCGCTTGCATGGCAGTGATCATGTTCCATGCGCCGTCATAGGCGTAGGGTGCGTAAACACCGGGATCGGCCTTGAAACGGGCCTTGTAGGCTGCGGCAAATTTTTCACCCTGTGCCATGGTCTTCAGGGGCACACCGGCCAGCGATGCATAGGTGCCGTTAGCGGAGTCTCCAGCCAGACGCAGGAAGGTGTCGCTGCGGGTCATTTCACCCGAAACCAGCGGCTGGGTCAGGCCCAGCGTGGCCATCTGACGGCGCATTGGGCCAGATTGTGCGTCCAGACCGCCAAAGAAGATGGCTTCTGCGCCCTTGGCTTTGATGCTGGTGAGGATGGCGGTGAAGTCGCTGGCCTTGTCGGTCGTGTATTCGCGGGCCACAACAGTGCCACCGGCGCGCTTGACGGCTTGGATGACCTGGTCTGCCAGACCCTGGCCGTAAGCGGTGCGGTCATCAATGATGGCAACCTTCTTGGCCTTCAAATCCTTGACCATAAACACACCCACTGCGGCACCTTGCTGGGTGTCGCTGGTCATCATGCGGAAGGTGTTGTCATAGCCTTGCAAGGTGTACTCAGGCGATGTGGCCATGGCGATTTGGGGAATGCCTGCGTCGTTGTACACGCGCGATGCAGGAATGGTGGTGCCCGAGTTGAAGTGGCCCAGCATGCCGTTGACCTTGGCGTCCGCAATTTGCTGCGCAACTTGCACGGCAGTGCGGGGGTCTGCCTGGTCATCTTTGGAGACCAGCACGAATTTGGCGGTATCACCATCGAGCTTGATGCCCTTGGCGTTGGCTTCTTCCAGTGCCAGCGTCAGGCCGTTGCGCATGTCTTCACCGTAGTGCGCTTGCGGGCCAGTCAACGGCGCTGCAAAGCCCAGGCGCACGGTGGTTTCTGCTTGAGCGGCGCTCATCAGGCCGCCAAAGGCGCAGGCCAGTGCCACGGTGCTGGTCAAAGTCTTGAAAGATGAAGAAGTTTTCATGCTGCGGTGCTCCTAGGGTTGGAAATGAGAGGTCAGAGGGAAAAAGGGACTTTAGAAAGCTGTGATGGCAAAAGGAATGGGGCTAACCCACCATCATCAGGCTGGCGTTGCCACCGGCTGCGGTGGTGTTGGTGCTGATGCTGACCTCTCGCAGCAAACGCTCATGGCGGTAGCGCTCGCCGCTGCGAATGTCTTCTGTGGTCAGCCCCTGAACCAGCAGCAAAGGGCCGGGGCGTGCGCTGAACTGCTGCTGCAGGGGGAGCAGGGCGTCGGTGTCGCTTTCGGCCAGTGCCGCCTGCAAAGGCAGCTGTGCAATCTCGGCATCGGTGGCCCATTGCAAAGCAGCGTTTTGAGCGGCAGGTGTTTGTTGCTGCCATTGCACAACCAGTGCCCGCAGGCTGTCGCTGTCTTGCAGCAGCAGGGTGTTGCCGGTGGCGTGACATGCCTGCCACTGCGCGTGCAGCCCTTCAACGGTGGTGGGCATGCACCAGATGAGACCGCGTGCAAGCAGCAGGTATTGATTGACCTCGCCAGTGGGGCCATCCAGCATGACGTGCTGGTCAGCGGCAATGGCCAACGCTTGTGTGCCGCGCGCAGTGCTGATGGGCAGTTGCGACAGCACGGGCGCTTGCGCCAGCAGGCGGAACAGGTACAGCGGGCCACCGGCTTTGGGGCCGGTGCCAGACAGGCCTTCGCCACCAAACGGCTGTACGCCCACGACGGCACCCACAACGTTGCGGTTCACGTAAATATTGCCAGCGTGGATACGGCTTGAGACATGGGCCACGGTTTCATCAAGGCGCGTGTGCACACCGAACGTTAAACCAAAGCCCAAGCGGTTGATCTCTTCGAGCAGGGCATCCAGATCTTTGCGGGCATAGCGCAGCACGTGCAGCACAGGGCCAAACACTTCACGGCTCAGGTCTTGTACACGGCTCACTTCAATCAGCGTGGGCGCTACAAAGTGGCCGTGGCGGCATTCTGCGGGCAGCTCCAGGCGCGTCACGCGGTGGCCCTGGCTGCGCATGGTGTCGACATAGGCTTCAATATCTGCCTTGGCCTGTGCGTCAATCACGGGGCCTACATCGGTGGCCAGCTGGTCGGGGTTGCCAACGCGCAGCTCTTGCATGGCACCGCGCAGCATGTGCAGCACGTGGTCGGCACTGTCGTCTTGCAGGCACAGCAGGCGCAGGGCTGAGCAGCGCTGGCCCGCAGAGTCATAGGCGGACATCAGCACATCACCCACCACTTGCTCAGACAGCGCCGATGAATCCACCACCATGGCGTTGATGCCACCGGTTTCTGCAATCAGCGGCACCGGCTTGCCGTGGCTGCCCAGACGCTGCGAGAGCGTGCGGTGAATGTGCTGGGCCACGGGGTGCGAGCCCGTAAACACCACGGCGTCTGTGGCCGGGTGCGCCACCAAGGCCTCGCCAACGGTCTCGCCGTCGCCGGGCAGCAGTTGCAGCGCATGCTCTGGAATGCCAGCCTGGTGCAGCATGGCTACGGCTTGCGCGGCGATCAAATTGGTTTGCTCTGCCGGTTTGGCAATCACCACGTTGCCGGCTGCCAGCGCCGCAGCTACTTGGCCGGTAAAGATGGCCAGCGGAAAATTCCAGGGGCTGATGCACACCACCACGCCCAAGGGGCGGTGGCTGTCGTTGTTCAGGTGCTGCTCGGCCTGCTGCGCGTAATAGCGCAGAAAGTCGATGGCCTCGCGCACTTCCGAGATCGCATTGGGCAGAGTCTTGCCGGCTTCGCGGCACAGCAAGCCCATCAACGGTTGCAGTTGCGCCTGCATGCTATCGGCAGCGCGTTGCAGGGCTTGTGCGCGGGCATTGACCGGCGTTGCTTGCCAGATGGGGGCTGCGTGCTGGGCCTGTGCCATGGCCAGCGCCACTTCTGCATGGCCTGCCATGCGCACCTCGCCCAGTACATCGCTGGCATTGGATGGGTTGTGAATGGCTTGTGCGGTCAGGTGCGCAGCGTTGGCAGGCTGGGCCGTCAGCGGTGCCACACTGCCCAGCAGCGCGGCTGACAACGAGGCCAGGCGCTGCTCATTGCTCAAGTCCACGCCCGCAGAGTTGCTGCGTGCTTGCGCGGCATACAAATCGGCAGGGGCAGGAATGCGGTCATGGGGGCGGCCCAGCGGGGTCAGCGCCTGGGCTGCGGCCACGGGGTCTGCCACCAATTGCTCAATGGCGACGGTTTCATCCCCAATTTGGTGAACAAAAGAGCTGTTGGCACCGTTTTCCAGCAAGCGGCGCACCAGGTAGGCCAGCAAGGTCTCGTGCGTGCCTACGGGCGCATAAATGCGGCAGGGGCGGGCCAGCTTGCCGTTGGCGGTATCGCCCACCACTTCTTCGTACAGGCCTTCGCCCATGCCGTGCAGGCATTGAAACTCGTACTGGCCCCGGTAATAGTTGTTGCCAGCCATGTGGTAAATGCTGGCCAGTGTGTGGGCGTTGTGTGTGGCGAACTGCGGGAAGATGGCCTCCGGTGCACCCAGCAGCTTGCGGGCGCAGGCCAGGTATGACACATCGGTGTGCAGCTTGCGCGTGAACACGGGGTAGTCTTCCAGTCCATCCACCTGGGCGCGCTTGATTTCGCTGTCCCAGTACGCGCCTTTGACCAGACGCACCATCAGGCGGTGCTTGCTGCGGCGGGCCAGATCAATGATCCAGTCCAGCACAGCATACGCACGGCGCTGGTAAGCCTGCACCACAAAACCAATACCGTTCCAGCCTGCCAGCGATGGCGCAAAGCACAGCTGCTCCAGCAGATCGAAAGAGATCTCCAGGCGGTCTGCTTCTTCGGCGTCAATGTTCAGGCCAATGTCGTAGTGGCGGGCCAGTTCGGCCAGCTTGAGCAGGCGCGGAAACAGCTCCTGCATCACGCGCTCACGCTGGGCGCGGCTGTAGCGGGGGTGCAGGGCCGACAGCTTGATGGAGATGCCCGGGCCTTCATAGATGCCACGGCCTTGCGAGGCCTGGCCAATGGCATGAATGGCTTGCTCGTACGACTGCAGGTAGCGTGCGGCATCTTCTTCGGTGGTTGCGGCCTCGCCCAGCATGTCGTAGGAGTAGCGAAAGCCTTTTTCTTCCAGCTTGCGGCTGTTGGCCAGCGCTGCCGCAATGGTCTGTCCGGTGACAAATTGCTCGCCCATCATGCGCATGGCGGTATTCACACCCTGGCGAATCAGGGGCTCGCCCCCTTTGGCAATCAGGCGGGTTAGCGCAGAGCCCAGCTTTTGCTCGCTGTGCACGCTGACCAGCTTGCCGGTAATCATCAAGCCCCAGGTGGCGGCGTTGACGAAGAGGGAGGGGGAGTCGGTGTGCGACTTCCAGTCGCCCTTGCTGACCTTGTCGCGGATCAGTGCATCGCGCGTGGCACGGTCTGGAATGCGCAGCAATGCTTCAGCCAGACACATCAGGGCCACGCCTTCCTGGCTGGAGAGCGAATACTCCTGCACCAGCGCTTCAACGCCCGACGTCTTTTTGTGGCGCTTATCGCGCAAGGTCTGTACCAGGCGCGCAGCCAGTGCGTGCACGCCCGTGGGGTGGGTGCTGGTGGCAGGGGCCATCAGCAAGGGCAGGCATTCGGTTTCAGGGCGGCGGTAGGCGGCGGTAATGGCAGCACGCAGCACGCTTTGTGCTTGCACATCTTGGGCCAGTGCGTAAAACGGTGCATAGGCTTGACCACCGTCAAGCAGGTGCTCGGGTTCTACTGCATCGCCCTGACTGGTGCTACCCAGGTACTGCAGCTCAGGCAATGGTTTACCTTGCTCGATCGCTTCCAGGTAACTTTGCAGCGCCTGCTTGTGCAGCCAATGCGGCGTGCAACCCAATTGCAGGGCTGCAGCCTTGAGTCTGTCCCGCATCAACTCGTCTACCTTGATGCCAATGGTCGTTGTCGCCATAACCGCCTAGCTCCTGAAGAAGAACCTGTGCCTATTGCAAAGTGGCGCGATTCTAAAAAGATGCAACCCAAACAGATATTGGGGTTTACCTGTTTTCAGATTGGTGCAACCGCGCCAACTGGTTGGGTTAACTGCAGAAAGCGTGCCAAGAGCGGGTGGAGATCAATAAAATAAAAAGAGAGCTCTTATCGCTTATGAATCAATGGTTTCAATGTGTTATGTATCTGAAAACTAATGCTGGCATGCGCTATACGCTCTTATTTTTTAAATCAGGCAATAAAAAAGGCTTCCCGTAGGAAGCCTTTTTTGCATGGCGGGCAGCGACTGGCGCTGCACTGCCATTACACGCGCTTGCGGTATTCGCCAGTGCGGGTGTCGATTTCGATCTTGTCTTCCTGGGCCACAAACAAAGGCACAGCCACTTCAAAACCGGTTGCAATCTTGGCAGGCTTGAGCACCTTGCCGGAAGTGTCGCCCTTGACGGCTGGCTCAGTCCAGGTGATTTCGCGCACCACAGTAGTGGGCAGTTCGCAGGAGATGGCCTTGCCGTCATAGAACACGACTTCAGCTTCCATGCCGTCTTCCAGGTAGTTGATGGCGTCGCCCATGTTGGCGGCTTCCACTTCGTACTGGTTGAACTCGGAGTCCATCCATACGTACATCGGGTCAGCGAAGTAGGAGTAAGTGCAGTCCTTCTTTTCCAAGATCACGTTGTCGATCTTGTCGTCGGCCTTGAACACGTTTTCTGTGCCGAAGTTGCCGATCAGGGACTTGAGCTTCATGCGCACAGTGGCTGCACCGCGGCCGCCACGAGCGTATTCGGTCTTCAGAACGATCATGGGGTCCTTGCCGTGCATGATCACGTTGCCGGCGCGGATTTCTTGTGCGATTTTCATAGCTTGCTTAGCTGGTTGGGTTGAAGCCGCTCAACACAGCAGGCAAGCATGTCGCTTTTGAAAGCGGAAAAGCCTGCCGCATGTTCCGCGGCGGGAGCCGTCCAAAATGCCGAAGCTGCACACGTGCGTGGCAGCCGATCAGGAGGGCAAAACCGAGATTTTAGCTTTTTTCTGCCACAAACTGTTGTAGCTGTGCGATCAAGTCGTTTTGTGTCAGTAATTTTTCTCGCGCTTGCAGGGCGCAGGCACGCCATTCCTGCAGTAATTCAGGGGTGATTGTGGGCAGTGTGGCGGCATCTGTCAGGCCGTTCCAGGCATGGTGAAAGCTGCGCAAACTGACAGGAGCCTGGAGCCAGTCCAAAAAAGCATTGAGCTTGGCATGGTGGGCGTTGTCATCTTGCGGGTAGATGTGCCAGACAAAGGGCTGACCCGCCCACAGTGCGCGGACCAGTGAGTCTTCGCCGCGCACCAGATTCAAATCACAGGCCCACAGCATTTCGTCAAAAGCCACTTGCGTGCGTGCGGGTAAATAGACGGGATGCAGGCGCTGGGCACTGTCCAGTGCTTGTACGGCGGCCGCAGCGCGCCCTGGCGTGACCAGCAAGCGTGGTGCAAAACCAGGGCTGGGCGTGGCCAGCTGTTGCAGCAAGGTAGGCAGCGCGGGCGGCTCGTAGCAAAACAGCGAAATGGCATGTTCACTACTGCGCACGCCATGTTGCGCGCGCCATGTGGTGCGGTCAAAGTTGGCCTGGCGGGTGTGCAGCTGGTGCTCTCGGATCAAACCGCCCGTGCGGGCTGTAAACCCTGGGTAGAAGAACCAGCGGGTCATGCCAGCGGCGGGGCCAGACATGATGAGCGAGGGCAGGCGGTGGCAGCGTTCTACATAGTCTTCGGCAGAGAGATACTCCAGATTTACCAGCACAGTCGGGTGCGCACCCTCTGTCAGGCATTGCTCGTGGCGCTGCGCCAAAGCGTGCAGATAAGGAGCAGGCGCTTCGCAGCCAAAGGCTTCAACAACGACATCGGCGTGCGTGTCGGTGTCGGCTGCTGCGTCATACGGCAGGATGTGAACATTCGGTGCACCCTGCGGAGCCATCCATGCCAGAGCCGATGCATCGTCAATGCGCAGGCTGACGTGCGCGCCACGTGCGCCCAGCTCTGTCGCCAGACGCCAGCACACACCAATATCTCCATAGTTGTCGATCACCTGACAAAAAATATCCCAGCGCTGGGCGGGCATGGAGCGGGGTGTTGCAGTGGGCATGGCTGTGTCAAAAAGATCCGCAATAGTGCGGGCGGGCGATGGTAGCGCAGGCGGGCCGGCGCACTATGCTGTGCGTGATTGCTACAGACGCAGCAGCTTGTGCAGAAAATTGACCGCTAACGCAGGCATGACAAGCGCTGACAGCTATTTATTTGAAAAAGCGTAAAGCGTTTTTGTGCGGGCTTTGCACAAGACGCCACAATGCGCGCATGTCTTTTGTTGAGCACTCTCCTGAAATATTGGCCCAGGTTGCGGCTTTGCCGTCGCTGCCTGGCGTGTACCGCTATTTCGATGCAGCAGACCAGTTGCTGTACGTGGGCAAGGCGCGCAATCTCAAGCGCCGCGTCAGCAGCTATTTTCAGAAAGACCATGGTGGCACGCGCATTGGGCACATGGTCAGCAAAATTGCCAAGCTGGAGACCACGGTGGTGCGCTCAGAGGCAGAGGCGCTGCTGCTGGAAAATAACCTCATCAAAACCCAGCACCCCAAGTACAACATTCTGTTTCGGGATGACAAAAGCTATCCCTATCTGAAGTTGACTGGCGTATCGGTGCGCGATGGCGATGCAGGCAGCCCTCCGGGCCAGCGATTTCCGCGCATAGCGTATTACCGCGGCAGTACCGACAAGAAGCACCGCTACTTTGGCCCTTACCCCAGTGCATGGGCAGTCAAGGAAAGCATCCAGCTGCTGCAAAAAGTATTCAGATTGCGGACCTGTGAAGACACGGTGTTTGCCAACCGTTCTCGCCCTTGCTTGCTATTTCAAATCAAGCGCTGCTCCGCCCCTTGTGTCAATCACATCAGTCCGCAGGATTACGCCACCGATGTGCGCAACGCCGAGGCCATGCTGCGCGGTGAAACGCAGGAGCTGCTGCAGCAAATGGAGGCTCGCATGATGGAGCATGCACAAAAGCAGGAGTATGAAAAAGCGGCAGAAATCCGCAATCAAATGTCTGCGCTCTCCACCGTGCTGCACCAGCAGGCGATTGAAACCACCAGCGATAAAGATGTGGACATCCTGGCAGTCAGGGTGCAAGGTGGTCGCGCCTGCGTGAACCTGGCCATGGTGCGCGGTGGCCGGCATCTGGGTGACCGCGCGTACTTTCCTTCTCAACTGGACGACGCCATGGGTGTTTACCAGCTCGAGGACGAGGTGCAGCAGCAATCGGTAGAGGTGCGTGTGCTGGAGGCCTTCTTGGCGCAGCACTACATCGATGTCCCTATCCCGCCCGTGCTGGTCATGAGTGAGGGAGTCGATGTGCCGTTGATTCAGGCGTTGTCAGTGCAGGCCGGCTACAAAATCACGGCCGTGCAACAACCCCGTGAACAGCGTCGCATCTGGCTGGAGATGGCCGAGCAGAACGCAGCCATTCAGTTGGCGCGTTTGCTGGCAGAAGAAGGCTCTCAGCAGGCACGTACACGCGCACTGGCCGAGGCTTTGGACTTGCCGCAGGAGCGCCTGGATGAACTCACAATTGAGTGCTTTGACATTTCGCACACGGCAGGCGAGAGCACACAGGCTTCGTGCGTGGTGTTTCACCATCACAAGATGCAAAACAGCGAATATCGTCGCTTCAACATCACAGGCATTACCCCGGGCGATGACTATGCCGCCATGCGGCAGGTGCTGACACGGCGTTACCAGCCCGTGGCAGATGCTTTGCAGGCCGCCGGTGGCGCAGAGCCCGAGCGCGGCGCACCCCGTTTGCCTGATTTGGTGCTGGTGGATGGAGGCAAAGGGCAGGTCAGCATGGCGCGCGAAGTATTCACCCAGCTGGGGCTGGACTTGTCCCGGATCGTGGGGGTCGAAAAGGGTGAAGGCCGCAAAGTCGGTCTGGAAGAGCTGGTGTTTGCCGATGGTCGCCCAAAAGTCTATTTAGGGCACGACTCGGCAGCCTTGATGCTGATTGCCCAGATCCGTGACGAAGCACACCGGTTTGCCATTACAGGGATGCGTGCACAGCGCGCCAAGGTGCGTACGGGGCAAAGCAGTCTGGAGGATATTCCAGGTGTCGGTCCCAAGCGTCGCGCCCGCTTGCTGCAGCGTTTTGGTGGCGTGCGTGGTGTGACCAATGCCAGCATCGAAGATCTGATGACGGTAGACGGTATTTCTGCCAGTTTGGCCGATGATATTTACCGCGCATTGCATTGATGCTTGGTTACCTACGCAGTTTTACCAAGTACACGCTTGCGTTCAAAGTGCGTCAGGCGTGACACAATCGCGCCCATGTTCTTCACCATTCCCACCTTGATGACCTGGACGCGCATTGTCGCGATCCCCTTGATCGTCGGAGTGTTCTACGCGCCATTCACACCGGAAACCCGCAACCTGATTGCGGCGTTGATGTTCATTGTCTTTGCCGCTACTGACTGGCTGGATGGCTTTTTAGCGCGGCGCTTGAACCAGACCTCCTCGTTTGGTGCCTTCTTGGATCCAGTGGCAGACAAGTTTCTGGTGTGCGCTTCGTTGCTGGTGCTGGTGCATTTGCAACGTGCCGATGTCTTTGTGGCGTTGATCATCATTGGCCGCGAAATCGCAATCTCTGCTTTGCGTGAATGGATGGCACAGATCGGCGCCAGCAAGAGTGTGGCTGTGCACATGCTGGGCAAGCTCAAGACAACGGTGCAAATGGTGGCTATTCCCTTTATGTTGTATGACGGCGTATTGTTTGGTGTTGTGGATACCCGCTTGTGGGGGCAAATCTTGATCTGGATTGCCGCGGTGCTGACCGTGTGGTCCATGGTGTATTACTTGCAAAAAGCAATTCCAGAGATTCGCAGCCGCGTCAAGAACTAGCTTGCACATTGCACAACGCAAGAGCGCCAAGGACACACCTTCGGCGCTTTTTTGTTGCCTCTATCTGCGGGGGCGTGTAAAAAGTGAACGCCTGCCGCAGATGAAGCGGTAGATGCATTTGTCAATGCGGAAAGTCACTTCGAGCAAAAGCGGTAAAAAAATCGTTTTTTCGTCAAAATGCTTGGCAAACCTGACTAGAATCTCGCCTAACGCTGACAAGCACCATGCGGTGTTGAGTTTTAAACTCTGTCACAAAGGCGGTCCAACAACCATTTCTCGAGAGGCATCTTGTGAATAAGACTGAACTGATTGAGCACATTGCTAATAACGCCGATATCTCCAAAGCTGCCGCAGCTCGCGCGCTGGAGTCGACGATTGATGCAGTGAAGAAAACCCTCAAAAAGGGCGGTACAGTTTCTTTGGTAGGTTTTGGTACTTTTGCAGTTGGCAAGCGTGCTGCACGCACTGGTCGTAATCCACGTACCGGTGATGCCATTAAGATCAAAGCAGCTAAGGTGCCTAAATTCCGTCCAGGTAAGGCACTTAAAGACGCTTTGAACTGATCAAAGTTTTAACAGTGGGGTGCTTAGCTCAGTTGGTAGAGCGGCGCCCTTACAAGGCGTAGGTCAGCGGTTCGACCCCGTTAGCACCCACCACTTCCCACTGTAAAAAGCATATAGAGCAATCTAGATGCTTTTTTTATTTCACAGCGGGTGCTTAGCTCAGTTGGTAGAGCGGCGCCCTTACAAGGCGTAGGTCAGCGGTTCGACCCCGTTAGCACCCACCACTTCAATCCCCAAAAGCACCTTTGGCATAAGCCAAGGTGCTTTTTTGTTGTCTATTTGCAGCCAGTGATCACTGGTGCGTAGAGTTGATGCAACTGCTGAATGCATGGAAGGGTTGAGCAGGTAGAATCTTTGAGTTTCCTTATTTGGTTTGCGTGCTGCAAAACGTTTGCGTCTGCGCTATTCCATTAAAAAGGCGAGCGTGGGTTCGCCTTTTTTTATGTATCCTCAGAAAGATTGACTATGCTCGAATCAATCCGCAAGCACTCCAAGTTCGTCATGATCTTGCTGTTCTTGCTGATCATTCCCTCGTTCATTTTTGTCGGTATCGACCAGAGTTACTTCTCGGGCTCTAGCCCGACAGTTGCACGTGTCGATGGGCAAGACATTACCCAAAATGACTGGGACAACACGCATCGGTACGAGAGTGACCGGCTACGTGCAGAAAACCCTGGAATGGATTCCAAGTTATTGGACACGCCAGAAGCGCGCTATGCCAGCTTGGAGCGGATGGTGCGCGACCGGGTATTTCAGGTAGCTGCACAGAAGATGCACTTGGTGACCAGTGATGCAGCGCTGGCGCGCACACTGCAAAACATTCCTGCAATTGCCAGTTTGCGCAAAGCTGATGGCAGCTTGGATGCGGATGGATACCGTGCATTGCTGGCTGCGCAGGGCATGACGCCTGAAGGTTACGAGGCTTCGCTGCGCCGTGATATGTCTTTGGGGCAGGTGGTCGGCAATGTGATGAATACAGCATTGGCAACGCCTGTTGTGGTCAATGCTGCGATGGATGCCTTTTTGCAGCGTCGCGAAATCCAAGTCGCGCAATTCATGGCCAAGGATTTCGTAAGCCAGGTCAAGGTGAATGATGAGGATCTAAAGGCTTACTACCAAACGCATCTGGCGAAGTTTCAGCAGTCAGAACAAGCGAAGGTGGAGTACGTCGTGCTGGATTTGAAAACGGTGCGTGACGGCATCGAGCTCAATGAATCTGATCTGCAGACTTACTACAAAGAAAATGCAGCTCGCTTGGCGGGTGGTCAAGAAGAGCGTCGTGCCAGTCATATTTTGATAAATGCTCCCAAGAGCATGCCTGCAGCTGAGCGTGAGGCAGCTAAAGCCAAAGCGCAAGCCATCTACGACAAGGTCAAGGCCAATCCAGCCAGTTTTGCTGAAGTTGCAAAGGCAGAGTCCCAGGACGCTGGCTCTGCAGTGGCTGGTGGTGACTTGGGATTCTTTGCACGTGGTGCCATGGTTCCTGAGTTTGAGCAGACAGCCTTTGCTATGGAAAAGGGCGCTATCAGTGGTGTCGTGGAGTCAGAGTTTGGATTCCACATCATTGAACTGACAGATGTAAAGCAACCTCCAGTTCCAAGTTTTGCGTCAGTGCGCGAAAAAATCGCAAATGATCTGAAGGATCAGCAAGCGCAACGTAAATTTGCCGAAGTTGCCGAGGTGTTTGCTAATACGGTGTATGAGCAAGCGGAAAGTCTGCAGCCCGCGGTAGAGAAACTGGGCTTGAAGTTGCAAACTGTGGATGGCGTTACGCGTGAACCGCGTCCTGATGCACAAGGGCCTCTGGCCAATGAGGCGTTCTTGGATGCCTTGTTCTCTGCCGACAGCATTGACAACAAGCGCAATACTGATGCCATTGATCTGGGTGCCAACCAAATGGTTGCTGGTCGCGTGGTCAGCTATCAACCCACAAAGCAGCTGTCATTTGAAGAAGTGGCAGCACGCGTGAAGACTTTGTATGTTGAGCAGCAGTCCGTCGTATTGGCGCGTGAAGCTGGTGAAGCCAAACTCAAAGAGTGGCGCGCTGATCCAGCCAAGGCACAAGGGCTTTTGCCAGCCGTTGTTGTTGCGCGTGACAATCCGTTGGGTATGCCTCGCCAGGTGCTGGATGCAGCGTTGCAAGCTAAAACCGATGCTTTACCTGCTTGGGAAGGCGTTGGTTTGGGTGATGCAGGGTATGCAATCGTGAAAGTGAATAAAATTTTGCCATCCACGGAGAGAAGTGCTGATTCAGCCCGGCAAGCCTCGCTGCAGTATGTACAATTGATGAGCACTGCAGAAGGCGCTGCTTACTATGAATTGCTCAAGAAGAAATTCAAGGTCCAATTCAAGGTTTCGCGCCCCTGAGTGAAAAAATCATAGCTGGCTCCCGTAGAGGGGTAAATTAACCAGCTATAATAAGAATCTCTTCCGGTGGCTGTAGCTCAGTTGGTAGAGTCCAGGATTGTGATTCCTGTTGTCGTGGGTTCGAGCCCCATCAGCCACCCCAGATCAGTATCTAGGCCGCTTTAAAGCAGCCTAGATACACAAGTTACGGCGGTCATAGCTCAGTTGGTAGAGCCCCGGATTGTGATTCCGGTTGTCGTGGGTTCGAGCCCCATTGATCGCCCCAAAAGAAAAGCCCTAGCAGTAATGCTGGGGCTTTTTGCTTTTCCGAAACGAATGCGTTGTCGGCGCGTGGCGAACTAACGGCTCAACGATGAGACATGTCCTCTCCCTGCCCATAAAGAAGCCACTGCGTCGCGTAGCTCATGCGTCACTTTTCTTCTTGTACAGCACTGAATTTGGTTTCTCGAGTGGGGTGGTTTGTGGGTTCCTGCTGCAAGCAGTCCCAAATGTTCGGTAGTGGCGCATTCATGCAGAAAACAGGATGCAAGTTCCTGCTGTGCTTCTAACTTTGGAAAAGTTATCTCTGAGTAGAGTGTGAGATGGTTTGGTGACGCCCACTTGTAGTGGGTGGCGTACCTAGGTGCATGAAGCATGCATGCCTACTTTGCTTTGAGGCATGCCTACAGCGGCCTTAGAGGAGAGGCATGCACACAGTAAAAATACTTGCAACTGAGTTTTTACTGTGTGAGCAGCTTAGGCTATCGCGCCTATTTGCGATTGCAGATAGTTGGCTAGGCCCATCATGCGAATAAGTCCCAGCTGCTTTTCTAGCCAGTAGGTGTGATCTTCTTCCGTGTCTTTGAGCTGCGCCAGGAGCAAATCACGCGATTGGAAGTCGTGGTGTTTTTCGCATAGCACCATGGCAGTGCGCAGATTGTCACGCACTTGGTATTCCACCGCCAGGTCTTTGTGCAGCATTTCCTCGACGGTATTACCCGCTGTGAATGGGTGGGGGCGCATATCTGGCTTGCCGCCTAAAAATAGAATGCGGCGCAAGATCATGTCGGCATGAGCAGTTTCCTCTGCCATTTCATGGTCGATGCGTTGATACAAACGCATAAAACCTTGATCTTCATATTGGCGGGAGTGGATAAAGTACTGATCGCGAGCAGCCAACTCGCCGCGTAACAATTCATTCAGGCAGGCGATGACTTCAGGATGACCTTGCATAGTTCTGTTTTCTTATGGGTAGCTGAAGCCTTGAGTATGGTGGGCTGCTCGGTTTACTTCAAATTGCGTTTGATAAACCCTAGCTTGTCGCATTGCATGCATGCGAAACGCAGAATCATTCGCGATTGGTTCTTTATGGCACGCATGTGTCATCACGGTGCTGCTGGCCTGCGGCACAATGCACACCATGCTCATGTACCCACAGATTGATCCCGTAGCCCTACAGTTAGGGCCGATTGCCATCCATTGGTATGGCCTGACGTATTTGGCAGCCTTTGGCTTGTTTATGTGGTTGGGCATATGCCGGCTGAAGCATCCACCTTTCAATCGTTTGCAAGGCAATGCTGCGTGGACACGCAGGGATGTAGAAGACTTATTGTTTCAAGGCGTGATCGGGGTGATTGTCGGGGGGCGGTTAGGCTACTGCCTGTTTTACAAACCTGCTTACTACCTGAGCCACCCTTTAGAGGTGTTCGCAGTGTGGGAAGGTGGGATGAGCTTTCACGGTGGCTTATTGGGTGTGATAGGGGCTATGTTGTGGTTTGCCTATTCGCGCAAACGATCTTGGTTGTACGTTGTGGACTTTGTAGCTCCGTGTGTGCCCACCGGTTTGGCTGCTGGGCGTATTGGTAACTTTATCAACGGCGAGTTGTGGGGCCGTTTCTCGAACCCTGAGCTGCCTTGGGGTATGGTTTTTCCACAAAGCGGTTCTATGCTGCCGCGCCATCCTTCTCAGATTTATCAATTTTTACTGGAAGGTGTATTACTTTTCGTGCTGCTATGGATATACGCGCGAAAGGAGCACAAGCCTGGGCAAGTTGCTGCCGCATTTTTAATCGGCTACGGAAGTTTTCGCTTTATCGCAGAGTACTTCCGGGAGCCGGATGCTTACCTGGGCATCCTGTCTATGGGGATGAGTATGGGACAGTGGCTGTGTATTCCGATGATTGTGGGCGGTGCAATGATGTGGATATGGGCTCAACGACGTTCAGCGGTGTAAAGGCAGAGGTTCTGGCAAAAATAATAGAAAGAAAGTGAGCCCTGCGTGTTAGATCGGCGTGCGTATTTGCAATGCTTGGCCACACTGGCGGCCATGCCGCCTGTGTGGGCGCAAAACGCCAATGGCGCAAAGTCCTCTTTAAATGCATGGCCAAACAAACCGGTTAATTTGATTGTTCCATTCCCAGCTGGGGGCTCGAGTGCTATTTTGGCAAAGCAATTGGCTCAATCATTTGAGCGTAAGACGCTGCAGCCGCTGCGGTTGATTTATCAAGGTGGTGCAGGAGGGATGCAAGGTGCAAACTTCGCGTCAAAATCTGCGGCAAATGGACAGAATCTATTGCTTGGTGGCAGCTATTTGGCTGTGGCACGTGCATTGATCAACAACGATGAGTTTGATTTTATTGACGATTTGCGGCCGCTGGCCATGGTGGCAGCCGTTCAGCAAGTGATTTTGGTTAATCCCGCACGCATGCGTTCGCGTACAGCCATGGAGCTGCTTTCTGATTTAAGTCGTAAGCCTGCTCGCTATCGCATGGCGACTGCTGGAATTGGCTCGTCTAGCCACATCTCTTCAGAAATCTTGAAACATCAAGAATCTTTGCATTTTGAGTTTGTCCATTTTCGTGGTGCAGGGCCGGCAATGCAAGATTTGCTGGTGGGCTCTGTGGACATGATGATTGATGGCTTGGTTTCCTGTTTGCCACATATTCGCAGCGGTCGTTTGAAGCCACTGATGGTCACTGGGACACAGCGTACCAATGTTTTGCCAGATGTACCGTGTGCGCAAGAACTCGGTGTTCATTCTCTTGAGAGGGTGACGTGGTATGGATTGTTTGCTCCGCGGCAACTATCTGATGCGCAAGCTGCCACTATGGTGGAGGTATTTGAGCGTATGGGTAGCGACGCGGGGATGTCTTCCAATTTCGAAGCGATGGGCATTCGGTGGGGTGACGTGTATGGAGAGGCTTTTACGGCGATGGTCAAGCAAGACACGATGCAATGGGCTCAGCGTTTGAAGAGTATGGGGCTTACGAATCTTTTCTATAAAAATTCTGAAGAGGCTGGCGCATGAGTGGACAAATCACTATGCAGCCTTGGTCGCAAGTTCAAGGGTCTTGCGCGGGCATATTGCGTGTAGAGATAGCCAATTCTGGAAAATTGAATGCTATGACGCGCAAAATGTGGCGTCAATTGAAGTCTGTCTTTGAAGAAATTCAAGGCAACCGCATGGCGCGCTGTGTAGTCGTTCAAAGCCATGGGGGTGCTTTTTGTGCTGGAGGTGATATTTCAGAATATCCAGCCTTTCGATTTGACCCCGATAGCTTGGCTGCCTTTCATGAAGAAGAGGTGTGGGGAGGTTTGAATGCAATGCTGGCCTGTGATGTGCCAATTGTGGCAAGCATTACCGGTGTTTGTATGGGGGCAGGGGTAGAGATTGCCAGTTGTTGCGATGTGCGATGGGTTTCAGAAAATGCCAGCTTTGGTGCACCTATTGCTAAGCTGGGATTTCCCATGGCACCAAAAGAGCTGCATCTGGTTTCATCGGCAGTGGGTATGCATGCTGCAAAGCGTATGCTGCTAGAGGCTGCAGTGTTCTCTGCCCAAGACATGGCTGCAACGGGATGGTGCGCACAGCCTTTGTCTGAGAGTCAATTGCACGAACAGGTCGAGGGTGCTGCGCGGCGTATTGCAAGCTTGTCACCACAGGCCGCGCGCTTGAACAAACAGACTATGAGAAGTTTGGCCCGTAATGAAGCTGTACATGCCCCTTATGCCTACGCTGTGTCGACAGAGCATCGCGAAGGGGTGAATGCTTTTATTGAAAAGCGCACGGCGAATTTTTGAGTGCTAAATGTGTTTTAGAGGCTGCTGATAAATAGATATAAATATACTGAAATCTATTTCATTTCAGAATTAATGCATTCATTGAACATGCTTTTTTAATAGATTTTTTCAGATTATTTGGTCAATCTATTTTTTTATTTTATGCCAGTGGTCAACGCGGAAATAATATGCTGCCGTATCGTACTTCACACTTTTTTGAAAAAAACCAAAAGAACGATTTATTACGAGTGCGTTTGAATTTTGGTGATTTTTGGAAAATATTTTATATATAAATAAATTTTGTGTAAAAAATGAAAAAGGTCCGTAAGGACCTTTTTTATAAGCATTGACCTATTCAGCGTAGAACCAGTACGGGCACTTGAGAGTGTGTCAGTACGTGCTGTGTTTCGCTGCCCAGTAGTAAGCGCTTGATGCCTTTGCGCCCATGCGATGCCATCACGATCAAGTCAACGTTTTGCTTATCAGCTGCAGCAATGATTGACTCTGCAATCAAGTCGGATTTTGCAATGCTGGTCTTGACCGTAACGCCCATTGCTTTTCCGTCCATTTTGATCTTGTTCAGTACGGACTGTGCTTGGTCTGCCCATTGTGCTTCGATGCGCTTGATTTCTGACAGGTCAACCGTCGCGCCGCCCTCCAAATAGCTGCGGGGATAACGCGGTATGACTTTTAAGGCAACCACAGATGCCCCGCTCAGCTTTGCCAGATCCATAGCATGGCTGACAGCTTTGTCGGACAGTGAGGATCCATCGGTAGCAACCAGAATGCGTTCGTACATTTTTATCTCCAAGTTTTCATTGCTGACGTTTTAAGCATAAATCGTGCGGCTTGGTTGGTCTTGATGTAAGTCAATGTCTCTGGGGGGGTTGTGGGTACCCTTGCGGTCATGCCACAAGCTCTTTCACAGTCGCCCTTCGCTCAGGAGCAGACAGTATCCGATGCAGACGTTCCATCAGCCAATAGTGGCCTGCATTTACTAGATGATCCTGCGGAGTGGGTGAGTTTCGGAAAGCCATACGGGCAGCAGCAAATTCAAGCGTTCAAGCCAGAAGACATTGAAGTTTGGGATTCACAGATTGCCATAGAGGGTATGTATTGCGCAACTTGTGCCCTAGTGATTGAAGATGCCTTGCGTGCTGTTCCTGGGATTGTGCAGGTTGACGTGAGTGCAGCGGCCAAACGCGCGCGTTTGGTATGGAAGCCCTCTCAAGTGCTTCCTTCACAGTGGATGGCGGCAGTGCAAAAGGTCGGTTATCGCGCCGTGCCAGCGCGAGATGCGGTGGCACGTGAAATGCGTCAGGCGCAGTATCGCAAAGCCTTGTGGCGCTGGCTGCTGGCAACGTTTTGCATGATGCAGGTCATGATGTATGCATGGCCATCGTATAACGCGCAGCCTGGTGATTTGCTCATGGAGTTTGAGCGGCTTTTGCGATGGGCCTCATGGGTTATTTGTATACCCATGTTGATTTTTGCGTGCGGCCCATTTTTTAGTGGTGCATGGCGCGATTTAAGAAATCGTCGTGTGAGCATGGATATGCCTGTCGCTCTGGGCATGATCATCACTTTTATTGTCAGCACGATTGGCACATTCTCGCCCGAAGGTATTTTTGGTGAAGAGGTTTTCTACGACTCTTTGACCATGTTTGTATCTTTTTTGCTTGCAGGGCGTTGGTTGGAAATTCGACTGCGTGATCGTACAGCTGGAGCACTGGATGCAGTACTCAATCGGCTGCCAGACAGTATTGAAAAGCAGGCTTCTGATGGTCAGTTTCACCGTGTCGCGTTGCGAAATATTGCACCGGGTGATGTGCTGCGCATCCTGCCCGGGGAAGCATTCCCTGTAGATGGTGTTGTTTTGAAGGGGCGTACCCAGGCTGATGAGGCATTGCTCACTGGTGAGTCGCGTCCTGTATCTCGTGCGGAAGGTGACCGGATTATTGCCGGCAGCTTCAATCTGACGGCTGTTGTCGAAGTTCTGGTGGAGCGAATTGGTGGACAGACAAAGTTCGCGCAGATTGTGAACTTAATGGAGAGCGCATCGACCCAGAAGCCGCGATTAGCGCAGTTGGCGGACAAGGTTGCGGGGCCATTTTTGGTGGTTGTGCTTGTATTGGCCATTGCATCAGCTGTGTATTGGTGGCCCGTAGATCCTGGGCGAGCTCTCATGATTGCGGCGGCAGTCTTGATTGTCACGTGTCCATGTGCACTTTCGTTGGCAACACCTGTGGCTATGTTGACGGCTGCAGGGACCCTTGCTCGTCATGGCGTGTTAGTGCGCAATTTGCAGGGGCTTGAAGTATTGGCATCGATTGACACGTTGGTCTTTGATAAGACTGGAACGTTGACGCGAGATGGTATGCAGGTTTCTCGCATGTCAGTGCTGGATGAGTCAGATGCGACCTTGTGGCAGGGTTTGGCAGCGGCGGTGGCGAAAAATTCAATGCATCCAGTGTCCAAGGCAGTCGCAGGTTTTGGGTTGTCTTGGGTGTCAAAGTGGGAAGTCCTGTCAGTGGAGGAACTGAGTGGACATGGATTGAGGGCGCAAGTTCGGGCCGCTACAGGAACAGATGAGGCCCCTATATGGGTGCGATTGGGGTCACGTGCGTTTGTAGCAGGTGCCAATGAATGGCAAGAAGATGTCCAAGCCGTGTATTTGGCATTTGAAGTATCTCCAACCAATATTCAAGTCTTGGCCTCCTTTGAATTGGATGAAGGGGTGAGAAGTGAGGCGATTCATGTACTCGGTGGGCTGCGACAACTTGGGGTTGGGGTGCAGTTGCTTTCTGGTGACGGGTCGCCTGCTGTATCGCGCGTAGCTGCAGAGCTGGGTATTGAAGACTACAAGTCAGAGTGCTCTCCGCAATCGAAGTTGGAGCGCATTCGTGCTGCCCAAGCGGCTGGAAAGTGCGTTGGCATGGTTGGAGATGGCTTGAATGACGGCCCTGTTTTGGCAGGTGCTGACGTGTCATTCGCTTTTGGCCGATCTGTACCTTTGGCTCGGGCCCAGTCAGACTTTGTTGTGCTGGGCGATAACTTGGAGTTGGTGCTGCAAACCGTTTTGTTGGCTCGCAAGACGCTGCGTGTTGTGCGCCAAAATTTATTTTTCTCTGCGCTGTACAACGCAGTTTGTATCCCTTTGGCAATGGCGGGGTTGATGCCTGCATGGCTTGCGGGGCTGGGTATGGCTTTGAGCTCTGTACTGGTTGTACTAAACGCAGCCCGCTTGGTGAAACCATTGCCGTTACGAGCTGCTGCAATACCGGATGAGCAGTCTATGCGGGCGCTTGGTGTGACCGCAGTGGCAGTCTGATTGAAAGTCCTGTCGTGGAAATTCTCTATCTCTTAATTCCGATGTCCGTGGTTCTTGTTTTGATCATCGCCGCAGGCTTGTGGTGGGCGATTTACCGCGGACAGTTTGAAAGCGTCGAACAAGAGGCGGAGCGCATTCTTCGAGACGATTGATGTTTGTCAACAACGTAAAAACCATAACAGTGAACACTTTCGACTGCATATTAAGAGGTGCCCGATGGATTCTCTAAAAACTAGTGCTGCACACTACAGTGATACCGTAGTTAGGCAGTTTTCTATCATGGCCGTGGTCTGGGGGGTCGTAGGCATGTTGGTCGGCGTTTTTATCGCTGCCCAATTGGCTTGGCCCGAACTCAACTTCGGTATTTCTTGGCTTAGCTTTGGACGCCTGCGTCCATTGCATACAAATGCGGTAATTTTTGCGTTCGGCGGATGCGCCTTGTTCGCAACGAGCTACTACGTGGTGCAGCGTACCTGCCAAACCACGTTGTTCCTGCCAAAGCTGGCTGCCTTCACCTTCTGGGGCTGGCAATTGGTGATCGTGGCTGCAGCGGTGTCTTTGCCTTTGGGTTTTACCTCCGGCAAAGAGTACGCGGAGCTGGAGTGGCCTATCGATATCTTGATCACTTTGGTCTGGGTGTCCTACGCCATCGTGTTCTTTGGAACGATTGGCACACGTAAGGTCAAGCACATTTATGTGGCCAACTGGTTCTTTGGTGCCTTCATCATCGCTGTAGCGTTGCTGCATGTGGTGAACAGTGCAGCCATCCCAGCAGGCTTCATGAAGAGCTACTCTGCCTACGCTGGCGTGCAAGACGCGATGGTGCAGTGGTGGTACGGACACAATGCGGTGGGCTTCTTCCTGACCGCTGGCTTCTTGGGCATGATGTACTACTTTGTACCCAAGCAAGCAGGACGTCCTGTGTACTCGTATCGCCTGTCGATCGTGCACTTCTGGGCTTTGATCTTCACTTACATGTGGGCTGGTCCGCACCACTTGCACTACACAGCACTGCCTGATTGGACACAGTCCGTTGGCATGGTGTTCTCGCTGATTTTGTTGGCACCTTCTTGGGGCGGCATGATCAACGGGGTGATGACCTTGTCTGGTGCATGGCACAAGCTGCGTGAAGATCCTATCTTGCGCTTCCTGATCGTGTCCCTATCGTTCTACGGCATGTCCACGTTCGAAGGCCCCATGATGGCAATCAAGACTGTGAATGCTCTGTCGCACTACACAGACTGGACTATCGGTCACGTGCACTCTGGTGCGCTGGGTTGGGTTGGCTTGATCACCATGGGTTCGTTGTATTACCTGATCCCTCGCTTGTTCGGCAAAACCGAAATGCACTCCAAGTCGGCCATTGAGCTGCACTTCTGGATGGCAACCATCGGTATCGTGCTGTACATCGCTGCGATGTGGATCTCCGGTGTGATGCAAGGCCTGATGTGGCGTGCTGTGAATGCTGACGGTACTTTGACGTACACCTTTGTGGAGAGCGTGAAGGCTTCTTATCCCTTCTACGTGATTCGCGTAATCGGTGGTCTGCTGTACTTGATCGGTATGCTGATCATGGCTTGGAACGTTATGAAGACAGTGGCTTCGGGTCGTTCTGTGAAGGTGGCAGTGCCTGCCGTTAACCCTGCTCACGCCTAAGTACGAGGAGCCAAAAATGTCTGTAAATAACGATAAGGCCTCCAAGGGTTTTACCCACGAAAAGGTAGAAACCAGCAACTTTTTGATGATCGTTTTGATCTTGCTGGTGGTTGCTGTGGGTGGCCTGGTGGAAATTGTGCCTCTGTTTTTCCAAAAATCGACCACAGAAGCTGTGCAAGGCGTTGAGCCTTACCAGCCTCTGGAGTTGATGGGCCGTGATGTCTACATTCGCGAAGGTTGCTACAACTGTCACTCGCAGATGATTCGTCCGTTCCGTGCAGAAACTATGCGCTACGGTCACTACTCTGTTGCTGGTGAGTTCGTGTATGACCACCCCTTCCAATGGGGCTCAAAGCGAACTGGCCCTGACCTGCACCGCGTGGGCGGCAAGTACAGCGATGAATGGCATCGCATTCACTTGAACAACCCTCGTGATGTGGTTCCAGAGTCGAACATGCCTGAGTACCCATGGCTGGCAAAAAGTGCGGTGGACCACACTGTGGTTGCACAGCGCATGACAGCGTTGCGTACGGTTGGCGTGCCTTACACCGATGAACAAATCGCCGGTGCTGCTGAGCAAGTCAAGGGCAAGACCGAGATGGAAGCAGTGATTGCTTACCTCCAAGGTCTGGGCACCGCGCTTAAGTAAAAAGGATCAGTCTATGGACATCACCACCATGCGCATTGTTGCAACGTTGGTTTCGATGGCGCTTTTCATCGGTATCTGGTGGTGGGCGTATGCCCGCCGCAATCAGGCACGTTTCGATGAAGCGGCGCAGCTGCCGTTCCAACAAGACTGATTTCTCCACCAGAACGAGAACATCCCATGAGCGATTTCGTAAATAACTTCTGGTCGGTCTATGTCGCAGGCATCACCATTGTGGGCATCGTCGCCTGCTTGGTTCTGCTCATCATTACTGCCCGTAAAAAGGTAGTGTCTGATGGCGACAATACGACTGGCCACGTGTGGGACGAAGACCTGCGCGAACTGAACAATCCTATGCCACGCTGGTGGATATGGATGTTCGTGATCACCATCGTGTTTAGCTTGCTGTACCTGTTGGCATACCCCGGTTTGGGTGCTTATGCTGGCAAGATGCAGTGGAGCCAAGTGGGAGCCTATGAAGCAGAGGTGGAAAAAGCCAAAGCTGAACTGGAGCCTATGTATGCACGTTTCACTGCCATGAGCACAGAAGATGTAGCCAAGGACAGCCAGGCGATGGCAATTGGTGAGCGCTTGTTCATGAACAACTGCGCTCAGTGCCATGGCTCGGACGCACGTGGCGGCAAGAGTTTCCCTAACTTGGCTGATGCTGACTGGTTGCACGGTGGTGCACCAGAAAATATCAAGCAGACCATTACCCAAGGCCGTATGTCCATGATGCCACCTCAGGCTGAAGTGGTTGGTACTGCTGAGGATGTGCGTAATTTGGCGCACTATGTCTTGAGCCTGTCTAACAGCCCTCATGATTCTTTGAAGGCATCGCTGGGTAAGTCTAAATTTACGGCTTGTGCAGCTTGCCATGGCATGGATGGCAAGGGTAATACCTTGTTGGGCGCGCCAAATCTGACAGATGACATCTGGCTTCACGGCTGGGGCGAAAAAGCCATTGTTGACATCATCACCAATGGCAAGATGAACGAAATGCCTGCGCAGGACAAGAAATTGACCCCTGCACAGATTGACGTTCTGACCGCATATGTTTGGGGCTTGTCTAACAAGCCTGGAACAGCTAACTGATCATCGTAATGATGTCTAAGGCGGCACTGTGTGCCGCCTTTTTCTTTGGTGCGATTTAGGGAGTGTGACCCATGAGTTCCGAGCAGAAAAAACCGCAAAAAACCATTCCTATCAAAGCGGAAAGCCAGGAAAAAACAGTATCGTTTTTTGAAGCGCATAAAAAGATTTATCCACGCTCCATCAGCGGGAAATTCATGAATTGGCGCTGGGCGATGGTGTGGTTGACGCAGCTGTTTTTTTACTGTTTGCCGTGGCTGGAATGGGGGCAGCGGCAAATGGTCTTGTTTGACCTGGGTGCGCGCCGCTTTTATTTATTCGGCTACGTGCTGTATCCACAGGACTTCATCTACCTCACCGGTTTACTCATCATTAGTGCTTTGGCGCTGTTTTTGTTTACGGCGGTAGCGGGGCGGTTGTGGTGTGGCTTTGCATGCCCGCAGACGGTGTATAGCGAGATATTCATGTGGATTGAGCACAAAGTCGAAGGCGACCGTAGTGCACGTATCCGGTTGGATCAATCCGGTTGGACTTTAGAGAAGGTCTGGCGCAAGACGCTCAAACAGTTTTTGTGGATTGCCATCGCTTTGTGGACGGGATTTACTTTCGTTGGCTACTTTGTACCTATCCGTGAGCTGGCTGGCGAGTTATTGGCCCTAGAGGGCGGCTGGCAGATTTTTTGGGTGCTGTTTTATGGTTTTGCCACCTACGGCAATGCAGGCTATATGCGCGAGCAAGTCTGCAAATACATGTGCCCCTACGCGCGCTTTCAGAGTGCGATGTTTGACAAAGACACTTTGGTTGTCAGTTATGACGCTCTGCGTGGTGAAAATCGGGGTCCTCGCAAAAAAGAAGTAGATTACAAAGCACAAGGTTTGGGCGATTGCATTGACTGCAAACTGTGCGTCCAGGTTTGCCCCGTCGGTATTGATATTCGTGATGGTCTGCAGTACGAGTGTATTGGCTGTGGTTTGTGTATTGATGCATGTAATAACGTCATGGACAACATGCACTACCCACGAGGCTTGATTCGCCTGACTACGGAAAATGCAGTTAACAAAGGATGGGCAGGAGCTCAGATCTGGAGACGGATTGCACGCCCCAGAGTGCTCATTTATGCAGCCATTCTGCTGGGGCTGTCTGCGGCAATGGTGTTCAGCATGGCGGTGCGCGAGCCATTGAAAGTAGATGTGATCCGGGATCGTGCATCGCTGGCGCGTATTGCTGCGGGCGGGAAGCTGGAGAACGTGTACCGTCTGCAAGTCATGAATGCCACGGAAGAAGCGCAAATTTATACGGTGACAGTGAATGGCCTTGAAGGCATTGAGCTGGTTGAGGGGCGCGAGGTTTCAGTGGATTCAGCACAGACGCGTGGTGTGGCTGTGCGGGTGCAAATTCCGTATGGAACTGCAGATTCAGGCTCTCATCCAATTGAGTTCGAAATTTCTGCGCAAAGTGGCAAAGGCCACGTTCGAGAAAAATCAGTTTTCTTAGTGCCGCGCTAAGAAAGCGTTATTTGCGGTGGGTGGGGTGCAAGCCCTGCCCACCATGTCTAAAGATGAAAGAAAGTTTGGCATGTCTCAGAGCGTAAAGAAACTGGAAACACGATCTGGCCCATGGTGGAAATACGGCCATGTGTGGCTGGTCTTGTCTGGACCGGCGATTGTGGTTGTGGCCGGTATTTTGACGGCGGTGATCGCTGCGCGTGGTGCGGATCCGATTGTGGATGCGGATTACTACCAAAAAGGCGTGAACATCAACGAACAGTTGCGCAGTCAGGATAAGAGTTATGCGCCTGCCAATGCAGTGCGCAATCACGCAGCAACACCGGATGCGGATTTGCCTAATTTGGCTCCAAAATAATTTGAATTTACTGCTAAAGATAGCTGCTTGCGCTTATATCGCAAGGGATTTGAGTATCAATGACTTTGAAATCCTTTTTGAATAAGCGAAAGCAGCTATCTTTTTTATTTGGTATTTGTCCCACGCTGACTTTAAAAATACTGTGTGCACAATAAAGGCGTTGAACTAAACCACAAAGGAAGACATATGTTGGCACAACGCTGGATGTGGATTGCTTGGCCTGCTTTTTTGGCAGCGGGTGTGATGGAAATGCTGGTTTTTTCTGTGTTTGACCCTATGGATATGTCGTGGTGGGGGCAAAGCGTTGAGCTATCGCGCAGTGCTGTCTATACGATTGCCTTTTTTATTTTTTGGGCAGTATTTACTGTGATGGGCTATTTGACAATGCTGTTGTCAATGTCCGCAGCAGAGGTCAACGGACAACCTTCCGTCTCCTGAGAACTATCTTATTGCGCTCTTCCGATGACCGGCAGGTCAAGTGCTTGGTATGGCAAAAATTGACCGTAAAAAAACCTCCCAAAGCTAAAGCGTGGGAGGTTTTTTTTGCTTGAATCAACCAGCTTGCAATTTGCTTATTTATTGCTTTCGTGCTGACTGTTCACCAAGCGCTGCAATGCTGCAGTGTCCAGAATACGTACGTGGCGTTGTTTTACTTCGACCATGCCTTCTTCCACGAATTTGGAGAAGGTGCGGCTCACTGTCTCCAGCTTGAGACCCAGGTAGCTGCCGATTTCCTCGCGTGTCATGCGCAGCACCAACTCTGATGAGGAAAACCCCCGTGCATGCAGGCGCTGCACCAAGTTCAGAATAAAAGCTGCCAAGCGCTCTTCAGCACGCATGCTGCCAAGCAGTAGCATGACGCCGTGCTCACGCACAATTTCGCGGCTCATCACTTTGTGCACATGGGTTTGCAGGGCAGTCACTTCGCGCGAAATTTCCTCCAGCCCATCAAACGGCATGACGCAAACTTCCGCATCTTCGAGTGCGACGGCATCGCAAGTGTGATGATCATTGACGATGCCATCCAGGCCAATGATTTCGCCTGCCATTTGAAAGCCTGTCACTTGATCTCGGCCATCTTCGGTTGCTACGCAAGTTTTGAAAAACCCTGTGCGAATGGCATACAGCGACGTGAAGGCTTCTCCGTTGCGAAACAGCGTTGCTCCACGTTTGACTTTGCGGCGGGTTGCCACAATGTCATCAATGCGCTGCAACTGTTGCTCGCTCAGGCCCACAGGCATGCAGAGTTCGCGCAGATTGCAGTTGGAACAGGTTACTTTGATGGATGGTGGAGTCATGTACTCAAAAGCCCATGTGTCTATGAGTAAGACGTAGGCTAGATGTTAAAAAATAAAAACGGAACTATCGAAGTGAAGAGCGCAGCCATTAATGATTTGAATCAAATTGTGGCATTGGTTTTACGAATGATGTGAATCAAATTGTGGCATTGGTTTTACATCGCCCCCTTGATTCAAGTCAAGGATAAACGTGGCTTATTGTTGCAAAGTAGGGGCAACAAGGAAAAAAGATTCATGACTGTAGTCACCCCCGAACTCTTGCGACGCTATGACGTGCCTGGTCCACGCTATACCTCTTACCCCACTGCTGACAGGTTTGTGGAGGCATTTGGTGATGATGACTATATCTTGGCGTTGAAGCAGCGCAAAGTGACAGCTGCGGCAAAACAGCCAATGTCGCTCTACGTGCACATTCCTTTTTGTGAATCCCTGTGTTACTACTGCGCCTGCAACAAGATTATTACCAAGCACCATGAGCGTGCTGTCACCTACATGCGCTATTTGGAGCGCGAGGTGGATTTGCACCTGCAGCACTGTGGTCGCGGGCAGGTTGTCAGTCAGTTTCACGTAGGTGGGGGCACGCCCACCTTCCTTACGGATGAAGAGTTGCGTGAGCTGTGGCACATGCTGGGTCAGCGCTTTGAATTTGACCCGGCTGGAGAATATTCGATTGAAGTAGATCCAAGGACGGTGACGCGTGAGCGCTTGGCTGTGCTCAAAGAGATTGGCTTTAACCGCCTTAGCTTTGGGGTGCAGGATTTTGATCCTGAGGTTCAAAAAGCTGTACATCGTGAACAGCCTGCGGAGCAGGTGTTTGATCTGGTGGCGGCATCGCGTGAACTTGGTTTTGAGTCGATCAACGTTGATTTGATTTACGGCTTGCCCAAGCAAAACGCAGAGTCATTTGCTCGTACGTTGAAGCAGGTTGCGGCATTGCGTCCAGATCGGATTGCCCTGTATGCCTATGCGCATTTGCCGGAGCGTTTTAAGCCGCAGCGCCGTATCCTGCAAGAAGACCTTCCTTCTGCACCCGACAAAGTGGGCATGCTGTCTTCTTCCATCGCTAGCTTCATCGAGGCAGGCTACGTGTATGTGGGGATGGATCACTTTGCATTGCCTGAAGATGCCTTGGCGATTGCCAAGCGCCAAGGACGTCTGCACCGTAATTTCCAGGGCTATAGCACGCAACCGGATTGCGATTTGATTGCACTGGGCGTGTCTGCGATTGGTCGTGTTGGCGCCACTTACAGCCAGAATGCGAAGACCTTGGAAGAGTATTACGACTTGCTGGACCAAGATCGTCTGCCTGTTGTCCGTGGTTTGGCGTTGACGCGGGATGACACCATTCGTCGGGCCGTGATCATGACCATCATGTGCCAAGGCGAAGTGCTTTATGAATCCATTAACAGCGCTTGGCTGATCGATTTTAAAAAGTACTTCGCGTCAGAGATTGAAGCGCTGGCTTCTCAGCAAGAAGAGGGTCTTGTTGAAATCTTGGATGACTGCATCAAGGTGACAGCCAAAGGCTGGTTCTTTGTGCGCGGTGTTGCCCTGGTGTTTGACCGTTATTTGCAAGCAGACCGCAACCGCGCAAGGTTCTCGCGGATCATCTGATCCTTATGGCATTTTCACTGGTCTGGACTGCATTTTTCATGGGGCTCGTAGGGGGGCCTCATTGTCTTGCTATGTGTGCAGCTCCTTGCCATGCAGTGATACATGGGCATCAAAAAGCCGTGCAAATGCACAGCATGCAGCAGAACCATCCCGCCGCATTCAATTGGAGTGCATTCCAATTTCATATTGGTCGCCTGGTGGGTTATGGCCTGCTGGGTGCGCTTGCTGCATTGGCCATGGAGCAAATTGCATGGCTGTCTGATCGCACGTCTGCTTTGCATCCAGTCTGGGTGCTCATGCATCTGGCTATTTTGGCGTGGGGCTTGCTGATGCTGTTTCAGGGGCAGCAACCAGTCTGGTTAGAGCGCGCTGGCAGGTCGATGTGGAAAAACGTGCAGCCGGTCTTGTCGATGCGCGGGGGGGGGCTTTTTGCGGGCATGGCTTGGACATTGCTGCCTTGCGGTTTGCTTTATTCCGCTATTTTGGTGGCAGCGCTCAGTGGAACCGCGTTGACAGGGGCAGTCAGCATGGTTGCTTTTGCTTGTGGGGGAGCGCTGTGGTTGATTGCTGCCCCTTATGCATGGCGCTGGCTGAGCGGGCGATTGAGCCTGGTGCGCTCTGGCTGGGGTGTGCGTGCAGCGGGGTTTATGCTGGTTGCCGTTTCTTTGTGGGCGCTGTGGATGGACTTGATTTATAAGCCATCTGTGTGGTGCCGCTAGATAGGCTGTCGCTGTGTGAGGGGTTGCTGAAAAGCAGTGAAAGGTGTCTGCAAAGCCACCGGACCCTCAACCTGAACCGGGGGTTCAGGTGGGCGAGAGCAGCCCAGCGTTGGGTTCGTCTAACGCGAGACGATCGCGCTTGCTAGGCAATGTATCAAGCCCGTGCTCAATGAGCATTGGTTCAAGGTAATATAAAGCCCGGCGGTTTGCAGACAAGCTCGATTTTACAGAATTTTTGATGCGGGTTGCACCAAGTCCATGTGCATGTCGTTGTCTAAGTTGGCCGTAACCGTTTCCATATCAGCACTGGCTGTAGATGCCACATTCAGTGACTCCTGATTTGCTGTTTCATCCGGATTGGTTGCGGTTGTGATGGTGGTTTCACTGTCCAGCACCTGATTCAAACGTTGCAGCAACTGATCTGCGGCTTTGAGATCGTGGGCGGCTTGTAACTCCAGGCTGTTCAAGCGTTGCGCATCAATTTCTAAATCATTGCTTGGCGCTGTGCCTTGCTGGGTTGCCAGCTGTTGTTGGAGTGCCTGAAGCTGGTGGCGTAGTTCCAGATTTTCATAGGCCAGGTTCACGGCCAGCAAAACACCCACACGCTCACGCGAGCGCAGTTTGCTGTTGTCGCGCATTTGCTGGAACTGCTGGTCAACGCGTTCCACTGCCTCCATCAACTGTGCCTCATGGCCGTCAGGGCAGGTGAGCAGGTAGTCTTGGTGCAGGATTTGAATTTCTAACTGGCTCACGGGGTCTCCTGATTGGCAGGCAGACGTTCAATCAAGTCACCCACGCGTGCGCGCGCTGCCTTTAAGCGCGAACGTAGCGAATCTCGCTCTTTATGCAAAGCTTCAATCTCTTGGTTGAGCAAGTGATTGGCGTGTTGCAGCGCTTCATACTTTTTTAGTAGCAGTTCTACGCGCTCAGCAATGGGCTCAAGAATAGATGGTGTCGTCATGGATTGCTCTAATTGTAGGACTGCCACTTTGGCGTGAATTGCAAATTTATGGCAGATGACAAGATATAGCTACCTGAGCTTGTTTCAAGCTGTCAATGAGTCGCTGTTTTACGTTGCTGAGTCAGATGCCATGTTGTTCACGCGCAATCATGCTTGGTGCCGAGTCTTGTCTGCGCCGTTAGAATTGGCGTCTCAAATGTTGGTGCTCGCAACTTGGTTCACAAGTTTGCAGTTCAACGGGAAGCAGGGTGATGGTGCTGGCCTTCAGTACCACCTAGCCTGCGCTGCCCCCGCAACGGTGAGTTCTTAGCGTTAGTCATACGCTCACCCATCATTTAAGCCACTGAATGCCTTGAACAAGCATTTGGGAAGGCGATGGCGTTGATGAACCAGCCCGGATACCGGCCAACACAGGTGTGTCTTTTTTTGATGGACATGGTATTACCCATTGCTGGCGGGGAGGTCAGTACGGGTGGATTTCTCTGAATTTCTCAAATGAGTTTGTTTGAACAACGACGCTTGTGCGTCGCGTCGTCGTGTGCCCTGCGCCCTGTGAGCTTGGCGGTTTTCTTGGCTGCAGCACCGTGGATTTCGTCCATCGCTGCTTCGATGGATGAGGTGGTCGTCTCAGCCACACGCACTGAACAGCGTTTGTCAGATGTGCTGGCGGACATGACGGTGGTTGGTCACGAGGAAATTGAACGCAGTGGCTTCAGCGATCTGGCGACGATCTTGGCACGTCAGCCAGGTGTTCAGCTGGTACGTACCGGTGGTATGGGCTCGAGCACCAGTTTGTTTATGCGAGGCGCTAACAACCAGCACACAGCCGTATTTGTGGATGGGATTCGGGTGGACTCGCAGTCCACAAGTGGCGGTATGGACTGGCAGACCATTCCAGTGGCGAGCATTGATCGCGTGGAGATACTGCGCGGACCAGCGGCCGCTGTATATGGCTCTGATGCCGTGGCAGGCGTGATTCAGATTTTCACTAAAAAGGGTGAAACCGGTTTCTTGCCGCATATTGCGATTGGTTTCGGCAACCAAGGTACCCGCAAGGCAGATGCCGGGCTGTCAGGGGGGCAAGGCGCGTGGGACTACGCAGTCGGCGTGCAAACCGAGCGCACTGATGGTTTCGATGCAAAGACGACTGCCACCAGCAACCCGGATAAAGATGACTATCGGCTGCATGCAGCCAACGCGAAGTTGGGGTTGCAGCTGAACCGCGACCATCGCTTGGAAGCCACGGCGTTAACCAGCCAGTCCAATAGTGGCTACGACTCCACGCTGGCAGATGATCGAAGCAAGCGCAAGCTGGAAACTTTGGGGCTGTCATGGGCTGCGCAATGGAGCCCGCTCTTGTCTAGCCGCATTTCCGTGAGTGAATCGAATGTGGAGTACGAGACCGTAACCAAGAGTCCGAGCTACACCGAGACACAGCTGCGTAATTATTTGTGGCAAAACGTTTTCAAGCATGGCAATGCAACGTTGACGGCCAATTTAGAGCGCCGTGAAGACAATTTGCAAAACAAGGATCTGGACGTGTCTCAGCGGGAACGTTCGCAAAATGCGCTGGCCCTGGGCTGGGGTTACCAGGGCAGTGTTCATTCGCTGCAATTGAATGTTCGCCACGACGATGACAGTGAATTTGGCGGGCAGAACACGGGCAGTGCGGCATACGGGCTGGCGTTGTCTCCCGCATGGCGTGCAACGGTCTCTGCGGGCACTTCTTTCCGTGCGCCCACGCTGTATCAGCGCTTTCACCGCATTTATGGCTCTGCTTCCCTGCAGCCCGAAGAAGGCAAAAATGCCGAAGTCGGATTGCATTGGAAGCAGGGTGATGACAGCTTCTCTATGGTGGCCTATCGCAACCGTTTGACAAACCTCATTGAATACAACAGCAGCAGTAAAAAATACCAGAATGTTGCGCAGGCGGAGCTGCAGGGCATCACCTTTGCCGCTGCGACACGCTGGCTGGATGTGGACTGGACGGCATCTGTCGATTTTCAAACACCACGCAATCAAGAGACGGGACGCATCCTGGATCGACGAGCCAAGCGTTACGCCAATGTCAGTGCATATAAGCAGTGGCTGGGCTGGATGCTTGGCGCGGAGATGCAGCTGGTTAGCAAGCGCAGTGAATTTGATTCCAAGAACAAGCGGTATGACTGGGCGGGCTATGGCTTGTTCAATCTGTCGGCTTCGAAGTCAATTGCCAGAGATTTCACGTTGACAGCACGTGTCGACAATTTGATGGATCGCGATTACGTGCTTGCCAAAGATTACGCAGCGGCAGGGCGCACTTTCTATGTGGGTCTTAAGTGGATGCCTCAGTAACTTAGCAAGGGCTGAATGCAGCGAGGCCTGCTGACATGCCTCGCTGCGAAACAAACAAGAGCGTATGAATTCTTCTCTTTCCTCTCACCGCTGTGTGGCATTGCTGGTGGCTGCGCCAGCCTCTGGGCAGGGCAAAACCACAGTGACCGCTGCTTTGGCGTGCTGGCATACGCGGCAAGGACGCCGCGTGCGAGTGTTCAAGTGCGGGCCTGATTTTCTCGATCCTTACTGGCACCAACTGGCCAGCGGCGCGACGGTGCACAACCTGGACGGCTGGATGGTCGGGATGGATGAAGTGCGTGCGCGCTTGTCAGCGGCAGCGGCAGAAGCTGACGTCATCTTGATTGAAGGCGTAATGGGGTTGTTTGATGGCAGTCCAACAGCGGCAGATCTGGCGGTGCAGTTGGGCATTCCTGTATTGCTGGTGGTTGATGCATCAGCCATGGCAGGCAGCTTTGGTGCCTTGGTGCTGGGCATGCAGCAGTACCAGCCTGACGTGCCTTGGGCGGGTGTGGTGGCCAATCGTGTGGGCAGCAGCATGCACGCACAGATGCTGCAAAACAGCCTGCGTGATCCAGCGTTGTGGCTGGGGGCGGTACAGCGGATGGGTGCAGGCAAAGATGCTCAGCTGCTGCCCGAGCGGCATTTGGGCCTGGTGGCAGCGCATGAGCTGCCTGATGCCATGGCGCGGCTGAATGCGGCCGCCGATGCGCTGGCTGAAACCCCGTTGGGGCAGATGGACTGGACAGATTGGCAGCGCTGGTCGGTGGAGTTTTCAGTGCCGGCCGATGGTGCAGTCACGCCACCGGAGCCTTGGTTGCAAGGGCGCACAGTGGCCGTTGCCAGTGATGCGGCGTTTAGTTTTATCTACCCTGCAAATCTGGACTGTTTGCATGCGATGGGGGCCAACCTGGCTTTCTTCTCCCCCTTGGCGGGTGAGGGGCTGCCTGCGTGCGATGCTGTGTGGCTGCCTGGTGGCTACCCAGAGTTGCATGGCGATAAATTGATGGCCAACGTGGCGCTGCAGGCTGATTTGCTCACCCATGTGCAAGCGGGCAAACCTGTCTGGGCAGAATGCGGCGGCATGCTGGCGCTGGGCCATGGCATTGCTGATGCGCAAGGTGAGCATTCGCCCATGTGGGGCATTGTGCCGGGCACTGCACAGATGCAGCCACGCCTTGCAGGTCTGGGCATGCAGCAATGTGCGCTGCAAGCGGGCGTGCTGCGGGGGCACACCTTTCATTACTCGCGGTTTGTTTGCGAGGCCCCCGAAGTGGCACGCACCAGTCGCGCTAACCAACGTGTGCAGCCCGACAAGGGTGAAGCCATCTACCAGTACGGCAGCGTTTATGCCAGTTATTTTCATGCATGGTTTGCGTCGCACCCACGGGCTGTTGCTGCCTTGCTGGGGGCAGAAGCTGTGCAATGGGACGAACCCGTGCCGTCTGCATAATCAGCGATTGATATGAATACTCTCAATAACAGCGCGAGCCAGCCTTGGCAGGAATTGATTCTAGGTGGCCAAAAAAGTGGCAAAACCCGCCGCGCAGAGCAGGCCGCACGCGCATGGATGGATGGTGCGCAGGGGCGTGCTGCGGTGTATGTGGCAACGGGCCAGGCTTGGGATGCTGAAATGCAGCAGCGCATTGAGCGCCACCAGGTTGACCGTGCAGCCCGTGTGCCGGGTATGCACACGGTAGAAGTGCCACGGCAGCTGGCGCAGGCATTGCAAACCCACAGCACACCCCAGACCTTGGTGGTTGTGGATTGTTTAACGCTGTGGCTGACCAATTGGATGATGCCTATGAACACTGATAGCCACGAAGACAATCAGCCGCCAGCCCATGACTGGAGCGCGCAACGTGCTTTGTTTTTAGATGTTCTGCCACGTTGCCCTGGTCCGGTGGTGGTGGTGGGCAATGAAATTGGTTTGGGCGTGATTCCCCTGGGCAAAGAGGTGCGTGCCTTTGTCGATGCCCTGGGGGCTTTGAACCAAGACGTGGCAAGCGTATGCAAGCGCGCTACTTTGATGGCGGCCGGATTGCCGTTGCAACTGAAATGATCAAATTCGTACGCACTGGCCTGGGTGTGGCTGCCATGGTGTGGGCGGCTGTACTGGGCAGCGCCCATGCGGCAGATGTCACGCTGGATGCACAAAAAGATGACCGAGGCCGCCCGGTTGCCATGGCGCAGCCCCCGCAGCGTATTGTCAGTTTGCTGCCTTCGTTGACTGAAACCGTATGTGCCTTGGGTGCCTGCGACAAACTGGTTGGCGTGGATCGGTATTCCAACTGGCCTAAAACATTACAGAGCACGCTGCCCATACTGGGCGGTGGGCTAGACCCCAACGTGGAAGCGATTGTGGCGCTCAAACCCGACGTGGTTTTGCTGTCCAACTCTTCGCGGGTGGTTGAGCGGCTGGAGGCGCTGGGCTTGCGCACGGTGGCCCTGGAGCCCCGCACGCAGGCGGATGTACACCGTGTGCTGCACAGCATCGGTATGCTGCTGGGATTGCCGCCCGCGCAAGGCGCTGAGCGCGAGTGGCAGCGCTTGCAAGCCGGTGTGGATGCCGCTGCGCAGTCTGTGCCTGCGGCGGTGCAAGGCGCGCGTGTGTACTTTGAAGTCAGCCGCGGCCCATATGCGGCAGGCCCTTCCTCTTTTATTGGTGAGCTGCTCGCGCGCATGCACGTAGACAACGTGGTGCCCGCCGAGATGGGGCCTTTTCCCCGTTTGAATCCTGAATTTATTTTGCGTGCCCGACCCGATGTCATTTTGATGGGCAACTACAGCATGCAGCTGGCGCATGCCTATCCGGGCTGGGCGTCGCTGGAGGCTGTGAAGCATCGGCGTGTGTGCGCGTTTAATGCGGAAGAATCCACTACCGTCGTGCGCCCTGGCCCGCGCATGGATGAAGCGGCCCGCATCATTGCCCGTTGTTTGGCTGAGAAAGCACCGCGCCGTGTCAATTAAGACCTCCCACGTGCCGACCGCAGCGGCTCGCAGTCACTGGCTGGCAATGCTTTTGCTGGCGGTTACCGCTGGTCTTGTGGTGCTGGGTGTGTGTGTGGGCAGTACAGGGTGGGAGAGCGTGTGGCGCATGCACAGCGACCCCGTTGCGCAGCAAATTGTGTGGGACATCCGTTTTCCTCGCACTTTGGGCGCATGGCTTGCCGGGGCTTTGCTGGGGCTGGCGGGTGCGGTGGCGCAGGGGCTGTTTCGTAACCCGCTGGCCGATCCGTATTTGCTGGGCAGTGCCTCGGGCGCTGCGCTGGGTGGAGCGGCTGCCATGGTGTTCAGCGGCACGGCTGCCATTGGCATGGAATGGATGCAGCGTCTGGGCATGACGGGCATGGCTTTTGCTGGCGCTGCGATTGCCGTACTGCTGACGCTGACGCTGGCCCAAGGCGTGCAAAACAGCTTGCGCATGCTGCTGGCTGGCGTGGTGGTGGGAGTGGTGCTGGGGGCTGTGCGCGACATGCTGGAGCTGCGCTACCCCGACATCCTGCAGCCTATGAAGGCTTTTGGCCTGGGCAGCACCGCTTTTATTGGCTGGGCGGCATGCCTGCTGATGGTGGTGGCTTGGGCCTTGTGTGCTCTGGCGGCATGGTGCCTGTCCAGGGTGCTGGATGGTTTGACTTTGGGTGAATCTACAGCGGCCAGCCTGGGCCTGCCTTTAGCACCCATGCGCGCAGGCTTGATCGCCGTGATGGCGTTGGCCACTGGTACTGCGGTGGCGCAGACTGGTTTGATCGCTTTTGTCGGTTTGGCAGCACCGCACCTGGTGCGCAGCATGGTCAACGTGGGGCATGCCCGCAGCACGCTGCTGAGCAGTTTGATGGGCGGTGTGGTGCTGTTGACTGCAGATATCTTGGCACGCTGGGTGATGGCCCCAGAAGAGCTGCCTGTTGGCGTTTTGACGGCCCTGCTGGGCGGCAGCTACTTGCTGTGGTTGATGCACCATGGCCATGCCGCGCGGCAGGGGAGGGGCTGAGCAATGGCATTGCCTGTAATGCATGCTGCAGCGGCTTTGCAAGCCCGGGGTCTGTTTGTCCAGATAGGCAAGCAAAACCTGCTGCATGGGGTGAGTGTGCAATTGCCTGCCCAGCAGTGGACGGCTATTGTGGGCCCCAATGGCGCGGGCAAATCGACGCTGCTGCGTGCTTTGGCGGGATTGCATCCGCGCAAATGCTGGCAGGGGCAGGTGGAGTTGCTGGGGCAGCCGCTGGCTGCGTGGCCAGTGAAAGTGCGCGCCCGTACCTTGTCCTGGATGGGGCAAAACGAAGCTGTGTCACAAGAGCTGTGCAGCTACGACGTGGTCATGCTGGGGCGTCTGCCACACCAGCCATGGCTGGCGCCACCCAGTGCGCAAGACCATGCTGTGGTCCAGGCCTGCCTGCACACCACACAGGCCTGGGATTGGCGCCACAGGCCTTTGGCTGAATTGTCTGGCGGAGAGCGCCAGCGGGTTTTGCTGGCACGGGCTTTGGCGGTGCAGGCGCAGGTTTTGTTGATGGATGAACCTCTGGCTAACCTGGATCCACCGCACCAAAGTGAGTGGATGGACACGGTGAAAGGCCTGGTCATGCACGGGCACACCGTGGTCAGCGTTCTGCACGAGTTGAGTATTGCCCTGCAGTCAGACCACATGGTGGTCATGCAATCTGGCGCGGTGCTGCACCAGGGTGCAACCCACGATGCCACTACGCATGCCGCTTTGGAGGCGGTGTTTGACCGCCGTATCCGCATTCGCCAGGTTGAAGGCATGTGGATGGCTTTACCCGGCTGACCGTTTTATTTTTGACCCCCACTGCTTCGTAAGCTTTAACCTTGAAGGAAATTTGCCATGCATATCGAACCTGGTTTAGTAGATGGAACCAAGCTGCTGTTGAGTTACGCCACCGCCACGGCAGCGCTGGCATATACGGCCAAGCTGGCCTGGGGCATGGTCAAGCACAACGGTGCTGTGGCTTTGCTGTTGCGCTCGGTCATCGCTTCGGTGCTGGTGTTTGTCTTTTTTGAAGTTTTTCCGCACCACCCCGTGGGAATCTCAGAAGTACACCTGATTTTGGGCACCACGCTGCTGCTGATTTTTGGCGCAGCACCTGCTGCCATTGGCTTGGCCGCTGGCTTACTGGTGCAAAGCCTGTTTTTTGCACCGCAAGACTTGCCCCAGTACGGCATGAATGTGACCACCTTGCTGGTGCCGTTGTTTGCCACCGTGGTGTTGGCGCGCCGGGTGATTCCGGAAAATATGGCCTATGTCGATCTGAGCTATGCCCAGACGTTCAAGCTGTCCGTGGCTTACCAGGGCGGCATCGTGCTGTGGGTGGGCTTTTGGGCCATTTATGGCCACGGCGTAGGTGTTGAGAACCTGGCCAGCATTGGCAGTTTTGGTGCCGCTTACATGACGGTGGTGCTGCTGGAGCCCCTGATTGATTTGGGTGTGCTGGCCATGGCCAAGTCTTGGCGCCGCCTGCAAGGCAGCGCTGTGCTGGAGCGCCGGGTTTACCAAGCGGCTTGATGGGTTGTGATGCGCCTGCTGCTTGTGCAGCGCGCAGAAAACCGGCTTTGTTGTCTCTTGTGCCGAGCGGGCTGCTCAAAGGCCCGCTCTTTTTTTGAATTTCACGCTGATCCGAACCATGCAAATTGAAACCCCACCTTCCACCAAACCCTACGAGAAGCCCGAGGGCGAGCGCCGTGGGCTCATTTTGGTCAACACCGGTGACGGCAAAGGCAAGACCACAGCGGCTTTTGGCCTGGCGTTTCGCGCCACAGGCCGTGGCAAGGCCGTGAAAGTGTTCCAGTTCATGAAGGTGCCTACGGCACGTTTTGGCGAGCACCGTCTGGCCGACCAGGTGGGCATGCCCGTGCAAGGCCTGGGCGATGGCTTTAGCTGGAAGAGCAAAGATCTGGAGCAGTCAGGCCAGATTGCCCGCGATGGCTGGGAGCACGCCAAGGCCGCCATTTTGTCGGGCGAGTATTTTCTGGTGGTGCTCGACGAGGTGACTTACCCGCTGATTTATGGCTGGTTGCCCTTGCAAGAAGTGCTGGACACCTTGAAGGCGCGCCCGAAAGACGTGCATGTCTGTGTGACGGGCCGCCGTTGCCCGCAAGAAATCATTGACATAGCCGATACGGTGACCGAAATGACGTTGATCAAACACGCCTTTAAGGCGGGCGTACCCGCACAGCGGGGCATTGAAGACTGACAATCAGGGCATGAGCGAAACACACGATCTGGGGCACTACCAAACCATTGCAGCCACGCCTTTTTCACCGCAAGAGCGTGCTGCGGTGTACCGCGCCATCCATGAGCGGCGCGACATGCGCCACTTTGTGCCGGGCGCGGTCAGCGATGAGGTATTGCTGCGCCTGCTGCGTGCCGCGCACCATGCGCCCAGCGTGGGGTTTATGCAGCCGTGGCGTTTCATCCGTGTGCGCGATCGCAGCATGCGTGAAGGCATTCATGCTCTGGTGGAGCAAGAGCGCGTGCTCACCGCCCAGGCGCTGGGCGTGCGCCAGGAAGATTTCATGCAACTGAAGGTGCAAGGCGTGCTGGATGCCGCCGAGGTGCTGATCGTCGCCTTGCCACCGGGCCGCGAAGCCCATGTGTTTGGCCGCCGCACCATGCCCGAGATGGATGTGGCCTCTGCAGCCTGCGCCATTCAGAACATGTGGTTGGCGGCGCGTGCTGAAGGGCTGGGCATGGGCTGGGTGTCGATTTACGACCCCCAAGCGCTGGCGCACCTGCTGGAAATGCCCGAGGGCAGCTACCCGCTGGCAGTATTGTGTCTGGGGCCTGTGCAGGCCTACTACGCCGAGCCCATGTTGCAGCAAGAAAAATGGGCGCTGCGTGCGCCCCTGCAAGACATGCTGTTTGATGAGCGCTGGGGCCAAACACCGGCCCCGGATCAGACGGCGGATCCGGCATGACGGAGATTCACCTGACGGAGGTTTTGGCCGTTGCGTTAAGCCCGCTGGCCTGGGTGTACCAATGGTGGAGCGCAGACAGCGCTGCACAGGTCTTTTGGGCGCAGCAAATCATGGCAGGCACTTTGGCCGTGCTGGTAGCCTTGCTGCTCGATCGCATGTGGGGCGAACCCCCCGTGTGGCTGCACCCCGTGGTGTTGATGGGAAAACTGCTGGGGGCTTTTGGTAAATGGATAGCGCCTAGCGTAGATAGATCAAGAGATTGCAAGTCTTTTATATTTGGAATGATTGCCTGGTGCGCGCTAGTAGCTCTCTTTTTTGTGATCTATGCGTTGTGTCAATGGCTGTTGCCTCCCTCGCAATGGTGGTGGCAGGGGCTGGTGCTGGGCGTGCTGCTCAAGCCGCTGCTGTCGTGGCGCATGCTTAAAGATGAGGTGCTGGCGGTAGAGGCTGCGTTGCAGCAATCGCTGCCTGCCGGGCGCGAGCGGCTGTCCTGGCTGGTCAGCCGCGATACATCTCAGCTCGATGCTGGCACGGTGCGTGAAAGCGCAATAGAGACGCTGGCTGAAAATTTGAGCGACTCCGTCATCGCGCCGCTGTTCTGGTTTGCAGTGCTGGGCCTGCCCGGGGCCGCCGTCTACCGTTTGGCCAACACGGCCGATGCCATGTGGGGCTACCCCGGCTGGCGCGGGCAGGGCGCGCAACGCCGTTATTGGCAGTGGGCGGGCAAGTGGGCAGCGCGGGCCGATGATGTGCTCAACTGGATCCCTGCACGGCTGACCGCATTGCTGCTGGCTGCCATGGCACGCGGCCTGCCGTGGCAGGTATTGCGCCAGGATGCACGCGTCACTCCATCGCCCAACGGTGGCTGGCCCATGGGCGCCATGGCACTGGCCTTGGGCGTGCGCTTGGGCAAGCCCGGCGTGTATGTACTGAATGCACAAGGCGGTGTGCCCGGTGCTGCGCATGTTGTGCAGGCTGTGCGCTTGGCAGCAGGTGTGGTCACCATGGTTGCGCTGCTCAGCGCTGCACTACTAGTGGCAGCGGGCGTGGTGGCCTATGTCTAAAAACTGGGTGCACGGCGGCACAGACGCCTTGGGCGTGCCAGCGCATGACTTTTCGACCAATCGCAATGCCTGTGGCCCTTGTCCGCAGGCTGTGGCTGCTTTGCAAGCTGCGCATTGCGCGCAATACCCCGACCCCAGCTATACCGAGCTGCGCCAGCAACTGGCGCGCTTTCATGGGGTGGCTGTGCAGCGCATTGTGGTGGCAGGCAGCGCTAGTGAATTCATCCACCGCATCACCATGCATGCTGTGCGCCAGGGCGCACAGCACGTGAGCTTGCCGTTGCACCATTACGGTGACTATCCGCAGGCCGCGCAGGTCTGGGGTTTGCCGGTGGTGGACCGTGCCAGCCATGCTGCAGGTCCCGGTTTGCATTGGGCTTGTGCGCCATCTAGCCCTTTGGGGCTGAATGAAAACCTGGACATGCAATGGGCAGATGCTGCACCGGCTGCTACCTGGCGTGTGCTGGACTGCGCCTACGCGCCACTGCGCCTGGTGGCCCAGCCTTGCTTGCCATTTTTAGACAGCGTGTGGCAGATGTGGACGCCCAACAAAGCCCTTGGCATGACCGGGGTGCGCGCAGCGTATGCCATTGCCCCGGTGCATGCTGGCGCGCATGAGCTGGTGGCACTGCAGCAACTGGCGGCCTCATGGGTGGTTGGCGCGCATGGTGTGGCCATGCTGCAAGCGTGGGCCACTCCCGTTGTGCAGCAATGGCTGCAAGCCAGTTTGGTGCAGTTGCGGCACTGGAAAGCGCTGCAACTGCAGCTGTGCGCAGATTTGGGCTGGGCGGTATTGCCCGGCCATCAAGCCAATTACTTCGTCGCACGCTGGCCAGCCAAGCTGCACGCCAGCATGCACCAGCATTTGGCTGCCTTGCGCGAGCAGGGCATCAAATTACGCGATGCCGCCAGCTTTGGTTTGCCCGGTTGCGTGCGTATGGGTGTTTTGCCACCTGCATCACAGCAGGCACTGGCGCTGGCCTGGATGCAACTTCAAGAGAAGGAAATGGCATGAGCCAACGAATGCACACTGGTGTGAATTTGCCGCTGCCGCAAGCGGGACAGAGCAGCGCTTTGTGCGTGATGGTGCTGGGTACCAGCAGCAACGCCGGAAAAAGCTGGGTGACGACCGCGCTGTGCGCTTGGTACCGGGCGCAGGGTTACAAGGTAGCGCCGTTCAAAGCGCAGAACATGAGCAACAACGCCCGCGTAGTGGCCACGCCGGATGGGCAATGGGGTGAAATTGGTACGGCCCAGTACCTGCAAGCTTTGGCTGCAGGCCGTGTGCCTGATGTGCGCATGAACCCTTTGCTGCTCAAGCCCGAGGCCGACACCCGCAGCCAGGTGGTATTGATGGGGCAGGCCAATGCACAACTTTCCAGCATGCCGTGGCGCGAGCGCAGCCGCCATGTATGGCCAGATATTGCCGCAGCGCTGGACAGCCTGCGCGCTGAAAACGAGGTGGTGGTCATAGAAGGCGCAGGTTCACCGGCAGAGATCAACCTGCACAGCAGCGATGTGGTGAACATGCGCGTGGCCAAGCATTGCCACGCCCATTGCTTGTTAGTGGCAGACATAGACCGTGGGGGTGCTTTTGCACACCTGTATGGCACGTGGGCCTTGTTGCCAGCGGATGAGCAGGCATTGATTCAAGGCTTTGTGCTCAATAAGTTTCGCGGAGATGCCCGTTTACTGGCCCCTGCACCGCAGATGCTGCAAGACAAGACTGGGGTGCCCACGGTGGCGACGATTCCCATGCAGTTTGACCATGGGCTGCCTGAAGAAGATGGCGTATTTGATGCCCGCAGCACAGGGCGTGGCCGCATTCACACCACCATTGCCATCGTGGCGTACCCGCGCATGAGCAACCACGATGAGTTTCAGCCCTTGCTCAGCGTGCCCGGCGTGCGCGTCGTCTGGGTGCGCAGCCCTGCCGATATGGCAGAGGCAGACTGGGTGATTTTGCCGGGCTCTAAAGCGACCGCTTCAGATCTGCAATGGATGCGCAGCCAAGGGCTGGATGCAGCAGTGGCCGCCCATGCGCAGGCTGGTAAACGCATTCTGGGAATTTGCGGCGGCCTGCAAATGCTGGGTGAGGCATTGATTGATTTGCATGGTGTGGACGGCAATGCAGCGGGGCTGGGCTTGCTCCCGCTGGTGACCCTGTTTGAGCCGCAAAAAACCGTGCGCCGCGTTGCTGTGCAGCTACCCGCTTTGCGGGGGGCGTGGGCTGCGCTGCAGGGCGTGGAGCTGGATGTTTATGAAATCCACCACGGGCAGACCCAACTGCGCTCTGACATGGAGGCTGGCCAGCCGCAACGTGCAGACGAACCTGTGCCCGGCTTGGTCTGGCAAAACGCCCAAGGCCATATCTGGGGGACGTATTGGCACGGCATGTTTGAGAACGCGGCGTTTGTGCAGGCGCTGTGGGGTACGCAAACACTGTCTCTGGATGATGTTTTTGAGCGGATGGCGCTCGGCGTTGAACAGTGGTTTTGAATCAAAATGTGAGCGTGTGCTCTGGGTGTAGGCCTGAGACTGCAACTGTTGGCGTGCTGTGCCGATAGGCGGTGCCCCGTATGAAAAGGATGCTTGTTGCATCGACTTTGCCATTCAAGGAGCACACATCAATGAAGCTGCAATGGACCTCTTCTTTGCGCATTGGCACATGTGCTATCGCCTTCATGGGCGTTATCGCCGCGCAAGCACAGACACAGCCCGCACCAGCCATGCCTGGTCAGCCCCCCGCTGCCGCAGAAATGCACAAGCAGCAGCCCAAGCGGATGCCTAAGCAAGAAGGGCATCTTAAAGCTGAGAAAAAGAAACATGCAACGCCGCAGCAGCATGAAGCAGCAGCCGTTGCCGGTGAGCATCGCCGCGGCATGGGACCGGAAAATGCGCCTGGGGCACAGATGAGTGACCTTGAACGCAATGCACTGCGCCGCTGTGAGATTTTTAAAACCAATGATGACCGCATGGCCTGTGTGGAACGGGTGCGCCAGCCACAGATTTCAGGCAGTGTGGAAGGCGGCGGCGTGATTCGCGAGTACACACAGACGATTCAGGTACCTGCTGCACCGCCAGCGCAGTACAACGCGCCGCCCATGGCACCCCAATCGCCACACATGATGCTCCCACAGGTTGAGCCCATGCGTAAATAACGATGGAGCAGAGATAAAAAGACCCGGCGTAGCCGGGTTTTTTTATGGACCGTTTGGGTGCACAGCACATGCCAAGACCACTGAAAGCGGCATACTTGCTGCAAGGCGCTGTGGCGCTGTCTTTGTTTGCTGTGAGGTTTGCCAATGTCTACCGTGATCCCCGAGGTCGTTTCCATCCACGATGCCAGCTTTGCTGCCCATGTGCAGTCTTTGCTGGATCACAAGACCAAGCCCGTCGGTTCGCTGGGCATGCTGGAGCAATTGGCACACCGCATTGCCTGTATCTTGGGGACTGATGCCCCGCAGCTGCAGGAGCCGCAAATCGTGGTGTTTGCAGCAGACCATGGCCTGGCAGCGCGTGGCGTATCGGCTTACCCCGTGGATGTCACTTGGCAAATGGTGGAAAACTTCATGGCCGGCGGCGCTGCTGTGAGCGTGCTGGCGCGCCAGCATGGTATTGCCTTGAATGTGGTCGATTGTGGTGTGGCACGTGATTTTGCGGTGCGTGAGCAAGACCCGCATGACAAGTTGCCAAAGCCTGGTCAGCCTCGCTTGTGGCGCCGCAAAGTGGCCTATGGCACACAAGACTGCAGCCAAGGCCCAGCCATGACCGAGCAAGAGTGCGCGCTGGCCATTCGCAATGGCATGGAACTGGTCAAAAAGCTGCCCGGCAATGCCTTGCTTTTGGGGGAGATGGGTATTGGCAATACATCGACTGCATCGCTGTTGCTGGCCAAGTTGTGTGGTACTTCCGTGGCAGAGGTGACGGGCATGGGCACGGGTCTGGATGCAGATGGTATTCAGCGCAAAGTGGCTGTTTTGCAGCAGGTGCTGGCTACCCACCAAGACATTACCGAACCTCTGCAAATACTGGCTGCCATGGGGGGCCTGGAAGTGGCCACCATGGTGGGGGCAATCTTGCAGGCTGCCGTGGAGCGGCGTGTGATTGTGGTGGATGGTTTCATCACCACGGCGGCAGTGCTGGTTGCCAGCCGTTTGCAACCCGCCGTGCTGGAGCGCTGCGTGTACGCCCACCGTTCGGGTGAGAGGGGTCACACTTTAATGCTGCTGGAGTTGAGGGCGCAGCCTTTGCTGGATTGGCATTTGCGCCTTGGAGAGGGTTCGGGGGCGGCTACTGCATGGCCTTTGCTGCCTGCCGCGTGCGCCATCTTGCGTGAGATGGCCAGCTTTGCATCTGCCGGTGTCGCCACCAAAAGTGACTGACGCGCGCTGAGAGCAACACACAACGGCGTACCGTGCAGTACGCCGTTGTTGTTTCAATCCAGCCGGATGGTGGGCCGCAGGCGAGAGTTCATCAAATCGACCAGCCACAGCAAGCCGCCGCGCCAGAATCCGTACAGGCGAGCCTGGTGCGAGCGATACAGCCAGATATGGCTGAGCATGGCCAAGCGACCACGAATGACGCCACCGTTGAACAGGCCAAACTTGCCCAGTGAGCCGTAAGCGTCGTAGTTAGACAGCGAGACCAAGGCACCAAAGTCGCGGTAGGCAAAACCTTTGCCCGTATACGGGTGGGGGCTGGACAGAACCTTGGGCAGCAGTTCAATCAGATATCGCGCTTGCTGGTGGGCCACCTGGGCTGTAGGCGGGAGCGGGTGTGCTTCACCCGGAAGGGTGTAGCTGGCGCAATCGCCCACGGCATAAATATGGGGGTCTGCTGTTTGCAGGTCGTCGTTGACGATCAGCTGGTTGCCACGGTTGGTGGGCAGGTCCAGTGTGGACAGAAAATCAGGGGCTTTCACACCGGCGGCCCATACGCTCAGGCCGGCGGGCACCAGCTCTTCGCCATCCAGTACCAGGCTGTCTGCACGAGCAGCCTGTACGCGGCGGTTGACCAGTACTTTGACGCCCAAGGTCTCCAGACGTTTTTGGGTGGCTACTGATATTTCTTCAGGGAAGCTGGGCAGAATGCGTGCCCCAGCTTCAATCAGTACGATCTGGAACTTGGCCGCTTTGCCCAGTGCCCCATAAGCTTCGGCACTTTCAGACAGTTGTACCAGCTCTGCGGCCAATTCCACGCCAGTGGCTCCGGCTCCCACAATGGCCACTTGCAAGGTTTCACCGCCGGTCATGCCACGCAGCATGCGCAAGCGGATTTCGCTGTTGAAGTCATCGGCTTTGCGGCGTGAATCAATCATGAAGCAGTGCTCAAGCACGCCGGGTGTACCAAAGTCATTGGCACCACTACCTACTGCAATGATCAGCTTGTCATAGCCGATACGGCGTGCCGGGACGACTTCGCGCCCGTCCATCGACACGATGGGATCCAGAATAATTTCTTGGTTCTCGCGGTCAAGGGCGGACATGGCTCCCGGCTGATAGGCAAAGTTGGCATCGGTTGCCTGGGCAAGGTAGGTGGTTTGCTGCTGGGCCAGATCGCGCGTGCCCGCTGCAATGGTGTGCAGCATGGGCTTCCAGACATGGGCAGAGTCGGCGTCAACCAATGTGACGGATGCGATGTGTGGATCGCCTAGCTTGCCGAGTGCGGATGCAATCTCCACGCCAGCAACGCCACCGCCGACCACCAGCACCCGTGCTGTTTTCACCTGTTCTTGAACGCCCATTCCAGATTCCTTGCCTGTTATGTCAATGTATTGGCTTGTGCATGGCACGTATGTCACGCCAGCAGCCAGCGATTGTGATTCCTTTTTTGATAGCTATCAGTGCTTGTATTTACTGGTGTTTGTTGAGATTTATGTCTTACATGAGACTGCTACGCAATGCATAGCTACAACACAAACAGCCATGGGCACATGCATTTTGGTAAGGCACCACAAGCTGCAATGCATGGCTTTTGACCATGCAGTGTTTCAGGGTATTGCGGCCCTGTGTGTGGGGGAATGCGCCAGATTTAAGTCGTACGAGCGATGGGAAGGGTGGTAATTGCCAGCAAGCCTTCAACATGCCCGGATTGCTCGCGGTTGCGCAGCTCCAGGCTGCCACCCAGGGCTTGAACGATCTCCAGGCAAATAGCCAGTCCCAAGCCAGAGCCGTTGCGGCTATCGCCAGCGGAAAACGGCTGGTACAGGCGCTGAATGAGCTCTTCAGACAGCCCTGGGCCTTGGTCGACGATGTGCAGGCATGCTTGCTGGTTGTGGTTGGTCAAGCGCAGCGCCACCCACAAAGCGCTGCCACTGGGCGCATGGCGAATGGCGTTGTGCAAAAGGTTGCGCACTAGTTCGCGCAACATCCATTCGTGGGCATGCACCCAGACCGGGGTGTCGGCTTGCAGCTCAAAGTCGAGCGTTTTCTCGGCGATCAATGGCGCCAGGTCTAAAGAGACCTCGCGCACGATGGCATCCCATGGCGTGGCTGGTGCTTCTTGCTGGCGCAATTGCTCCACTTTGGCCAAGGACAGCATCTGGTTGGCCAGATTGGTGGCTCTGTCGACTGTGGCCTCGATTTCCTTGAGAGCTTCGTCGGCGGGCAGGTCTCCCCGGCGTGCGGACTGTACTTGCACTTTGAGCACAGCCAGAGGTGTGCGCAATTGGTGGGAGGCATCACGCACAAAGCGTTTTTGGTGCATGAGGAGCAGCCGCAAGCGCTCCATGACGCGGTTCATGCCGTCAATCAGAGGCTGCAGCTCACGCGGTACAGACTCCACATACACAGGCCGCAATTCATTCGACTGACGCTGTCCAATCGCGTTGCCCACTTCGCGCACAGGCCGTGTGACGCGCTGTACCACCACCAGGACGGTACCCACAATCAGCAGCAAGAGCACGCCGTGTTGCCAAATGGTTTCTTTGAGCAGCCGCCATGCTGGGTTGCGGCGCAACTGCAAGGTTTCAGCCACTTGGATGACGGCCATGCCCCTCCCTGTGGCGCTGGCCACGGGCTGCAGCAGCACAGCCATGCGCACCGGCTGGTCGCGGAAAGTGCTGTCGTAAAAATCGACCAATGCCGCAAAAGGCGGCTGCGCAGGAATCTTGCCGCTCCATGTGGGTAGATCATTAAAGCCAGAGATCAGACTGCCATCGAGGTTGGAGACCCGGTAGTACATACGGGTCTGCGTGTCTGCCTCAAAAGCCTCCAGGGCCGAGTAGGGCACCGTCGCTTGAATGTGGGCCTGGTCATCGTAGCCATCCACGGTCAGCTGCTCGCTGATGGTTTTTGCCGAAGCCAGTAAGCTGCGGTCATAGGCGGTGTGCAGCACCTCCAGGGAGGATTGATAGTCCCACCAGATATTGAGCGCAATGCATGCGGTGACGGGTAACAAAATCCCGGTGAGCAGTTGCCTGCGCAGCGACCAGGTGCGGGGTGCGTGTGGCGTGTTCATGGCGTCTGGCTGGGTTGGGACAGTTTGAGCAAGTAGCCCAGCCCGCGCAGGGTCACCAAATCAATGCCGGTTCCAGTGAGTTTTTTACGCAACCGGTACACCACCACTTCAATGGCTTCGTACTTCACATCGATTTCACCGGGAAAGACCAGCTCGTACAGCCTTTCTTTGGCCAGGGCCTGACCGGGGCGCACCAGCAATGCCTGCATCAACGCACGCTCGCGCGGGGTGAACTCCAGTGGTATTCCCAAATGATAGATCGCACCGCTGGAGCGATCGAGTCGCAAGGTACCAAAAACGGTTTCGTGTGCAGCAGGGCTGGATGTGTTGCCGGGTGAGCGGCGTACCAAGGCCCGAAGACGGGCCTCCAGTTCATCCAGATCAAAAGGTTTGGCCAGGTAATCGTCCGCTCCCGCATTCAGGCCCAGTACCCGGTCGCCCACGGTTCCGCGCGCGGTCAGGATCAAGACCGGGGTGATTGCGTTCTGGGCACGCATGCTTTCCAGAACTTGCAGACCGTCCCGTCCAGGCAGGCTGAGATCCAGCACCACTGCATCGGGCTGCAGGTTTTGCCACAGGGCTGCAGCGTGCAGCCCATCTGAGCACAGACTGACCTGCATGCCTCTACGTGTCAGGGCGCGCTCTAAACTGGCACGCATGGCGGCGTCGTCTTCAACCAAAAGAATATGCATGGCCGGCACGTTAGCACTGTGCGCAGTGCTTCTACGGTGAAGTTCCCTCGGGTTTTCCCCGTCATTGCAGGACAGCCTTTTGACAGGCGTCGCGCGCATCATGCATGCAAGCAGTGCGGGCCTTGGTTGGTACTGCCCATCCTGACATCTCATTTATAAACAGGAGACAAGAAATGCGACGCGATACCTTTTTGAAGAGCATGGCTGCCATGGCAGCAGCTGGTTTGCTGCCAGCAACCAGCTGGGCACAACAAGCAGTGGCCATGAAGATGATGTTGCCTGCCAATCCTGGCGGTGGCTGGGACACCACAGGCCGTGCGCTGGGAAAAGCCTTGCAAGATGCGGGCGTGGCTTCGTCCGTCACTTATGACAACAAGGGCGGTGCTGCTGGAGCGATTGGCTTGGCGCAGTTTGTCAACGGCAGCAAGAACGATCCCAACGCCTTGATGGTGATGGGTGCCGTTATGTTGGGCGGCATCATCACTGGCAAGCCCCCTGTCACGCTCAAGCAGGTGACACCGCTGGCGCGCATTACCAGTGAATACAACGTGTTTGTGCTGCCCACCAATTCGCCTTTCAAGAACATGGCTGAAGTAGTGGCGCAGCTCAAGAAAGACACGGGCAGCGTGAAGTGGGGCGGCGGTTCGCGTGGATCGACCGAGCACATTGCTGCAGCCATGATTGCCAAGGCCGTGGGCGTGGACCCAGCCAAGATCAACTACGTGGCTTTCCGTGGGGGTGGAGAGGCCATCTCCGCCATCTTGGGTGGCAACGTTACCGTGGGCGGCAGCGGCCTGAGCGAGTTCGCCGAATACATCGCCACTGGCAAGATGAAACCCATTGGTGTGACCTCGGGTCAGCGTTTGCCAAGCATTGACGTGCCTACGCTCAAAGAGCAAGGCATTGATGTGGAAATTGGCAACTGGCGCGGTGTTTATGGCGCTCCAGGTATCAGCAAGGCACAGCGCGATGAGCTGGTGGCCAAGCTGGAAAAAGCCACCAAGAGTGCAGCATGGCAAGAAGCGCTCAAGAAAAATGACTGGACACCCGCATGGTTGGCCGGCGATGCGTTTGCAAGCTTTGTCGACAAGGAATTCGACAGCTTGCACGACACCATGACCCGCTCCGGCATGGTGTGATGTTCGAAGCTTCTCGTTGCGTAGCCCGTGGCGAGAAGCTTTATTGAGAGCTATCAACGCTTGTCGATCAAGCGTTTCAGCCTATTTTGATTCATAAAGGAGCTCTGCATGACTGAGAGCTTGCAACAGGCACAACCCCCAGAAGCTGTGCCGAGCACGATTCCGCCCGCTCGCTGGCAAGCCGCTGTGGGTGTTGGAGTGGTAGGGGTGGCGATTGGCATGGGCGTGGGTGCCAACATGATTCCGGGCAACGCTGGTTATGGTGGGGTAGGCCCCAGCTTTTTGCCATGGCTGTGCGCAGTCGTTTTAGCAGTGTGTGGCCTGTGGCTGATCTGGGAAGCCATGACTGGCGGCTACCGCAAGGCGGGTGAAGCGGGCGGTAGCGATCGTGCAGATATTGGCCCCTTTGTCTGGGTCTCTGCAGGTTTGCTGCTCAACGCGGGCTTGATTGAACACATCGGTTTTATTGTGAGCTGCACGCTGTGTTTTACCTTGGCGGTGCAGGGGCTGCGTCGTGCGCAGGGCCAAGCAAACACCTTGAGTGGAAAAGCTTTAGCCAAGGATGCCGTGATTGGTTTGCTCATCTCTGCCCCCGTGTTCTGGGCCTTCACACAATTTCTGGCCATTAATTTGCCAGGACTGACGCAGACGGGGTGGCTGTAATGGAACTGTTTGACGCATTAATGCAAGGTTTCGCCACTGCGGTGACACCGATTAATTTGCTGTGGGCGCTGCTTGGCTGCGCTTTGGGGACTGCCGTGGGTGTGTTGCCCGGCATTGGCCCAGCTGTGGCCGTTGCCATGCTGCTGCCCATTACGGCCAAGGTGGAAATCACCGCCTCCATGATTTTCTTTTCGGGCATCTACTACGGTGCCATGTATGGCGGGTCCACCACTTCCATCTTGTTGAATACGCCAGGCGAAACCGCCAGCATGGTGACCGCCATGGAAGGCAACAAGATGGCCAAGAATGGCCGCGCCGGTGCTGCGTTGGCTACAGCGGCCATTGGCTCTTTTGTGGCGGGCACGGTAGCTACGGTGATCGTGACGTTGTTTGCACCAGCGGTGGCAGATTTTGCCGTGCGACTGGGGCCACCCGAGTACTTCATGCTGATGGTGCTGGCGTTCACTACAGTGAGTGCCGTCTTGGGGCAAAGCAGCTTGCGCGGCATGACGGCGTTGTTTCTGGGGCTGGCGATGGGTTGCGTGGGGATGGACCAGATCTCTGGCGCTGCCCGCTACACCGGGGGCAAGATGGAGCTGATGGACGGCATCGACATCGTGCTGGTGGCCGTGGGCTTGTTTGCGGTGGCCGAGGTGTTGTACGCAGCGCTGTACGAAGGCAAGGTGGTGCCCTCTCAGAACAAGGTGACACGCGTGCACATGTCGCGCCGCGACTGGAAACGCTCGGTGCCCGCATGGATACGCGGCACAGTGATTGGCACACCGTTTGGCTGCATTCCCGCCGGTGGCACCGAAATACCGACATTTTTGAGCTACGCCACCGAGAAAAAGCTGGCCAAAGGCGAAGACAAAGCAGAGTTCGGCACCAAGGGCGCGATTGAAGGTGTTGCGGGCCCCGAAGCTGCGAACAACGCGACGGTGACCGCGGCCTTGATTCCGTTGCTGACGCTGGGAATCCCCACCAGCAATACCACGGCTGTGCTGCTGGGTGCATTCCAAAATTACGGCATCAACCCTGGCCCTCAGTTGTTTACCAGTGCAGGCGCTTTGGTGTGGGCGTTGATTGCATCGCTGTACATCGGCAACTTGATGCTGCTGGTGCTCAATTTGCCCATGGTGGGTATTTGGGTGAAGCTGCTGAAGATTCCACGTCCTCAGTTGTACGCGGGCATTTTGATTTTTGCCACCGTGGGAGCCTACGGTATGCGCCAGAGCACGTTTGACCTGTTCTTGCTCTACGGCATCGGTCTGCTGGGTGTGCTGATGCGCCGGTATGACTTTCCTACCGCACCTGTGGTGGTTGGCATGATCTTGGGCCCCTTGGCAGAGGCGCAAATGCGCAATGCGGTGGCCATTGGAGAAGGCAGCTTTACCATCTTCTTGCAGCGCCCCATGTCGCTGACCTTGGTCATTATTGTGTTGATGGTGCTGGTTGTCCCGCGTGTGCTGCAGCATTGGGCTGCAAAGCGGGCTGCCCACAATGTGCCTTTGGCCACATAGAAGCATTAGAACAAGTCGTTCTCAAAAAACAGCCCTACTTTGCAGGGCTGTTTTTTTATGCATATCCGGTATTTTAGTTGCCAGCTGGCAGTGACATGTAGCCCATCATCGGTCAGTAAGTCAGGGTCAAGATCACCAGCAGCACAGCCCTGTTGCTAAAGCCGCCAAGGCGTAGGGCAGGGCAGCCTTGGTGCCCATTAATTCAAGGAGGCTTATTTGCCTGACTTTGGTGCTTCGCTTTTAGGCTGAAAATCGCAATACGCCGTAACCAAGCATTCCCAGCATCTTGGCTTGCGCGCTTGGCAGACATAACGGCCCAGCAAGATCAGCCAGTGGTGGGAGTCCACGGCGAACTCTGCGGGGACACGCTTGAGCAGCTGTTTTTCAACCTCCAATGGCGTCTTGCCCGGCGCTAGGCCCGTGCGGTTGCTGACCCGAAAAATGTGCGTGTCAACCGCCATGGTGGGCTGGCCAAAAGCGACGTTGAGCACAACGTTGGCCGTTTTGCGGCCTACACCAGGCAAAGCTTCCAGCTCTTCGCGGGAATTGGGAACCTTGCTGTCATGGCACTCCACCAAAATACGGCAGGTTTCCATCAAGTGCTTGGCTTTGCTGCGGTATAGGCCAATGGTCTTGACATAGCTTTCCAAGCCTTCGATGCCCAAATCCAAAATTGCCTGCGGTGTATTGGCGACGGGGAACAGTTTTCGCGTGGCTTTGTTAACGCCGACATCCGTGGCTTGGGCAGACAGCAGCACAGCGGTCAGGAGTTCAGAGTCCGTGGTGTATTCCAGCTCGGTTTTCGGATGCGGGTTCGCTTCGCGTAAGGTGGCGAAAAATGGCTCGATGTCAGTTTTTTTCATAGTCAGCAAAAGGGTGCTACTGCATTCTCTACGAAGACACGCTCTCGCAAACTGCTGCGCCAGGCAGTGGTTGCAACGGTCTGAAGTTTGCAGGCCGAGATCAGACGCATGCAACGTGCCCCTTTGCTGAAGATGCCTGAGATGAAGGCATGCATTTGCGCGCCTTCACCTCCTGCGCAAGGTGTGCCGCGGGGCGACACTCTGGGCTGTTCAACCACCTTGATGCGCTGTAGCTGTAGCTGTAGCTTGCGGTATGACGCGCACTGCTGGTGGCTTTGCGGCTGATTAGAGCCGCAAGTTAGTGCCGCAAGCCATTGGGTTGGCAGTGTGTCGCTAACCGCTTTCAGAGATCTAGCTGGTAGGTCAAGCTCAGGCTGTAGCGCACCTTTTGTTCTGGGTTATAGGGGCTTTTATCTCCTTGGGGCTTAGAGACTGCAAGATCCAGTGCGTAGTAGCGGTTGTCGCCCAGCCGGATGCCGAAGCTGCTGGAGCGCAGTTTTTGACCCATGAAATCGGATGCATGAAACCATGTTTTTGCGTGTTCATACATCAGGTAGGGCTCCCAATGTTTGAGCCATTTGCCATCTTTGATGGGAAAGTGCCGGTTGATTTCCACGCTGACACCCAGCCCTTGGTCGCCAGCCGCTTCTCCTGCGCGATAGCCTCGGCCATAGCGAGTTCCGCCAAAAGCAACGCGCTCAGAAATCGGCAGGCTGTGCGGCGTGTACTGCCCCCCCACACCCATGGCAAGCCCCATTTGATTGAGGAAGCGCCACCGAACGGCATAGTCCATGGACAGCCGAGAAAAGTCGAATTTGGCGGGGTTGGTGCTGTTGACGAAATTGGCGTTGTTGAGGTTTTTCCAGCCTGCACCCCATATGTTCAAGCCCTGCGTAAAGCTTGCGCTCAGGTTCTGCTGCGATTGGGCTGAGGTTTTTTGCCAGATCAGATGGGCCTGCAGGGCACGTACTTTTTCACGGCTCTCCAGCTCGATGCCTGAATCAGAAAAGTTGTACGCCTTTTGATAGTTCAGACCAAAGAAGCCTGCCCCGATCACTGTGCTGCCGGTGCTGGAAAGCTGCACGGGGTGCATGACCACTAATTCGGCTTTGCGCTGAGTGGTGACGTCTTGCAAGGTATTACCCAAGAAGTTGTCATGTCCTTTGAAGTCTGAAATGCTGGCTCGCAGCGTTGTGCCCTGGGCGTTGAGCCACTGGCTCATATTCAACGAGATAAAACGCTCATCTTTGGGATTGTCGATCAGGCTGGATAGCTGCCACTGAGAGCCTCCCCAGAACGGGTCGTTCAGGGTCAAGTTGGCAACGGCCTTGGGATCACCTTGGCGCAAGTCAGCCCCCACATTAAAGACAATGGGGTCTTGCTTGACATTCAGCAAAAGGGGGGTCGCGCCATCCGTGGTAGTTGGCATCGCCGCCTGGGCACCGACCTGAAGACTGAGCATGCGCGCCATGAGCAGCGTCTGTTTAGCAAAAACCTCACCCTCCAAGGGCCGGCTTTCCAGCAAAGGCTGCGTCAGTTGGGCCAGCAAGGCGCCCGATTTGCCTGCATCGCCTGTCACTTCTACCCGTGAAATGTGCCCTTCCACAGCAATCACTTTGACGATGCCCTGGTCAAAACTTTGCTCGGGCAAGTAAAAGAAAGACAGAGGAAAGCCCGCCTTGTGATACAGCGCAGTGGCTTGCGTAGCAGCGGTGGCCAACTGTTCAATGCTTGCTTGCTGGCCCGACAGCGGCTGGAACAATGCAGCGACATCGTCGAAAGCAATGGTTTTTACCCCAGAGATATCAATGCGATTGACTTGCAATGTGGTGCTGAGCGTTAAGCGGGTTTGCAACTGCTTGCTTAGCTGGAGGGCTGATGGGGTGTCTATTTCTGCGCTGATGTCGCTGCTTGGCCGTGGCGATGCAGGCTGCGGAACGTTGACGAGTGGGCCCCCTGTCGGAGCTTGCCCAAAAACAAAAGTGGCTGTGCAAATGCTGCACAGCCAAACCAAAGGTCGGGGGTCTGTTCTTTTTATTGGCATAAGCTTCCTGCTGGTTACAAGGGGTGGGCCATTGGCTCACCCCTTCATGACTGCGGTTGATTGGTTAGCGTTTGGGGACCAGGCCGCCAAGCAGTGACGTCAATGGCGAAAGCAGCCCTCCGGTGGTGCTCGTAATATTTGAGCCGCTCGCAGCACTTACTGCTGTACTGGTATTCCCGCCTATCAGGACGCCTCCCGACAAGAGGCCTCCAGATAAAAGTCCACCAGAAAGCAAGCCACCCGTTGCGCCGCTAGTGGTGCCCCCGCCTGCCAATGCGCCACCGAGCAGACCGCCCGAGAGCAGGCCACCCGAAAGTACTCCACCTGACAAAGCTCCACCTCCCAAGAGGCCGCCAGGTGTGCTGGTGCCGGATGTTGCTACCCCGCCCAGTGCGCTGACAGCGTTGCCAACCTGTCCAACCAGATGTCCAACCGGGGAGATGACGGGCACCTGCGCGCTTTGCACGGTGTTGCCGGTGGTTGTCACCACACCACCGACCAAGGTGAGCAGGTTGTTAATCGGCTGTCCCAGGCCCGTGGTATCGCCCACCTGCTGCACTACCCCCAGCGTTGTACCCAGCACAGGCGTGACGACGCCATTGACCGTGGTGGTCAAGCCAGTGACAGGAGCGCTGGTCACGATGTCGCCCGTCTTGTATCCCACAGAGCTGACAACCTGGCCCACTTTGTCAACCAGGCCCCCTGTAACTTGAAGCACAGGGCTGACAGGGCCAAGATTGTTGCCCAGCGCCTGCACGAGGTCGCCCGCGCTCGAGACAGCCTCGCCCGTGTTCACGATCAGCCCTTGGCTGCTGGCCAGCGTTGTGCCGATAGGGTCTGGCGTTGAGCCAATTTTTCCAAGGCCTTTCTCCAAGCCCAGTGCCAAAGAGTCGACCCCTTCACCCACGTTGGTCAATACCCCCTTTGTCGGGGCGGCAGCACTGGCCAGCGGCGTTTTGCTGATAACGCCGCCCAGTGTGTCGCCTACATCTTCGGCGATGGCCGGGATTGCGCGGGAACCTTCGGCGGTTTCCTGGATTGCTTCCTGAATGGGGGTGAATGGTGATTTCGCCGTCGTAATCGGGGTGCCGCCGCCGCCAGAAGAACCACCGGCACTCGATTGCACAGAACCGCTGGAACCGCAGGCACTGAGCGCCAAGATGGCTGTGGAAACCGCTACTATCTGAGCGGTGCGCGAGAAGATATCTCTTGCAGAGGGAGTTGCGCTGGAAAGCATGATGGGCTCCACGTTGTAAAACAAAGTAAGTGCATGCTCTCAATGCTGTAAATAGTGTGCCAATTAATATTTTTATGGCAGAAAATAGATTTAGATAGATTTATTTAAACAACTTGATAATGCTAATCTTTTAAAAATTAATTATTAATAGTTTTATTGAAATTAATAAAAAACGATTATTCCTCCTCACGGATTTTTGTGAAAGATTAGCTAATAAAGCCAAAGCAATGTGTCGGGCAATGTTGATTTCATAAGCAGGATTTGATAAGGCATTGAATTTTTAAATGAAAGGAAATTCTTAATGCAATTTGCTAAACGTCTGGATAACGTAGAAACATCCGCCATACGTGAATTATTTAAATTGCTGGGTAAGCCAGGAATTATTAGTTTTGCAGGCGGATTTCCCGACAGTGCCATGTTTGACGTTGTGGGTATTCAAGAGGCCGCTAATAAAGCGTTGACAGAAAACCCCGGTATGGCTTTGCAATATGGGGCAACAGAAGGTTTTGGCCCTTTGCGTGAGCAACTGGCGGCTTTCATGGCAACCAAAGGCGCCAAAGATGTTTATGCCGACAACCTGATGGTCACCACGGGCAGCCAGCAGGCGCTGGACCTGCTGGGCAAATGCATGATCAGCCCGGGCGATAAAGTGATTGTGGAAGGACCAACCTTCCTGGCCACCATTCAGTGCTTTCGCCTGTATGGTGCTGAAGTTATCAGTGCGCCAGTTGATGCCAACGGCGTCATCGTGGAAGAGCTGGAAAAGCTGATTGCCGAGCACAAGCCCACGCTGGTGTACCTGATTCCCACATTTGGCAACCCCAGCGGGGCCACGCTAAGCCTGGAGCGGCGCAAGCGCGTGCTGGAGCTGGCCGTTCAATACAAGACGCTGGTGGTGGAAGATGACCCCTACGGTGATCTGTACTTTGATGCACCACCGCCAGCCAGCCTGCTGGCTTTGTCCAGCGAAGTGCTGGGCAGCCGCGACTGGCTGGCGCACTGCGGATCGCTGTCCAAAGTGCTCAGCCCTGGTTTGCGTATTGGCTGGCTGATTGCACCTGCCCAGTTGCTGGCCAAGGCCGTCATGTGCAAGCAGTTCAGCGATGCGCACACCAGCACCTTTGCCCAGGCCACGGCAGCGCAATATCTGCTGGCCGGCCATATGCCCGCGACGCTGGCCAAGATGCGCAAGGTGTATGCCTCGCGTGCGCAAGCCATGATGGATGCACTGCGCGCAGCGCTGGGCGATGCGGTGGAGTTCACCGTGCCCCAAGGTGGCCTGTTCCTGTGGGTGCGCCTGACAGGCAAGGGCGGTCAACTGGCCGATGCCAATGTGCTGGCCAAGAAGGCGATCGACGCCGGTGTGGCGTTTGTGCCCGGTGCGCCGTTCTTTAGCCAGAACCCCGATATGGCCACCCTGCGCCTGTCGTTTGCGACGGCGGACGAAGACAAGATTCGTGATGGCGTGGCGCGTCTGGCCAAGGCGTTTGCAGCATGAGCGATCCCATGTCGATAGAAGCGCTGGAAGCGCGTGTGATGGATCTGGAAGTCAAAGCCAGTTACACCGACGACTTGCTGGAACAGCTGAACATGACGATTTACCGCCAGCAGCAGCAAATTGACGCGCTGATCAATGAAGTGCGGCAACTGCGCCAGCAAGTGCCCGAGGGCGGGCACGGCGGGCCGAGCAATTTGCGCGATGAGTTGCCACCGCATTACTGAACGCGCATTGATCTAAAAAAGTAGCGTCTTGCGCTGGTGCTTTAAGGGTTTCAGATAGTTTTATATCTGAAGTCCTTATAAAACCAGCGCAGGGTGCTCTTTTTTTGTGAAAATCAACTTGATGCAGGTAGGTGTGGCTTGACGCCACAGCACTGTGGTGCAGTCAAAACGCATCGAGCACAGTGTCTGCTGCAAACGCCAACGCAGGCACGGGCCGTGGTCGTTCTGAAGGCTTTAGGGCTGCGCTCACTCTTCCAGCATTTGCACCAGTTGCGTTTCAATCTGCAGCTGTTTGGCATTGTTGTTCAGGCTGGCACCTTGCACCAAAAAGCTGTCTTCCACCCGCTCACCCAGGGTGGTGACTTTAGCCAGTTGCACGCTCAAGCCGTGCTCCCCCAGAATGCGTGCCACGGAGTACAGCAGACCAGCGCGATCGCTGGCAGAGATGTTGAGCAGCCAGCTTTGCGCCTTTTCATCGGGCGTGAGCGTCACGCGCGGCACCATCGGAAAGCTGCGCACGCGGCGCGACAGACGCCGTTTGATGGGCTCTGGCAGCGGCGCTTTGCTTTGAATGGCCAGGGGCAGGCCGCTTTCAATCAGCGCGGTCAGCTCGCGGTAATGCATGTGCAATTGCTCAGACGCGATCTGGAATGTATCCAGCGCATAGCCATTGCGTGCGGTGTGAATGCGAGCGTCCACCACGGTCAGCCCGGCGTTGTCAAAGTAGCCGCAGATGCGGGCAAACAAATCGGCCTGATCGGGGGCGTACACCAGCACCTGCACCCCTTCACCGGCCAGCGACTGGCGGGCGCGCACGATGGGCACGGGGCTGCCCACGTGGCGCGACAGCTGGCGCGCATGCCAGGCAATGTCAGATGGGTCGTGGCGCATGAAGTAGCTCACGTTCAGTGTGTCCCACAGCGCTTTTTGCGACTCGTAGGGCTGGGCAGAAAGAGCCAGTTGCACCAGTGCATCGCGCTTGCGTGCCTCTACCAGCGATTGCGCATCGGGGGCACGGCCACCCAGTACGTGCATGGTGTTGTGAAACAGGTCTTCCAGCAGTTTGCCCTTCCAGGCGTTCCATACCTTGGGGCTGGTGCCCCGAATGTCGGCCACCGTCAGCAGGTACAGGGCGGTCAGCTGGCGCTCATTGCCCGCACGCTGGGCAAAGGCGCGAATGACGTTGGGGTCAGACGTGTCTTGTTTTTGCGCAACGGTGCTCATCTGCAGGTGCTCGCGCACCAGAAATTCCACCAGTTCGGCGTCTTCGCTGGCCATGTCGTGCTGGCGCGCAAAGCGCTTGACCTCAATGGCGCCAATTTCTGAATGGTCGCCGCCACGGCCCTTGCCAATGTCATGAAACAGCGCCGCCAGATACAGCAGCCAGGGCTTGTCCCAGCCGCTGGCCAGCTGCGAGCACAGCGGGTATTCGTGCGCATGCTCGGCCATGAAAAAGCGGCGCATATTGCGCAGCACCATCAGCGTGTGCTGATCGACTGTGTAAACGTGGAACAGGTCGTGCTGCATCTGCCCGACGATGCGGCGAAACGACCACAGATAACGCCCCAGCACCGAGGTCGCATTCATCAGACGGAACGCGTGGGTCTGGCCGTGCGGCTCCTGCAGGATTTGCATGAAGGTGTCGCGGTTGACCGGGTCCTGGCGGAAGGTGTTGTCCATCAAGTCGCGAGCGCTGTACAGCGCTCGCAGCGTGCGTGCCGACAGATCGCGCAAGCCGGGGGATTTTTGGTACGTCAAAAAGGTGGCCAAAATGGCCTGCGGGTCTTTCTGGTACAAGTCGTCGCTGGCAACTTCTATCAGGCCGTCTTTGTCAAAAAAACGGTCGTCAATGCGTTTGAGGGCTGCGTTGTCGGGGTACAGGTGCTCTTGAATGTTCAGCAGCAAGATTTGCTGCAGCTGCATGACAGCCTTGGCGGCCCAGTAGTAGCGGCGCATCAGCACTTCGCTGGCGCGCACGGGCATGGTCTCGCCCACCGGGGTGTGGCTTTGAATGCCAAAAGACTCGGCCACAGCGGTTTGCAGGTCAAAGATCAGTCGGTCTTCATGGCGGCCAGACAGTGCGTGCAGCTTGGCGCGGATCAGGCTCAAGGTGGCCTCATTGCGCTCCAGCTGGGCGGCTTCAAACTCGGTGGCAATGCCCGAGGCGGCCAGCTCGCGCCAGCTGTTGCCCAGGCCTGCCGCCTGTGCTACCCACAAAATAGTGTGCAAATCGCGCAGACCACCGGGGGACTCTTTGCAGTTGGGCTCCAGCGAATACGGTGTGCTGTCGTGCTTGATATGGCGCTGCTGCAGCTCCAGCGTTTTGGCCGTGAAAAACGCCTTGGGGTTAAGGCTGGCGCGAAACTGCTGGCGAAAGTCTGCAAATAGGGCCGCATCGCCATCAATCAGGCGCGCCTCCAGCAGCGAGGTCTGTACGGTCACATCTTGCCGGGCCTCGGCCACGCATTCGCTGATGGTGCGCACGCTGGAGCCAATCTCCAGCCCCGCATCCCAGCACGCGCCAATAAAACGCTCCAGCGTTTCCCGGATGTGTGCATGTGCTTCAGTGGACTGACCGGGTAGCAACAGCAAGACATCCACATCTGAGGCCGGAAAAAGCTGCTCGCGCCCATACCCGCCAACAGCCACCAGTGCCACCTCAGGGGGCAGGGTGCTGGCCTGGCGAATGGCCGATAAATGCGTGTCCGTCAGCTGTGACAGCTTTTGCAGCACTGCCCGAATGCCACGGGTGCTGGCGGCGGGGGTGCGCAGGCCATCGGTGATGGCGGCTTTGTCTTGGCGGTAAGCAGTACGCAGGGTACCGAGTTCGTTTTTCATGGCGCAATCAACCTGTCGGACATAACTGGGCAAAGAGCAAGCAAGAAATATGCGCACTGCAGTGGTGCATCTCATCAGCACCTCATCAACGCCTCTCAGTGTGCACTACATGTGGCCAAGAAAAAGGCAGTCTGCCTTGCGGTCAGACTGCCTGTACAGCGATAGCGCCAAGGCTCAGGTGCGAATGCCTTGGACAAAATCGGGCGGAGTGGGCGAGCCTTCAGACCAGGTCAGCACGTCATAGCCGGTTTTGGTGACCGCCAGCATCAGCTCCCACTGGGCCGACAGGCTGCGATCCTTGGTGATGATGGTCCAGCCGTCCTGGCCCAGCTCTTTCACATCGCGCTTGCCCAGGTTGAGCATGGGCTCAATGGTAAAGACCATGCCTTCTTCCAGTACCGGGCCGGTGCCGGGCTTGCCGTAGTGCAGCACCTGGGGCTCTTCATGGAATTTCTGACCAATACCGTGGCCGCAGTATTCGCGCACCACCGACAGATTGTGCTTTTCTGCATAAGTCTGAATGGCGTGGCCAATGTCTCCCAGCGTAGCGCCGGGCTTGACTTGCTGAATGCCCAGCCACATGGACTCAAACGTGAGCTTGGACAGGCGCTTGGCAGCAATCGACACTTCACCAATCAGGTACATGCGGCTGTTGTCGCCGTACCAGCCGTCTTCAGTGATGACGGTCACATCCACATTCAGGATGTCGCCCTTTTTCAGGGGCTTGTCGTTGGGAATGCCGTGGCAGACCACGTGGTTCACCGAGGTGCACAGGTGGCCCGGGTAGGGGGGGTAGCCGGGCGGCTGGTAGCCAATCGTGGCCGACTTGGTGCCTTGGCTGGCCATGCATTCGGCACCCAGGCGGTCGATTTCAGCGGTGGTAATACCGGGCTTGATATGGGGGGTGATGTAGTCCAGCACTTCCGAAGCCAAGCGACCTGCAACGCGCATGCGCTCGATTTCTTCGGGGGTTTTGATGGTAATGCTCATGGTGCTGATTATTCCACCGGCTGGAGTTGGGCGGTGGTGCAGGGGGCTCTTGTTGACATTGCTAGCAGGGTGTTGGCGATTGCGTGCAAGACGTGCGTCTATTCCCCCTGCTCATATAGTTTTCCGTATATAGGCTATTCAGCCCGGTAAAATAAGCCCTCTCTCTCGATTCAGCGCCCACAACCTTCGCGGTTGCCCCAAGGGGCTTGGGCGCTTTTCACCAGCCTTCACATAAACAGGCCGCCACGTGACCTTGCATCTGACTCAGTTTGAGGGTGGAAACGCCCTGAGCTCGTTCCGCGCCCAGCAACTCCTGACCGACCTGGTCGCTATCCATCCCAAGATCACGGGCATTACAGCCCGCTTTGTTCATATTGTTGCCACTGAGGCTGCCCCCACTGCTGAGCAATCGCAGCGTATGGCGGCCTTGTTGACATACGGAGACCCCTACGAAGGTGGCGACGACGGCTTGGCGCTGCTCGTTACACCCCGTCTGGGCACGATCTCGCCTTGGGCTTCCAAAGCCACTGACATTGCCCGCAACTGCGGCCTGTCGATCCAGCGCGTGGAGCGCATCACCGAGTTCCGCGTGGCGCTCAAATCTGGCTTGCTGGGTGGCACGCCGGAGTTGAGCACGGAGCACATCGGCCAGATTGCAGCGCTGCTGCATGACCGCATGACCGAATCGGTGGTGGCCAGCCGCGACGAAGCGCTGCAGCTGTTCACCACGCTGGACGCCAAGCCCATGGAGTTTGTGGACGTGCTGGCAGGCGGTGCAGCCGCGCTGGAGCGCGCCAACAAGCAATGGGGCCTGGCACTGGCGGAAGACGAAATTGAATACCTCGTCAAAGCCTTCAATGGTCTGGGCCGCAACCCCAGCGACGTTGAGCTGATGATGTTTGCGCAGGCCAACTCTGAGCACTGCCGCCACAAAATTTTCAACGCCAACTTCACCATTGATGGCGTGGCGCAAGAAAAATCTCTGTTCGGCATGATCCGCAACACCGAAGCCGTCTCGCCCCAGCACACCGTGGTGGCGTATTCGGACAACGCCTCGGTCATGGAAGGCCATGAGGTTGAGCGTTTTGTCGCACGATTTGACACGAGCGCCAGCACCGTCAGCGCTCCCAGCTACCAAAAACAGACGGCCACCAGCCATGTGCTGATGAAGGTTGAGACGCACAACCACCCCACAGCCATCTCGCCGTTCCCCGGCGCATCCACGGGCGCGGGCGGTGAAATTCGTGACGAAGGTGCCACCGGCCGTGGCTCCAAGCCCAAGGCGGGTCTGACGGGCTTTACCGTCTCCAAGCTGTGGGGCAGCGAAGTGGGCAAGCCTGAGCACATTGCCAGCCCGCTGCAGATCATGATTGAAGGCCCCCTGGGTGGCGCGGCGTTCAACAACGAGTTTGGTCGCCCCAACCTGACGGGTTACTTCCGTGAGTACGAGCAACAAGTGGGTGACATCACCCGCGGCTACCACAAGCCCATCATGCTGGCCGGTGGTCTGGGCGTGATTGATGCTGAGCAGACCAAAAAAATCTTGTTCCCAGCGGGCACGCTGCTGATTCAACTGGGTGGCCCCGGCATGCGCATTGGCATGGGCGGCGGTGCGGCCAGCTCCATGGCTTCGGGCACCAACGCAGCGGAGCTGGATTTTGACTCCGTGCAGCGTGGCAACCCCGAGATTGAGCGCCGTGCGCAAGAGGTCATCAACCACTGCTGGCAGCAAGGCGCGGCCAACCCCATTTTGGCGATCCACGATGTGGGCGCAGGGGGGCTGTCCAACGCTTTCCCTGAGTTGACCAACGACGCAGGCCGTGGCGCGCGCTTTGATCTGCGCAAGGTGAATCTGGAAGAGTCCGGCCTGGCCCCTAAGGAAATCTGGTCCAACGAGTCGCAAGAACGCTACGTGATGGCGATTGCACCCGAATCGCTGGCGCAGTTCACCGCGTTCTGCGAGCGCGAGCGCTGCCCGTTTGCCGTGATCGGCACCGCCACCGAAGAGCGCCAGCTGGTGCTTGAAGACACAGCGGTGGAGTCGGGCGACCAGAAGTACCCGGTCAACATGCCCATGGACGTGCTGCTGGGCAAGCCGCCCAAGATGGTCAAGGACGTCACTACCGTGGTGCGCGAGCTGCCCGCCATGGATTTGAACGGCCTGCCGTTGGAAAAAGCCGTGATCGAAGTGCTGGCCCACCCCACGGTGGCCTCCAAGCGCTTCTTGATCACCATTGGCGACCGCGCCGTGGGTGGCTTGACACACCGCGACCAGATGGTTGGCCCCTGGCAAGTGCCGGTGGCTGACGTAGCAGTCACTTTGGCCGATTTCAAGGGCTTCAAGGGTGAAGCCATGGCCATGGGCGAGCGCACGCCGCTGGCTGCCATCAACGCACCCGCATCGGGCCGCATGGCGGTGGCTGAAGCCATCACCAACATGCTGGCTGCGCCGATTGAGCTGGCCAAGGTGAAGATGTCTGCCAACTGGATGGCCGCTTGCGGCGAGCCCGGTGAAGACGCGGCGCTGTATGCCACCGTGAAGGCCGTGGGCATGGAGCTATGCCCCGCGCTGAATATTTCAATCCCCGTGGGCAAGGACTCGCTGTCCATGCGCACGCAGTGGACAGAAAACGGTCAGGTCAAGAAAGTCACATCACCTGTGAGCTTGCTGATCACCGGCTTTGCGTCGATTGACGATGTGCGCACCACGCTTACACCGCAGCTGGACGCTGAGGTGCAAGACAGCTCGCTGGTGCTGATCGATCTGGGGCGCGGCAAGATGCGCATGGGCGGCTCCATCATTGGCCAGGTGTTGAACCAGTCGGGCAACGAAACACCCGATCTGGATGATGCCAAGGACTTGATTGCGCTGGTCGATGCCGTGAATGCGCTGCGTGCCCAAGGCAAGATCTTGGCCTACCACGACAAGGGCGACGGTGGCCTGCTGGCTACCGTGGCCGAGATGGCCTTTGCCGGCCATGTGGGTGTGGCGCTGAATGTGGACATGCTGATCACCGAAGGCGACGGCATCTCTGACAGCCGCATGGACTCGGGTGAAGGCAAGAACTGGGGCGCGCAAGTTTCTGGTCGTCGCGAAGAGCAAACCCTGCGCGCACTGTTCAACGAAGAGCTGGGCGTGGTGCTGCAAATTCGCACAGAAGACCGCACCGAAGTGCTGCAAGTGCTGCGTGAGCACGGCCTGATTCACTGCAGCCACATTGTGGGCAAGACCCGCCCGGCTGCATCGGCGATGGACGTGGGCAAGGGCGAGCTGCAAGTGTGGCGCGATGCCAAGAAGGTGTTTGGCGCCACATTGAGCGATCTGCACCAGGTGTGGGATGCCGTGAGCTGGAAAATTACCCAGCAGCGCGACAACCCCGTGTGTGCCGACAGTGAGCACGCAGCCGCTGGCGTGCCCAATGACCCCGGCATGCATGTGCACCTGACGTTTGACCCGCAAGAAAGCGTGGCTGCGCCTTTCGTTAACGTGGCTGCCAAGCCCCGTGTGGCGGTGCTGCGCGAGCAGGGCGTGAATTCGCACGTGGAAATGGCCTACGCCTTCACCGAAGCTGGTTTTGAAGCCATAGACGTGCACATGACCGACCTGCAGTCGGGCCGTGCTCAGCTGGCAGACTTTGCCGGCGTGGTGGCCTGCGGTGGCTTTAGCTATGGCGACACCTTGGGTGCTGGTATTGGCTGGGCGCGCTCCATCACGTTCAACGATCGACTGTCTGAGCAGTTCCAGGCCTTCTTTGGCCGCACCGACACCTTCGGTCTGGGCGTGTGCAACGGCTGCCAGATGTTTGCCGAGCTGGCCGACATCATCCCCGGCGCACAAGACTGGCCGCGCTTTACGCAAAACCAGAGCAACCGCTTTGAGGCGCGACTGAGCATGGTGCAAGTGCTGGAGTCGCCCAGCCTGTTCCTGCAAGGCATGGCCGGTTCGCGCCTGCCGATTGCGGTGGCGCACGGCGAGGGTTACGCCAACTTCAAGTTCCGTGGCAACCCGGATCAGGTCATTGGCGCAATGCGTTATGTAGACAACTTTGGTCAGCCTACAGAGCAGTACCCGTTCAACCCCAACGGCTCCGCCGGTGGCTTGACTGCTGTGACCACGGCCGATGGCCGCTTCACCGCCATGATGCCGCACCCTGAGCGTGTGTTCCGCAACGTGCAGATGAGCTGGACATCGGGCGACAAGTCGCAGTTCAGCCCATGGATGCAAGTGTGGCGCAACGCCCGCAAGTGGCTGGGTTAAGCGATCTGCGCTGAGGGCGCAGTCCAAAAAGGCTCTGCAATTGCAGAGCCTTTTTTTATGGGCGCGTATATAAAAATAAGAGCTGCTAGCGCCTATCAAATGGCGATTTTGAATATAAAACTATCTGAAATCACCATTTCATAAGCGCTATAAGCTATTTCTTTATTGATTGGGTGTTGCTTGGCTGATCCAGTACTTGGATTCAGGCAGCTCTTCAAGAATGTGGCTAAACAATGCATTCAGGCTGCTTACCTGCTGTCACGCGTGAGTGGGGGGCTATGCGGAGCAATTACGACAAGGCAGGGTGGCCTCCAGCGCAGCACGCAACCGTCACCGTAAGCGCTACGACAGCGCATGTACCTCTGAATCTGCCAGTTTTTATAACGCTAGGTGGAGTAGACATGTCTTCTGCATGCTTTTCTACTGTGGTTAGTTCACTTTTTTATTTCTGCTGATTCAAACCCGTAAATATGAAATTTCCATTTGCACGAGCGGCTTTTGTTTTTGAAATCAGTGGCCGGTACAGCCATGCTCTTTTCTTGCGCTGGGTCTAAATCGGCGTTCAATCCGACCCGCATACTGCGGTTGGCTTATCTTGATCATTAACCGTTACAACGGATCTACTAACCATTACTGCGACTGGGTGGCGAATGTTGCGAACTGCTTTTTTGTTTACTCTCATCGTTCTTTCCGGCTGTGCATCTCTTCAAAAGGAGAAATACACATTTGCGGGCGATGACTTTTCAGAAGTTACTTTTGAGACAGATGCACCTAACTGGAGTGTTGACGTTGGCATATCAACGTCGGAAATCGACTGCGAAGGATTCAGATCAGCGGGAAAACTTTTTTATGACGCTCAGCTCAGAGCAGGAGGCTTATTTGGAGCGATGCAGAAACTGAACCCAATGCGCCCAGATGAAAATCTTACGGTGACACAGCGTGTGCCCGCTAACTCTAACGTGCAGATTCAAGCATCTGCCGTAAGGACTGGAGCAGGTGTTTATAGCCGCTGTGGCCCGGTTACTACCAAATTCAAAACCGGCAGCACCAGCAAGTTTAGAGCCTATGTTGGACTAAAGGACGGTTACTGCTTCATCAACGTAACAGACCTTGCCGGAAATTCCCAAACAGGGGAGCCGATGCATTGCAAGTAACGGAGCTAACGGCACAGCCCATCAGACTTATGTAGAAAGCTGCACAAGCCTTTGACCTTGAACATTAGGCAAGCAACCCGCAAGCACCACCCTTGATACGTTGTTGCTTCGCCTTGCCGTACGCTGGTACTGCCTGTGGCTTCGCGCATCGTCTCCAACGCAAATCAAATATTGGCTGGGTGGTGTTGGGCTCTATGTTTTGCGCCAAGCAGTTTTTGGCAGATGTTGCTCTGGCTTGAACGGTTGAACCCTTTTCAAACTGCAAAGGCACAAGCGGCTGAGCAGCTCGGTGAGCAAGGTGCTAGTTTGTGAGGTCCTCTGCCTAAGCACTGAGTGCTATAGAGCGAGTGCAAGAAATTTGGTGCCTGGAATGGGATTGAAGTTCACAGGCTCCGAATGCTCAAAACCCATCGATTCGTAGAGCTTCTGCGCTGCGGTGAACTCAGGCAGAACATCCAAACAGATGCGCGAGTAGCCAGCAAGCTTGGCTTCACTCAATATCGCTTCAACAAGCAAACGACCAAGGTTTTGTCCTCGCGCGACAGGGCGCACATAGACACGCTTCATTTCGCACGTTGATGCATTCACGCGGCGCAGCGCTGCACAACCCATAACTGCACCTTCTTCTCGCGCCAATAGAAGGCGACCTTCAGGTGCAGCGTACTTGCCAGGAAGTTCTGCAAACTCCGCTTCATAGCCCTGAAAGTCAAGGTTTACGACTGGAGTGCTCACATATTCACGAAAAATAGAAATAACGTCCTCACGCTCGGTCGGGAAGAGTGCTTGTCGAATTATGAGCATGTCAAAGGAATGTATAAATGACTCTTATGCATACGACGTTGAAAGAATGCTAGGCCTCGCCGCGAGAGGATTTGTTCTGACCAAGACCGGAGTGCACGATGGTGTCATCGCGTGATGTGACACAAATAGTCGAATCGCATTAAAGCAAACCTCTTGGAATTTTGAGAGGTTGCCAGGACGCTTAGCGGTAGAAAATCTCCGCATTTTTCAATTGAGCATTCATATCGATGTTAGCCACTGAAGCGACCGCCTTGATCAGCGATGCATAGGACGGCATATCCGCTCTATCGAAGGACGTATTTGGGGAGTCCGAGCCCCAGATTGCATGCTCACCAAAAAGATCAATCATCTGCAAGATATTGGAGCCTGATGGCACAAAGTCTTTCGAGAGATCACCCAGTCGATACCAACCCGATAGCTTGACCCAGGCACCCATCGCTGCCAATTGCCGCAGAACTGCCCAAGAAGGGTCGCTAGGCTTCATATCCACGGTGATGCCTCCCATGTGATCCAACACACATGGAAGTCCATTTTCTGCATGAATTTGCAGGATCTGTTGCAGATGATCTGCCTTCGCGTACCACTGAATATGCCAGCCTAGCTTTCGCAGCCAAGGAACAATCGAAGGGATCAACGATGAGTCATTGCCTACCGGGGAGACCAAGTTAAATCGAACCCCCCGCACACCCTTCAACGAGCTGGTCGTAGTGGTATGGCTGTCGATGACAGCAAAACCAGAGCAACCGCTTTGAGGCGCGACTGAGCATGGTGCAAGTGCTGGAG
>CAUQST010000010.1:0-111402 GCA_963520865.1 uncultured Comamonas sp.
AACTGGTAGTAGTGCTGCAGGCGGTTGGGGTTCTCGCCATAGCGGCCATCCTTGGGGCGGCGGCTGGGCTGCACATAAGCGGCCTTCCATGGCTCAGGGCCAATAGCGCGCAGGAATGTGCCGGTGTGCGAAGTACCGGCACCCACTTCCATGTCATACGGTTGGAGCAAGGCGCAGCCGTGGTCGGCCCAGTAGGACTGCAGTTTCAGAATGATTTGTTGAAAGGTCAGCATGACTTCAGGAAATGTCTTGGCTGCGCAAACTTGCTGCGCTGGCGCGTGGTGTTGGTGGTGAAACGCTCACAGCAAACGGGCACAACAAGTGCCGCGCACAGGCGCGTATAAAGCAGCGATTCTAGGCCCGTAGGCCCAGCTTTTCTGTTCCTGTTTGTGTGACCGTGCTTGCCACGTCGACTTAAGGTTTAAAAAAGAGAGCTTCAAGCGCTTGAAAAACAAGCAGTTCAGATATTTTCACCTTCCATTCACTTACTCCCACTGCGATTAAAGCTCTCTTTTTTGACATTTTGTAATGTATGCAAAGAAAAACGCCGCTCTACAATGCTCGGCACTGTTTGCTTTGACCACTGCTTACCGCTTGCAAGGATTGGCATGAACCTGTTCAACATCATCAAAAACCAGCTGATTGAAGTCATCGAGTGGACCGATGATTCGCGCGATACCCTGTCCTACCGCTGGCCGGATGACGACAAGGAAATCAAGAACGGCGCGCAGCTGATCGTGCGCGAGTCGCAGCAGGTGCAGTTTGTGGCTGCAGGCCAGTACGCCGATTTGTTTGGCCCCGGCAAGCACACCTTGACCACCGAGAACGTGCCGGTGCTGTCCACCATCCTGGGCTGGAAATACGGCTTTCAGTCGCCCTTCAAGTGCGATGTTTACTACATCAACACGCGTCTGTTTACAGGCAACAAATGGGGTACCTCCAACCCGGTGCTGATGCGCGATAAGGATTTTGGTGTGGTGCGCATCCGCGCCTTTGGCTCATACGACTTTCGCATCGTTGAGCCAGCCAAGTTTTTGAAGGAAGTGGCGGGCACCGACCAGAACTTCCGTCTGGATGAATTTGCCGACACCATGCGCTCGCGCATCGTCAGCGTGTTCACCGAGGCGCTGGCCAAGGCGCAAGTGCCGGTGCTGGACGTGGCCACGCGCTACAGCGACTTGGGCGATGCGCTTGTGCAAATCATCAACCCGGCGATGGTCGACAAATACGGTATTGAGGTGACTACCTTTGTGCTGGAAAACGTCTCCGTCCCACCGGAGGTGGAAGAAGCCATCGACAAACGCTCCAGCATGAGCGCGATTGGCAACCTCAACGACTATGTGAAGTACCAGATGGGCCAGGCCATGACCAACGGCGGTGAAGGCGCTGCTGCCGCCACTATTCCCGCAACCATGGCCATGGGCTTTGGCATGGCGCAGGAAATGATGAAGCAAATGCAGCAGCCTGCCGCCCCAGCGCCCGCTTTTGGCGCGCAAGTATCCAGTGATCCGTTTTCGCCTGCCGCGGCACAGGCGGGACAGGCGGTACAAGTGCCCTCGCCCGCTGCCACAGGTCTGCAGGTCTATACACCAGAGCAAGCCGCACAGGTGCTAGGCGTGGAAGCAGCCGACGTACTGGCCGAGCTGGAAGCCGGCAACCTCAAAGGCCGCAAGATTGGCACGAACTGGCGCATTGCGCAGGCTGCGTTGGACGAGTTCTTGCGCGGTGCATAAGAACGCCTCCTGAGCCGCTGCGCTGTCTCCCCCACGGGGGACAACAGGCCTTGCTGCGGAGCGGCCCTTGCTCTTTGCCCACGCTTTTCTCGGCGCCCTGTTTTCCTTTTAGCTGTGACTGACACTTCTTCCTACGCACCAGCCCCTGATGTACCCAAGCCCTCCATGGTGCGCAAGCACCCGTGCCCGGAGTGCGCTGCCAATCTGGAGTGGAATGCCAAGGCGCAATCACTCAAATGCCCGTACTGCGGCACCGTAGTGCCTTGGAGCGAGGAAGTCCGCGAAGAACTGGGCCAGGCCATCGTTGAGCAAGACTTGGTCCAAGCACTCAGCCAACCGCCCAGTGGCCGCGGCTGGGGCCAGCAGCGCAATGAAGTGCAATGCCAAAACTGCCGCGCAATTTCAGTGTTTGTGGATGGACGCGTCGCGCAGCGCTGTGACTTTTGTGGCTCCCCTGCCATCGTGGCGCATGAAGATGGCACCGATGCCATCACCCCGCAAAGCATCCTCCCGTTCAAGGTCAGTGATGGGCAGATCCGCGACCAGATTCGCCAGTGGTATGGCTCACGCTGGTTTGCACCCAACAAGCTCAAGCACGCCGCACTGACAGACACGCTGCATGGCGTATACCTGCCGTACTGGACGTTTGATGCCTATGTCAGCGCCACATGGCAAGCCGAGGCGGGGTATTACTACTACACCACCGAAAGCTACCGTGATGCCAACGGCAGCACCCAGACACGGCAAGTGCGCCACACGCGATGGCAGGCGGCATCGGGCCAGCTCAAGCATTTTTTTGATGACGAATTAGTGCCCGGCACCGTGGGTGTGCATGCCAAGCTGCTGCGTGCGGTGGAGCCGTTTCCCACCACCACTGACCTTCAGCCCTACACCCCGGAGTTTGTACGCGGCTGGACGGTGGAGCGCTACCAGGTGGATTTGCACAAAGCCGCCACACTCAATGAACAGGACATGGACCACCAGGTGCAAGCCATGTGCGCACACCAGGTGCCCGGCGATACCCAGCGCAATCTGCGTGTACAGCGGCAGTACGCAGGCCGCACCTTCAAACATGTGCTGGTGCCCATCTGGGTGGTGGGCTACACCTATGGCAGCAAAAACTACCAGATCGTAGCCAATGGCTATACCGGCCAGATTGCTGGTGAGAGACCGTACAGCTGGGTCAAAATTTTCTTTGCCGTGGTGTGTGCAGTGCTGGTTTTGCTCACCGTAATGACCTGGATGCAAAGCAGTTAATGGACCACCCACCCAATGGCCCAATGCACCCAGAAAAACGGCAGCCCATGGCTGCCGCTTTTCTTTCAATACCGCGTGCTTTTTGATTTTAGCCCGCAAAGACTTCTGCATTCTTGAAAGCAGGCTGCTTTTGGTCTTTGTCTGACAACAGAAAATCCACACCCAAATCAGGCCACTGGATACCGATGTCTGCATCGTTCCACGCCATGCCCCGGTCAGATTGGGGCGCGTAGTACGCCGTGGTTTTATACATCACATCCGCATTCGCACTGAGCACCAGAAACCCATGGGCAAATCCAGGAGGAATCCAAAGCTGCCGGGCATTCTCGGCGGAGAGGTGATGGCTCGTCCATTTTCCAAAATTTGGAGAACTCTTTCGAATATCAACCACAACGTCCCAAATCTCGCCTTGAATCACATAGATCAATTTTCCCTGTGCAAAAGGGGCAGTTTGATAATGCAAACCCCTTAAAACGCCTTGGCGGCTGTGACTTAAATTGTCTTGTACAAAGATGACGTCATCACCTAAAAAATCAGCATAAACACGCTGATTAAAGGCTTCTTGAAAAGACCCACGAGCATCCATCCAGACTTTCGGTTCGAGCAAAATCAGCTCGGAAAAAGCTGTGGATATTTTTCTCAAAACTTATGCCCTTTAATGAATTGCATTAAATATTTTCCATAGCCATTCTTCAGCAATGGCTGCGCCAGCTTCTCGACCTGCGCTGCATCAATCCACCCTGAGCGAAATGCAATTTCCTCAGGGCAAGATACTTTCAAGCCCTGCCTTTGTTCCAGCGTAGCGATGAACTGCCCGGCCTCTAGCAAGCTATCGTGTGTTCCGGTATCCAGCCAGGCATAGCCACGGCGCATGAGCTGCACATTCAGCTGATTTCGTTGGAGGTACAGCTTGTTCAAATCTGTGATTTCTAACTCGCCACGCTTAGAAGGCTTCAGCGACTTGGCTAGCCCCACCACTTGGTTGTCGTAGAAATACAGGCCAGTTACCGCGTAGTTGGACTTGGGCACCACAGGTTTTTCTTCCAGCGACAGCACCTTACCTTGCGCATCAAACTCAGCCACACCATAACGCTCAGGGTCTTGCACATGGTAGGCAAACACCGTGGAACCCACCTCCTGTGCACAAGCCTCCTCCAAAAGAGCTTGGAAGTCATGACCATAGAAAATGTTGTCACCCAACACCAGCGCACTGGGAGCTCCGCTCAAGAACTGTTCACCAATCAAAAATGCCTGCGCCAAACCATCGGGGCTGGGTTGTACTGCGTATTGCAAGTTCAAGCCCCACTGGCTTCCATCACCTAATAACTGCTCAAAGCGCGGTGTGTCCTGCGGAGTGCTGATGATCAAGATTTCACGAATCCCCGCCAGCATCAATGTGCTTAGTGGGTAGTAAATCATGGGCTTATCGTAGATCGGCAGCAGTTGCTTGCTGATGGCCAGCGTGGCCGGATGCAAACGAGTACCAGAGCCACCCGCCAAAATAATGCCTTTGCGCGCTTGGGTCATAAGACTTCAATCAGAAAAAATAGGAAATTCACAGAATCTCGCGCAACATGCGCGAAACGCCCGTTTTCCAGTGCGGCAACTGCAATCCAAATGTGGTTTGCAGCTTGCACGTATCGAGCCGTGAGTTGTAGGGGCGCTTGGCCAGCGAGGGAAATGCCAATGCAGGCACGGCATTGATGGACTGCACCTTCCAAGCCATATCAGGATTCAGTAGCTTGGCTTGCGCAATCACATACTGCGCATAGGCATGCCATGTGGTTTCACCACTGGCTGCCAAGTGATAGAGTCCCGCAGATTTCGGATCGGTAAGCGTCTGACGAATGGCATGCGCTGAAATGTCTGCAACCAAGTCAGCTCCTGTCGGAGCACCCCATTGATCATTGATGACCGAGAGATTGTCACGCTCTTGCGCCAAACGCAGCATGGTTTTGGCAAAGTTACCACCACGTCCAGCGTAGACCCAACTCGTGCGAAAGATCAGGTACTGGCAGCCGCTGGCTTGAATAGCTTGCTCGCCTTCAAGCTTGGTCTTGCCGTACACCGACAGCGGCGCCACGGCAGCAGTTTCGCTGCGCGGGGTTTCGCCGCAGCCATCGAAGACATAGTCGGTGCTGTAGTGCACCAGCAGCGCATTAAGCTTACTGGCTTCACGCGCCAATACACCAGGAGTACTGGCATTGAGCAAGTGCGCCAGCTCTGGCTCGCTTTCCGCTTTATCCACCGCTGTATGGGCCGCGGCATTCACAATCACATCCGGCGCCACCGCTTTCACAGTTGCCACAACACCTTCCTGATTAGTGAAATCTCCACACAGTGTCGGGTGATCACGCCCAATGGCAATCACTTCTCCCAACACACTCAGGCTGCGCTGTAGCTCCCAGCCGACTTGTCCATTGCAGCCCAAGAGCAGCAGTTTCATGCAAGTTCCTTGTCTGCATACTGCTTTTGCACCCAATCACGGTAGCTACCCGACTGCACGCTGGCGACCCACTCTGGGTTGTCCAGATACCACTGCACAGTTTTACGGATACCGGTTTCAAACGTCTCAGCAGGCTTCCAGCCCAGTTCTCGCTCAAGCTTGCGAGCATCAATGGCGTAACGCCGGTCATGCCCAGGGCGGTCCGCCACAAAGGTCATTTGCTCTGCATACGACTTGTTATCTTGGCGAGGACGCAACTCATCCAGCAAGGCGCACACGGTTTTGACGATGTCGATATTGGCCTTTTCGTTCCAGCCACCCACGTTGTAGGTATCCCCCAACTTGCCCGCTTCCAGCACGCGGTGAATCGCACTGCAATGGTCTCGCACATACAGCCAGTCGCGCACTTGCATACCATCACCATAGATGGGCAGTGGCTTGCCCGCCAAGGCATTCACGATCATCAGTGGAATCAGTTTTTCAGGGAAGTGCAACGGGCCATAGTTGTTGCTGCAATTGGTGGTCAGCACTGGCAGTCCGTAGGTATGGTGCCAGGCACGCACCAAATGGTCAGATGCCGCTTTGGAAGCGGAATACGGGCTGTTTGGCGCGTAGCTGTGCGCTTCGGTAAAAGCCGGATCGTGGGGAGCCAGCGATCCATAAACTTCATCGGTAGAGACATGCAGAAACCGAAAACGGGTTTTGGCAGCCCCCTCTAAACCGCTCCAGTAGGCACGCGCTGCCTCCAGCAAGCGAAAAGTACCCACCACATTGGTCTGAATAAAGTCTTCTGGCCCATGAATGGAGCGATCCACATGGCTTTCTGCCGCAAAGTTAATGATGGCACGCGGTTGGTGCTTCGCCAGTAACTGTGCCATTGCTTTGCCATCGGCAATATCGGCCAGCACAAAGATGTGGCGCGGATCACCATTGAGGCTCGCCAAGTTTTGCAGATTGCCCGCGTAGGTCAGCTTGTCAACATTGACTACAGGCTCATCCGTTGCAGCCAGCCAGTCGAGAACAAAGTTTGCGCCAATGAAGCCCGCGCCGCCGGTAACAAGGATCATGGTAATTGGAGTAATTCAGGTGTAAACACGCATTATCGTTATACAAATCCCTATGCTCGGTCGCTGACCATCACCCCCAGCGTTGCTGAGCCATCACCAGCAAGCCTTCAAAGATCAGGTTATCGACCAGCTCGAAGGGCCGCGTCATGCTGGGCACCATCTTCCAGCCCGCACCACCTGCCATCACACAGGCGGGTTCCATGCTGCAATGCAAGTAAAGGTGCTGGTATGTGCGCTCTACAGCGCCTGCAATGGCGTAGGTGCCGCCACTGGTCAAAGCATCGCTGGTGTTTTGAGGGAACGGCGTTACCGACCCCGTTGGAACATGCAGCCCAGCCGTCCCACTTTCCAAGGCTCGCAGCATGATGCCGTGGCCCGGCAAAATCAAACCACCCAGAAAATTGCCACGTGCGTCCAGCGCATCGACAGTCACCGCAGTACCTACCATCACCACAATCAATGGGCGCTCAATGCCGCGTTGAAGGATATGGTTACGCGCCCCAATCATGGCCACCCAGCGGTCAGCGCCTAAACGCAGTGGGTGCTCATAACCATTCGTCACCCCAGCTTCCTGCACCGATGGCACCACCCATTTGGGCTCCAGCTCCCAGCCCAGCATCAACTCCATCTGATCGTGCACGCGCCGCCGTGCTGTTTCACCTGCCACCACACAGCCCAGCATGTGCGTAGGCGCGGGCAGCTTGCTCCAAGGGCCCTCAGCTAAACGCTCAATGTGCTCCAGGAACTCAGCGCCATGGGCCAGCAAAGCTGCTCCAGGGCGTGGTGCGTCATACATCGCCCACTTCAGGCGCGTGTTGCCGATATCGATGGCCAGAAAAGTCATGGGCGGCATTATCAAGAATTTTCCGGCGACGCTCGTGTGCTTTGTGAAACGATTCACTGACGAATGCAGCATTTCAGCGCAAATTGTCAAGAATTCAGACGTAGGATGTGTCTGTCTTTGTGCAAACGGGTTTACCGTTACATTGTTTGCTGTCTTTCAACTTTTTCGGGAGTGAATGTATGGGCCTGTTTAGTTTTATCAAAGAAGCTGGCGAAAAACTGTTTGGCGGCAAGGAAGCCCAAGCAGCCACAACTCCAGAGGACCTCAACAGCAAAGCTGCTGCTGCCATTGAAACTTATATCAATGTGCAAAAGCTGGGGGTGAGCAATCTGAAGGTCAGCTACGACGGCAACCAAGGCAAAGTCACTGTCGCAGGCGAGGCACCCACGCAAGCGGTCAAAGAAAAAATCACCCTGTGCTGCGGGAATGTGGCCAATGTCACGTCGGTGGACAACCAAATGACCGTCACTAACCCAGAGCCTGAGGCCCAGTACCACGACGTCGTGCGCGGCGACACGCTGTCGGCCATTGCCAAGAAATACTATGGCGATGCCAACAAGTACCCAGCGATTTTTGAGGCCAATAAGCCCATGCTGAGCCATCCAGACAAGATTTACCCCGGTCAGAAACTGCGGATTCCGACGCTGTAAGCACAGCTTTTATACAAAAAAACGCTCTGGTCAGAGCGTTTTTTTATGTGCGCTTTGAAATACATCTCAACCAGCCCCTTCAGCCAGGCACCCGGTGATTGCATACGTTCTTGAGAAATAAATCGGGCGCTTTTATCCTCGCGATTTTGAGGACTGGTCCGCAATCCAGAGCCACTGCGCTTTCTACAGCAGGGAGAGAAGAAGCCATACTAATGAGTGTGATGCCTTCTCCCAGCCATCAGCGCTTTTGAAGCCGTGCGACCTGATTCCACCGACCAGCGTGACACGCAACCATGCCATGTAGAAGATTTTTAACATGGCCCAAGCATCGTGATTGCGACGACTTCAGTCATACCTAGCTAGAAATGGCGAACAGCGAGACAACAGTAGTGCCCAATGTCAGGTCAGGTCAAAGCCATAACTGCTTGCATAGCAGCATCTTGAGCTGAGTGGATAACAAAAAACCATTCATTAGCGCCAAGGCAGCCCCTGTTTGCGCCACCCGCCGATATTTCCTCGGTGGCCATTCGCGTCGGCATCGCCTTCAAAGCCTTCAAGAATGTTGTACGCCTCAATGCCCAGTTGGGCTGCGCGTGTGGCCGCTGCCACCGATCGCACACCGCTACGGCAAAGCAGCACCACTTTGCCTACCGCAGGCACAGCCGCTTGAAGCTGCTCATCAAAATCAGGGTTATGGGCCATACCGGGCCACTGCTTCCACTCGATGGGAACAGCGCCGGGCACCTGGCCCACCCACGCACGCTCTGCATTGGTGCGCACGTCAACCAGTACGGCCTGGCCGCTTTGCACCCACTGCCAAGCCAGTGGAGCGGGAATGTCACCGGCATATGCTGCGGCAGGGGTAACTTGCAGAGTTGGCTGTGTTGTCATGGCACGCGTCCTTGCGTTCAAAAAACTGGCAGAAAGTTTCTCACAGACCTTGGGCGATATCCAATACCGCCTTTGAAAATATAGCTTATAGCGCTTTAAAAACAAGCATTTCAAATACTTTTAGCATTGAAAACGCCATTTAATAAGCGTCAACAGCTCTTCTTTTTATAAAACCCAATCCGGCGCAGGATGCTGACGTAGCTGGGCACGCAAGCGCGCATAGTCTGGGCACGTGGCGCCCACCACCGCCCAAAACCGCGGACTGTGGTCCATCACACGCAAATGTGCCAGCTCGTGAACCACCACGTAATCCAGCACAGGCATGCAAAAGTGCAGCAACCGCCAGTTGAGCATGATGCTGCCATCCTCCTTGGCGCTGCCCCAGCGCGTACGGGCATTGGACAGGCGCAGGCTTTGCCACTGCACGCCCACAGCAGGTGCAAAGCGTTGCAATCGCTCAGTAAACAACGTGCGGGCATGACGCAGCCACCATGCGTTGACCAAAGCGCGAATGCTGGCAGCAGGCGCATCCACAGGCAATGCCAAATGCAGCACCCAGCGGAGCTCTCCCACGGCCAGCAGCTCGCCGCCGCGCGGTGCGCCAGGATGCAGGCTCAATTGCACAGTGCCACCCAGGTAGGGCAGCAAGGCCCCGTGCCGCCACTCAATACGCGGTGTCTGCTGGGTTCTGGTGTGCCGCTCTCCCAGCTTGCTGAGCACCCACTGCGCCTTGCCTTGTAGCACCGATTCAATATTGGCCACGCTGACGCGCAAGGGCGCACGCACGGTCAGGCCACTGTCTCCAACCTCCAGACCAATGCTGCGGCGACTGCTGCGCACCAGCAAATAAGCCACGCTGGCATCACCCAAAGGGGCAACGTGCGTGGCTTGGGGGTGGGCGTAAGCGAGGAGAGGCGCGTTCAAGCTTGCGTGCCGCCGGTACTGATAGCAGCCACAGCGGGGTATGCCTCAGGATCCAGGCGGCGCATTTCCGCCTCAATCCAGTCCTGCACTTCTTGCATGAGTTCATCGTGCTTGCGGCCCGCACTTTGAATCATCGGGCCTACAGAGACGTCGACCACGCCTGGCTTTTTTATGAACGACTTGCGTGGCCAGCATTTGGCGGAGGTCACCGCAATCGGCACCACTGGCGCTCCCGTCATGATGGCCAGACGCGTAGCGCCCGTTTTGTATTCGCCCACTTGCCCACGCTCTATGCGGGTTCCTTCAGGAAACATGATGACCCAGATGCCTTGAGCCAGCAAACGCTTGCCCTGCTCCACCATCTTGTGAAAGGCACGCGAACCTTGCTTGCGGTCAATGTGGATCATGTCCAAACTGCCAATTGACCAACCAAAAAATGGAATGCTCAGCAGCTCTTTCTTGAACACATAGGCCAGTGAGCGGGGCATGATGGCAGGCATCAAAAACGTCTCATACGTGGACTGGTGTTTGCACAGCAGCACTACGCCTTGCTCAGCGCCCGTTGGCAAATTTTCCATGCCTTGCACGCGGTACTTGATACCGCAGAACCAGCCAGCACTGTCCACGCTCAGCGTGAGCCAGGCGCGCGCAATGGTCCAGCGCAATGCGGGTGAGCCGCCGCACACTCGCACCAACAAAATCAGCAAGGTGTACGGGATAACAGTAATGCCCATCCACAGCATGTGGATCACAGAGCGAAGAAGCGACATGAAGGCAATCCTAAAAATGGGGCAGTGTCCACACAATGAAATCAGCCTTGGGCAATCAGTTGCTGTCCAAGGGTGAAGGTGGCGAAGAAAGTACAGTTTGCACATCCGGGGCCAGGGCATCGGCCAGCAGTTTCCAGCTGGCAAACTGGGGCACCTCCTGAGTGACCGGTGCTGCCGGTGTTGGTGCACCCAATTGCAGCCATACCAAGTTGGCACCCATTGCCTCGCCGGCTTGCAAATGCTTGTGTTCTTGACCGATCACCCACACTTCATGCGGCTCTGCGCCATAGCGGGTGGCAATCTGCTGCAGCAAACCTGGAGCGGGTTTTCGGCATGCACAATGTTCATCAGGCGCATGTGGACAGAAAAAAACCGCCTCAATGCGGGCGCCAACGGCCGCCAGCTCACGCAGCATGCGTTGGTGCAACGCATTCAGCTCGGTCACATCAAAGCTGCCACGCCCCAATCCTGGCTGGTTGGTGGCCAGCGTGACATACCAGCCACCGCGATTGAGCTGTGCAACCGCCTCGAGCGCGCCCTCTTGAGGCCGCCAGTCTTTGAACGCCACGATGGAGTCTTCACCCTCCACGTTGAGGGTTCCGATGCAGTCCAGAATGGCAAGTTTCATAAACGTCAGGCAATCAGCGTAACCAAAGTGCAAATGATAAGAGCGGTGTCACCAGGGTGTTTAAAGCCCAAGCAACAACCGCTCTTGCAGTTTCGCAGCGCTTTTAAGCGCCGGTCCAGCGGCGCAGTGCCAAGCTGGCGTTGGTGCCACCAAAGCCAAAGCTGTTGCTCAAGACCGTGTTCAGCTGTGCGTCACGGGTTTGTGTCACCAGTGGCATGTCACCCAAAGCTTCGTCAGGTGTTTCAACATTCACCGAACCGGCAATAAACCCCTTGTTCAGCATGATCAAGCAGTAAATGGCTTCCTGCACACCCGTTGCACCCAGTGAGTGGCCAGTCAGTGACTTGGTGGACGAGAAAGGCGGCACTTGCTCGCCAAACAGCGCCTTCATGGCACGCACTTCTTGCATGTCGCCCACAGGGGTCGATGTGCCATGCGTGTTGATGTAGTCAATGGGGCCATCGACGGTTTCCATGGCCTGCTTCATGCACGCAATAGCACCATCACCCGAAGGTGCCACCATGTCTTCGCCATCACTGGTGGCACCAAATCCCACCACCTCAGCCAAGATATTGGCACCGCGTGCCAATGCATGCTCCAAGCTCTCCAGCACCACAGCACCACCGCCACCAGCGATCACAAAGCCATCACGATTGGCATCGTAAGCACGCGCAGCTTTTTCAGGCGTTGCGTTGTACTTGCTGGACATTGCTCCCATGCCGTCAAACAGCAAAGACATGCCCCAAGACAGCTCTTCACCACCGCCAGCAAACATCACATCCTGCATACCCCAGGCAATTTGCTGGGCTGCAGCACCAATGCAATGCGCCGAAGTAGAGCACGCCGAGGTGATGGAGTAGTTGATGCCTTTGACCTTGAAGTTGGTGGCCAGGCACGCTGACACCGTCGAGCTCATGCAACGTGTCACTTGGTACGGCCCAACGCGGCGAATACCTTTTTCACGCAGCGTATCAGCCGCTTCAATCTGGTTTGCAGGTGAGCCGCCGCCCGAGCCCATGATCAGGCCCGTGCGCGCGTGGCTCACCATTTCTGCTGGCAAAGCAGCCTGCGCAATCGCATCTTCCAGAGCGATCTGAGCGTAAGCCGCTGCATCGCCCATGAAACGCAACTGCTTGCGATCAATCCGCGCCTCAACGTCGATCTCGGGAATGCCAGCCACTTGACTGCGCATACCCAGTTCGGTGAACTGAGGCATGGCTTTGATACCCGAGCGACCTTCTCTCAAAGAAGTCTCTACGGTTGCCAAGTCGTTACCAATGCACGAGACAATGCCCGCGCCCGTGATCACTACGCGTTTTTTCATGCCGCAGTCCCTTGACCGTCGCCTTCACGCAGGAACAAGCCCACGCGCAAGTCGTTAGCTACGTAAATTTCTTTACCGTCAGCCAGCAAACGAGCGTCACCAATCGCCATGTTCAGCTTGCGCTTGATCACGCGCTTGATATCGATTTCGTAAGTCACCAGCTTCACATCAGGGCCTACTTCGCCCGTGAATTTGACTTCACCCGCACCCAAAGCACGGCCACGGCCTGGCAATTGCAGCCAAGTCAGGTAAAAGCCAATCAGTTGCCACATGGCATCCAGCCCCAAGCAACCAGGCATGACGGGGTCACCCTGGAAGTGGCATTTGAAGAACCACAGATCGGGGTTCACGTCCAGCTCAGCGACGATCTTGCCAAAACCATGCGTACCGCCCTCATCACTGATGTGCGTAATGCGATCAAACATCAGCATGGGGGGCAAAGGCAGACGTCCGCTATCGGGCTTAAACAACTTGCCCTCACCGGAAGCGATCAGCTGTTCGTAGGAAAAAGATTCAACCATTTTCTAACTTGCTCCGCAGCGGCTCGAGCCGCTACTTGGTTTTCGTGTATGTAATTGCGACAGTTTATCCATGTGCTGCGCACAGCCGCACATTATGAAAGTTCACAAGCAGCTTGTCGGAGAAAGCCCTTGTAATATCCTCATAACGCATCAATCACACCCTGTTTTCTCAACTTTTCTTGCGTTGTTTGGCACTCCACGCTATGAGCGCCATGCAAAACAACCACAGTGGCCACAGCCCCCATTGCGATACCCAGCGTGCAAACGGTGTCAGACCATCACGCCCCTGCACATCTGCTACCAATACCGCTTGCGTCATAGAAGGCAAAGATGCCGTTACAACGCCTCGGTGGTCAATCACCGCTGTAGCTCCCGTATTGGTGGCCCGGAGCATGGGGCGTTCAAACTCCAAAGCACGCATACGGCTGATCTGCAAATGCTGATCAATGGCAATACTGTCACCAAACCACGCAATATTGCTGACATTGACAAACACTGTGGGGACTTGAGAGGCGTCGCCAAAGCGGGCCCCCAGCTCTTCACCAAATAAGTCTTCATAGCAAATATTGGGTGCCCAACGCTCTCCGTGCCACACCATGGGTGCTTGGCCCACGCTACCGCGGGCAAAGTCCCCCAACGGGATGTTCATCATACGAACAAACCACTGAAACAAGGGTGGAACGAATTCACCAAAGGGTACCAAGTGGTGCTTGTCGTACCGATATTCTGGCATTTCCCCAGGAATCCAGCCGACCACTGCGTTGCTATAGCCCTGCACTTCATTACCCAAAGGCATACCGACCAAGGCAGCCGATGTACTGCTTGGCTGGCGGTAAGGAGCGGTCACCGCTTCTAAATAACCATTGGGAAGCTGCTGGGGTAAGAGTGGCAGCGCGGTCTCGGGTGCGACCACCAGGGCGGCAGGCGCCTCCAGCAAACGCTCTCCATACCATTGCAGTGCCTGGGCCATGCCACCACCGGGCACAAATTTTTCATCCTGCGCAATATTGCCCTGCAGCAATGCCACCTTGACAGAGTCTCGCCCTGCTGGGGCCTGCGCGTGCTGCTGGGACCAAGCAGCACCCAGCCAGACCAGCGCCGCCACGGCCACGGTGCCAATGGACAGCTTTTTACGCTGTGACAAAACCGTGATTTGCACCAACGCCATGGCAATGGCGGCTGCAATCGCCCCTGTGCCGTACACACCCAGCCACCTTGGCCATACGGACAAAGGGCCCTCCACATGGGCGTAGCCGATAGCGCCCCATGGGAATCCTGTCCACAGCGTGCCACGGGCCAGCTCTGCCAGTGTCCAGCACGCGGCAAACAACCAGACAGCCTGCCAGCCAGGCAGCGCCCATCGCCGCCACACCCAGATCATCAAGGCGTAATAACTACCTAAAAACGCAGCCAGCGCCAGCACGGCAATGACCGCCAGAGGTGCTGGCAAGCCCCCATAAGTGTGCATGGAGATAAACAGCCACCAGAAAGTAGCGACCAGCCATGCTGTGGCAAACACACCGCCAAACCACGCTGCGTGCTTGGCACTTTGCGCCTGCTGGGCGGCTGCACACAACACAGTCAGTGACAATATTTGCAGCCACCACACAGGTTGCCCGCCCTGTGGCCAGGCCAATGATGCAGCTTGCAAGCCACCCGCCACCACCAAGGGCAGCAGCCATGTCCACCATGGCCAGCTACGCTGATGCGCTGGCGTGACTGCAATCCCGCTCATTTACCTGTGCTTTCCTGCATGTCGCTGGCAACACGCGTAACCTGGAACCACCGCACTGCACCACCCTTTGCGTGCAGCACCACAAAGTGCAGGCCTGCGCCATCCCAGGACTCGCCGCGCTTGGGCAAGCGTCCCATGACGTGGCTGATCCAGCCGCCAATCGTGTCGAATTCGTCAGCGCCGTCTTCTTGGGCAAAACTCACGCCAAACGCTTCTTGCACACGCTCTAGCGGGGTGTGGCCAGCTACACGGTAGGTGTTGTCTGCCAGCGCAAAAATATCGCCGTCTTCCTCGGGGACATCGAACTCATCTTCAATCTCGCCCACAATTTGTTCCAGCACGTCTTCCATGGTCACCAAGCCGGCCACGTTGCCGAACTCGTCAATCAGAATGCTCATGTGGTTGCGGTTGGCGCGAAATTCGCGCAGCAAGTCGTGCAGCCCCTTGGTTTCGGGCACAAAAGCCACGGGCCGCAGCAGGGCACGCACATTCAAAGACGGTGAACGCTGCAGTTTGAGCAGGTCTTTGGCCATCAAGATACCGATGATGTTGCCCCGCTCACCCTCATAGACGGGAAAGCGCGAATGCGCGGTGCGTATGACTTGCACCAGCAACTCGTCGTAGGGCGCCTCGATGTCCAGCACATCCATGCGCGGCGCAGCAACCATGATGTCTGCGGCCGTGCGGTCTGCCATGCGGATCACGCCTTCCAGCATGACGCGTGCTTCAGTGCCGATGACTTCGTTGACTTCGGCTTGGGCCAGGGTTTCGATAAGTTCATCCTTGGAATCGAGTCCAGGATGAATAAATTCGACAATTTTTTGCAGAAAAGTGCGCTTGTCTTCGCGCTCAGCATGGCGCGCAGGATGCGGGTCGGACACAGTCTTACAGTGCAGGACGTGCGGTAGTGGATAGGGGGCTAAGGATAGCGGATTCCGCCATTCAGACAATAAAAGCTTGCCGAACCCACGCCGCCTGCGCACTTATGGAGACGATTTGTGCCGCCCTTCGCGCACGTCCTGACGGATGGCCTGCACGTCAGCCAGGATGGACCAGAACTGCTTGGCCTGCTTCTTGAACTGGTAGTCCACTTCTGCCACTTGGTTGTCCCACAGCTCAGAGACCTGGGTATCCAGACCTGCTGCGGGCAATTTCAGATAGGCCTCTGACTCCGAGCCATCACGCTGCACGCGGGCCCCGGCATTGCGCGCAATTTTGAGCATGGGGGTGTTTTCGCTCAGCGCATGGATGAACATCATCTCCACGCCCTTGTTGCGCGAGTGCAGCACGGCACGCGCAAACAAACGTGTACCCAGACCCAGACCGCGTGCGCTCTTGAGTACGGACACCCCGAATTCCGCACAGTTGCTGTGGTGTGCCAGATCGGTATAGGCCAGGTGCGCCATGGCAATCAGCTCGAGGCGGCGGTTGAAGATGCCAAAAATATCGTCGCGCTCAAAATTCAGATTGTCGGCATAGCGCACGACCTGTTCGTCATTGGCTGCATAGCCAAAGCGCAGATAACGATCGCCCTCCTCCAGCTTGAGCAAGTGGGCGCGGATGCGTCCACGGTGGCGTTCTGACAGCTCCCGGATGGGCACCATGGTGGGCACGCTGCGTTTGGCCGAGGCTTTGCGCAGCCATTGTTTGCTGGCTTTCCAGGGAGAAGTGATCCAACGGAGTGGCTCGGTCATGGGTCAAAGTCCTGTGCAGAAGGCTTGGCACATTGTTTCAGGCATCGCACACCGCAGCGACAGCATTGTTTCTCAGGCGGTGCAAAACCTAGGGTTTACGTTAATTTGTTGCATTGCAACATAAATCAAGTGTGCTGGGTATTGGGGTGGCCTCTGTTTACTGTCTTCTTGGCAGCACAGCGGTGCTTTTGCACCACAAAAAACAGCACCCACAGGCGCTGCTTTTGAAGTGATGATTAAAAAAGTAGCTGTCAGCGCTTACACACCAACAGTTCCAGATATAAAACCATCTGAAACACTTACTGGTAAAGCGCAGGAAGCTATCTTTTTACACAGGCACCGATGTGGTTGCTTTGACGCGGTCCAGCACAAAGCTGGTCTTGCAGTCCGACACGCTGGGGTGCTTGAGCAGGGTTTCCATGATGAAACGGCTGTAGTGCTGCATATCGGCCACCACCACGCGCAGCAGATAGTCCATCTCACCGGTCAGCGATGCGCATTCCACCACCTCGGGCCAGTTCTGCACACTTTGCCGGAATGCATCCATGGGATTGCGCTTGTGCGTTTCGGTGCTTTTTTCCAGGCGCACGTTCAGGTAGGCGGTCAAACCCAGGCCCACTTTTTCGGGTGGCACCAGCGCCACATAGCGCTCGATCACACCGGCCTCTTCCAGACGCTTGACGCGGCGCAGCACCGCGCTGGGGGACAGGCCAACCTGCTCGCCAATCACGTCATAGGTTTCACGCCCGTTTTCCTGCAAGCGGCGCAGGATGGAACGGTCCAGCTTATCGAGGGTGTGTTCTGCAGTCATGTGAGCGGATTCTATGCAGCCAATCAGTGATTGACCAAATTAACGCCATGAATTTTGCAGACAAGCTTGGCTCAACGCAATTTTTTTGACTTCAACGCCCCCGATCAAACCCTTGGTTCGCTCTTTCCCTAGGAAAAGCCCCCTCCCAGATTCATGGTGTCCCCTTCAAGAATGATGACAGGGCCCGGCGTTGTTGCTGCAGGCCACACCAATGAAGAAAGGCGCTGACATGGATCGTCTGTGGCTCAACCACTACCCTGCAGGGGTGCCCCACGAAATCAAACCAGAGATCTACGCCTCCGTGGTCGACATGCTGGAAGATTCGCTGAGCAAGTACGCCGATCAGCCCTTCACTGTGTGCATGGACGTCTGGATGAAGTACCGGGATCTGGACAAGCTATCCCTGCAACTGGGTGCCTGGCTGCAAGGCCTGAACCTTGCGCCCGATGCCCGCGTCGCCATCATGCTGCCCAATATTCCGCAGTTCGCCGTCAGCATGGCGGCGGTGCTGCGCGCTGGCTACACCTGCGTCAACGTCAACCCGCTGTACACCGCACGGGAACTGGAGCACCAGCTCAAAGACTCGGGCGCCACGGCCATCATTATTTTGGAGAATTTCGCGCACACGCTGTCCGACGTCATCACCCACACGCCCATCAAGCATGTGTGCATGGCCTCCATGGGCGACTTGCTGGGTTTTGCATATGGCCACTGGATCACCTTTGCCGTGCGCCATCTGGCCAAGATGGTGCCCGCCTACGAACTGCCGCTGGATGGCCGCACCGTCACACCTTTCAATAAAGCACTGTCGATAGGCGCTGGTAAAACGCTGCGCAAGCCCCAGGTCAACCACGACAGCATTGCCTTCTTGCAGTACACGGGTGGCACCACGGGCCTGTCCAAAGGCGCGGTGCTCACCCACCGCAACATCATTGCCGCAACCTTGCAGGCCGAGGCGTGGTTTGCTCCCGCTTACGCAGGCAAAACCGACCTGCGCAAACTGCACAGCATTGCTGCGCTGCCGCTGTATCACATCTTTGCGCTGACGCTGCTGCTGCTGTCGCTGCGCCAAGGCTCCAGCATGAGCCTGATCCCCAATCCGCGCGATATCCCCAAGTTTGTGGAGGTGCTGCGCAAGCGCCCCTTCCACACGCTGCCTGCTGTGAACACCTTGTTCAACGCCTTGCTGCAAAACGAAAAATTCCGGGCCATCGATTTCTCTGAGCTGGCGGTCTCGCAGGCCGGGGGCATGGCGGCCTCCGAAGGCACGGCACGCCAGTGGCAGAAAGTGACCGGCAAAGTCATGATTGAAGGCTGGGGCATGAGCGAGACCTGCGCCATTGGCACCAACAACCCCGTGAATGCCACCAGCTTCAGCGGCAACATTGGCCTGCCGTTGCCCGGCATTGACATTGCCATCAAGGACGATGAAGGCAACACCGTGCCCCAGGGCGAGAACGGTGAAATCTGTATCAAGGGCCCCAACGTGATGCGCGGCTACTACAACCAGCCCGAAGAAACCGCGCAGGCCTTTACAACCGACGGATTCATGCGCACCGGCGATATCGGGCTGATGGACGAGCACGGCTTCATCAAGATCATTGACCGCAAGAAAGACATGATTTTGGTCAGCGGCTTCAACGTCTTCCCCAATGAGCTGGAGAACGTCATCTCGCTGTGCCCGGGCGTGGTGGAATGTGCCGCCATCGGCGTGCCCGATGAACATTCGGGCGAAGCCATCAAGGTGTTTGTGATCAAGAACGACCCCACACTCACCGAAGAACGCCTACTGCGCTACTGCCACGACAACCTCACCGGCTACAAGCGGCCCAAGTACATTGAGTTTCGCGAAGAGCTGCCCAAAACCAATGTGGGAAAAATCTTGCGCCGCGAACTGCGCAACCCCAGCGCCCCAGACAAGGCGCCCGCTGCACATTGACCATGGATCACGCCCTTTCCTCACCGGGCCTTGGGCCCGGTATGTTTTTTCTGGAACGTGGCTGGCTGTCAGCCAATAACGTTATTTTTGTGGACGACGACAGCGCGGCCATCGTGGATACCGGCTACTGTATTCACGCTGAACAAACCGTGGCTCTGGTTGAAAACAGCATTGGCACACGCCCGCTCACACGCATTCTCAACACCCATTTACACAGTGACCACTGCGGCGGCAATGCCGCTTTGCAGGCTCGCTGGCCCCATCTGCAGACGTGGATAGCCCCCGGGCAAGCCCAGCATGTGCGCAACTGGGATCCCGCCGCCCTGAGCTACACGCCCACGGGGCAAGAATGCCCGCGCTTTCACGCAGACCACGTGCTGGAGCCCGGCTCTGAAATCGATCTCGGTCAGCAGCGCTGGCAAGTGCATGCAGCACCTGGCCATGACCCGCATTCCATCATCTTGTTTGAGCCACAGCAGCGCACCCTCATTTCAGCCGACGCGCTGTGGGAGAACGGTTTTGGGGTGGTCTTTCCGGAGATTGAAGGAGAGCAGGCTTTTGCCGAAGTGGCCGCCACGCTGGATGTGATTGAAGCGCTGCAACCTTCGCTGGTGCTGCCCGGCCACGGCCCCAAGTTCAGCGATGTGGCCAGCGCTTTAGCCACGGCACGCAAGCGCCTGCAAGGCTTCATGCAGAGCCCACCGCGCCACGCACGTTACGCCGCCAAGGTGCTGCTCAAATACAAACTGCTGGAGTGGCAGCAATTGCCCCTGCAGCAGGTACAGGACTGGTGCATCAACACCCCATATGTAAGCATGCTGCACGCGCAGCACTTTGCCGCGCAAAGCCTGGATAACTGGCTTGGCACGCTGATTGAAGAGCTGGTCAACAGCAAGGCCGCCGCTTTGGAGCAGCAAGACGGTGTGCTGGTACTGAGCAACCGCTGACGGTTCACGGCTGACAGCTGCAGGTGGCAGTGGCTATGCACATAACGCAACTAACGCCGCTCACACCACCCAGCCAACTACAGGCTTGCGCTGGAGCTAAGACAAGTTGCAAAGCCTTGGCAGCACCAAAAGGTACAACCCAGGCCAAGCAACGACTGAGCGAGTTTGGTGCGGGCTTTAAGGCAAGTCAGGCGTCGCTTCCGTCAAGGTCACCTTCGGGCCAATCGTGCCTAAACGTGCCTTCAGCGACTGGGGCTGGCCTGTAATCATGGCCGCGTAATTGGTGGCGTTGGAGAGCACCTTTTTGACGTAGTCGCGGGTTTCTGTAAACGGCACATTTTCAGCCCAGATGGCACCGTCCAGGACCGGGCCATTGCGCCAGTTGCGCGGGCGACCGGGCCCGGCGTTGTAGCCCGCAGCGGCCAAGGCCATGGAGCCATCAAAATCATCCAGCGCCAGCTTCAGATAAGACGTTCCAATCGTGATGTTCACATCACGGTCGTTGATCATGTGGGGCTGAAAGTCGGTCATGCCAATCTTCTTGGCCGTCCACTTGGCGGTGGCAGGCATCACCTGCATCAAACCCGATGCCCCGACATGCGAGCGTGCATCCATGATGAACCGGCTTTCCTGGCGAATCAGTCCGTACACATACGCGGGGTCCAGCCCAATGCTCTTGGAGCGTGCAATCACCGCGTCATGGAAAGGCATGGGATAGCGCTGACTCCAGTCAATCACCTCACGCGTGCGTTCGCTGGTGTTGATGCAGCGGTCCCATATCTGCGCCTTGCAGGCCATGTCGGCAGCGGCCAGCAGCTCGCGGTCGTTCATGCCACCGGGCACATGCAGGCCCACGCTGTAATTCCATTCACGCACCCCTTCGCTGCGCAGTCCAATCCGGATGGCATACAAGGCACGCTGCAGACCGGGGTTGCTTGCAACAGCCGCCTGCTCTTGCGCAGTGGGTGGCGGTGGTGCGGGGGGCATAGTGACAGTCTGGCCCAGCTCTTCCAGTGCCAGTTTTTCGTAAAAGCCTTTCACGCTGGCAATGCTTTGCAGCAGGCGCTTGGCTTCGGCCTGCTCGGCCTCGCTCACGCGGCGATCGTTAAGCAAGGCTCGCGCCTTCCAGTACACCCATGTGCTGTCGGCCTGCATGGCGGGTGGCATGTCATCAATGGTTTTGCGTACCGTATGCCACTGACCAGCACGCAAGTTAGCGCGCACCATCCACTCCTGCGCCTCTTCGGACATGCGCTCTGGCTTGCCCACTTTGGCAAAGTAGCCCACGGCATCGCTGGACAAACGGCGTGCGCTCACCTTGCCAATCACACCCCAGACCCAATCACGCTCTTCTGCGCGCAACTGGTTGCCCCAGCGGTTTTCCATCAGGCTGGCGGCTTGCTCTGGATCGTTACTGGCCACGCGAATCAGCGCCAGCGCTGCCAGTTCACGGCGGGTATTGCCGCGCACCTTGCTGGTGCCAGCCAGATATTTGATCGGCGAAGCGAACACTTCAGCCACATGCTGCAGTGCCTCTGGCGCCACGATGTCTACTGCACGACGGGCGGCGGTTTGGCGATTGAGCTCTGCCGAAAGGCGGGCACGCTTCCACACGTCGCCCTCATCGAGCTTCTTGATCGCATACAGCTCGCTGGCCGCCTGTGTGCAGCCGTCGTCGCCATCGCGCTGTGCGTGCCACAGCCGCACCACTTCTTGCGGGGCATGCTCGGGTTGGCGGCGCTCAATGGTCTGCACCGCCAGCTCATAGCAGCGCACCTCGCGGTCGTCTTGCATGCGGAACTCGGGCAACAGGCGCTCAAAGTCTGCCCACTGCCGGCGCTGGCCCAGCAGCAGCAGCCAGTCATTGCGCATGCGGTCTTCCTGGTAGGTGCCGCGCCAGCGTTGCAAAAATGCCTCAACTTCAGAAGGCCCCGCAGTATTGAGACGGCTCTTGAGCTCCCAGTACGCGGCCCACGGCTCCAGGGGGTGACCTGCCGTCTGTGGCAGGAGCGCGGCCAGTCTGGCCTTATCGCCCTTTCGGGCAGCTTCCTGCATTTGCAGCAAAACATTGTCCCCCGCCGTTTGGGCAGTTGCCCACGAAACAGGAGCGCTTAAAAGTACGGCCGCGCAAAGCGGTGTCAGAATCTTGTGCCATTGCATGGGGGAATTATGTGATGGACAAAGTGGCCCTTCGACGCACCTTGGTGCAGCAACGCCTGAATATGGCCGACCGCCTACAGCGCGCAGACGATTTACAACGCGTGATGCGCATATGGCTGGTGGATCGACCCGATCTCGTGATAGGCGCTTACTGGCCCATCAAGGGCGAGTTTGATCCCCTGCCTGTGCTGCACCGCTGGAAAGAAGACGGTGAACTGCTGGACAAACCCCAGCGCCGCCGCATTGCCCTGCCCGTGATCGACAAGGTCACCAAAACCATGCGTTTTCACGCTTGGCACCCTGGTTGCCCGATGGAAGAAGATGCCTACGGCATTCCCAAGCCCAAAGACACTGAGGTACTGACCCCCACTTTGCTGTTTGTGCCCTGCGTAGGCTACGGCCCCGGCGGCTACCGGCTGGGTTATGGCGGTGGTTTTTACGACCGCACGCTGGCCAAGCTCACCCCAGTGCCCCATACCGTAGGCCTTGGATTCACCCAGGGTTTCATTGAGGATTTCGTGCCGCAATCGCACGACTTGCCTTTAGATGCCATCCTGAACGACAACGGTGCCATTTGGCCGGTTTGATGGATTGTTTGTTCTCGTATGCCCATTCGTAAAAAGAAATCTGTTCCCCAGCGTCTGGTTCAGCAGCGCCCCCCGCTCACGACCATGGCCACGCCCCTGACGCGTGACGAGGTGCAGCGTCTGCAAAGCCACATGCGCAAGCACGGCCCCCACAGCCTGACCCCACGCCAGCACGATGCCATCTGGGACTTTTTGTTCAACCTGCCAGAAAGCCACGCATGGCTGTCTGACATGGTGCACCAGACCCATGCGGCGCAAGCCGGTTTGCGCCCGCGCACAAAAACAGAAGCTTAAAGCGCTTACCCCTGCTTGTTTTCAGATAGAAAAGATTCTCAAAACGAATAGGGTAAAGCGCTAACAGCTATTTTTTTCAACAAGGAGTGAGCCCATGCTGCAGTTGTACATCGGTAACAAAAACTACTCGTCATGGTCGATGCGCCCCTGGGTGGCCATGCGCCAGCTGGGCATTCCGTTTACAGAAATCATGGTGCGCTTTGACAGCTTTGCGCCCGACTCCCAGTTCAAGCAAACCATGCGCGCCCTTACCCCCACGCACAATGTGCCGCTGCTGGTGCATGACGGCTTGGCGGTGTGGGACACCCTGGCCATTGCGGAATATCTGGCCGAAGAATTCCCGCATGCAGGCATCTGGCCCAAAGCCTTTGCCGACCGCGCAAGGGCGCGCAGCATCTGCGCAGAAATGCACAGCGGCTTTGGTGCCCTGCGCAGCCACTGCCCGATGAACATCGAGGCCGCTTTGCCTGAAGTGGGCGCCAAGATCTGGGCCGAGCAAGAAGCCGTGCGCGCCAATGTGGCCCGCCTGATCGAGATGTGGGGCACCCTGCTGCAAAGCCATGGTGGCCCCATGCTGTTTGGCAGCTTCAGCATGGCTGATGCTTTTTTTGCCCCCGTGTGCATGCGCCTGCACACCTACGCGCTGCCCCTGCCGCCAGCCATCGCGGCCTATGTTGAGCGCGTGCGGGCACTGCCAGCCGTGCAGGCCTGGACCACCGATGCGCTGGCCGAGCAGGACTTTCGCGACTTTGAAGAGCCCTACCGCACGCAGCGTTGAATCTGCACAGCCGGGCTGCGCCTTGGCCAGGGCAGGTTAAAGGCAGGTGCAGGTGTCGGTATCTTTGTCGATAACGCTCAGCCTTGCCTGAACTGGTTGCGTAAAAACAGCTTGTGGCGCGCAATGTGCGCCATCTGCGCCGGGGCGATAGAGCCGTTCAGATTCACGTCCTCACCATTGAGCACGTCGTTGCCATAGGCCATGGCGCGAGCCACCACATCGGCTTCGCTCACGCCCTGCTGCTCGGCCAAGTCCAGCGCCACACGGCGCATGGCCCGCTGCGACAGCATCCACATCGCACCAAAGGCATCCCACGCGGCGGCGGCTTTCTTGAAGCGCTCGTGGTCGGCCAAAATTTCAGACAGCGGTTTGGACAGCACCTCCTGCAAGTCGGCCATCTGTGTCTGCAAGGCCTCCAGCTGCGCCTCACGCTGCAAGGCAGCGGCAGCCGCGTTGGCCTGTGCGTCTGGTGCTTCGGGCACGGGCACGCTGCCGTCGGGGTTCATCTGGGCAATGGTGAGAGCGTCGGCAATAGACATGGGCAGACAAGCCAATCAGGCAAAAGATGAACAATAAAAGCCAGCAAAACACTGGCTGCGCAATGGCTCAGGCCGACTGAGTGCGCTTCCAGCGCTGCCAGCCGTTGGCGCGCAACTCGCACGCGGGGCAACTTCCACAGCCGTAGCCCCAGTCATGCAGCACATCGCGCGCGCCCTGGTAGCAGGTGTGGGTGTCGTTGACGACCAGCTCCACCAGCGCATCGCCGCCCAAATCCCTAGCCATCTGCCAGGTGGCGGCTTTGTCGATCCACATCAGCGGCGTTTCAATGCGCAGGCGGCGCTCCAGCCCCAGATTCAGCGCCAGTTGCATGGCCTTCATGGTGTCATCGCGGCAATCGGGGTAGCCTGAAAAATCCGTTTCACACACCCCCGTCACAATCACCTGCACGCCACGGCGGTAGGCCAGTGCCCCGGCCACGGTCAGAAACAGCAGATTGCGCCCCGGCACAAAGGTATTGGGCAGCCCATCGGCCTGCATGGCAAAGGCCACCTCATCGGTCAGCGAAGAGCCGCCAATTTGCTGCAGCACATCCAGCGACAGCACGTGGTCTTCGCCCAGCTTGTGCGCCCATTGCGGAAATTGCACACGCAACTTCTCCAGCACTTGCAGGCGCACTTGCATCTCAATGCTGTGGCGCTGGCCATAGTTAAAGCCCAAGGTCTCCACACGGTCGTATTTCGACAGCGCATGGGCCAAGCATGTGGTGGAGTCTTGTCCACCCGAAAACATTACAAGCGCTGAGGTATGCATAGGGAGAAATTACAGCACGCCCCGGCCATACCTTGCCGCGCCTACACTTAGTGCCATGAAGATTTACAAGGTTGGCGGCGCTGTGCGCGACCGCTTGTTGCAACGTCCTTTTCACGATACCGACTGGGTGGTGGTGGGCGCAACGCCGCAAGAAATGACCGCGCGCGGTTTCACCCCCGTGGGGCGCGACTTTCCCGTGTTTTTGCACCCCAAAACCCATGAGGAATACGCACTGGCGCGCACCGAGCGCAAAAGCGGCATGGGCTACCGAGGCTTTGTAGTGCATACCTCGCCCGATGTCACGCTCGAGGAAGACCTGGCCCGGCGCGACCTGACCGTCAATGCCATAGCTGCTCCCGCAGACTGGACGGGCGTTGAAGCCGTCTTTGACCCCTATAACGGCCAGGCCGATCTGCAGGCCAAAGTGTTGCGCCACGTGACCGATGCCTTCCGAGAAGACCCGGTACGCATCCTGCGTGTGGCGCGCTTTGCGGCGCGGTTTCATGACTTCAGCGTAGCGCCAGAAACCTTGCAGCTGATGCGCGAGATGGTGCAAGCCGGCGAGGCCGATCACCTGGTGCCCGAGCGCGTCTGGCAAGAAATCAGCCGTGGACTGATGGCCGCCCAACCCTCACGCATGTTTGAAGTGCTGCGCGCCTGTGGGGCGTTGAAGGTATTGCTGCCAGAGCTGGATCGCCTGTGGGGCGTGCCCCAGCGCGCCGAATACCACCCTGAGGTAGACAGCGGCGTGCACGCCATGATGGTGCTGGACATGGCCGCCCAGCTGGACGCCCCGCTCACCGTGCGTTTTGCCTGCCTGTGCCACGACTTTGGCAAAGGCACCACCCCCGCCGACATGCTGCCGCGCCATATTGGCCATGAGCAGCGCAGTGCACAGCTGCTCAAAGGCGTGTGCGACCGCTGGCGCGTACCCAATGACTGCAAAGAGCTGGCCGATCTGGTGGCCCGCGAGCACGGCAACATACACCGCAGCCAGGATTTGAACGCCGCTGCTTTGGTGCGCCTGTACGAGCGCTGCGATGCCATCCGTAAGCCCGAACGCTTTGCGCAAGCCCTGTGGGCCTGTGAGTGCGATGCTCGCGGGCGGCTGGGCTTTGAAGAGCGCCCCTACCCGCAGCGCCAACACCTGTGGCAGGGCCTGCAGGCTGCGTTGACGGTAGACACGGCCACCGCAGCCAAAACAGCGGCAGAAAGGGGCCTGAAAGGCAAGGCAATTGGTGAGGCCGTAGCGTCTGTCAGAGTGCAGGCCGTGGCGGCGTGGCTGGGCAGCTAAAGCACCCAACCGCTGTTACACAAAGCACCGGTAAAGCAAGACAAGGCGAGGGAATTCCATCAGGCACAAGGCCAGTCAGAAGAGCGAACATGTACAGGCTTTTGTCTGCAACCCTTCACGTTCAGGAATGCTGCCATGTCTTATGTTCTTCCCGGCCAGTCCGGTGCGCTGCACCAATACCAAGCCCAGTACGACAACTACATTGGTGGTCAATGGGTGCCCCCCGCCACTGGCACTTATTTTGATGTCGTCACGCCCATCAACGGCAGTGTCTATACCAAGGCTGCACGCGGTACTGCAGCCGACATTGAAAAAGCACTGGATGCGGCCCATGCCGCCGCCGATGCATGGGGCAAGAAATCGGTCACGGAGCGCAGCAACATCCTGCTGCAGATTGCCGACCGCATTGACGCCAACCGCGAGCTGCTGGCCTATGTGGAAACCATTGACAACGGCAAAGCCATCCGCGAAACGCTCAATGCCGACATTCCACTGACCGCCGATCACTTCCGCTACTTTGCAGGGGCCATCCGCACCCAGGAAGGCGGCATCAGCGAGGTGGACACCGACACCGTGGCCTACCACTACCACGAGCCACTGGGCGTGGTGGGGCAGATCATTCCGTGGAACTTCCCTATCCTGATGGCCGCCTGGAAGCTGGCCCCCGCACTGGCCGCTGGCAACTGCGTGGTACTGAAACCCGCTGAGCAAACACCCATCAGCATTCTGGTGCTGGCGGGCTTGATTGGCGATTTGCTGCCACCGGGCGTGCTCAACATCGTCAACGGCTTTGGCCGCGAGGCTGGCATGCCGCTGGCGCAGAGCAAGCGCATTGCCAAGATTGCCTTTACCGGCTCTACCAGCACAGGCCGTGTGATTGCGCAGGCTGCGGCCAACAGCCTGATTCCGGCCACGCTGGAGCTGGGGGGCAAGTCGCCCAACATCTTCTTTGCCGACGTGATGGACAAGGACGATGCCTTCCTCGACAAAGCCATCGAAGGGCTGGTGCTGTTCGCCTTCAACCAGGGCGAAGTCTGCACCTGCCCCAGCCGCGCGCTGATTCACGAATCCATCTACGACAAGTTCATGGAGCGGGTGCTCCAGCGCGTGGCGGCCATCAAGCACGGCAACCCGCTGGACCCCAACTCCATGATGGGCGCGCAGGCCAGCAAAGAGCAGCTCACCAAAATCTTGTCCTACCTGGATCTGGGCAAACAAGAAGGTGCCCAAGTGCTGATTGGTGGCGCACAGGCGCAGCTGGGCCAGGGACTGGAAGGCGGCTACTACGTGCAGCCCACCATCTTCAAGGGCCACAACAAGATGCGCATCTTTCAGGAAGAAATCTTTGGTCCCGTGCTGGCAGTCACCACCTTCAAAACCGAGGCAGAAGCGCTCGAGCTGGCCAATGACACGCTGTATGGACTGGGTGCCGGCGTGTGGAGCCGCAACGGCAACGTGGCCTACCGTATGGGCCGCGCCATCAAGGCGGGCCGTGTGTGGACCAACTGCTACCACCACTACCCGGCGCACGCGGCGTTTGGTGGTTACAAGGAATCAGGCATTGGGCGTGAGAACCACAAGATGATGCTCAACCACTACCAGCAGACCAAGAATTTGCTGGTGAGTTATTCCGAATCCAAACTTGGTTTCTTCTGATCGGCTGTCGTAGCACCCCGGATGCTTCGTTGCACCATCTCGTCGTAGCGCTGCTACTGCCTTTGATGGTGCGCCTCGCCTGCGGGGGTGCTGCGGCAACCTTGAAGCCCTGCTTGAATTCAGAATCAACTGACCGTTAGCGCTTACCTTGCCTAGCAAAAGTTAGGCTATCAAACACCACATCAAGGAGCACACCATGGTCGAACGCGTGATCGCAACGCCTGACACGCTGGCGTTGATTGATGTGCTCCGCGCCAAGCACGGGGCGCGCCTGTTTTTTCACCAATCGGGGGGCTGCTGCGATAACAGCGCAGCCAATTGCTATATCGAGGGCGAGTTGACCATTGGCCCCGGTGACCAGTACATGGGTGATATTGGCGGGCTGCCGTTTTACATGAGTACCTCGCAATTTGAGTACTGGAAGCACACCCAGCTCATCATCGACGTGATCGACGGCCACGGTGGTGGCACTTTGTCGCTCGAAGGGCCAGAGGGCAAAGCCTTCCTCACACGCTCGCGGCTGTTTGACGATGCCGAGCTGGCCATGCTGGTTCAAGAAGATGCCCATCGGCGCAGCGCACAAGAGCGGGCGAAGCACTAGGATGGAGTGATCGTCACCCAGGCTTTTGCACACCCATGATCTATTTCAATCAGGCCGCAGGCGGCCTTGCGCCCGAATCATCCATCGACGCCATCACCGCCCACTTGCGCCAGGAAATGGACCAAGGCGCCTACAACGCCGCACTGGCGGCGCAGCCCGAGGCACAAAAGCTCTACACCTTGCTGGCCAGCCTGCTGCACTGCCAGCCCTCTGAAATTGCCCTGACTACCGGCAACAGCCACGGCTGGAACGCGGTGATCACTGCCATGCCCTGGCAAGCTGGCGACAAAATACTCATTACCCGCGGGGAATGGGGCGGCAACGTGGCCATGCTGCACCAGTTGCAGCAACGCGCCGGGGTGGAGCTGGAAGAAATTCCTTGCGATGTTCATGGCACGCTGGATTTGGAAGGCTTGCAGCGCAAACTGGCCGCAGAACCGCGCATCAAACTGGTGGCGCTAACCTGGGTGCCCGCCAACGGTGCCACCATTTACCCCGCCGCCGCTTTGGGTGCCATCTGCGCACAATTTGGTGTGGCCTACGTGATCGATGCCGCCCAGGCTCTGGGCCACATTCCGGTAGATGTCCAAGCGCTGCAATGCGATGCGCTCACTGCCCCGGGCCGCAAATGGCTGTGCGGGCCACGCGGAACTGGCGTGCTGTATGTCCGCAGCAGCTTTTTGCCCCAGCTGCACCCCATGGTGGTGGACCACCGCTCGTGTCCGATCACCGCGCAAGGCCCCCAATTGCGTACTGACACCTTGGTGCTGGAGCAGTCAGAGCATGCGCTGGCGCTGCGTCTGGGCCTGAAAGCAGCGCTGGAACATGCACAGCACACAGGCTGGGCCACCCGCCACGCAGCCATTGCACACAACGGCCAATCCTTGCGCAGTGCTTTGCAAGCGCTGCCCCATGTGCAGTTGCACGATGCCGATGCGCATGCTGCGCACAGCGGCATTGCCAGCTTTACGGTGCAGGGCTGCACAGCCATTGAAGTGCAAAACCACCTGGCCCAGCAGCAAATCAGTGTGGCGGTGCATACGCTGGGCTTTACGCCGCTGGATACGCAAGCCCGCAGCCTTGGCAGCGTGGTGCGCGCCAGCGTGGGCTGGCAAACCACACCAGCCGATATCAAGGCATTGCAAACAGCATTGTCGGCATTGGGCCAGCGTCTACAGCCCGCTTAATCAGCCAGCCAATCATTCACGCCAGCGCGCAGCCACTCGCTTGCAGGCCGCTGCGCTCATTTTTGAGCTTTCAGCTCTTTGTTGCGGCTACCCAGCGCCGTCAAGAAAACATTCGCCCTGTGCACGGCACGTTGCCAAAACCTATATGCCAAGCGGTAACTGCGGAACTTGCACTGAGCGCAGCGCAGGCGTAGCCATCGCGTTTTTAAGCGACCACCGAATTCACCCAGCGCACGATTTCACCCGCAGGCAACGCACCCGAGATACGGGCGATTTCGTTGCCGCCCTGGAAAATAATCATGGTGGGAATGCTGCGGATGCCATAAGGCGCTGCCACATGCGGGTAGGCCTCGGTGTCCAGTTTGGTCAACCGCACCTGAGGCTCCAGTTGCTGTGCAGCCTGCGCAAAAGCGGGGGCCATCATGCGGCAGGGCCCGCACCACGGAGCCCAGAAATCCACCACCACAGGCAGATGGCTACGGCCAATGTGCGCGGCAAAGCTGTCTGCATCCAGCTGCAAGGGCTCACCGGTAAACAGGGGCTGGTGGCAACTGCCGCAAGCAGGTTGTGAAAACAAATGCGCCTGAGCCACGCGGTTGGTTTTGTGGCAATGGGGACAGACGACGTGCAAGAGATCGTGGGTGGTCATAAACGCAGCTTAAATAGGTTGCCCTGGCGCAGATGGTGTCAGCGTTCGGGTTTGCAAGTCAGACAAACCGCATTTCAAAGATAGAAGCATCCAGCGCTTATGCATCAATGGTTTCAAATACAAAACTATCTGAAACGTAGTGCACAAGCGCGCTACAAGCTCACTTATTAAAACAACCAAGCCACCAGCTTGATGGTGCTGAACAACAGCACCGTAACCAGCACGGCACTGGCAAAGGGAATAAAAACCTCACGCCCGAGCAAACGGAATGAAAAATCCCCCGGCAGTCGCCCCAGACCCATCTTGCGCAAGATGTCCGTGGTGCTGTTGATCAGCACCAGCACAATAAAAACCAGCAACATCCAGCGAATCATGGGCCCAGCGCTTTCGGTGGTTACAGCCTGTGCGAGCGATCGCCGTGCACAAAGCCCAGCGTGTCCCAGGCCTCTACGCCCTTGGACAGGCCAATCACCTTGAACAGCTCGCCCATTTCGTGCTCCATCATCAGCTTGACGGCCATCACGCGCCCAGCGGTGTCCAGCGCATCCAGCTTGGCCTGCAGCCCGCAGTTGATGAGAAAGTGCGCCTGTGTGGTGTAGCCCAGCACATCAAAGCCTGCGTCTTGGGCGGCCACGGCCGTGCCAGTGAAGTTGACGTGGGCGGTGATGTCTTTCAGGCCCAGCTCCACCAGCGGGTTATCGTCCATCTGGTGCAGGCGGTGGCAGACCATGGTGCCCATGTGGCGCTGCGGGTGGTAGTACTCCGACTCACCAAAACCATAGTCAATCAAGAACACTGCGCCTTGCACCAAGTGTTCGCCCAGCGTGCGGATAAAGGCTTCGCCCTGCTGGTGAATTTCAGTCACGTAGTCGTGCTCGCCCTGCACATCCATCGGCGGGCGCAGTTGCGTGGGCTGATCGGCCCACGCCAGCTCGTCGCCTTGTAGTGCCACGCCGCGCTCGTGCCACACGCCGCCCTTGCGCGCAAGCAGTTGCACGGGCATGGCATCCAGCACTTCGTTGCCAATCACCACGCCGCGCATCTGAGCGGGCAGCTCGCTGGCCCAGACCACCTTGGTGCCGTGCCCAGCCAGCGTGGTTTGCTGACGTGCGCGCAGCGTGCCAGACAAATCCACGATGGTGTAACGCTCAAGCTCCACGCCCAGACGCTGCAGCTCATCAAGCACTTGCAGTGCCAGCGCGCCCGTGCCTGCGCCAAACTCCCAGACTTCGCGGGTGCCCGTCTTGGATAAGGCCTCGGCGATTTGTACGGCCAGCAATTGCCCAAACACGGGCGAAATCTCTGGCGCAGTGACAAAATCGCTGCCCGAAGTGGGCAAAACGCCAAATTTGGCCGTGTCATTGGCGTAGTAACCAAGGCCCGGCGTATAGAGGGCCATGGCCATAAATTGGTCAAAACCAATCCATCCACCCGCTTGGGCAATGGCCTTTTCTATGTGCGAACGCAATGCGCTCGTTAAACTTGAGGGTTCTGTCATCACCCCTGCATTGTCGCCTTTGCAAAGCCCCGGCTTCGTAAAATCTGCGAAAGCACCGTGCAAAAGGGATAGTTTGACAGTCCCCGCCCACAAAAATTTACACGCAAATTGCCAAAAGATGCCGGCCTGCCGCCAGTGTCTTTGCACCCACCATGTCGTCTGTCGCCACAGGTAAACGCACCATCTCGCTCACAGGGCTGCGCCTGAACGCGCGTCTGGGCATCCTCGACTTTGAGCGCGAGGCGGCCCAGCCCATCTGCGTTGATGCACAGCTGAACATGGGTGTGCAGCCCTTGCTGCCCGCCAGTGACGACATCACCGAAGTGCTGGACTACCGACTGGCCCGCAACGCCATCATCAGCACGTGCACCGCCGGTCACACCGACCTGCTGGAGCGTCTGACGGGTACGCTGGCACAGCACTTGATGGCTTTACCCGGTGTACAGGGTGTGCGCGTAAAAATTACCAAACTTGAGATTTTTGACGACTGCGAAGTTGCCATTCGCGTCGAAACCGGACAATGGTGAACCCCATGAACGCTGTGACTGAAAACCCCTGGATTGCCGAAGAAGCGGAGCAAGCAGCTCCCCAAGGCGAAGCTGCCGCCGAAGCCAAGCCCGGCAAGATCAAGATTGAGCGCGAACAGATCAAGCTTGAAAAACGCCTGTGCCGCGAGGTAGGCCGCGCCGTGATGGACTTCAACATGATTGAAGACGGCGACAAGATCATGGTCTGCATGTCGGGTGGCAAAGACAGCTATACGCTGCTGGACATTCTGCGCAAGCTGCAAAAGCGTGCGCCCGTGAAGTTCGAGATCGTGGCCGTCAATCTGGACCAAAAGCAGCCAGGCTTTCCTGACCACATCCTGCCCGAGTACTTCCAGTCCATCGGCGTGGACTACCACATCGAAACGCAAGACACCTACTCGGTCGTCAAGCGCGTGATTCCAGAAGGCAAGACCACCTGTGGCCTGTGCTCGCGCCTGCGCCGTGCCATTTTGTACTCGGTGGCAGACCGTCTGGGCTGCACCAAAGTGGCACTGGGCCACCACCGCGACGATATCGTGCAGACGCTGATGCTGAACATGTTCTACGGCGGCCGCATGAAGGGCATGCCCCCGAAGCTGGTCAGTGACGACGGCAAGCATGTGGTGATCCGCCCCATGGCCTATGTGCCCGAGAAGGACACCACCCGCTGGGCGCAGTACCAGAACTTCCCCATCATTCCCTGCAATCTCTGCGGCAGCCAGGACGGCCTGCAGCGTGTGGCCATTGGCGAGATGCTGCGTGAGTGGGACAAGAAGTTCCCCGGCCGCATCGAGAGCATGTTCCGCGCCATGGGCAACGTAGTGACCACCCACATGATGGACCCCGAGCTGCACAACTTCAAGGACGCCAAGGCCACAGGCATTGCCGATCCGAACGGTGACATGGCTTTCGACCATGAAGAGCTGCCCACCACACCCGCGCTGCCCGGCGGCGTTCAGGTGGTACAAATTAGCTAAGCCTGCGTGCACCCATCAAAGCCCCGCTCTGCGGGGCTTTTTACTTTGAGCGACAACGCACTGCGTTCCCTTCCTGCATGGCGGGGAACTCAGCCGCGTTATCGTCACTCCTACCAACGTTGGGCAAGCCCCCCTGCTTGTGTCCACTTGTCAGCAAAACGGTACTGTTGTGCGTTGTATGCACAGGATTCAGAGGAGTAACTCTCATGACATATACCTCGCACACCCGTCGATGGGCCATGACTGCGTTATTAGCCAGCGCTGCCGTGCTGGCTGGCTGCGCCAGCGGCCCACGCGAGATCACATCCAACGTGCAAAGCTACTCCAGCATGGCTGGCGTGCAACTGCCTGCAACCTACCGCATGGAGTTGCTGCCCTCACAAACCCAGCAACAAAGCTTTGCCAAGGTGGAGGCAGCGGCAGAAAATGCCCTCAAACGCGTGGGACTGACACGTGATCCCCGGCCTGAACTGGCCCGTCTGGTCGTGCAAGTAGGCGCCACTGCCACCCAAGGGCGTGCCTACCATCCTGCCTATGACGACTGGTTCTACGGCCCCCGCTTTGGCTGGGGCATGGGCTGGGGTGGCCCGCGCATGGGAATGGGCATGGCCTGGATGGACACCCCCCCCATGGTCTATTACCGTGGCGTCAAACTGGTACTGCGCGACCAGCAAACCCAGAAAATCGTCTACGAGACTTCTGCGGCCTACGACGAAGTGTGGATGGACGACAACGTCATCTGGAACGTCTTGTTTGATGCTGCATTGACCGACTTCCCCAACCCAAGCCAAGGCACACGCACGGTGCGCACGATACTGCAGCCTGTGCCGGCAGCAAACAAAACTGCGCCAGCACCTGCCACCAGCTCTAGCGGTCGCTGATTGGCTGGTTCGTGCTGATGTACATAAAAAAACAGGCCTGCGGGCCTGTTTTTTTATGCTTCGTAGATCAAGCTGTGTGCTCAGGCCACCAGCCATCGGCTCGCCGCTCCATGCGCGGGCAGTCATAAGCCCCCAGCACGGCAATGGCACTGCCATCGGCGCGACGCAGTTGCGACTGCCACTGGGTGCCCTGACGCATGGCCACAGCAATTGCAGCAATGTCAGCACCACAGCGCTCCAGCAGTTTCAAGCCTGAAACCATGGTCGTTCCAGAGCTGACCGCATCATCCACAATCAATACGCGCTTTCCTGCAATCAATGGCAACTGGTTGGGGTCCACATACAACAGCTTGCCCTTGCCCGGGGTCGTAATGGAGCTGACCGGCTCGGACAACGCCTCGCTGTACCAGTACTTGCGCGAATAACCCAGCGGCACATAGCGGCTGTGCCCCAGGTGCCGGGCCACCAGCGGCGCAAAAGCCAGCCCCAGCGTAGGCAGGCCTACCACCACATCAAACGCATGCTCCTTGGCTGCATGGGCCATGTGCAGTGCCAGTTGCTCCACCACATCGATGGATGCCTGATTGGCAATCAGCGAGGCCACACAGCGATCAGGCTGGCTGGGCATGCCGCGCAGTGGCAGCACCAGATACCGACCATTAGGCAAGCGGGCCGGGTAGCTGCTGGCATAGGGCGGCAATGGAGACTGGGTCAGCTCACTGGCGCTGACAGTGCGCTGCCAATAGTCGGTGGTGGCATCAAAACCCGGCAGGTTCTGGCTGGAAAGATCGGTGACGTTCATACAAAAAACTCAATCACGGCGCAGATAGGCCTGTGCCAATTGCACCCAGTAGCTGGCAGTCACTGGCAGCAGGTTGTCATTGAAGTCATAGCCGGCGTTATGCACCATGCAGCCGCCCTCGCCCACACCGTTGCCCACAATAAAGTAGTTGCCCGGTACCGCGTTGAGCATGATGGCGAAGTCATCACTGGCCTGCAGCGGTTGCAGATTGGGAATCAGCCACTGCTCGCCCAGAAAATCACGGGCGACATTCACCGCAAAATCCGTGGCAGCCACATCGTTGATAACAGGCGGATAGCGCCACTTGTAATCCACTTCGGCCGTCGCACGGTGCACCGCTGCCTGCGCATGGGCCATGGCCGTAATGCGCTCACGCAGTTGCTGGCGCACCTGCGGGCAGCGGGCGCGGATGGTTACGCGCAGCTCACAAGTCTCAGGAATCACGTTGGGTGCATCCCCCGCATGAATGGCACCAACCGTGACCACTGCCATGTCGTTGGGATCTATCTCGCGCGAACGGATGGTCTGCAGCGCCAGCACCAGGTGCGACGCAACCACAATCGGGTCCACCGCCACATGCGGCATCGCACCATGACCACCTTTGCCGTGGATGGTGATGATGGCCGTGTCTGAGCTGGAATACATCACCCCCGAGCGAAAACCAAACTGGCCTGCCGGATAGCCGGGTTCGTTGTGAAAAGCGTAAAGCGCATCGCAGGGAAACAGGTCAAACAGCCCCTGGTCCACCATCTTCTGCGCGCCGCCATGGCCTTCCTCGGCGGGCTGAAAAATCAGGTGCAGCGTGCCGTTGAACTGCTCTTTGCGCTCAGCCATCACCTTGGCCGCTGCCAGCAGCGTTGCGGTGTGGCCGTCATGGCCGCAGGCGTGCATTTTCCCGTCATGCTTGCTCGCGTAAGGCAGGCCTGTGGTCTCCCGGATCGGCAACGCATCCATGTCTGCACGCAGCCCCAGACGCTTGCCGTTGAGGTGATCGCCACAGCGCAGCGTACCCACCACGCCGGTGTCACCCAGGCCCCGGTGCACCTCATAACCCCACTCAGTCAGCCTGGCGGCCACGATGTCGCCAGTGCGGTGTTCCTGATAGGCCAGTTCGGGGTGTGCGTGCAAGTCGTGCCGCAGGGCCAGCATGTCTGCAGCAATCGCTGCAATCTCTGGCATCACGGGTGGATGTATCTCAGCGTGGACCGGATTGATGGGCGCAGCCATGGCTTACTCCTGCTCAATCTTGGCTGAAGTCACGATGGCCGCATAGGCCGCTTTTTCCTTCTTCAGGAAAGCCGCAAACTGCGCAGGCGTACCGCTGCCTGGCGTTGCACCGCCATCCTTTAACCGTTGCTGTACATCCGGGGTCTTCAGCACAGCATCCAGCTCAGCGGCAAAACGGGTGATCACGGCAGCTGGCGTGCCCTTGGGGGCAAACAGGCCAGTCCAGGTGTTAATTTCCATACCTTTGAGCACAGGTGTCTCGGCGAATGCCGGGACGCTGGGAATGGAGTCAATCCGCTGCGCCGAAGTCACGCCCAGTGCATGCAGTTTGCCCTGCTGCACCAGTGGCGTTGCGCTGGTAGTGACCAGATACCCCGTGTCCACCTGCCCGCCCATCACGTCATTGATGATCTGCGCGCCACCGCGGTAAGGCACATGCACCATCTGCACCTTGGCGCGTTCCTGCACCATTTCCATGGCCAGATGCAGTACCGTTCCTACGCCCGAAGTGCCATAGGTAATCTTGCCCGGCTGGGCCTTGGCCAGAGCAATCAACTCTTGCATGTTCTGGGCCGGGAAACCTGGGCGTGCCATCAGCACTACTGGGGCCACACTGACTTGCCCGATGGGCAGCAAATCACGCTGCGCATCGTATTTCACCGCCTTGTTCACCAGCTGGGCCACACTGACCGGGCCGTCAAAACCCATGACGATGGTGTAACCATCAGGCTTGGCGTTGATCGCCTTGCTCACCCCCAAGACACCACCTGCACCAGGCACGTTGTCCACCAGCACCGACTGACCCAGACGCTCGCTCAATTTCTGGCCAATCAGACGGGCCTGAAAATCTACATTGCCACCGGCACTAAAAGGCACGATCAACGTAATGGGCTTGAGCTTTGGCCACGCATTGTCTGCAAGGGCTGCATGGGGCAAGGCAACAGAAACAGCCGCAAGGGTGGCGGCAGAAAGAAGGGTGCGTCGGAACATGGGAACTGCGTGGGTAATGCGCAGGCAGCCAGGGCAGCGCCTGCTGGGTGAAAGTGCGCCGATTTTGACACAGGCGCAGCCCAACTGCTTGGTAGTCAAACACTATGCAATCGGAAATTACCCTTGTGCTTTTTTTTGCAAATATTCTGCGTTGAAAGTCACCTCACCGCCTGGTTCTAACCAGTACAGCGACTCCATCAACAACGTATTTTTTTGCAAATCACCACATTGCCGCACACAGCGACACCAGGCGCACGTGGTAACTTGGACGCATTGCAGCACGCTAGGAGTTCACGATGAAACATTGGATCAGCACCGCCCTGATGGCGAGCACTTTGTGCGGGGTTTCCTGGTCGGTACACGCCGCAAACTGGGGTGATACCCTGCGCCAGCAAGCCTCACAACTGGGTGGCGGCAGCACTGCGGCCAGCGGCGACAGCGGCGACAGCGGCGCATCCTCAGCCCTCGGCGGTTTGCTGGGCGGCAGCGGTGCTGCAGGTGGCCTGCTGTCTTCATTGGGTGTTCCGGCAGCTGGCACCGCCAGCAATGCAGCAGGCGTTATTACCTACTGCATGAAGAACAACTACCTGAACGCCAACAAAGCCCAGCAGGTCAAAGACCAGTTGCTGGGCAAGCTGGGCTTGGGCACGCAAAAGCAAGAAGCGCCCAAAGACCAGGGCTATCTGAACGGGCTGGGCGGCATGATTACCGGCAGCAACGGGCAAAGCTTCAGCATGGACAAGCTCAAAGGCGACCTGAAAGAAAAGGCCTGCGATTTTGTACTGGACAACGCCAAGTCACTGCTTTGATCCACAAAACATAGCTACTTTTGCTTACCCCATAAGGACTAGTAGACCAAAAGGCTTGCAATCGAGATTGCAGGCCTTTTCCTATGGGGAACGTCGTTTTCAGCAGCTTGAAGCCACAAACCTAAGACCTGCTGGCTCACGCAGCGCCCCTATGCGGTGTCACGCCATCTCCTGCTCCAAGTTGACCAACACAGCAGGCCCGCCTTGTGCTGCACCGCAGCAACTCAGAAATAGAAAAATTCTTTGCATCCAGCCACGGATTTGCTGCGTATTCCTAACAGCCGGCATTTTTCGGCTTGCAACCATCAAGGAGCACTCCATGGTCTCGATTAAAACTACCCGTACATTGGCTTCGTTCAGCCTGGCTATTGCAATGTCAGCCACATCCGTTGCGGCTATGGCGGACGTGATGGTTGGAGGCGCGGCAATGCTGCCATCCAGAGACATCATCGACAACGCGGTCAACTCCAAAGACCACACCACGCTGGTCGCAGCCGTCAAAGCTGCAGGTCTGGTTGACACCCTCAAAGGCCCGGGCCCATTCACCGTTTTTGCTCCGACCAACGCCGCCTTTGACGCACTGCCAGCAGGCACGGTTGACACTTTGCTCAAACCCGAAAACAAAGGCATGCTGACCACCATCCTCACTTACCACGTAGTACCGGGCAAGTGGGATGCCGCAGCCCTGAGCAAAATGATCAAGGACGGCAAAGGCAAGGCCATGGTGAAAACCGTCAGCGGCGGCACCCTGACGGCCAAATCCAACGGCAAGCACATCATGCTGACGGATGAAAAAGGCGGCACGGCCACCGTGACCATTGCAGATGTGTACCAGTCCAATGGCGTGATTCACGTCATCGACAAGGTACTGCTGCCCAAGTGATAGCGCGGTCAGTGCGGCAAAGGCTTTGCATGGGCCTTTGCCGCGTGCGCTAAGGCTCTGCAATGTGCGCACACTTAGGGCACTAGAGCCACTGCCACTCACTTTAAAAATAAAGCGGTTCGCGCTGGGCGCATCAGCGACAGTTGCTTAAAAGGCTTGAAATTTCGAACGATTTCAAGCCTTTTCTATTGATGCACTTTTGCCTGCTACTGAGTGTTGGTTTGCAAAGACAAGAGGAGCATCCGCGCAGGCACGCTCCTTCAGTGCAGCAGCGTTTTTCAAGCCCTCTCCCAAGAAACGCCCTCTGTGCTGGCAACGCACCGCTGGCGCAGTCATAGCGTTTCAGATGCACTCCACATCTCTCTGAAGACCTGCAAGCTTGCTGTGCCCAGCACTTCCGCATGCAGGTGCCCGTGCGCAATCAGCGTTGAGCGCCTGCACGCAACAAAATCTCTTCAATCTGCTGATACCCACGCTGGCGTGCGTGCTGCAGCGGCGTAACGCCTTGTGCATCAGCCAAATGCACATCGGCCTTGGCATCTACCAGCTGACGCACGATCTCCACATGCTGCGGGCCACCGTTGCTCAGCACAATCGCCTCCATCAACGCCGTCCAATGCAGGTTGTTGATGTGGTTCACATCTACGCCTGCAGCAATCAAGATCCGCACGGTTTGCACGTGCCCACGCTCTGCCGCCGGAATCAGCGCCGTGCCACCATAGCGATTGGTGCTTTTCAAATCTGCACCGTGTGCCAGCGTCAGCTTCAAAATCTCGTTGTGCCCACGTGCCCCAGCGTAGAGGTAAGGGCTGTCCTGCATGCGATCTTGGGCATTCACATCTGCTCCGGCGCTGATCAGTTCCTTGGCCGCTGCTACATGGTTGTTGTGCGTGGCAATCAACAACGCCGTGGCACCGCTGCCATCGCGAGCTTCTTTGTTGGCTCCCTGCGCCAACAGTACATGCACTACGGGCGCATCGCCTTGCAAGGCAGCTGCAAGCAATCGGCCATCCAACGTGCCCCCGGTGCCAGCGTAAACAGAAGGTATTCCCACCATGGCCATGACTCCCCAGAAAAATTGACGGCGGTTTACGTACATGTCTCTACCTCCTTGCAAGCGATTGTGCAGAACTCTGCGGGTATCGGGATGGGATCGCTTCACGCGGAGAATTAAGCATGAAATTATTTACCACTGAGAGCAGCCAACGCCAGTCAGCCGAAGCTTGGCATTAGCGACAAGTCAACATCGCGAATTCACCTAAGAATTTGCTGCTTATAGAGCCAGCACTGTCTTGAACGTTACCCTCCAACGGCCTGCATGCATTGCTTAAATCAGCCCAGGCGCTACTGTGTGCAACCGGAGTACGCGCTTGCCTATGCCATGGGCAGCTGATTGACACCAACAACAAGGAGACGGACGTGGCTTTGAAAAAATGGGTGCTGGGCATTTTGGCAATTTCGGGTGTAGCAGCCGTGGGCGGCTGGTTCAGTCTGGACAAAGAGACGCGGGGGCTGCTGGCCACAGTGCCGACCAATCGCGATGTACTGTTCTGGACCCAGCCGCAGCGCGACGCCGCGTTCCGCGCGCTGGACCGTATTCCCTTCCTGGCAAAGGTGAACGTGGTGCCGGTCAGTGGTAACCCCTCCCCCTTGCCGCAAGGGGCTCCACTTCAGCTTAAAAGCGATATAGATGCCTACATGGCGGGCCAGCGCAGTGCCGCACTGCTGGTGGTGCATGACGGCAAGCTGCGCTTGGAGCGCTATGGCCTGGACTTTGATGGATCGGGCCGCTGGACCAGCTTTTCTGTTGCCAAATCGTTCACCTCTACGCTGGTGGGCGCAGCGCTGAAAGACGGGTTCATTAAGAGCCTGGACGACCGTGTCAGCGTCTACATTCCCGAGCTCAAGGGCTCTGCCTACGACGACGTCACCGTGCGCCAGTTGCTGACCATGACCTCTGGCGTGAAGTGGAATGAAGACTATGCCGACCCCAACTCGGATGTCGCCAAATTCAACAACCACCAGCCAGAGCCAGGCATGGAAGCACTGGTGAGCTACATGCGCCAACTTCCGCGTGAAGCGCCGCCCGGCACCCGCTGGCTGTACAGCACAGGCGAGACCAATCTGGTGGGTACGCTGGTGCAGCAGGCTACCAAAAAGCCGTTGGCCACCTACCTGGCAGAGAAGGTGTGGGGCCCTGCGGGTATGGAGCAGCAGGCCACCTGGCTTCTGAGTAAAACCGGCAAGGAGATTGCCGGATGCTGTGTGCAAGCCTTGCCACGCGACTACGCCCGCATGGGCCTGTTCATCCTGAATGGCTCGCAGGCCAACGGCCAAAGCATCGTGCCTGACGGCTGGTGGACCGAAGCCACCACCAAGCACGCCGATATTGGCCTTGCGGGGCGCGGCTACGGCTACCAGTGGTGGACCTATGACGACGGCAGCTACACAGCGCGCGGCATTTTTGGCCAGGGCATCTTCATCGACCCCAAGCGCAAACTGGTGATCGTGTCGAACGCCAACTGGGCCGGAGGGGCACGAGACCCCGTAGCCACCGAAGCACGCGAAAACTTCTACCGTGAGGTAAAAAACGCCATCGACCAAGAGGCCGCGTTACCAGCCAAATAATGGCCGAGCCAGTGGTCACTGCAGCCCTTGGCTTGAATGACTCTGCGCAGTCTCAAGCGCAAGCAGGCTTTGCAGTGACCGCTGCTGGCAGCAATGTCAGCCGGCTTTCAAAAGAAATCGGTTCAACTCTGATTCCAGCGCACTGAGCGGCACTTCATTGCCACCCTCAACCCGCGCAACTTCGCGCTCACAGTCAATCAAGGTGACCAAAGTTGACCGGACCTGCCCCCCGGGGTACTTGCTCAGCACGACACGCAATTGCGCCCCCATCCAAGCCGCGCCATCCGCCGACCATGCTCTCTCAGGCAGGAACAAAACCTTCGCGTTGGTTGCGCTGCACAGCCGGGGAGACGATACCCAGTGGGTATTTCTGGCCTCCCACTCTTCAAGCAGTAATTCAAAGCGCCCATCGGCAGAGCTAGATCTGTGTTCATAAGCCACGGTGTGCGCTCCTTGTTGAATCGACCAGAGTTTGCCTAGATTACCTTCAGCAGCCCGCACTGTTTGGTGACTTTTTTCGGTGTTTTTTTACTTTCTGCTGGGTGCTTTTGGCAGAGGCCGGTTTGTCGCACCGACGAGCAAGTAACTTTCTTGCTTGCGCCAAGAAAGTCACCAAAGAAGCAAGCTTGCAGCGCTTCGCCCAAACAGCAGCCAGAGATTGGACTTTTCATTTTGAACATGCGCGCATAGGGAAAAATTCTGACCCTGTGGTCTATGGCAGTTACCGGCCAAAAGCTGTCCTCCGATGCATGGCTGCGAACGACCGATCAAGGCTGGTTGCTGCCTTTCAACGCCGCAAGACCAATGACTCCTGCTGCTGAAAGCTGTCATTGCGCTGATTCTTCCTCTACACCTCAAAGCGGTCACAGGACTCTGATGAGTCCGAGTGACAGCTATCGCATGTGTTGAATTGGTGCTTTTGACCCGAAGCAGACAGCCACTAACGTTAGAGTTCAGCGGGTGCCGAAGGCAGTCCGCTGCAATGACGGGTTAGGTTTTCTTACTGTACTGTCAATGACGGAAGGCCGGAGGCGAGAGTTGCGCCTGACCAGCGAGAAGCCGGACTTCTGATGCCGAGGACCGCGCAAACATACTTGTCGATCCAGTTCAAGGTTTCTGCGATCACCATGGCGCAATCATTCTTCCCCTTGTTCGGGAAGTTCAAGTCTGAGAGCTTGCCTGAGTGGACTATGTCGTTCCGCATGTTCTTGTAGTCACTTGCCAGCATAGGAATCCCGTAATGGGTGCTGGCCGATTGCATGCCTTCGAAATAGGTTTTTGGAGAACCAGATCTTGCTATCTCACACTGTTTGACTATGTCCATCTGCACACCGATGGCTAAGAAGAGATCCTCTAGCGAAAAACAGGTAAGCCCGGAGATCCAGTGCGAAAGGAAGAGGCGTAGCTGTCGGGGAGACATAGTCGACCGAATGGCGCTCATGCCAGTGGCGAAGAATTGGTTGTAGCTTGATGCAATCTGCAACTGGTTAAAGCCTCGGATCGCTCTCGGCCGAATAAAGGCATCTCCCATGCTTCCGAACATGCAGTACGACTGGGGCGTTGAGCCGCTAGGCGTGACACACGAAGCAGTGAAAAAGGAAAGAAGAAGGCACGCGTCGATCAGTTCATCAGTTGCAAGAACGAAGTCTTCGTCTGAGACCTGTGTGGTGACCGTTTCATTCGAAGCATAGTAAGTCGATGCACACTGGCCGTGGTCTACCGCAACAAGCAAAGACTCATAGTCATCTCGACGATGAAAGTCCCATTGCCCAACTGCACCTGGCACACTAAACGCCACTTCGTTCGATCGCAGTTCAGCGATCCACATTTCAATCATATTTGCCTCGGGTGAAACCTAACGAAAAAGCTAAGCCGACCGCCGTAGGCGGGTCGGCTTGAGCGCACTGTTAGAACTTTGGCTTAGGAGGTTTAGGTGCGAGGCCAACACTTACGTGGAGATGTGCAAGTGCTTTGTTGATAAGCTCAATAACTTCTGACTCAGTCAGCTCGGACTGAACAAAAACCACAAATACTCCGCGAGCCGACATACCAATACTGCAGTGCAACCCAGGGATGCTTACGAGAGCCGCCAAAACGGCGGCTAAATTTTTTTCATTACAGCCGTGAAGCTCAAATGCGTATGTCGCCATGAAGTGTCCTATTAAGTTCTAGCTTGATTTAGACGACAAGCGAAAAAGGCTTGTCGTTCTTATAAAAATGAATCTACTTGCATTTTGTAGAGTGAGCAATCACAAATGAACAGCAGCAATCGCTGCGTAGCCGACATTGGTCACAGAAGCACCAAGGACAGCAATGGGTCGTGAGCAGTCTCTAACACCTCTTAGCTTCAATTACCAAAGCACAGGCGTCGCCCCCCAACCGTTGTGGAAGTCCTTCATATTTCCGGCGGCTGTTTGAGCAGAGTGACGAAGGAACGCCGCGAGTTCCGCTGGGCAAGCCCGCTGCAAGCGTCGTCTTTTCTTTCCCCGGTTTCTTTTGACGAAGCAAAAGAAACCGGGTCGCTGCCGGGCGACTCCCGGCACTCGAACAAAAGTGCAATAACAAACAATCAAACAAGAAGCACAAACCATCGCTACTAATGCATGCCACACAAGCACTAGAAGCAAAAAACACTCATAACAAAAAAGGCCCACAACCTAAGCTGTGAGCCTTCCAAACGCAAGCAAAAAAGATTTGAAGCCAGCTTTCTAAAAGCTAGCCCCGCACCTCAATGCACGTGCGCAATATCCGGAATCGCCGCCATCAAATCCTTGGTATAGGCATGCTGCGGATCATCCAGCACCACCTGTGCATCCCCCACTTCCACCAGTTTTCCGCGCTGCATGACGCCAATGTCGTCACACATGTGGCGAATCACAGCCAGGTTGTGGCTGATGAGCAGATAGGTCAGACCAAACTCGTCCTGCAGATCACGCATCAGGTTCAGCACCTGCGCCTGCACCGATACGTCCAGCGCTGAGGTGGGCTCGTCGCAAATGATGAACTCGGGCTGGCTGGCCAAAGCACGCGCCACGGCAATGCGCTGGCGTTGACCGCCAGAGAACTGGTGTGGGTACTTGGTGACGTCGTCGGGCTTCATGCGCACACGGCGCAGGGCTTCTTGCACGCGGGCGGCGGTTTCTTCCTTGGTCTGCGTGATGCCCAGTACCACCAGAGGTTCGGCAATCAGTTGCTCCACCGTCCAGCGCGGGTTCAGGCTGGCATACGGATCTTGGAAGATCATCTGAAACCGGCGGCGCATGGCCACGGTTTGCGCAGCCGGGCTCCACTTGTCCACGCCATCAAACAAAATGGTGCCGCTGGTTGGCGGCGTCAGGCCAGCCACCATGCGTGCCACTGTGGATTTACCCGAGCCAGACTCGCCCACCAGCCCAAAGGTGGTGCCTTTGCGGATGTTGAAGCTGACGTGGTCAGCAGCCTTGAGGATTTTCTTTTCCTCGCGCGCCAGCAAGCGGGCCAGCCAGCCAGCGGACAAGTCGTAGTCCTTGCACAGGTCTTTGACTTCCACAAGCGGCCGCACGTTTGCGGTGCTGGCATCCGCCGCAACTTCTTTCGGTGTCCACGGCACTGCTTTAGCTACTGGCCCGCCGCCAACTTCGGGCACCGGCAGGCGTTCTACCCGCTGGTGCACGCTAGGAATGGCGGCCATCAGCACCTGTGTGTACGGGTCACGCGGGGCATCCAGCACCTGGCGCACCGCGCCGGTTTCCAGCACACGGCCGTGGTACATGACCATGACGCGATCGGCCGTTTCGGCAATCACGCCCATGTCGTGCGTGATGAGCATGGCAGCCGCGCCGCGCTCTTTGCAGACCTTGCGCAGCAGCGCAATGATTTGCGCCTGCACCGATACGTCAAGCGCGGTGGTGGGCTCGTCTGCAATGATGAGTTCTGGCTCGGCACACAGGGCCAGCGCAATGGCTACGCGCTGGCGCATGCCGCCAGAGAACTGGTGCGGGTACTGCGCCATGCGCTCTTTGGCGTGCGGAATTTCCACCTCTTCCAGCAGCGCCAGGGCGCGGGCTTGGGCTTCTTTTTCCGACACTGGCAAGTGTGTGCGAATGGTTTCCACCAAATGGTCACCCACGGTGTAGACCGGGTTCAGGCTGGTCAGCGGGTCTTGAAAGATGGTGCCAATGCGCTTGCCGCGAATGCGGCGCAGATCCTCTCCCTGCAAGTTGTCGATACGCAAGCCGCGCAGCTCTACCGTGCCACTGGAGATGCGACCGGGCGCTTCAATCAAGCCGGTGACGGCAGAGCCCGTCATGGACTTGCCTGCGCCTGATTCACCCACCACGCCCAGAATTTCTCCGGGCCAGATGTCAAACGAGACATCGTGCAGCACGTGCACGGGGCCTTTGTAGGTATCAAACGTGACGCTGAGATTGCGTACCCGCAGCACGGGAACCGCATCAGGCACGGGGTTGTGTGTGTCTGTTGTCATGTTCATTGCAGCTTGGGGTTCAAAGCGTCGCGCAACCAGTCGCCGACGAGGTTCACGGACAGGGCCAGTGCCAGCAGCACCAGCGAGGGGAACAGCAAAATCCACCATTCACCCGAGAACAAGAAGCTCTGGCCGATACGGATCAGCGTGCCCAGCGACGGCGCAGTGGGCGGCAGGCCCACGCCCAGGTACGACAGCGTGGATTCAGCCACGATGGCGTGCGCAAAGCTGATGGTGGCAATCACCAAGATGGGGGCCAGCATATTGGGCAGGATGTGCTTGGTGAGGATGGCGGTTTGCGAGCGGCCAATGAGCTGGGCGGCCAGCACATAGTCTTTCTGCTTTTCCACCATGACCGCACCACGCACCGTGCGCGCGTACTGCACCCAGTCAGACAGGCCAATGGCAACGATGATGACAAACACGGCCATGTCATCGCGGTAGCCCTCGGGCAGCAAGCCACGGGCAATACCAAAGATCAGCAGCGCCACCAGGATGACCGGAAAAGTCAGCTGCACATCGGCAATGCGCATCAGCAGCGTGTCAAACCAGCCACCGGCATAACCGGCAATCAGACCCAGCGGCACGCCAATGATGAGCGACAGCGCCACCGCAGCCACACCCACAAACACCGACATGCGCAGGCCATACAGGATGGCGGAGTACACGTCGCGGCCCTGATCGTCAGCGCCCAGCGGGTAGAACATCTCGCCCATACCCTGGCTCCAGGGCGGGGTGAAGGCATCCATCAAATCCAGGCTACCCGGATCAAACGGGTTGTGCAGCGCCAGCAGCGGCGCGCAGATGGTGGCCAGCACCAGCAGCGCCAGCACAGCGGCAGCCACTTGCACCAGGCGCGACTTGGCAAAGGCGCGCTTGACCGGCGAGTCGCTAGCTTTCCAGCCCGTGGGCAGCGCCACGTCTTGTTTCACAGATTCAGTCATTGCTGCCCCCTTATTTCTTTCGCAGGCGGGGGTCCACCAGCACATACAAAAAGTCCACGAACAAATTGATCACCACGTACAGCAGCGCAATGAACATCAGATAGGCCGCAATCAAGGGCACATCTACGCCCTGCACCGATGAGATGAACAGCAAGCCGACGCCGGGCCACTGGAACACGGTTTCCGTGACGATGGCAAAGGCGATCAGCGAGCCAATTTGCAGGCCCGCAATGGTGATGACGGGAATGAGCGTATTGCGCAGCGCGTGGCCAAAGTACAGGCTCTTTTCATGCAGACCGCGGGCGCGGCCAAAGCGGATGTAGTCCGAGCGCAGCACCTCCAGCATCTCGGCACGCACCAGGCGCATGATCAGCGTCATGTTGTAAAAGCCCAGCGTGATGGCCGGCATGATGAGCGCAGCCCAGCCTGAAGCGGTCAGAAAACCCGTTTGCCAGCCCCCGATGTTGACCGTCTCGCCCCGGCCAAAGGAAGGCAGCCAGCGCAGCTCGACAGCAAACACGTAAATCAGGCCAATACCAATCAAAAACGTGGGCAGTGAGACCCCGACCAGCGAGACCGTCATGATGGAGCGGCTGAGCCACCCATCTTTCTTGATGGCGGTATAGACCCCCAGCACCACGCCAATGAGCAGCGCAAAAAAGGCCGCAGTCATTGCCAGCTCCAGAGTGGCTGGCAGGCGCTCGGCAATCACCTCGGCCACAGGGCGCTTGAGTCGGTAGGAGATACCCAGATCTCCCTGCACTACCTTGCCCACATAGGCCAGATATTGCATGGGGACGGATTTATTAAAGCCCAGGTCTTCAACCAGGGCGGTGCGTTCTTCCAGCGTGGCGTCTTCGCCTAACAAGCTGATGGTGGGGTCACCAATATGGCGAAACACCATGAAGGAAATAAGCGAGACGGCCAGCAGTACCAAAACTGACTGGCCCAGTCTGCGCAGCAGATGGACCAGCATGTTGTTACTTCGCGTTCTTGTTGAGCTTCATGTCCTTGAAGTGCACCACGTTGTCTGGGTGCACAGGAACGTTGATGGCTTTGATGGACGCGAAATGGATGACCTGGTCATGCAACGGGATGTAGAAACGATCTTTCTGCACCACATCCCAGATTTGCTTGATGGTGGCGTTGCGCTTGCCCACATCGCTTTCCGAAGACAGCGAGATGATCTTGTTATCCAGATCAGCATTGCTGTAGTGGGTGGCGTTTTGTGCGCCACGGCCTTCCTTGCCACGGGTGGCGACCAGGAAGTCAAAGATGTATGCCGAGTCGTACGTTGGAACGCCCCAGCCGTACAGGTAGAAATCGCTGTCGGCATTCACGATGGACACGCTGTGCTGCGCAATCGGGCGCGATGCCACTTCGGTCTTGATGCCTACGCGGCCCAAGAAACCGGCAATGGCGGTGCTGATGGCCTCGTCGTTCACATAACGATCGTTAGGGGTGTGCAAGGTGATGGTGAAGCCGTTGGGGTAACCCGCTTCTGCCAGCAGTGCCTTGGCTTTGGCAACGTCAGCCTTGGGGTATGCCGCCATGGACTTGTCGTAACCATTCACAAAGGAAGGAGCCATCACGCCCGAGGGGTTAGACAGGCCACGCATGACCGAGCGCTTGATGGCGTCGCGGTCAATCGCCAGCTCCATGGCATGGCGCACCTTGGGGTCGGCCAGTGGGTTCTTGCCCTTGACGTTGCTGGACTTGAGCTCTTGCGAACCCACATTCAGACCCAAAAAGATGGAGCGGTTTTCTGGGCCTTCGTTGATGCGCAGCTTGCTGTCTTGCTTGAGGCGCGCCACGTCTTGCGCGGGAATGTCCTGGGCAAAGTCCACTTCACCCGACAGCAGTGCGGCCACGCGGGTGGCAGGCGACTTGATGGGCAGATACACCAGTTCGGTCACTTGCAGTGCGTCTTTGCCCTTGCCCCAGTAGTTGGGGTTTTGCTTCATGACGGTCTTGCTGTCCACCTCGCGGCTGGCCAGTGTGAAAGCGCCAGTGCCGTTGACGGCACGGGTAGCGCCGTTTTCTGTCTTGCTGGTGGCGTCCTGGGTATCTACAGCGCCGTTGGCCTTGGCCCACTCTTCATTCATGATGAAGATGTTGGTCAGGTTGTTCGGGAAAATGGGGTTGGGGCCTTTGGTCTTGACCTGCACGGTCAAGTCATTCACGGCAGTGATGCTGTCTACCGATGCCAGCAGCGACTTCACCTGCGCATTGGGGCCTTTGGCGCGGTTGAGCGAGAAGACCACATCCTTGGCAGTCAGCGGCTTGCCGTCATGGAACTTCACATTCGGGCGGATTTTGAATTCCCAGACCGTGGGGTCGTTGGGCAGCAGCTTCCACTCGGTGGCCAGCAGCGGCAGCAACTTGCCGTCGTTGGAGCGGTTAAGCAGCGTCTCATACATCTGGTGCATCAACACAAAGTTGGTACCGGTGTTGAACACATGCGGGTCGAGCGTCGTCACATCGGCCGATCGCGTCCATCGCACGGTTTCAGCTTGCGCCAGCGTGACCGTGGAAAGCAGGCCTGCGGCCAGCAGGGCGGTGCCCAGAGTCTTCAAAATCATGTTTGTCTCCATCTTCATAACGAGGTGAAAGGTTGCCTGTATGCCACGGACTGCGCGAATGCCGCCCTAGGGTTTGCCTTGGCAAGCAAAAATCAGACCGCTTATCGGCGCTACTGTTTTTTGTACATGTTTATAGCGCGGCGCTTCAAGCTTCACGCAATAAGCTCATGCATTTATCTGTCTTCACGCAAAAAACCTTGTTTTCCTAGAACAGACAAGCTATGCAAAGAATGCCGGACAATGCAGGCTTTCACTGCCGATCGGCAGATGCTTTGTTTGTTGAATTCAGGCGCCATTGGCGCCCCTGCCGCATGCACGCTACCCGCATCATCGCCATCCGCCATGGCGAAACTTCCTGGAATGTTGACGCTCGCATTCAAGGTCATCTGGACATTCCACTCAACGACATCGGCCTGTGGCAAGCCCAGCGCACGGGCGCGGCGCTGGCACATGAGCATCTGGATGCCATCTACAGCAGCGACCTGCAGCGCGCTCTGAGCACTGCTCAGGCAGTCAGCCAGACCACGGGCTGTGCGGTGCAGCCCGACACGGGCCTGCGCGAGCGCTGCTTTGGCAGTTTTGAGGGCCGCAGCTTCAAGGACATTGAGGCCGAACACCCCGAACAAGCACTGCGCTGGCGCAAGCGCGACCCCGACTTTGTGCCCGATGACGGGGGCGAATCGCTGCACATGCTGCGGGGCCGCATTCAGCACACCGTTGACCGCCTGGCGGCGCAGCACACTGGGGGCCAGATTGCCCTTGTCGCCCACGGCGGGGTGATGGACATCCTCTACCGCCTGGCCACACGCCAGGATTTGCAGGCACCGCGCTCCTGGGAGCTGGGCAACGCGGCCATCAACCGCCTGCTGTGGACGTCGCAAGGCCTGACGCTGGTGGGCTGGGGCGATGTCTCCCACCTTGCCAATGTGTCACGCGACGAATTCGTCAGTTAAATAAAAAAAGAGCTACCAACGCTTATATCCAATCGTTTTCAGATAGTTTTCTATCTGAAACGTAGAGCTGTACAGCACTCGCCGCTCTTTTTTATGAAGGTTGATGCACTGCCCTGCCGGCCACTGCGCAGTGGCAGGGCGTGTGATGCTGCATGGCGACATGGTGCAGCGATGCTGTGATGTACTGGAAAGCACCGCATCTTCAACATTCATATCACCCTCCATATCAGCAACAACAGGCGTGCGCGTTACAGCGTCCAAGGCTGTCCATCCGCGGCCAGCAGCTCGCCCTTTTTTTCCACAATCAGGCCATAGCATTCGGGGTGGCGGTGCAGGTCAAAGTTGAACGTGGTGCGCTTGTACACGGCGCAAAAATCAAGGTCTGCACGCCCCAGCACCACCTCATCGTCTTTGGTGATGCAGCGCGCCACCACCTCGCCAGACGGGGCCACCAGCAAGCTGCCCGCAATACTGTCCACCCCCTCTTCCAGCCCGCCCTTGGCCACGCTGGCCACCCAGCAGCCATTTTGGTAAGCGCCGGCCTGCACAGACAACTGGTTGTGAAACAGTGACAGATCATCGTGCTGCGGTGCAGGCGCGTTGTGCACCGGTGTGTTGTAGCCAATAAAGATCATCTCTGCGCCTTGCAGCGCCATCACGCGGTAGCTCTCGGCCCAGCGGCGGTCGTTGCACAGAGCCATGCCCATGGTGCCACCAAAGCCCTGGTACACGCCAAAGGACTGACCCGGCGTGAAGTAACGCTTTTCCAGGTGCTGAAATTTGCGCCACGGTTCATGCTCGAAGTGGCCGGGCACATGAATCTTGCGGTACTTGCCGATGATGGTGGCGCTCTTGTCCACCAAGATGGCGGTGTTGTACTGCATCAGCTGACCGCCCTCTTGAGCCAGCTCGGCATAGCCCAGATAAAACCCGATGCCCAGCTCGCGTGCCAGATCAAACAGGGGCTGCGTTTCGCGGCTGGGCATGGCGCGCTCGTAGTAACTGTGCAGCTCGGCCTGATCCTGGATGTACCAGCGCGGGAAAAACGTGGTCAGCGCCAGCTCGGGGTAGACGATCACATCCGCGCCCAGACTTTTGGCCTCGCGCATCATCTGGCACAAACGCTGCACCACGCTGGCGCGGGAATCTATTTTTTGCACCGGCCCAAGCTGGCCCAGGGCGACATTGACAATACGGCTCATCACACTCTCACATCTCTAGGTGGGTAGCTGCCAGCGCTGGCAGCCCATTGCACGGAAAACTTAACGGTTGGCCTGCTGCAGCAACACCTGCAGCAGCACATTGGCACCGTGCACCAGCTGGGCTGGGTCGGTGTGTTCGCGCACGTTGTGGCTCAGCCCTTGCCGGCTGGGCACAAACACCATGGCGGTAGGGCAAACGCGCGCCAGCATCTGCGCATCGTGGCCCGCGCCGCTGGGCATGCGCAAGGTGCTCAGGCCCAGCGCATGCGCGTGCTGCTCCACACAATCGACCAGACCAGCGTCAAAGGCCACGGGCTCAAAATCTGCCAGCTGGCGGTGCTCGCACTGCACCCCGTTCTCACCGGCAATGCGGTAGGCAAAAGCCAGCACTTCGTCCTGTGCCTGGCGCAGCTGCGCCGCCTGCGTGTTGCGCAGGTCCACCGTCATCACGGCCTCTTGCGCAATCACGTTGATCAAATTGGGTTTGAGCTGCAGCGCCCCCACCGTACCCAGCTGACTACCGCCATAACGCGCCACCAGGTTGTGGATGAAGGTGGCGCAGCGCATGGCACACATGCCTGCGTCATGGCGCAAGGCCATGGGGGTGGTGCCTGCGTGGTTGCTGGTGCCGGTAAAGCGCAGCTCCATCCAGCAAATGCCCTGCACCCCTTGCACCACGCCAATGAGCTGGCCCTGCTGCTCCAGCACGGGGCCTTGCTCGATGTGCAGCTCCACAAAGCTGTCAACCACCGGTGCCCCCACAGGGGCGCTGCCTGCGTAGCCAATGCGGGCCAGTTCATCGCCCACAGTGGCGGCGTTATCAACCGCCTGCGTGGCCAGCGCAGCTTGCAGCGCCATGCCACCCACCATCACCAGACTGCCCATCATGTCGGGCTGAAAACGCGCCCCTTCTTCATTGGTAAAAAACGCCACCTGAAGGGGTCGGCGCGTGCGCACACCGGCAGCGCGCAGCGTGGCCACCACCTCCAGCCCGGCCATGACGCCGTAGTTGCCGTCGTACAGCCCGCCCGTGCGTACGGTGTCAATGTGGCTGCCCGTCATCACCGGGGGCAAGTCTTCGGTGCCTGCGTAGGTGGCCACCACATTGCCAATGGCATCCACCTGCACGGCCATGCCCAGATCATGCATTTGCTGCACGGTCCAGTCGCGGCCAGCCTTGTCGGCATCGCTCAAGGCCAGACGGTTGGTGCCGCCGCCTTCCAGCGCACCAAACTGCCCCAAGTCTTGCAGGCGCTGCAGCAGCCGCACGCCATCCACGCGCAGTGCGCTCCATGGGGCCGTGCTCATGCGCGCTCCTTGGCACGTGCGGCCACGGCTTGGGCGCTTTCGCCCACCAGTTGCGCGTACAGCGCAGGGTCTGTGGCCGCCTCAGAACCAAAAAACAGAATACGGCTGGCGCTGTTGAGCCCCAGCACCTGGCGTGCCTGCTCGCTCTGGCTGGCTGCGATGGCCGCAGCAACACCGGCCACCGCCGATTCACCGGCAACGATGACCGCATCGCCACCCAAAGGCTGGGCCAGCAGGCGCATGGCCGCCACAGCGGCGGCATCGCTGATGACGCAGTACGCATCCGTGCCTTTTTCCAGAATGTCCCATGCCAGGTGCGAGACTTCGCCGCAGGCCAGCCCCGCCATCAAGGTGTCAATATCGCCGGTCACCGCCTTGAGCTGACCTGCTTTGGCGCTTTGTGCCAGGCAATCGGCCTTATCAGGCTCAACCACCACAAAGGTGGGGCGGTCGCCGCCATCACGCTCCCAAAAGTAGCCACACACCGCAGCCGCCAGACCGCCCACACCGGCTTGCACAAAGATGTGCGTCGGGCGCTGCGGCAGTTGCTCTGTGGCCTCTTGCACCATCAGCTGGTAGCCCTGCATGACATCGCGTGGCACATCCATGTAGCCGGGGTAAGAGGTGTCTGAAATTACAAAACGCCCGTGTGCCTGCGCATCTGCATCGGCCTGGCGCACGGCATCGTCATAGTTGCCGGCGGTACGTACCACCTGCGCGCCGTAATGGGCAATGGCTGCCTTGCGGCCTTCACTCACGGTGGCGTGGATATAGATCACACAGCCGCAGCCAAAACGCTGCGCGCCCCAGGCCACCGAGCGGCCATGGTTGCCATCGGTGGCACAAGTGACCGTGATGCCTGCGCACAGCGCGCGCACCTCGGGGGTCAGCAGGTCTTGCGTGGTCAGGTTGCGGCCCAGGCGCTCACCGAGCTGGCGACACAGCAGCCGTGCCACCGCATACGCACCACCCAGTGCCTTGAAGCTGCCCAGACCAAAGCGCCCCCCTTCGTCTTTGTAATGCACGCTGGCCACGCCCAGGGCCTGCGCCAAGGCGGGCAGGCTGTGCAGTGGCGTGGGCGCATAGCCTTGCCATTGCGAGAGTTCACGCTGCGCCAGCGCCAGCGCGTCGGCACTCAAGATTTCACTGCGCCGTGCGCCATAGGGCGTCATGCGGTTGGCAGCAGGATTGGTAAAACATTCCACGGCAAGAGGGGCAAGTACGGCGGTATTCATAAGCACTTTCACAGGTTCAAACAAGGCAAATCTCACACGGCGGTTACGGGGTTACAGCTGGGGCTGCAGATCATTGAGGGCCAAGTGCAGGCGCTCAATGCGCTCCAGACGGCTGTGTGTCCCGGCGCGCAGTTGCTGCGCCAGCGTGGCCGCCAGAAAATTCACGACACTCATGGCGCAAACGTAAGAATCAAACAGCCCCTGCGGGCTGGAAGCGCCGCAGCGCAGCACCAGCTGGGCCTGCATGGCCAGCGCCGAGACGGGAGCATCGGTCAGCACCAGTACCTGCGCACCGGCACTGCGTGCAGCAGCCAGCACTTGCGGCAAATGGGCGCTGCGGCGGCGAAAGTCCACCGCCAGCACCACATCCTTGTGGCTGGCACAGGCCAGCACATCGGCCTCGCGCCCGGCGGCATCGTTGAGCATGCAGACATCGCTGCGCACCTGCGCCAGCAGCGACTGCGCATAAAACGCCGTGACATAACTGTGCCGGTAGCCCACCACCCACAGCCTGCGGGCTTTGCGCAGCAGAGCCAAAGCAGCCTCCAGCTGTGCCTCGGGCACCGCCTGACCCCATTCCTGCAGCCGCTGGGTATCTAGCTGCAAATGACTGTGAAACTGCTGGGCCACGCTGTCTTTGCGCCGCACACCCGCCATGCGCCCCAGCGGTGACTGCTGCAGCTGCGCCTGACGCAGCGCCTGGCGAAATTCGTCGTACCCGGCATAACCCAGGCTGCGGAAAAAACGCGCCGCGCTGGACTTGGAGGTGCCCGCCAGCGAGGCCAGCTCCGTGGCCGAATAGCCCAGCACCTCGCGCTGGCGCGACAGCACCACATCGGCCAGCTTGCGCTCTGCCTGCGACAAGCTGGCATAGCTCTGACGTATGCGTGATTCCATCGTGGAGATGTTGGGTGTTTCTGTCATTGCCAGTCTTTGCCTCCATTTGGGTAGTGCCGCACCAGCTTGGGGAGCTGGTGCACCAATCTCTGAAACAAACGTGCCATATGTTTGAAATTCAGGCACCAACGTTTCACATTCATCACCCTGCTTGCAAAAGCAGTGCCTGTTTGCACAGCCCGCTCGCTACAGGGGCGCACAAAAAACATACGCACTTGCAAGCAGCTCCCTCAAAACCACCCACGCAAGCGATTGCATACCGCCATTGAAATACAGACCGATGCAGCAGAAACAGATGTTTCACAGATTGGCACGGTATGTGCTGAAAAGGAGCACCCGCAACTTTTTCTCCCCAGGAGTTTTCTATGTCTCTGTCTCGCCGCCTCTTTGCTGCCAGTGCTGTTGCCACGGTGGCCCTGTCTGTGTCTTCTGGTGTCTGGGCACAAGAGGACAAGTCACTGCAGAACGTTCTGGGTAAGAAATCCATTGCGCTGGGCATTCCCACCGACTACCCACCTTACGGCTACATGGGAGCCGACTTCAAACCCACCGGCGTGGATGTGGCCGTGGCGCAGCTGATTGCTGACAAGCTGGGCGTGAAAGCGGAGTTTGTGCCGCTCAGCACCCCCAACCGCATTCCATACCTGCAATCCAGAAAGATTGATCTGATCGTCTCGGCGCTGGGCAAAAACGAAGAGCGCGCCAAGGTGATCGATTTCACGGTCTCCTACGCCCCGTTCTTTCAGGCCGTGTTTGGCCCCAAAGACATCGCCATCAAGAGCTTTGACGATCTGGGAGGCAAGACACTGGCAGTGACACGCGGCACCATTCAGGACGATGCCCTGCAGGGCCTGGCACCCAAGACGCTGAAGATTCAGCGCTTTGAAGATGACAACGCCACCATGGCTGCCTTCATGACGCAGCAAACCCAGTTTGTGGCCGTGGGTGCCGCTGTAGCAGCGGCTGCGCTGCAAAAGAACCCCAAGGTGCAGGCCGAGTACAAGCTGCTGATCAAAGACTCGCCCAACTACATCGGTGTGCGCAAGGGAGAGACCGCATTGCTCAACAAGGTCAACGAAATTTTGCGCACCGCCAAGCAAGACGGAACCATCGAGGGCTACTCCCAAAAATGGCTGGGCCGCAGCATGGGCAATCTGCCAGATTGACCTTGCCCACCCTGCGCCGTTGCGCGTCGCTCCCATCGCGGGAACGGCGGCCTTGGCTGCGGGCGGTGGCACACACAGCGCTAGCTGATGCGCCATCGTTTTTTTGTTTTGCCTTGAATTTGGACTGTCCCCATGGAAATGGATTTCGCCCCCGTGCTGGCCCAGTGGCCCATGCTGCTTCAAGGGCTGATGCTCACTTTCGTGCTGACCGGCATTGCCATACCGCTGGGTGTGCTGCTGGGAATTGCCTGCGCATGGCTGCGTCTGAATGCCGGTGCAGGTGTCCGCGCGGTGGTGGCCACCTATGTAGAGATTTTTCGCAACACGCCGTTCATCATTCAGCTGTTCTTTCTGTTTTTTGGGCTGCCCTCTCTGGGTGTGCGCATGTCGCCGGAAAGCGCCAGCATTTTGGCGATGACGCTCAATTTAGGGGCCTACGCCTGTGAGCAGATTCGCGCAGGCATTGAAGCCACGCCACGCGGCCAGCTGGAGGCCGCACAGTGCCTGGCACTGAACCGCTGGCAGACCTTTACCCGCGTGGTGCTGCCGCCCTCACTGGCCCGTGTGTGGCCTGCGCTGACGGGGCAAATCATCATCGTGATGCTGGGCTCTGCCGTGTGCAGCCAGATATCCACCGAAGAAATCTCCTATGCCGCCAACCTGATTTCCAGCCGCACTTTCCGCAGCTTTGAGTCGTACATCGTGGTCACCCTGTGCTACCTGGGCCTGGCCATCTTGCTGCGCCAGTTGCTGGTGTGGGCAGGGCCGCGCTTCATCTTTGGCCGCCACCGTTAATTGCCCGGAGAGATATACCCATGGTTGAATTTACTTTCTGGGACATTGCCTACCAGTTGCTGCTGGCGCTGCGCTGGACCGTCATCCTGTCCATCATTGCCTTTGTCTGCGGTGGCTTGCTGGGGCTGGCATTGCTGGTGCTGCGCCTGTCCAAACTGCCGGGCGCAGTACAAGCCGTGGCGGTATATGTGCAGGTGTTTCAGGGCACCCCGCTGCTGATGCAGATTTTCCTGACCTACTTTGGTCTGGCCTTGATGGGCTTTGACACCTCGCCCATGGTGGCCGCCTGCGTGTGCCTGACGCTGTACTCCGCTGCCTACCTGTGCGATATCTGGCGCGGCTGTGTGGAGTCGGTACCCAAGGGGCAATGGGAGGCGTCTTCCAGTCTGGCCATGAGCTTTACCGAGCAGTTGCGCCACGTCATCTTGCCGCAGGCCATGCGTCTGGGCATTGCGCCCACGGCGGGCTTCATGGTGCAAATCATCAAGGGCACGGCACTGACCAGCGTGATTGGTTTTATTGAAATTACCAAAGCCGGGCAACTGATTGCCAACGCCACCTTCGAGCCTTTCATGGTCTATGGCTGCGTGGCAGCCCTGTACTTTGCGCTGTGCTTTCCGCTGTCGCTATGGAGCCAGCGGCTGGAGCGCCGCCTGCGCCCCCAACGCTAACCGATGAACGCTGTTTTGGAATCTGCCATGTCTTCTACTGTTTCTTCTTCCTCTACGCTGCCTTTGGTAGACATTGCCGGCCTGCGCAAACGCTTTGGCAGCAACGAAGTGCTCAAGGGCGTGGACCTGCAGGTCAACCGCGGTGAGGTGGTGGCCATCATTGGCAAAAGCGGCTCTGGCAAAAGTACGCTGCTGCGCTGTATCAACGGTCTGGAAAGCTTTCAGGAAGGCCAGTTGACCGTGCACGGTCAGGCCTTGCAAGCCAGTGACCCGCAAGCCATGCGCGAGCTGCGCAAAAACGTGGGCATGATTTTCCAGAACTTCAACCTGTTTCCGCACCTGAGCGTGGGCCGCAACGTGATGCTGGCCCCCTCTCTGGTCATGAACCAGCCCAAAGCCGTCGCCCGCGCCAACGCCGAGCGCCTGCTGCAGCGCGTAGGTTTGGCTGAAAAGTTTGACGCCATGCCCGACCAGCTGTCTGGCGGCCAGCAGCAGCGCGTAGCAATTGCACGGGCGCTGGCCATGGACCCCGAAATTTTGCTCTGCGACGAGGTCACCTCTGCGCTGGACCCCGAGCTGGTGGGCGAAGTGCTGAGCGTGGTCGAGGATCTGGCCGAGCAAGGCATGACGCTGATGATGGTCACGCATGAGATGAGTTTTGCACGCAAGGTGAGCGACAAAGTCGTCTTCATGCACCAGGGCAAGGTGCACGAAGTAGGTGCACCCGAGCAGCTGTTTGGTCACCCACAAACGCCAGAGCTGCGGCAGTTTCTGGGTTTATCAACCCACTAAGAACCATTAAGCGCCATTAAGAGCCACCAATAACCGCTAACACCACCCTGTCAATCTTTGGCTGGCGTGAAGACAAGGCGCGAAACCACAGCCGGCACAGACAGTGCTGACGTACGACAAGGCAAAGCAACGACGTATCCAGAGTGGCGTGTGTGGTTCTAAAAAAGAAGCGGTCAGCGCCTGTTTGGCTTAGTTTTCAGATAGTTTTCTATCTAAAAACCAGCGCCATTCAGCGCTGACCGCTCTTTTCTTTTAGGCGTCTGCTTTACGCAGCGCGTGCATAAGTGGACGTGAACGATGCTTTCGCAATCGTGTGGGCGTTGATCATGTAGCCGCAAATCGCTGCCGTGGCATCGTCAGGAATATCCAGCTTGTCGACCGACAGCGCATGCACGGTAAAGATGTAACGGTGCGGCTTGTCACCCGGCGGTGGGCACATGCCGCCCCAGGCAAAAATACCGTAGTCGTTGCGCATCTGGCGCGCACCTGCGGGCAGGCTGGTGCTGCCTTTGGTGCCCGCGTTGGCGTTCAGCTCGGTGGTGCTGGCGGGCAGATCCACCACAATCCAGTGCCACCAGCCGCAGCCCGTGGGCGCATCCGGGTCAAACACGGTCAGTGCCAGACTTTTGGTGCCTTGCGGCACACCGCTCCAGCGCAGCACAGGCGATTCATTGCGGCCACCGCAGCCAAACATGTCCGATTCAAATTCCGGCGCAATCGTGCCACCAGCGGGAATGTCAGGGCTGTGGAGGGTGAAAGTCGTAGTCATTGCGTACATCTCCTTGGTCACAAGCTGACCAGTATGCACGCTGGCGCAAAAAGTTCAGGTGGCTCAACTTCCGCCAGCCAAATATATTTGAGAATGAATCTCATCTACACTGCACGACTTCTCCGTTTTTTTGCACTGCCATGTCTGCCTGCTCCACCCCTCCAAGCCCCGACACCTCTCGCCGCCATTGGCTGGCCAGCGCGCTGGCAGTCTCCAGCCTGAGCATGCTGGGTTGCGCTGCGGCCGATGCCACCGTAGCCATCAGCCCTGCTGACGCCACCCCAGCACTGGGCCAGCCCTGGCCCATGCCGGGCGTGCGCTACATGGACCTGCCCGCCTCCGCGCTGCCTGGCAGCAAAGTGGCGCGCCAGCACCGCGTCATGGTCTATGTGCCGCAGGGCAGCGCCCCTGCCGGTGGCTGGCCGGTGATTTATGTGCTGGATGGCAATCTGATGTTCCCCATCGTGGCCCAACTGGTGCACAACCGCGGGGGCCGCGGCGCTGACATGCGCGGCCACAGTGCAGTGGTAGTGGGCCTGGGCCATGCGCTGCCACCGGGCAGCGATGAAGTGCATGACCGTGCGGCCCGCACCTACGACTACACCCTGCCTTACGCGGGCGTGGCCCCGGACAACCAGGGCCGCGCACAAGGCGGTGCCGATGTGTTTCTGGACTGGATCGCCCAGCAACTGCAACCCCTGCTGCAATCGCAACTGCCGCTCAATGCCCAGCAACAGACGCTGGTGGGCCACTCCTACGGGGGGTTGTTGACCTTGCACACCTTGTTCACGCGCACAGCCATGTTCCAGCGCTATGTGGCGGCCAGCCCTTCGCTGTGGTGGGGCGGCGGCATTGTGCTGGAAGAAGCCGTGCAGTTCATGCGCCGCTATGCCTCAGGCCAGAATGCGCTGCCATCGGCCTTGAATGTCTACATCAGCCAGGGCAGCGAAGAAATGTCTGCCCAGCGCGACCCACGCCGCACGCCCAACCCCGATCGAGAAGCCGCAGCCAAACAGGCCCAGGCACGCGCTCAAAGCCACGGGCTGACCAATGCGGCTAGCCTGTCTGCCGCCTTGAATCAAGTGCAAGGCCTGCAGTGCCAGCACAACATCTGGCCGGGCGCAAGCCATGGTGGCACCCAGCTGTATGCCTGCATGCAAGCGGCGCAGGTGGGCGTCTGGGCAGCACCTTCACAAGCACCCGGTTAAGCGCCATCTGCACACAGCTGAAGGCGCTTGCCCAACGCCTTGCTGCAGTTGGCAGAGCGGACGGTGGTGGTTTGCCCCCTTGGTTTCACCGCACAGCGACACTACTTTGCGGGGCCTCGTACCGCTGTCCCACACAGTTACAGCAGTGCCTGCAATGCAGTGCGGGCATGCAATCGCTCACCCAGCTGGGCTGTCTGCCACACCCACTTTCAATGGCCCACCGCACTTCGCCCAGACTTAGTCCAGACGCAGCCCTGCGCTTTGGTACGCTGTGGTTTTTCTTTGCACCGCCACTGCCATGTCTTGCACCCTCACAGCCCTTGTGGGCCAAAGCGCCGCGCTGATTGATACGCCCGCACTGGTCATTGATCTGGATGCCATGGAGCGCAACATGGCGCGCATGGCGGCCTTCGCGCAGCAGCACCAGTTACTGTGGCGCCCGCATGCCAAGCTGCACAAAAGCGTGCAGATTGCGCACTGGTTAGAGCAGGCCGGTGCCCACGGGCACTGCGTGCAAAAGACCAGTGAAGCCCAAGCGCTAGCGGCAGGCGGCATCCGCAACATCTACATCAGCAACGAAGTCATTGCCCCCGCCAAACTGGCGCGCGTGGCCCAGCTCAGTCAGCAGTTGCATGCACAAGGGGGCCGCCTGGCACTGGCGGTAGACAGCCTTGAAGGCATCACGCGTCTGGCCCATGCCATGCAGACCATCAATGCAGCCACAGCCAGCATCGATGTGCTGGTGGAAATCAATGTCGGGCAAAACCGCTGCGGTGTTGAGCCCGGCACAGCCGCCGTACGCCTGGCGCAAGCGGTGCAGGCTCAGCCCACGCTGCAGTTTGCGGGCTTGCAGGCCTACCACGGCGCAGCCCAGCACCTGCGCACAGCGGCTGCGCGTCAGGCGGCCATCACTCAGGCTTTGCAGCACATCGCCACCACGTGCAGTGCATTCGATGCAGCAGGCCTGCCTATCCCCTTGGTCACCGGCGCGGGCACGGGCACGTTCATCCATGAAGCGGCCAGCGGCGTGTATGGCGAATTGCAAACCGGCTCGTTTCTGTTCATGGATGCTGATTACGCCGCCAACGAGCGCGATCCCGCACAACCCGTGTTTGAGCATGCGCTGTTCGTCAAAACCCAGGTGATGTCGGTCAGCGCCACGCATGCGGTGTGCGATGCAGGGCACAAATCACACGCCATTGATTCGGGCCTGCCCATACTGCACGGCCTGCCGGCCACCCATGCGCTGCGCTTTGCCAATGGTGGCGACGAACATGGCGTGCTGCACCCCGATGCTGCCGCAGGCAATGCCAGCAACAGGCTGCCTGCGCTGGGCGATACGCTGTGGCTGATACCCGGTCATTGCGATCCCACTGTCAACCTGCACAGCCACATGGTGGGCGTGTGCGGTGGTCTGGATGCCGGGGTGGTGGAGTGCGTGCTGACCGTTGATGGGCGCGGTGCCCTGACCTGAGCGCCGTAGCATGGCAGCATCCAAACCGCTACCAAAAGAAAAGCTACCAGCGCTTGTAGAGTAAGCATTTCAGCATCTATCGATGCTAAAACACAATACCCACCAGCACTGGCAGCTCTTTTATTTGCTACTTCTTACAGTTCGCCGTAACTGTGCAGACCTGACAGGAACATGTTCACGCCCAGGAAGGCAAACGTGGTGATGGCCAGGCCCACCAGCGCCCACCAGGCAGATACCGTGCCGCGCAGGCCCTTCATCAGCCGCATGTGCAGCCAGGCTGCGTAGTTCAGCCACACAATCAGTGCCCAGGTTTCCTTAGGGTCCCAGCTCCAGTAACCACCCCAGGCTTCGGCTGCCCACAAGGCACCCAGCACAGTAGCGATGGTGAAGAAGGCAAAGCCCACGGCGATGGATTTGTACATCACATCGTCAAGAATTTCGAAGGCAGGCAGGCGCGCCGCAATGGTTTTACGGGCGGCCAAAATCGCACCCACGATCAGCGCCGAAATACCAAAGTACACCAGCCAGTAGCTGCTACCTGTGACTTGGCTCTGGCGGAATGCCAGCGGCTCAAAACACAGCGCCACGCCCAGCAGCCACAGGGGTGCCAGCTTGTACCACTTGGTTTCCTGAGCTTGCTGCTTGATCAGATAGGCAAAGGCCACCATGGCTGCCAGCGCAAATGTGCCGTAGCCGACAAAGTTGGCCGGCACGTGCACCTTCATCCACCAGCTTTGCAGCGCAGGCACCAGGGGCTGAATCTCATGCGCTTCACGAATTACGGTGTACCAGAGCAAGAAGCCCACAGCGGCACTGACCACCAGCATGACAAAACCGCCCAGTGCACGGGTCTTGTACTGCTCTTCGTAGTACAGATAAAACAGTGACGTCATCCAGATGAACATGACGAACACTTCGTACAGGTTGCTCACCGGAATGTGGCCAATATCTGGGCCCAGCAAATAGCTTTCAAACCAGCGCGTCATGGTGCCCACCAGCGCCAGCGTGATCGCCACCCAGGTGATGCGCGATCCAATGGTGCCAAAGGTATCGCGCTCGCCCTTGGCGAACAGGCTGATCCAGTAAAAGATGGTGGCCATGAAGCACAACACACTCATCCACAAGATGGCGGACTGGCTGGACAGCAGGTATTTAAGGCCAAAGACCGTGTCTGAGCGGTCAATGTGGGCCACACCCTCTGGTCCCTGGTACAGCCATATCGCCAGCAAAGACAAGGCCGCAACTGCCAGCATCAGCTTGGCCAGTGGCCGCCAGAACCAGCCCAGCCAGATCATGGTGGGGATGGTGCCAATCAGAATGCCTTTTTCATAGACATCCATGGCCCCGTAATACTGCTGCAGTGCAAACACACCGCCCATCACTACCAGTGCTGCAAACAACCAGTCAAACCAGTTGCGGCGCACAAAGTAGCCTTCATTCAATGTCATCGTGGAAGTAGTCACACTACTCATACAGAACGCTCCGTGGGGGATAGCTGTGCCGCAGGCGCGGCCAGCAATTTCTCAGTCAAATTCTCAAACTCGCGGTCAGTGTCCATGATCTTGCGATTGGATGACAGCGCCATGGTTGCTCGGGCTGCTGCCTCACCTTGCGGAGCCAGCCACACCCACAGGCGGCGATCACGCACATACAGCATGGCAAAAACGCCAATGATCAGGAACAGACAGCCCAGATACACAATCTTTTTGCCCGGTGCACGCGCCACCTGGAAGACACTGGCTTGCACCTGCGTGAAGTCTTCCATCATGAACGTCATGGGAGCCGGGTAGAACTGCGCATCACTGAGTGAGAACACCGATTGCGTCATGAAGGCCAGCGTCTGATCGCCTGGCTCCAGTGGTTTCAGGCCCGCTTTTTCACGGCTGAGCTGCGCCAGATCGAACAGCACGCCATTCAAAATACGAATCAACACCTCACTGGCGCGCTCGCGCTCGGCCTCTGGCACATTGGTTTCCATGAATTGGCTAATGGCCTGCAAGCCCCCATCGGGCTTACCCTCCGAGTTGCCAGAGCCCGCGAACAAACCCACAGCGCGCAATGCCGACTGGCCCAGCGCTTCGCGTAGATCGGCGCGGTCTGCCGCCACCGCTTGCTGGGCATAACGGCGCACTGCCTCTTGGCGCATCGCTGGGTTGTTCAAGGCTGCACGCAGGCGCAAAAAGCCCTGAATACTGCCCTGATCATCTGCAGGCACACGCAGGTAGCGGAAGGCTTCTGCAGGGGTGTCACGCACGCCCAGCAGGAACATGGGCACACCATCGCCAAAGTCCACGGGACTCATGTAGTTCTGAAACTCACGGGCCTGACCCGACGCATCCCTCAACTTGTAGCCAATGCTGGGGCCAATATTGCGCAGTTGTTTATCGGTGACGGTCTTGTGGCCACCACCCAGGCGGGACTCCACCGAGCTGCGCAAATCCACCTTGCGCACGTCCACTGGAGCACCGGGTGCTTTCGCGCCGCCAAAGTTTTCAACGTTGATGGTGCGCAGTTCAGTGAACTCCAGCGTCAGCACATCTTCTGGCTTGCTGGAGCCACCACGCAGCAACTGCGTTGTGCCACCGATCTGGCCTGTGACTTCAAAGGTCTCGCCGTTTTCAACAAACGGCACTGCGCGCAATTTGACCGTAGAGCCGCCGTCATCAAAGCTGGACTGGTAAATCTCAATGCCTTTGTAATTGGCCGGGTGGTTGACCTTGATGCGCTGCTCGACCTGCTCACCAGTTTCCTTGTCATGAATGATCACGTCACTGGCAAACAGCTTGGGCATGCCCGTGTCGTAGTACTCCACGATGAACTTTTTCAACTCCACCGAGAAGGGCAACTCCTGCAGCAGCACGCCATCCGACTGGTTCAAGATGGCCGTGCCCGCTTGCGTGCCTTCGGCCACCATCAAATTGCCACGGAAGGTAGGGTTGCGCAGCGAAAGACGGTGCTCCTGCGGCACATCCGAAATACGGCCGCCACCTGTGTAAGGCGTCTTGCCACCCAGCCACATCTGGGCACGCACCACCAGATCACCATCCAGCAAGCCCCCAATACAGATGAGCACAATGGCCGCGTGGGCAGCCATGTAGCCAATCTTGTGGGCAGCGCCTGCCTTGGCCGCCAACATGTACCCCTTGCCATGCGCCGTCTCACGCTCTTGCAGCTTCACTTTCCAGCCACTGCGCGCCAAGATGCCGCCAATGCGCTGCGCAGCTACCTGCGGTGTTTCTGCCAGTTGTGCTTGCGCCTTGTGGTGGAACGCCTGCAAGCTTTGCTCGCGAATGTTCTCTTTGTAATTACGCAGGTCTGCCAGGTACTTGGGTGTATGGCGAATCAGGCACAAGCTGGTGCTGAGCACCAGAAACGCCAAAATCAGCAAAAACCACCACGCGCTGTAAACCGCACTGAGCTTGAGCGCCCCAAACAGCTCTGCCCAGAATGGACCAAACTGGTTGACATAGTTCACCGAAGGTTCGTGCTGCTTTAAGACCGTGCCAATGACCGAAGCAATGCAAATGACCGTCAGCAGCGAAATCGCGAAGCGCATGGAAGCCAGCAACTCGAGTGCCGAGCGCATCAGCTGTGGGCGTTCGGCTTCATGGAGCTTGCCAGAGGAGGTATCAGACATGGAAAAAGACTCAGGGCCCGAAATAAAAAAAGGCGGGGCCATCACAACTTGATGGACCCGCCTTTTTTGGGGTTTGTTATGGGCGGCAAGTTCCCGCGTTTAATCGCGGAAAGCTTGATTTAGCGCAAGCCGGCAATATAGTCTGCAACGGCCTTGACTTCACGATCGTTCAGCTTGGCTGCCACATCACGCATTTGGATGTTGTTGCCACGCGAACCATCACGGAAAGCATTCAGCTGCTTCGTGGTGTAGTCGGCATGCTGCCCAGACAGGCGGGGGTACTGCGCCGGAATGCCTGCGCCGTTCGGGCTATGGCAACTGACACAAGCTGCAATTTTACGATCAGGGATGCCACCACGGTAGATGCGCTCACCCAATACCACCAATTCCTTGTCGGTTGCAAAGCCGTTTTTAGCGGGTTGCTTGGCCAGCCATGCGGTGATGTTGGTCATTTCCTCTTCGGACAGCATCATCGCGAAGCCCTTCATGACGGGGTCGACACGCTTGTCGTCCTTGAAATCATGGAGTTGCTTGAGTAAATACTCTGGATGTTGTTGTGCCAATTTAGGATTGACGACAATAGTCGAATTGCCGTCCGCACCGTGACAAGCTGCGCAGACAGCTTCAAAACTTGCCTGACCCTTAACAAGATCAGGCTTGGCTGGTGTTTCGCCCGCCGCGAAGGCCGGGAGAGCGGGTGCTGCCAGTACGGCAGCCGTCAGCAAAGAGGCGAGCAACTTCATATTGTGGGTCTGGTTATGTGCGCAAAACTGCCAGATTCTACAATGACGCCCTAACGCTTAATACCCCCCCATGACGACCAACTCTCCCGCATTTGCTTCGGGTCAAACTTCTGACCTTATTGATCCCAAGCTCGCCATGGGCTGGATGCACACGGCGCGCTTCCTGACTACGGCTGCACAACTGCACCATTTACCTGTGGTGGATGTGCCTGAGATTGCCTTTGTAGGCCGCTCCAACGCTGGCAAATCCACGTCCATCAACACGCTGACGCAGCAAAAGCAACTGGCTTTTGCATCCAAGAAACCAGGCCGCACACAGCACATCAATTTGTTCTCTTTGGGCAAGCAAGGTGTCACAGATGCCGTGCTTGCCGACCTGCCAGGCTACGGCTATGCCGCAGTATCGCGCTCGGACAAAGAGCGCTGGCAGCGTGTAATGCTGAACTACCTCATGCAGCGTGAAAGCCTGACTGCGGTGGTATTGCTGTGCGACCCCCGCCTGGGCCTGACGGAGCTGGATGAGGCTTTGCTCAATGCCATCCGCCCTCGCGTGGAAAACGGCTTGAAGTTCCTGATCTTGCTGACCAAGGCCGACAAGCTGACACGTGCTGAGCAAGCCAAGATTTTGTCCATCACCAAACTCAATGCCGGTGGTGGCGAGGTGCGCATGTTCTCGGCCTTGAAAAAGCAGGGTGTGGACGATGTGGCACAGCTGCTGTGGCACTGGAGCCATCCGGAAGGCGTCAACACAGGGAAAACAGAGCCGACAGCCGTCACCCCAGAGACGCCTGCACCCGCGACGCCCACTGAAGATTGAGCGCAACGGCACCACACAGGTGCTGCTTTGCGGGAGATCCAGATGGTTCGCACAGGCACACTCACTTTGCCGCATGGCATCACCTTGCGCTGCCGCAGCAGCGGCCACCCAGACCAGCCCTTGCTGGTCTTTTTGCATGGTTTCCCAGAAGGCGCGTTCATCTGGGATGACCTGCTGGAGCAACTGGGCGCAGACTACTATTGCGTAGCGCCCGACCTGCGTGGCTACGGTCACTCCAGCCAGCCGATTGCCGTTGAAGACTATCGCCCCAAGGCTTTGGTACAAGATTTGGTGGCCTTGATTGAGCAGCTCACACCGGGTCGCCCCGCAGCCTGTGTGATTGCCCATGACTGGGGTGGCGCGCTGGCATGGAATTTGGCCAACCAGCATGCACGCCTGATGCAGCGCTTGCTCATCATCAATGCGCCGCACCCCGGCAGCTTTGTGCGCGAGCTGCAGCACAACCCTGCACAGCAAGCCGCCAGCCAATACATGCACTATCTGCGCAGGCCCGATGCAGCCGCGCTGCTGCTGGCCAACCATGCGGCCAAGTTGTTTGAATTTTTCCGCGATGCACAGGACCAGTGGCCCGCTTGGCTGACACCGGCGTTGCGCGCGCAATATTTAGCACACTGGCAACAGGGCTTGCACGGCCCTTGCGCGTATTACGCTGCCAGTCCACTGGTGCCGCCCCGAGGAGATGCCCCCGGTGCCTCCTTGGTGTCATTGCCCGAAAGCATGCTGCGCATTGAAGTACCCACCCACATCCTCTGGGGAGAGAAAGATGTGGCGTTGCGCCCCGAACTGCTGGATGGGCTGCATGACTGGATTGGTGACTTGCATATCCAGCGCATTCCCCACGGCAGTCATTGGCTGGTGCATGAGATGCCACAGCTGGTGATAGATACCGTGCGCCAAATCACTCGAGAAGATGCGTAAAAAAATAGCTGCCAACACTGGCAGCTATTTGATCTGGAATCCATTTTTATTTTTGGCCGTAAACCGAAGCTTGGCCTTCTGGTCGTGTTTTGAAACGCTTGTGCACCCAGTAGTACTGCGCTGGCATGGTGCGAATGGCGGCTTCCAGCTCACGATTCATGCGAGCCGTATCGGCAACATGATCGTCCGTCGGAAAGTTCTCCCATGCAGGGGTCATCTCCGCCACATACCCGTCTGCTGTCATGCGGTTGTACAAGCCCACCACTTTGGCCTTACCCAACCGAGCAAAGCGCGACAGCGAAGGAATGGTGGCGGTCTGCTCGACATGAAAGAAGGGCACGAACACTGAGTCGTTCTTGCCATAGTCCATATCGGGCAGCAAATACAGCAACCCACCTTTACGCAGCACTGAGATGATGGGTTTGACGCCATCAGCGCGGTTGAGCATGCGTACATTGCCAAAGCGCTGACGCCCCTGCATGAACCATTCATCAAGTACAGGATCAGGATTGGTGGCAAAAATGGAGGTGAACTCGCGCTCGGTATTGAGCGGCAGCGCCAGACCACCGGCATCCATGCTGTAAAAATGCGGCGCAAAAACGATGGTGGGCGTATCGCCCTCCAGCTCGTGAACGGCCCCGGTCAATTTCACGCGGCTGCGCACCAGCGCTTCAGAGCCAAACCACAGCCAGCTGCGGTCCAAAAAGGTCTGGCAGAACACCACAAACGTTTCTTTGGCCAGTGCATGGCGCTCTGCCGGGGTCTTCTCTGGAAAACACAGCTCCAGATTACGCAGTGCGATCTTGCGCCGCGGCGCGGCCACAACAAACAGCACACACCCCACCACGCGGCCCAAGCCGCGCAACACCGGCAACGGCAACTTGGCCAGCCCATGCATACAAGCAATACCCAACTTGCTCCAGCTCATGCGGCACCACTGTCTGCCGATGTGGGCGGCGCTTCGTGTCGAGGCTGTTTATACCGTCCGTAGCCCCACAGATACTGGGTCGGGCACTGGCGAATCGTGTGTTCCATGGCTTGATTAATTTGCACAACGGCCTCATCGAGCTGAGTCGCCAAGGGCGCTGGCAATCCTTCAAAAAATAACTCGTAACCCCGCCCTGCAGGCAAACGCTCGCAACGCACCAAAATCACCGTAGCTCCAGTTTGCAGGGCCAAGCGCGCAGCCAGCGTCATCGTGTATGCATCTTTACCAAAAAACGGGGCCCATTGCCCTTGTCCATGTGGCGGAACCTGATCGGGCAGCAGCCCCACAGCCTGGCCCTTGCGCAAGGCCTTGATCATTTGCCGCACACCAGCCAGCGTAGTGGGCACAGCCTGAATGCCACCACGATTGCGTGCCGTCAACATCATCTCGGCCAGCCAGGCTTGCTTGGCAGGCCTGTACAAAATGGTGATAGGGCCATGCTGCGCCGACCACCGATGGGCGGCCCCTTGTACCGACAGCTCAAAGCACCCCAAGTGCGGCGTCAAAAACAAAATGCCCTTGCCTTTGGCCCACGCCTGCTCAACCACTTCAGCGCCATGCACTGCATTGACTGGCGTTTCTTTCAGCCACAACCGTGGCAACTCCGTCACCATGCGGCCTGCATGTCCAATCGCCGCTCGCACTTCAGCAAAACGATAGCCTGCTTGCGCACTGTTAACGCCAAACCGCCGCCGATACGTGGGCGAACACAACCACGCCAGCCAGCCCATGGCTGCGCCACACAGGTGCGCCAACCACAAAGGCACTACAGAAAGAATACGGAATAAAGTTAGCATTACAATTCAAGTTGTCGCCGAGTTAACAGAGCAACTTGCAGGGCGACATAAAACAAAACTGCTAAAGCGTTCGCCCGACTCCAGTTGGCCGCGGCAACGCGATTACCAATACAGGAGTTTATTCAATGGCGAACGACTTTCTTTTTACCTCGGAATCGGTCTCAGAAGGCCACCCCGACAAGGTTGCGGATCAGATTTCCGACGCAATTCTGGACGCTATTTTCACCCAAGACCCCCACAGCCGTGTGGCAGCCGAAACGCTGACCAACACCGGTCTGGTGGTATTGGCGGGTGAAATCACTACCGGCGCCAACGTGGACTACATCCAGGTAGCCCGCGACACCATCAAGCGCATTGGCTACGACAACACCGATTACGGTATTGACTACAAGGGCTGCGCCGTTTTGGTGGCTTACGACAAGCAAAGCCAGGACATCGCCCAAGGCGTGGACAAAGCCAGCGACGACGAGTTGAACATTGGCGCGGGTGACCAGGGCCTGATGTTTGGCTATGCGTGCGATGAGACCCCCGAGCTGATGCCCGCCCCCATCTACTACGCACACCGTCTGATGGAGCGTCAGGCCCAGCTGCGCAAGGATGGCCGCCTGCCTTTCCTGCGCCCTGACGCCAAGAGCCAGGTAACCATGCGCTATGTGGATGGCAAGCCCCACAGCATTGACACCGTGGTGCTGTCGACCCAGCACAGCCCCGACCAGTCCGAGTCTTCCACCAAAATGAAGGCATCGTTCACAGAAGCCATCATTGAAGAAATCATCAAGCCTGTGCTGCCCAAAGAGTGGCTGCAAGACACCAAGTACCTGATCAACCCCACAGGCCGCTTTGTCGTGGGTGGCCCTCAAGGTGACTGCGGCTTGACGGGTCGCAAGATCATTGTCGACACCTACGGCGGCGCTTGCCCCCACGGTGGTGGCGCGTTCTCCGGCAAGGACCCCAGTAAGGTGGACCGTTCGGCAGCCTACGCGGCACGTTACGTTGCCAAGAACGTGGTGGCGGCCGGTCTGGCGCGCCAATGTCAGGTGCAAGTGGCCTACGCAATTGGCGTGGCCCGCCCCATGAACATCACGGTGTACACCGAAGGCACCGGCGTGATCCCTGATGCAGAGATCGCCAAGCTGGTGGCTGCGCACTTCGACCTGCGCCCCAAAGGCATCATCGAAATGCTGGACTTGCTGCGCCCCATCTACAGCAAGACGGCGGCATACGGTCACTTTGGCCGTGAAGAGCCAGAGTTCACCTGGGAGCGCACAGACAAGTCCGCCGTGCTGCGCGCAGCTGCCGGCCTGAAGTAATTCAGCGCCCTCGCGCTTTCCTGTGTACGAAGCCCGCCTTGTGCGGGCTTTTTCATGCCCGGCAGACATGCACTGCACGCAACAGGCCTACACAGTGAAACACGGCTTGCCGACGCACAGGACTGACTTGTCAGCCTACGGTGACACCAAGCACCAGTAAAGGTGTTCAACACATTAAGGAAACGGACATGCTGAAGTACGCCATCATCTTTGCCATCATCTCCCTGATTGCAGGCCTGTTTGGATTCACGGGCATCGCAGCAGGCGCAGCAGGCATTGCCAAAATTTTGTTCATCCTGTTCCTGATCTTGGCCGTGGTCTTTGTCGTTTTGGCCGCGCTGGGTGTGGGCGCAGCCCGCAAAATCATGAAATAAACAGGCAACCGCTTTTTGCCACAAAGGGCTGCGCAAGCAGCCTTTTTCATGGGCTCTCGCAGTGGTAGCTTCTACACTCGAGCCCATCTCTTCCTTGTGCCATTGCCATGACGCTTGCCAGCCAGCTGCTACTGATTGATCCGCAAAATGATTTTTGTGATCTGCCTGCGACCTATTGCTGCGGCGATGAACGCCCGTCACTGCCCGTACCCGGTGCCCATGCAGACATGCAGCGTCTTGCCCAATGGCTGCTGCAGTGCAGCGCACGCATTGATCACATCACCATCACGCTGGATTCGCACCAGGCATTTGACATTGCCCACCCCACGTTCTGGCAGCAAGCAGATGGCAGCGCCGTAGCACCCTTTACCGCATTGACTGCTGGCCAAGTGCGCCAGGGGGTGTTCCTTCCACGCGATCCTCTGCACCTGGCGCGCGCGCTGGAATATATGGACGCACTGGTGGCCCGGGGCCGCTACACACTCATGGTGTGGCCCGTGCACTGCGAAATTGGCAGTTGGGGCCATGGCGTACATGCCGATGTGCTGAAGGCCTGCCAGCAATGGCAGCACCAAAGACAGCGCGCCGTGCTCAACGTCTTCAAAGGCACGAACCCGTGGACCGAGCACTACAGCGCTTTAGAAGCCGAAGTGCCCCATCCGCTCGCACCAGAAACCTGTCTTAACCGCCCTCTTCTTTCCAGCCTGCTGCAGGCGCAACGCCTGGTGGTGGCGGGTGAGGCCAGCAGCCATTGCGTGCGCGCCACGATGGAGCATTTGTTAGAGCACGCACCCGCTGACTTTGCCCAGCGCATCGTGCTGCTGACCGATGCCATGAGTCCCGTTCACGGCTTTGACGACCAGCACCACGCCTTCTTGCAACGCATGCACACTGCGGGCGTGCAGCTTTGCAGCACCGCCACACTGGCGTTGTGACCGGATTTCTACGGAGCCCCCGCATGCCCATCATCCACAGCCTGCTCGACACTGATCTTTACAAATTCACCATGTGGCAGGCCATGCTGCACCGCCACCCGCAAACGCAGGCCGAATACCGCTTTGCCTGCCGCAATGCCACGGCCTACCCGCTGGCGCTGCTGGAGGACGAAGTCAACGCAGAGCTTGACCACCTGTGCAGCCTGCGCTTTACCAAGGATGAGCTGGATTACCTGGCCGGCCTGCGTTACATCAAAAGCGACTTTGTTGACTTTCTGCGCCTGTTCCAGTTTCAGCGCAACTTTGTGCAGGTCAGAACCACCCCAGAAGGCGGCCTGTCAATTGAAGCCCATGGCCCACACGTGCATGTGATGGGCTTTGAGATCCATGTGCTGGCCATCGTCAATGAGCTGTACTTTCGCCGCCTGCAAACTCCTGACACGCTGGACGAAGGCCGCCACCGCCTGCAGGCCAAAATTGAGCAGTTGCACGCCCTCAAATACGAACCCATATTGGCCCACCCATTTGAGCTGTCCGACTTCGGCATGCGCCGCCGCTTCTCTGAGCCCTGGCACCGCGAAGTAGTCACCACGCTCACCGCCAAGGTGCCGCAGTGGTTCAAAGGCACCTCCAGCGTGCTGCTGGCCAAAGAGCTGGGCATTGTGCCCATCGGCACCATGGCGCATGAGTACCTGCAAAGCTTTCAGTCTCTGGGCGTGCGGCTGCGTGACTTTCAAAAAGCCGCGCTGGAAGACTGGGTGCAAGAGTACCGGGGCGATCTGGGTATTGCGTTGACCGACACCGTGGGCATGCACGCCTTTTTGCAAGACTTTGACTTGTACTTTGCCAAGCTGTTTGATGGCCTGCGCCATGACTCCGGAGACCCGTTTGACTGGGGTGAGCAGGCTTTGGCGCACTACCGCAAGCTGCGCATCAACCCGCACACCAAACGCCTGGTGTTCTCGGATGGATTGAATCTGGAAAAAGCCCTGGAGCTGTGGCGCTACTTTGCGCCGCACATCCAGCTGGGTTTTGGCATTGGCACCAACCTGACCAATGACGTGGGCCTGACGCCATTGAACATTGTCATGAAGCTGGTGCGCGCCAACGGCCAGCCCGTGGCCAAAATTTCTGACTCACCCGGCAAAACCATGTGCGACGATGAAACCTATCTGGCCTACCTGCGCCAGGTGTTTGGCATTGCAGACCCCATTATTTGATTTTCCAAAAACATAGCTGCTAGCGCTTACCAATCAACAACCTTCAATACAAAATACTTTGAAAGTGTTAAAACACCAGCGCTAGCCGCTCACTTTTAGTTATGCCACTGCCTGACAATGCCCCGCACACCGCCGTTTTGATTGGCCGTTTTCAGCCTTTTCACAACGGCCATCTGGCCTTGCTGCGCCAAGCCCTGCAGACCGCACAGCAAGTGGTGGTGGTACTGGGCAGCGCCTGGCAAGCGCGCAGCCCCAAAAACCCCTTCACCTGGCAAGAGCGTGCGCAACTGGTGCACGCCAGCCTGAGCGATGAAGAAGCCGCGCGCGTGCACTGCGTGCCGGTGCGTGACTACTACGACGAGCCCCGCTGGGTGCAGGCCGTCATTGCCTCCGTACAAAGCCAGACACCTGCTGGTGCACGTATTGCCTTGGTTGGCCACTTCAAAGATGCCAGCAGCAACTACCTGGCGCGCTTTCCCGGCTGGGCGCTGCTGAGCCTGCCGCGCCAGGGCGCTTTTGACGGCACGCCCACACGTGACATTTACTGGAACCTGGCCGAGCACCCCCTCACCCAGATGTGGGCGCAGCTTGACGCCTTGGTACCTGCTGCCGTAGCCGCGTGGTTGCGCACGTGGCAAACCACGCCCGATTACACCGCCATGCGCGCCGAGTGGCTCATGGTCAGCGGCTACAAAGCGGCATGGTCTGCCGCGCCCTACCCACCGGTGTTCGTCACCGTTGATGGTTTGCTGGTTTGCAAAGAGCATGTGCTGCTCATCCAGCGGGGCCATGCACCCGGCCGGGGCCTGTGGGCTCTACCCGGTGGTTTTGTTGAGCCCCACGACACCCTGTGGCAATCATGCCTGCGCGAGCTGGATGAAGAAACCAGCCTGCCGCTGCCCGCCGCCGACATGCACGCCGCATTGCTGGGCACCGAGGTGTTTGACCACCCCGAGCGCAGCCTGCGCGGGCGCACCATCACCCATGTATTCATATTTGAACTACCGCTTGCCGCACTGCCTGCCGTGCAAGCGGGTGACGATGCCGCCGCCGCGCGCTGGGTGCCTCTCAATGACATCGCAGCCTTGGAAAGCCAGATGTTTGAGGACCACTTCCACGTGCTGCGCCGCTGCTTTGAACGCTGGGGCCATGGCCCCAACCCTGCTTTACCTTAATTTTTGTCCAACACCTGATGACTGCCCTGACCATCCGCCCCGCCACCGCCAAAGACACCGATCTGATCTTGTACTTTGTGCGTGAACTGGCCATCTACGAAAAAGCCGAACACGAAGTACTGGCCACCCCTGAGCATGTACAGCGCACCCTGTTTTGCCAGAACCCCAAGGTGTTTGGGCTGATTTGCCTGGATGGCGACACTCCGGTGGGCTTTGCTGTGTACTTTTTCAACTACTCCACCTGGCAAGGCCAGCATGGGCTGTACCTGGAAGACCTGTACATCTCCCCCGAGCAACGCGGCAAAGGCGCGGGCAAAGCCCTGCTGCAACACTTGGCACGCATTGCTGTTGACCAAGACTGCGGCCGCTTTGAATGGAGCGTGCTGGACTGGAATACGCCTTCGATCGAGTTCTACGACAGTCTCGATGCCAAGCCCCAGTCAGAGTGGATTCGCTACCGCTTGACAGGCGCACCCCTGCAGACTTTGGCGGGTGCCGCCCCCACCAGCAAGTAAGCCGCGCAACACCAGTACGCAAGGTCCCGGGGCCGTTGCACGCCGTCCAGCGGTGCGTCAAACGCAAAACCACTGGACGGCTGCAGCAGCTACCTCTATCGCGGCCATTGCCGCTGCAAGCTCAAGGCAGCATCAGCGGATTAAAGCCACTGCGCGCTACGTCCTGGGCTTCCATCTCCGCGTCCAGCGCCAGGCTGGCCAAGTCATCGGCCACCATTTCGAGCTGGTGATCAGTCTGCAGGTAAAAAGCCTTGAGGTAGCTGTGACAGTCGCCACAGCTTTCTGCCTTGATGGGCGCTTTTTCACTCTCCAGACACCAGTAGTCCAGCGCCTCCGTGCCATCGCAGTTGGTGCACTTGGTGCGCACCACATGCCACTGGCTTTCGCACAGGTTGCACTGCACATAGCGCAGCCCAGCTTGTGCGCCCGCCATGACCAGACTGCCCGTGGGCAAGTGGTTGCATACAGGGCACAGATGGCGGTGCTCCCCCGCTTGCGCAACGCCCGTAGCAGGCAACTGGCTGGCCAGCTGGCGCCAATACACAGACAGCGCACTCCATAAAATTTGCGCTGCACCCGCCTCGGGCAAGGCGCTGTCTTGCGGCGCTTCATCGCCACGCAGCACCGCCAGCAGAGCGTCTGCCCACTGGTCACACTGGTCCTGGCTGGCATGGCGCAATACCGCTATCGCTTGCTGCAAAGGGGCACTGTGCATGCTGGGCTGCAGATCCAGCTGCAGCAGCAATTGCCCCAGCACAGCGTGCCAATGGGCAGACCGTGGCCAGTGCCCGCTGTGCAGTGGCGCTTGCGTCTGGTCGATCAAGGCTTGTGTCAGTGCCTGAACTTCTGCTTCAGGCAAAGGTGCAGCCTCATGGGCTGCCTGCTGGGCACTGATCAGATCAGCCGCCCAGCACAGGTAGTCCGCCATCACATGCCCATCCGCCAGCTGGCGCAAGCGTGCCGCGCGGCGGGTGTAGGCGGAATCGGCAACAGGCAACAGCACTGCGGCGATGTGGTCCACCCCCGGTGAACGCTCTGACTCAGGAACGATGCGAATACTCATCGCGCTGACCCCGGCTTCGTCTTGTCTGCACCCTTGCCGCTAATCTGATCGTGCCAGCGGTCATGGTGGGCACGCGCCCAGGCGTGGCTGACATAACCTGTCACCATGCCGCGAATCGATCCCTTGACCCAGAAAGCCAGGTAGATGTGCCCAATGATCAGCAGCATCAACCCAACCCCAGCCACCGCATGCAGCAGCAAGGCCACGCGCAGCACCGGGATGGGAAACAGGTGTGCAAAGTACGCACGCCAGATCACCAGCCCCGAAATCAGCAGCACGCAGATCAGGCCCATGATTCCCCAGAACATGAACTTCTGGCCTGCGTTGTACTTGCCAATGCGCAGCGGTTTGCTGTGATCGCCCGCCGTAACGGATTTGACGTTCTCCAGCCAGATACGGTCTTCTTTTTCAAACAGGTTGTATTTCACAAACCGGATGAACAGATAGACCAGCGCAGCAAACACCACAATGCCAAAGAAAGGGTGCAGCACACGCGCCATCTGCGGCGTGCCAAACACGCCGTTAAGCCAGTTCAGGCTGGGAAACAGCCACGACAGGCCGGACAGTGCCACCAGAAAAAAACACACCACCATGGCCCAGTGGCACAGGCGATCTGGCAGCGGTGTACGCAAAATCATGCGGTCTTTTCTCATGACTTGTCTCCGGGTTGTGGGGTGTCGTCTTCATCGACCTCGTTGGGGCCGGTGCTGATGTAGTGGGCCGCAGCGCCCGCCAAGGCGGTCACAAAACCCAGCGCAGCCAGTGGCTTGAACCAGCCCTTCCACCCTTGAACCACACCGCTGATATGGGGGTCTTTAGGCAGGCCGTGGTACAGCTGTGGCTGGTCTGCATGCTGCAGCACATACATCACGTGGGTGCCACCTACGCCTTGGGGGTCATAGATACCGGCGTTTTCCACACCCCGGCTCTTCATCTCCTTGACGCGACCTGCGGCCTTGTGCAGCATGTCTTCCTTCGTGCCAAAGGTGATCGCACCCGTGGGGCACGTTTTCACGCAAGAAGGCTCCTGTCCCACCTGCACACGGTCAGAACACAGCGTGCACTTGTAGGCCTTGTTGTCTTCCTTGCTGATACGCGGCACGTTGAACGGGCAGCCGGCCACGCAGTAGCCGCAGCCAATGCAGTGCTCGGACTGAAAGTCCACGATGCCATTGGCGTACTGCACGATGGCTCCAGGTTGCGGACAGGCTTTGAGGCAACCGGGGTCTTCGCAGTGCATGCAGCCGTCCTTGCGGATTAGCCACTCCAGCTTGCCCTTTTCGTTAACGTGCTCATCAAAGCGCATCAGCGTCCAGGTCTTGGGCGAGAGGTCGGCAGGGTTGTCATACACCCCTGCGTTGTGCCCTACCTCGTCGCGCAGATCGTTCCACTCGTTGCAGGCCACCTGGCACGCTTTGCAGCCAATGCACACGCTCACGTCGATGAGCTTGGCCACCTCTTGCTTGTGATCGCGCACACGCGGCGCAGGCGTCAGGCCATTGGTGGCCGAACGTCGGGTAATGTCTTGGGATTGCATGGTCATGGGCTCCCTCACACTTTCTCGATGTTGACCAGAAACGACTTGTACTCAGGCGTTTGCGAATTGGCATCGCCCACCGCCGGGGGCAAGGTATTTGCCAAGAAGCCCTTGCGGGCGGCACCTTCAAAACCCCAGTGCACGGGAATGCCCACGCTGTCTACCTGCTGGCCCGCAATGGTCAGCGTCTGCATGCGCTTGGTCACCACCGCCTTGCCCTTGATGTAGCCACGCTCGGTGCTGACACGCACCACATCGCCGTGCTTGATGCCTTTGCTGGCTGCCAGTGATTCACCAATTTCGATGAACTGCTCCGGCTGAACAATGGCATTCAGCAGTGAATGCTTGGTCCAGTGGCGGAACAGCTCTGTGATCGAATAGGTCGTTGCCACATAAGGGAAATTCTTGCGATGCCCCATGCGCTCTTGGTCCTTGGCGAACACACGGGCCGTAGGGTTGATCGTCACCTTGGGGTGCAGTGGATTGCTCTCAATGGGCGACTCCAACGGCTCGTAATGCTCTGGGAATGGCCCATCGGTCATGCCCTCCAGCGCAAACAATCTACCCACACCTTCGGGCTGCATGATGAAAGGGCGTGTTGCCGTACCTGGCGCAGCGCCGGCCGCAAAATCGGGCACGTCGATACCCGTCCAGCGTGCACCCTTCCACCACAGAATCTGGCGCTTGGGGTCCCAGGGCGTTCCGTTGATGTCAGCCGATGCACGGTTGTACAAAATGCGGCGATTCTGTGGCCAGGCCCACGCCCAGCCCGGCGTATTACCCAGTCCCACATCGGTGTTGTCACGGCGGGCCATTTGGTTGCCCTGCTCGGTCCATGAGCCCGCAAACACCCAGCAAAAGCTGGCCGTGCTGCCGTCATCGCTCATCTGGCCAAAGTCGTCCAGCAACTGGCCCTTGCGCTTGATGGTGTTGCCTTGCGCATCCTTGATGTCAGCCAGTGCGTAGCCATTGGCGCGCTTGGCCACTTCTTCTGGCGCAGGGTCGTAGTTGTTGGTGAAGTTCCAGTTCATGTTCAGGATTGGGGCTGGGTTGGCACCGCCCTCCTGCTCATACAGCTGGCGAATCTTCATGAACAGATGGCCTAAAATTTTTCCGTCGTGCCAGGCATCGTGCGGTGGCTCCTGCCCAGCAAAGTGCCATTGAAGCCAGCGGCCCGAGTTGACGATGGAGCCGTTCTCTTCCGCAAAACACGATGAAGGCAGGCGAAAAACTTCCGTCTGAATTTGCGAAGAATCCACATCGTGCTCTTCGCCATGGTTCTTCCAGAAGGTAGAAGTTTCTGTCGACAGCGGGTCAATCACCACCATGAACTTCAGCTTGGACAGTGCCGCCTGCGTCTTGTTCTTGTCAGGCACGGCTGCCAGCGGGTTGAAGCCTTGAACGATGTAGCCGTTGACTTTGCCTTCGTACATCATGTCGAGGTAAGCCATCAGGTCGTAGCTGCGGTCAGCCTTGGGCAGCCAGTCAAAGCCCCAGCTGTTTTCAGCCGTCGCCTTGTCGCCCCACAGGTCCTTCATCAGACTGACAAAGAACTTGGGCGTGTTCTTCCAGTAGTTCACCTGATCAGCTTGCAAGGCCTTGGGCGTGGTTTCTTGCAGGTACTGACCAATGGTGGTTTGCTGGTCGGAGGGCAGATTCATATAGCCCGGCAGACGCAGCGACAACAGGCCCAGATCGGTATAGCCCTGAATATTGGAGTGCCCGCGCAGCGCATTCACTCCACCACCCGCCATGCCGATATTGCCCAGCAGCAGCTGAATCATGGCCGCACCGCGAATCATCTGCGCGCCGCTGGTGTGCTGCGTCCAGCCCAGTGCGTACAGGAATGTTGCTGTGCGGTTGCGTGCCGAGGTTTCAGCCAAGATGCCGCAAATCTCCAGGAACTCATCCTTGGGTGTGCCGCAGATGTTGTTGACCAGCTCGGGGGTGTAGCGCTCAACATGGGCTTTGAGCAGGCTCAGCACACAGCGCGGATGCTGCATGCTCTCGTCGCGCTTGGCATTGCCCTTCTCGTCAAACTCATACATCCACGAAGACTTGTCGTACTTCTTGCCCGCTTCGTTGTAGCCGCTGAACAGGCCTTCATCAAAGCTATAGTCATCACGCAAAATCAGAGCAGCGTTTGTGTAGTCACGCACATACTCGTGCTGGATCTTGTCGTTCGCCAGCAGATAGCGCACCACCCCCATCAGAAATGCAATGTCCGAACCTGCGCGGATAGGCGAATACAAATCGGCCACGGCAGCACTGCGGTTAAAGCGTGGATCAACCACGATGACTTTGGCACCGTTCTTGATCTTGGCCTCAATCACCCATTTGAAGCCCACGGGGTGCGCCTCGGCAGGGTTGCCGCCCATGATCATCACCACATTGGCGTTCTTGATGTCGGTCCAGTGATTCGTCATAGCACCACGGCCAAACGACGGCGCTAAAGCCGCCACTGTGGGTGCGTGGCACAGGCGGGCCTGACAGTCCATACCCAGAATGCCCAAGGCGCGCGCAAAGTAGAAATCCAGCACGCCCGTCTCATTGCTGGCAGCCGACGAGCACAGCATGCCCGTGGACAGCCAGCGGTTCACCGTGGTGCCCTGTGCATTCTTTTCAATGAAGTTGGCGTCGCGGTCATCCTTGACCAGGCGGGCAATGCGATCAATCGCCTCGTCCCAGCCCATGTCCTGCCATTCGGTGGCACCAGGCGCACGGTATTGCGGCCGTTGCAGGCGCTGCTTGCTGTGCACATAGTCCAGCAGGCCGGCACCCTTGGGGCACAGTGAGCCACGGCTGACCGGGTGATCCGGATCCCCTTCAATGTGAAAAATGCTCGCCTTCGCATTTTTCGCACCATCGCCCAGGCTGTACATCAGCACCCCGCAACCTACGGAGCAGTAGGTGCAGTTGTTACGGGTTTCCTTGGCACGCAGCAGTTTGTACTGGCGAGGTTGGGTGGCGAGCGCCACCGAAGGAGCAAAGCCCAAAGACGCAGCAGTGGCACCGGTGGCACCAGCACTGCACAGCTTGAAGAACCTTCTTCTGCTGTGATTCATCGTGATTTTGTTTTCATAAACCGCGCTCCCATGACCATGGAGGGCGTTAGGTTTACAGGCAATGCCTGGTGACGCGGGTGTACAGCCCGCCGTCGAGTCTTCTACCTTGGTGATTGCCCATGCATTGCCGGACCTCACGGGTCACGTCGAATGTTGAGGGAGTGTCAATACAAAGCAACTGAATAGACTAAATACATCTATTCACAAAGAGAAGCATGAAAAAAGGCCCTCAAGCCTTTTATGAATTCAACGCTGCATATAGCAAGGTTGAAAGCCGAAAATTCTAGGATGTAAAAGAATGCATAGCTTTTTCATCGGGAAAGCCAGCTTCATGCGCCCTAATCGTCTCGCCGGTGGCTGGCGGCGACTCAAGCTGCGGATCAAGCAACTGAAATGGTGAAAAGCAAGTTGCCGCCCATCAACAACTTGTTTGCGTTCCCGATAAACGGGCGATTGAGGATGGCTCAATCAATCAATCAATCAACAAACCACAGCTGCACCCACGGTCGCACAGATCATTCAGGGCGATGGCCAATCTCTGGCTGCTCAAGCAGCCGTTGATTGCAAGCGCCTCTTCAGAGTCATGATTTACGCACCAATGGGCGTACAAAGTTCAACCAAGGTGCCATCCGGGCATCGGACGTAAGAGACAACCTGCCCCCAGGGTTTTTTGGTGGGCTCTGCAAGCTCCAATGCCCCTGCTTTTATCGCTCGGGCATGTACCGCTTCAACATCTTCAGTCACCAACCCAAGTTCCATGCCCAGTGGTTTGTCTGACTCTGAAGCGGCAATGTACCCCCCATTGAAATTGCTGCGCCCAAGCTCATGCACAGCAAATGCCAGCGTCGTCTCACCGGTGACCAGCTCACCGTAGGTTCCGGACTCATGCAGAAACTTCACTGCAAAACCAAAAACGTCAGAGAAAAACTGTAGGGACGCTTCTACGTCGGGAACGTAGACGATGGTGTATCCAAGCTTCATAGTGTTACCAAAGTTTGAGGAAAATGATGCATCACTGGATGATGAATGATGCTCGCTGTTCTTTCACCTTTGAGCATACTGCCACTGATCTCACTACCTAGCTGTTACCAAAGTTTAAGCAAAGATGCGTCACTGATAATGAATGATGATCGCAGTTTCTCCATCTTTTCAGCATACTTGCACTGATCTCACTACCTAGCTACGGCGCTCAGATTACGCGAGGCAGCCTAGCAAGTCTTCAAAGGAGTTTCACCATGTATGAACCAGCTCACTTCAGACTCGACAACCAGATTGCCGTTGTCACAGGTGCGGGGGCCGGCATAGGTCGCGCCATTGCAGAAACCTTTGCAGCAGCGGGGGCCGCAGTAGTGGTCAGTGATCTACATCTGCAAACAGCCACGACGGTGGCCCAAGGCATTCAAGAGCGGGGTGGCCAAGCAATGGCTGTCGCCTGCGATGTCACACACGAAGAAGATCTGGACAACCTGATCGATCAAACGATCCAGCGCTTTGGTCGATTGACCGTCTTGGTCAGCAACGCTGGTGGCGGTGGCCCTAAACCTTTCAACATGCCCATGCAAGATTTCAGACGTGCCTTCGATCTGAACGTCTTTTCTCTTTTCCGGCTCGCCCAACTTGCTGCCCCGGAGATGGAGAAAACTGGCGGTGGCTCCATGCTGGCCATTACCTCCATGGCCGGTGAAAACAAAAATAGACGCATGGCGGCCTATGGTGCTTCGAAGGCAGCAACCAACCACTTGATTCGAAATATCGCATTTGATGTCGGCCCAATGGGCATCCGGGTGAACGGCATTGCTCCTGGCGCTACCCGCACCGATGCGCTTGCGTCCGTACTCAACGATGACATCCTGAAAACGATGCTCAAGCACACCCCTATTCGTCGCCTCGGTGAGCCACAGGACATTGCCAACGCAGCGCTTTTCTTATGCTCGCCTGCGGCCAGCTGGATCAGCGGGCAAATCCTCACCGTATCTGGCGGCGGGGTTCAGGAACTGGATTGATGTCTGTTACACCCCAACTACTCATTAAAACCACCGCTTTGGCTGCGCATAAGGCTTGCAAACGTATGTATCGTTTTATTAAAAAACACAGCAGCCAACAGCCACCAACTCACGCCGAATGCTTTGCTGGCGATGCAAGCCAGTGGTTCGTATCTTGGTGCATTCACCCTGCTCAGCCAATACACAAGCAATAACTTCAAGCGTTTTTGCCAAGTTCATCGTCTGACACCAAGTACGAGCCCCAAAGGTAACTGCAGGGGCGGCACTGGCATGGCACCGTTCTTTGCAGCCCGCAAAAGGCACGAAACCTCCAACGCATCAACAACATGCTTTCCCTGACGCGAACTGATAGATTAACTGGACCGTGGTGCTCGGCTGCGGGTCACGCCACCACCACCGTCCTTGGGTAAAGCCAGTCAGCGAAGTGTTTGAGGACACTCAAACGCAAGGCTAGGGTTAGAAAAATTTGTCTAAAAATACCTGAAACCAGTGATTGCTTGCGATTTTTTCTGCATGTAGCATGCTTCACTCAAAAGTTACAGCCGCTGAGGGAGCCTCCGTGAACAGAAAAATGTGGTCTGTGTTGGGTTTGCTTTAGCAGCATATAACCCACCACCCACCAGTAGCTGCTTCGGTGTTTTGAACACATATCCACCAGCCAACATGCACAACCATTCTTTTTCTTTCTCCTGGCTGCCTTTGGCGCGCCGCACCGCATTGGTCCTAGGCACTGGCGCTGTGCTGACTGGTTGCGCCAGCTTCACCGCCCATCCGTTGTCTGAAGATGAACTGCGCAACCAAGTGCAGGCTGACCGCCAGCAGCTAACACAAGACGTGGTGCCACTGTCTGCCACCGTCTCTCTGGAAGAGGCCATTGCCCGGGCCATTAAGTACAACTCTGTCCAACGCCTTCGCGCCATGGAAGAGGCCGTGGCCCACGGCACGTTCCAGGTGTCGCAGTTCGACATGTTGCCCAAGCTGGTGGCATCCGCCGGCTACCGATACCGCAACAAAGAACTGATCACCCGGAGCGAAGATTCGGTCACCGGCCGCCCCTCGCTGGCCAATCCCTATATTTCCACTGATCGTGAGGCCACGCTGTACTCACTGGGTTTTTCCTGGAGCCTGCTGGACTTTGGTCAAAGCTATTACGCCGCACGCCAAAACGCAGACCGTGCACTGATCTCCCAAGAGCGCCGCCGCAAAGCCTTACACAACCTGGTGCAGGACGTACGCACCGCCTATTGGCGCGTAGCGGCGCACCAGGCACTGCAGGCGCCGCTGAGTAATGCCACCCAAGCAGCAGATCTGGCCCTGACCGATGTTCGCAAGGTGGAAGCAGAAAAACTGCGCTCGCCCATAGAGCCGCTGCGCTACCAGCGCCAGTTGCTGGAAAACCTGCGCCTGCTGGAATTGATTGAGCAAGAGCTCTCGCCCGCTCGGCTGGAGTTGGCCGCCTTGATGGGAATGGCACCCGGCCAAGCAGCTGGTGCTTGGCAGGTGGTAGAGCCTGTGCAGAGCGCATCGCAAAGCTGGTTGGAGCGCCCTGCAGAAGACCTTGAAGCCTTGGCATTGGTACGCAACCCAGATCTGCGTGAAAGCCAGTACGGTGCCCGCATTGCTCGCGAGGAAACCAAACGCGTGATGCTGCGCATGTTCCCCGGCCTGTCGTTCAACTACGCATCCAATCGCAGCACTGACAGTTACTTGATCAACGACAACTGGCGTGAGGCAGGACTACAAATTTCCTTCAACCTGCTGGGCTTACTATCAGTGCCAGCGCAAAAGCAACTGGCTGACGCTGGCGTGGCACTGGCCGATCAAAAGCGCATGGCCACGCAAATGGCCGTGCTCAGCCAATTGCACATCGCGCGTCTACAGTTTTCCAACGCAGCGCACCAGTACGAACGCGCCGTTGCCATTGCTGAAGTGGACCAACGCCTGACCCAGCATGTTGACAACCAAGTCAAGGTCGAAAAGCAATCCCGCCAGGACAGCGTGGCCCAGCAGACCGCGTCCATTCTGTCCACGCTGCGGCGCTACCAGGCCTTGGCCACGCTGCAGTCCGCAAGCTCTCGCCTGCAGGCCACGCTGGGACTAGAGCCTGTGATTGAAGGCTCTGACCGTCTGCCCCTACCCGAGTTAACCAGTGCCGTCGGCCAAGCCCTGCAACGCTGGGAACTGGGGCAACTGCAATGATGCATGTGCAATGCTTGCGCAGCGCTGCATTGCTGGCAGTCAATTTGGTTGTAGCGCTTTCGGCAAGTGCACAGACAGCTGCGGCACCCATCGCGAAAATGCCCACAAAGGCAATCCCGTCGGTCAGCAGTGCACTGGAGCAGCGCGACATTCGCGCCCAGCTGGCACCACGCCGCTACACCACGCTGGCCGCCGAAATCGGCGCCAAGGTGCAGCGCCTGCCGGTGGTAGAGGGCGCGGCCTTTCGCCAGGGACAGTTGCTGGTGCAGTTTGACTGCAGCTTGCAGCAAGCCCAGCTCAACAAAGCTCAGGCCGGTGTCGATGCAACAGAAAAAACTTGGCGCGCCAATCAGCGCCTGGCCGAGTTGAACTCGGTCGGCCAAGTAGAGCTGGACACCTCACAAGCTGAGTGGAACAAAGCCCGCGCCGACGTGGCTGCCAACCGCAGTCTGCTGAGCAAATGCCAGGTCACTGCGCCCTATGCAGGGCGTGTGGCTGAGCAAAAAATTCGTGAGCAGCAATACGCCCAGCCCGGTCAGCCGCTGCTGGACATCCTGGATGACAGCGTGCTGGAGCTGGAATTTTTAGTGCCCTCGCGCTGGCTGAGCTGGTTGCACCAGGGTACGGCCTTTGAGGTGCACATAGACGAAACCGGTAAAACCTACCCCGCCAAGGTGCAGCGCCTGGCTGCCCGGGTGGACCCGGTGAGCCAGTCCATCAAGGTCAACGCCGCCATCCACGGCAAGTTCCCTGAGTTGATTGCCGGCATGAGCGGGCAGGTGCTGATGGTGGCACCCGCAGCACAGAACTCGCAGAAATGAATAGAAGGAGCTATTTGCGTCTTTTGTTAGGGAGATTCGAGGCAATTAGAGCTTGAATTCCAAACCAGATAAGCGCTAAAAGCTACCGTTTTTGAATAACCCAAGGCGGACTGCGGACAAAGGTCCATGCCACCAAGTCTCCGTTGCAAACGCAGCAAGCCGCCAATATGAAGGACTTGTGATGACCCAGCCTCGCCACACTCTTTGGAATCGACTGACCCAGGCACTGAGTCAGCCCATGGCGCCATCATCTGGCAGTGCTAGCGCCTCACGCAAGCCAATTAGCGCTCTGCGGCCATTGGCGTTAGAGCAGCGGTTTATGTTCGACGGCGCAGGGGCTGTTGATGTCGTCCATGCAGTGGCAAACGGAGCAGAAGGCTTCGATACGTTGGCCGACACCTCCAGTGCATTGCGCCATGCGCTGATGGCCGAGGCTCCATCTGCCAGCAATCAGCGCCAGGAAGTCGTTTTTGTGGACGGCCAAGTGGCTAATCTGGCAGAGCTGCTGCAGGGACTGCCAGGCACCGAAGTGGTCGTGCTCGACAGCAACCAGGACGGCCTGCAGCAGATCGCCGACTACCTGAAGAATCGCTCCGGCATTGATGCCATCCACCTGCTGAGCCACGGCGCCGACGGTACGGTCGAGTTGGGCAACACCTGGTTGAATGCCGAGAATATTGGCCAGCACAGCGCGGCCCTGAATGCCATTGGCGCGGCCCTGGCCGCCGATGGCGATATCCTGCTTTATGGCTGCAGTACCGCCGAAGGCACGCAAGGCACCGCACTGCTCAATGAACTGGCGCGCTTGACGCAGGCCGATGTGGCCGGCTCCGTCGACCCCACAGGTGCGGCCGACAAAGGCGGCGATTGGCAGCTGGAACGCCAGACGGGCCAGATTGAGGCGGCTTCATTGAATCTGGTCGATTATCGGAGCCTGCTGGCAACACCGGCCGACCAGAACTTCGACGGCCAGCCGCAGCGCTATTTGAATAATGCCGGTGAGACCATTAACGGAATCACCTACTCGCTGGTCCAACCAACGGTTGGAAGCGACGCAAAGATGGCCATCACTCAGGTACCCGCGAACGTCAGCATCACGAGCCCCTCTGATCTAGCAATCATGTTCAACTATGACGGTGTCATAATAATCCCCGGAGCCGTCGATGCGCGAATGGCGTCTGCGGACGGATCAGAATTTCGCCTCGTTTCAATGGAAATCGACACGGGCACCGACATCGGCACAAGCAGCCAACTGACCATCAAGGGCTACCGCAACGGCATTGAAGTCGCGTCCGATACCCTGGATACCGCCTTCTCGGATTCAACAGGTTCGGTGACCTACACCAAGAATGGCATCCTCAACGGGTTTGGCGGCACGCTGACCTTCTCCAGCGCCTGGCAAAACATTGATGAAATCAGGATTACCGGCAATGACACTATTGTTGTCGTCGATGACCTGAAATTCGCCCCTGCGGTACTCCCCAACTCTGCCCCCGTGATCACCCCAAGTGGCGGCAGTGCCGCCTTTGTCGAAGGCAACAATGCCACCTCCACCCCGGTGGCCATCGACCCCGGCCTGACCCTCAGCGACCCTGACAGCCTGACCCTGAGCAGCGCCAAAGTGCTGATCAGCGGCAACTTCCATGCCGGCGAGGATAGCCTGGGGTTCAATCCGAGCGCAGCCACGGGCGATATCAGCGGCAGCTACAACGCCGGCACCGGCACCCTGACCCTGACCTCCAGCGGCGGCGCCACCGTCGCCCAGTGGCAGGCGGCACTGAGGTCGGTGACCTATACCAACAGCTCGGACGCCCCCAACGTCAGTAGCCGGACCGTCAGCTTCAGCATCAGTGACGGCCCGAACGAGAGCAGCACCGTGACCCGTCCCGTCACCATCACCGCCGTGGATGACACGCCGGTGATCAGCGCGCCGACGAGCACCATGGTGGTCGAGGACATGGCCTCGGTGCTCAAACAAATCAGCATCAGCGACGCCGATTCCAACAACGGTACCGTGACCCTGAGCGTGGGCTCGGGCAGCTTGGCCGCCACCAGCGGCGGTGGCGTGACCGTGGGTGGAACCTCCAGCGCGCTGACCCTGACCGGCAATCTGGCCGACGTCAATGCCTTCATCGCCAACAACCGCGTGACCTACACCACAGCGGCCAATGCCACCGCTGACGTGACCCTGACCATCGCGGTCGACACCGGCAGCGTCAGCACCGACACCAAGACCATGACGCTCACAGTCGCCCCGGTGAACGATGCGCCGGTGGTCACCGTGCCGGGCAACATCACCGTCGTCGAGGATGTCCCAGGCGCTCTGACCCATATCAGCTTCAGCGACGTGGACTCCGGCAGCGGCTCGGTCACCGTCACGTTCTCGGTCCCTAGCGGCACCCTCAGCGCCGTCTCCGGCAGCGGCGTCACCGTGAGTGATTCTGGCACCGGCACGCTCACGCTGTCCGGTACCTTGAGCGACATCAATGCCTTCATTGCTGCCTCCAATGTGACGTTCCAGACCGCGCTCGACAACACCAGCAGCGTGCAACTGACGGTATCAATCAACGACAACGGCAATACCGGCGGCAGTGCTCTGACCGATACCAAGACCGTGACCATCAATGTCACAGCGGTGAACGATGCGCCGGTCAACAGCGTGCCGGCCGCTCAGAGCACGTCGCGGGACGTCGCCCTGGCCTTTAACACGGTCCAGAGCAACGCCATCTCGATCAGCGATGTGGATGCCGGTAGCAGCCTGATGACCGTGACCCTGAGCGCGGTGAATGGCACCCTGTCGCTCACCGCTACCAGCGGTGTGATGCTGGTGCTCGGCACCGGTGTCAATAACAGCGTCATCCGTCTGCAGGGCAGCCAGGCCGATATCAACGCCACGCTGCAGAGCCTGACGTTTAAGCCAAACGCCGGGTTCGTGGGTACCGCCCAGTTGAGCATCCAGACCAACGACGAGGGCAATACCGGCAGTGGCGGTGCCAAGAGCGATACCGACACTGTCCTTATCAGTGTGAACAATCCCAACCCGTCCGTGAGCAACGTCGTCGCCTACGGCCCCAATGGCAATGGCCCCTACAAGGCCGGCGACACCATTACCGTGGCAATAGAGTTCAATCAAAACGTCTACGTCGCCGGCGGCCCCCCGACGCTGCTGCTGGAAACCGGCACCATCGATCGCATCGCCACCTATACCGGCGGTTCGGGCACAAACACCCTGTTCTTTACCTACACCGTCCAGGCAGGTGACCGCAGTGCCGATCTGGATTACCAGTCCAGCACCGCCCTGGCACTCAACGGCGCCACTATTGCCAATAGCCAGGCGGACGCTGCCATAGTAAGCCTGCCCACCCCCGGCAGCGCCGGCTCCCTGGGGGCCAATGCCAATATCGTGATCGACACCGTCGCGCCCACCGTGAACTCGGCCACTTTTCCCACCAGCGGCACCTATGTCGCTGGGCAGGTGCTGGACTTCAGGTTCAACTTCACCGAGGCCCTCATTGTTGATACCAGCGGCAACACGCCGTACCTGGAGATCAATATCGGTGGCCAGATCCGTCATGCCGAGTACTTCAGCGGCTCGTCGACCAGCACACTGGTGTTTCGCTACATCGTGCAGAGCGGTGACAGCGACAGCGATGGTATCGCGATGTCCGACAACGTTCGTTTCACGGGCGTCAGCATCCGTGACGCCGCCGGCAACCCCCTGGATCCAAGGTTTACCGCCGGCGCCACCCCCGGCATCCAGGTCGATGCGCTGGCTCCCGAAGTCACCGATATCACCCTCGACGGCCCGGCCGGGCCGGGCACCCAGACCTTTACCGTAACCTTCAGCGAGAACGTGAGTGGCGTGACCGCCAACGACTTCAGTCTGCTGACCACCGGCAGTGCCAGCGGCACACTGAACTCGATCACACAGATCTCGCCCAACACTTACCGCATCACCGTCGACACGATCAGCGGCCAGGGCAACCTCGGCCTGACGCTCAATGCAGCCAATAGCAACATCGTCGACAGTCACGGCAACGCACTGGCGGTGTCATTCAGCACGCCGGGCTACGCCGTCGGCACGGTGTTGCCGGCGCAGCCCGTTTTGCAGGTGGATAGCAATGTGGCCTGGCCTTCTTTTGACAGCACTTGGGGAGGCAGCTTGCCAGGAGCGTTTGCTGCTTCAACGGGAGCTTCTGCATTGGAATTTGGTGGTGAGCCACCTGCGAGAACTGGTGGCAGTCACACCTTCTTCGCTTTGGGCAACAGCGGTGGAAGTGTGTTGGGTGCATCCGGCTTTCCCTCGTTCTTCACTGGTGGCGTGGCGAGTGAAAACCAGGAGCTTTCCCACGGTTTTCTAGGTACTGGAGGTGTGTTTGGCACATCCACCTTCTCCGGTCTTTTCAGCCTTGCCATGCCGGAGTCTGAAAAAGCAGACCCCGGCCTGATTGTGCGCAATGCGCTGGATGCATTGGAAACCGGTGCAGGCCAGCAGGTGGATTGGCAGGTGCCGCCCACCCTGTTTGGCCACAGCGATCCGCTGGCGAGCATACAGCTGTCTATGACGCAGGCCGATGGCCAACCATTGCCGGCATGGCTGAAGTTTGATGCGCGCACTGGCAAGCTCACCGGAACCATGCCCGAGGGCTTTAGGGGCGAGCTGGTGTTGCGCTTGACGGCCCGCGACAGCCAAGGCCATGCGGTGCACACCCCCATCAAGCTCAAGGCTGTAGATGCTGCCCCTGTGGCCCGCACGGGTGTGGCAGAGCAATTGCAGCATGCTGCTCAGCTGCGTACTGGCCAGATGACGGCCCAGCGTCTGCATATCTGATCCGGAGATGATGGCGTAGTGAATGCTTCGATAACAACGGGCCGCGTGCACCCCGCAGCGCTGCTGCTGGAGCTGGGCCACCGAGCCCGGCAGGCTGCCACAGTTCAGGAGCTGGAGTTTCTACTGGTCAATGACAGCCGTTTGCTGCTGCCGTATCGGCAGGCCGTGTGGTGGACGCATCAATGGGGTGTGCAGGCCCTGTCGGGTGTGGTGCAACCGGATCGCAACGTGCCCTATGCCCAGTGGGTGGCGCAGGTCTGCCGCCATCTGGTGCAGCAGCACAGCGCCGCCTGTGTGCTGACGGCGACCGACCTACCTCCCGACTTGGCGTCGCAGTGGGCTCAATGGTGGCCGGCCCATGCGGTATGGCTGCCTATGCATCTCAAATCCGGGGCAGGGGCGGGTGAGGCCGCAGGTATGTTGTTGGCCGGACCCGAGCCTATACAGTCCGATCGCCTGCAGCTACTGGTGGAGTGGGGGAGCATGTGGATCCATGCCTGGCAGGCTCTGCAGCATCAGCATCTGGGCTCGCCGCGCCTGTGGTGGGCACACCTACGACACCAGCAAGCCCGGCAGACCTGGTGGCGCCGCCCTGTGGTGTGGGCCACGGCTGCACTGCTGGTATTGGCAGCCTGGCCGGTGCATTTGACTGTGTTGGCCCCGGGCGAGCTAGTGGCCGCACAGCCGGTCGTGCTGCGCGCCCCCATGGATGGGGTGGTGGAGCAGATCCACGTGCAGCCCAACGAGATGGTGCAAGAAGGTCAACTGCTGTTCAGTCTGGACGAGGCGCAAATTGCCAGCCGGCTCGAGATTTCGCGGCAAGCATTGCAAACGGCCGAGACCGAATACCGCCAGTTTGCCCAGTTGGCACTGGGCGATATGCGCTCCAAATCGCAGCTGGCGGCCCTGGCTGGAAAGATTGGGGAACGGCGCACCGAACAAGCCTTTTTGACCGAACAACGCCAGCGCACCCAGGTACTGGCGCCACGTGTCGGCATGGCGCTGTTCGACGCGCCCACGGAATGGATAGGCAAGCCGGTGCAGGCTGGCGAGCGCGTGATGCGCATTGCACAGCCGGATGTGGTGGAGGTAGAAGCCTGGCTGCCGATTGGCGATGCCATTCCACTCCAAGTAGGTGCTCCGGTTCAGCTGTATCTGGCAGCAGATCCGCTGCATGCCGTGCAGGCGCAGCTGCGGTATATGGCTTATGAAGCGGTGGCCCGCCCGGATGGTTCCTACGCCTACCGTGTGCGCGCTGGGCTAATGCAGCCTGGTGCACAGCGCATAGGCCTCAAAGGCACGGCCAAACTGCAAGGGGAGAAGGTCAGCCTGGCGTACTGGATGGTTCGCAAACCCTGGGCCAGCATTCGCCAGTGGGTGACGCTGTGATCGGGCAGCCCCAGGTCTGGCAGCCGTTGCGTGAAGAGCTGGATTTATTGGCAGGGCCGGTGTTGGCCGATGGCCAGCCCAGTTGGACCTTGCATGACCCGGTGCGCAATCTGTTTTTTCAGCTGGACTGGGCCAGCTTTGAAGTACTGCGCCGCTGGAATATGGCCGATGCGCAAGCGATTACCGCCGATGTTGCTGCACACACCACCTTGCAGGTGAGCACGGCGGACGTGCACGTTCTACAGCAGTTTTTGCAAAACAACGAACTGCTGCAGCCTTTGCTGAATGCGGCGCCTACGCTGGCAGCACAGTGGCAACGCCGTCGTGGTGGCTGGTCTCAATGGCTATTGCACAACTACCTGTTTTTCAGGGTACCGCTACTGCGCCCGGACCGCTGGCTGGCGCGCTGGGCACCTCGGCTCGATTTTCTGTTTCGCCCGGGTTTCTGGTGGCTGACGCTGGCGGCTTTCTTGTGGGGGCTGTGGGGCGTAGCGCGTTCCTGGGAGGTATTTCGCGCCACCTTGGTCGATATGTGGAGCTTGCAAGGCATGCTGGCCTATGGCGTCACGCTGCTGGGTGTGAAGTGTCTGCATGAGGTGGGTCACGGCGTCACGGCCAAACGCTATGGCTGCCGGGTTCCGGCCATGGGTGTGGCGTTTTTGGTGCTTTGGCCAGTGGCTTATACCGATACCAACGAAGTCTGGAAGCTCACGCGCCGCGACCAGCGGCTAAAGGTGGCTGCAGCGGGCATCACCACCGAGTTGGCAATTGCCGTGTGGGCCTTGCTAGCATGGCTGTGGCTACCTGAGGGCTGGCCTAAGTCCATGGCATTTTTGCTGGCCACCACAACATGGGTAAGCACGGTACTGATCAATGCCAGCCCGTTTATGCGTTTTGATGGTTACTTTTTGTTGTCGGACTATCTGCAAATACCCAATTTGCACAGCCGCGCATTTGCCCTGGCACGCTGGGATTTGCGCGAGCGCTTGTTTGCGCTGGGTGAGGCGCCACCCGAGCACTTCGCCCCCACGCGCCAACGCCTTTTGATTGCCTTTGCCTGGGCTACCTGGATTTATCGCTTGGTGCTGTTTCTGGGGATTGCGGCCCTTGTCTACCACTTCTTTATCAAAGCCGTGGGTATTTTGTTGTTCGCAGTGGAAATCGTATGGTTTGTGGCCAAGCCAGTGTGGTCCGAGCTGAAAGCTTGGCGTGAGCGCGGGGCACAGATTGCGCACAGCCGGCGCGCACGTTGGAGTGCAGCGCTAAGTGCCGGCCTGCTGGTACTTTTTGTGGTGCCCTGGCCAGTGCCGGTGCTCAGCAGCGGCATGCTGCAGGCCAGTACGCAGTGGCAGTTGCATGCCCCAGAGGCTGCGCAGCTGGCGCATGCGCCCCTGGCGGACGGCAGTGCAGTAGTGATGGATACAGCGGTATTTGCATTGACATCACCCGCCTTGCAAGCAGCGACCCAGCAAAACCAAGCACGCTTGCAGCAGTTGGCCCAACAGTCGGCTGCGGCAGGTATGAATGAAGAACTGCGCCGTGATTGGCTGCTGTGGCAGGACCGCCAAGCAGAAGCACAAGCGCAGCAAGCCGCTTTGGATACCGATGCTGCACGCTACCAACTGCAGCCGGGTGGCCGTGGTGTGCTGCGCGATGTAGATCCTGATTTACAGGCCGGTGAATGGGTGGCCCGTCGAGAACTGCTTGGCCGAGTGGTAGACATGCAAAAACTCGAGGTGGTGAGCTACGTAGCTGAGCAAGATCTGCATCGCATACGGCCTGGCGACAGCGGGCTTTTCATTACAGAAGGGGCAGGAAGCACCGCACTGCTGGTGCGCGTGCGCAGCATTGACCAAGATGCCAGTCGCAACTTGAATGAAGCGGCGTTGGCGGCACCAGTGGGCGGCAATGTACCAGTGCGTGATCAGAAAGGCGTACTCTACCCAGAACAACCGGTGTACCGGCTGGTGCTGGATGTGGAGCAGCCTGATCCCTTGCCCGCTTGGGCTGCCCAACACCGTTGGCGCGGGCGGGTCAGTATCCGGGGGCGTTGGGAGGCACCGGGCGCCCAGTTTGTGCGCACGGCTGCAAGCGTGTTCTGGCGCGAAGCAGGTTTTTAAAACTCTGGTCGATTCAAAAAGCCCGCTCTCAGCGTAATCAGGCAATGCGTCACCTAATCAAAGGCTACACCGGCCTTACCCACGGAGGTAAGGCCGGTACGCCTTGATTTTTATTTTTCAGCGGTGAATCACGCAACCGCCGTAAAACGTGCCAGCACCTGCAGCAGGTTCTTCGCAGCACCCACACCCATGTTCACGTAGGCGTCATTCGTTACGCCGCCAATGTGCGGGGAGAGAATGAAATTCTTCTCACCCTGAAATGGGTGACCTGCCCCCATAGGCTCAACCGCAAAACTGTCTAGCCCCGCAGACATCACTTGGCCCGAGCGAACAGCTTCCAGCATCGCAACTTCATCGATAAGGCCGCCGCGCGCGGTGTTGACTACGATCACACCGCGCTTGCACTGCGCCAGCGTTGCTGCATTTAACATGCCGCGGTTTTCATCCACCAAGGGACAATGCAGCGAGATTGCATCGGCATCACGCCAGATCGTCTCCAGGCTAACGCTGTGCACATAGTTCGGCAGATTTTTGGCAAACGGATCAAACCCAATCACGCGCATACCTAACGTATCAGCCATCTTGGCAAAGCGCAGGCCGATGGCGCCAAGACCCACCAGGCCCACGGTGCGACCACTCAGCTCCATGCTCTTGTGCGTAGATTTGTCCCAGTGACCGGCATGCATGCGCGAGTTCAGCGTGACGACAGACTTGGCACAGGCCAGCAGCAGCGCCAAAGCCTGCTCGGCCACTGCCGCTGCGTTGGCGCCCACGGCGGCCACCACCTCAATGCCACGCTCTTTGGCAGCCACTTTATCGATGGTGTCCGTGCCACTGCCGTGCTTGGAGATGACCTTGAGCGAAGGTGCTACATCCATCATGGATGCGCTCACTTTTCCGTAGCGCACAATGATTCCCACGGGGTCGTGCCGCTTGCACAAGGCCACCATATCCTCTTCGGTGGGGGCCTTGCCGGCATAGACGATCTCATAGCCAGTGAGTAAATCCAACGCCTGCTGCGCCAGATCAGCGCCTGTCACGATGATGGTGTTGCTCACAGTGACTCGCCTTCTTTGAGCACACCAGCGGCACGCAGTGCAGCAGGCAGCCACTTCGAAGCAGTGTCACCACGGGCGATAGCTTCGATGCGTGCGGCTTCGTCCGCCACTTTCTTATCAGCCAAGGCCATCATGGCCGAGGCCTTTTCGCGTTCGATGACAACCACGCCATCGGCATCACCCACCACCAGGTCACCCGGGTTTACGGTGATACCACCGGCGGAGATTGGGTGGTTGATGCGGCCAGGTACGTACTTGGTGGGACCGGCAGGATTGAAGCCGGCACTGAACACAGGGAAACCCAGATCCAGAATTTCCAGTTTGTCACGAATGGCGCCGTCCACTATGACGCCGGCCAGGCCAACTTTCTTGCAGGCGCTGAGCATCAGCGTGCCCATCAGCGCCGCTGTCTGATCGCCCTTGCCGTCGATCACCAGAACGTCGCCCGGCTGGGCCAGGGCAATGGCAGCGTGGATCATCAAGTTGTCGCCAGGACGCACTTCTACGGTAAAGGCAGCGCCGGCCACCTTCATGTCTTGATGCACGGGCGCTACGCGGCTGTGCATCGTACCGCGACGACCGGCCACGTCGGCAAGTATGGCTGCTTGGAACGTAGCAGCCTTGGTGACAACGTCGGCGTTGACGCGCTCGATATCACGAATAACTTCGGGAAGTTGGATCATGGTGTGACTACAAAATGGTTAGAAAAAAAGAATGAAGTGCATGAACTACGGCCACAGCGACAACAGCAGCCCACTGGGTCTTAATGCTTCTGTCCTTGTTGACCTTCGACCAAGGTGCCAAATGGACCTTCTGCAAGTCGTTGAGTCGGGGGGCGCTAACCAGCGCCATGCCCAGACGATTGGCCTGCGTGGAGAGAGGCTGACCTTTCAGCGCCCCTGATGGATGCCTGGACTCAGCCGCTGCACTGCGATGGCGAGCGTCTTAGCAAAGGCAATTGCAGCCCGCCGTTGCTCCGCAATGAAGTCATTCATGCTGACCACCGCCACGCAGAGCCTCTCCAGCAACGCTTTGACGCAGTGTCGAACTGCAGCAGTCACAGGCGCCCGACAGCGTTGCAGTGCCCCCTGGCATAGCTACGCTGTCGTAGTGCATGAAGCGGGTTAACAGAAGGTACGGGGAGGAGGCTTCAGTTCAAGCTAGCGCCCGAGTCCTTAACGATCTTGGCCCAGCGAGGTACTTCGGCTTGCATGAGCTTGCCGAAAGCTTCAGCACTCCCCCCCAAAACATCACCACCTTCCGAACGCAACTTCTCAGCCACATCAGGCTCTGACAAGGCTGAATTAATGGCTTTGTTCAGCTTTTGCACGATGGCGTCTGGTGTCCCTGCGGGAGCCAAAATTCCGAACCAAGTAATGGCTTCAAAGTCTTTGCTACCTGACTCTGCCATGGTTGGTGTAGACGGTAATTGGCCTGCACGTAGCTTTGAAGTGACCATCAGTGGATGGAGTTTTTCATTGCGCACTTGACCAATTAATGACGGTATTGATCCGACAAAAAGATCAATTTGTCCGCCCGACAAATCAGTGATCGCTTGCGCAATACCTTTATATGGAATGTGACGCAGCTTGACACCTGTCGCTTGCTCTACCTGGGTCACCGCCAAATGGGCAACAGTTCCATTTCCTGCATAGCCAACGGTAACTACGTCAGGCTTGGCTTTCGCCACTTTAAAAACTTCAGCAATTGAATTGAATGGTGTACCAGCACCACTTACGATCAAAACCGGCGAGGAAGATACCAACGCGACGGGGGTGAGATCTTTGAGCGGGTCATATGGGAGTTTTTTGTACAAGGCAGGGTTAATTGCCAAGTTGCTTGTCTGCCCCATCACCAGGGTGTATCCGTCTGGCGCTGCTTTGGCGGCTGCATCAACACCCAGATTACCGCCCGCACCTGGGCGGTTGTCCACAACGATATTCCAGCTGGTTTTCTCTGTAATTTTTTGCGCTACTGAACGCGCAATCATGTCTGTGCCCCCGCCAGGCGGAAACGGAACAAGCAGACGAATAGGCTTGACTGGATAGCTGGTCTGCCCATGCGCACTAGCCATTGCTACCGCGAATACAGCTGTGCCCAGCACCAAAGTACAAAGGCGCGCCGACATGAAAGATGCTCGTGTCGTGATAGTCATACGTTGTCTCCATATCATTTATTGATTTCCCGCTTGGTCTTACGCCAAGAGGTGCACGACTTTAGAAAAAAGTTTCACGGGATACAATGCCATTTCGCACAACGAAACCAATTGCGCCATGAGCAACACTTCTCACTGCAACTCGCCATTAATTTCTGAGATGAAATTGGACGCAGCCTCCGCTGAAAAAGTCGCAATAAATGACAAAAACTCTGGCGATGAACATGAGAACGCCACGCCCTCGACTGGTAGCGTGACTGCGGTCATCCGAGCAATGCAGTTGCTGGATGCTTTTGCATTGGGCGAGTCCCATCTGCCCCTTGCCGAGCTCAGTCGACGCTGCCAATTACACAAGACCACAGCACTGCGCATTGCACGCACGCTTGCGCAGTCTGGATATTTGGTTCAGCGTGAAGACGGTGATTGGCGTCTGGGCCCTGCAACTGGCTGGCTGGGAGCTCGATACCAAGCTGGCTTCGACGTGCAAAACGTACTGGAACCCGCTCTCCGAGCTCTAACACTGGAGAGCGGAGAAAGTGCGGCCTTCTACGTCAGAGAAGGGAATGTGAGAACCTGCCTTGTGCGTGTGGAAGGTCCGCAAGCGCTGCGTCATCACGCACGTATGGGTGAAGGCCTACCGCTCGATAAAGGGTCACCTGGGCGCGTGATACTTGCCTTTTCTGGCGAACCCGGTGAGTTGTATGAAACCATTCGCCAACGCGGTTTTCACTGGTCAATCGGAGAACGCGAGCAAGGCGTGGCAACAATTTCTGCACCAGTATTTGGCAAGCACTGGCAACTTTTAGGTTCAGTTTGCGTGTCTGGACCGGCTTCACGCCTGCCTCAACACAAACTTGAAGAAATGGCTAAAACTGTGATTGCTGCAGCCAACCAGCTGTCATACGCTTTGGCCGGAAACACCGGTACAACAACGTCTTTAACCACGGCGAACTATTGGCACCCGTGATGGATGTAGGTCGGTTGAATTGACTCAAATTTCCAAACAGGCGAAGACTCATAGTGGCCTGCCTCTATGCAAGCAGACATCTTTGTCTATCTTTGGACTGACCATAGGTGTTCAAGAGATACAACGTACCGCCTACTGTGAGCAAATGCCTTCAGTAAGGCATGCCATTTGGAAAACGCCGCGTTGACACCATGGTTTGAGGACTTGAATTGCCCCGCTGTTTTTATTGGGCAACGCAATCCAATTTCGGGGTGGCTTCAGTCGATCTGTCTGTACATGGTCAAAAGAGCCCCCTCGATAAGCGCACCCACGCCTTGCATGAATTCTTGCTCCAGCTCCAACTGCTCGGCCTGCTGGTCTGCACTGAGTGAGGGGTCTCGATTTACCGCCGAATAAATGGTATCTGCGGCCGAGATACAGAAAAAGGTAACCGTCGCTAGCAGCCAGCGCGACTGCGATTTGCTGATGCTAAAAGCTTCTGCGACATGCGTTTGGTGGCGGTCTATTTTCTCCAGCATGGGTTCAGTCGCCGCCATTCTACGAATCACATATGGCGTCACACCGGGATGCGCTTTGACAAATTCACACACAGAGTTGGTGAACACCTGCATGTACAGCTGCAACCCTCCTTCTCCACCGTCAGGGGCCAGTGGTAGATGCCACCGCTGAAAAATTTCCTCGGCAATCAAGTGCTTGAGTGCCGCCAAGCTAGGCACATGTTTGTACAGCGCCATATGGCTGACGCCTAAGGCCTCAGCGACCCCCACAAAAGTGATGTTGGTCAAGCCTATTTGGATGCCTGCATCCGCAATTTTTTCTCGGGTAATAGTGCGCGGTCGCCCGCGTGTGGGTGTTTTTATTTCTTGCATTTTTATCAAATCGTAGGCGCTCATTGTTAGGCAAATTGTGCTGTCAGCCAACAGGGAAAGTTTGCGCCAACGAAATAGTTTAGTATGATGAAACTAATTCGTATTCGTACTTCTCTATTTGTGATGTTTGAAGGTGCAGCATTGACTGCCTTACCTTGAAATTTGCAATTGCGTGCGCATGCAGCATCCACAACAGCTTCGCTACAGAGGCAAACGCTAGAAGGTGGGTGTATTGTTTTTTGACCCCGGCCTTCTATGCATGTTGATGACGCAGCTTCTGCGACCCGATCCCCCGCGAGCCCTATGGCCCGCATCCTGCAGCCCATACGCAAACGATTGATTTTTGCTGCAGCGTTTGCAGCAATGGGCACGATGATGACTTTGGTGCCATTGGCAGGTATGGCCGAAATTGCTCGCCAGACGCTGGGTCACGCAGATGTACGCTTTGGCTTGTGGCGGATCGTGACGGCAAGCATTGCGTGCTTGCTCATGGGTACCGCACTGATTTTTGCTGGTGAATGGCTGGCACACCGTGCAGACCACGCACTCACACACCGTCTTCGCCGAGCAGTCGTCGACAAACTGTCAAAAGTGCCGATGGGCTGGTTCACCAGCCGTGCTTCGGGGCAAGTGAAGCAGGCCATGCAAGACGACATGGGCACGCTGCACAGTTTGACGGCTCACTTTTTTACCTCTGTAGCACGTGCCAGTGGGGCCGTGGTGATTTCTGTAGCGTACTTACTGGCCCTCGATTGGCGTTTAACGCTGATTGCCATGCTGCCATTCGCAGGATTCTTCTGGTTTCTGGCACACGCAATGAAAGCCAGCGGCCAGAACATGGGCACGCTGGCAGAAAAAATGGGGGCCATCAACAGTGCCGCCGTTGAACTTATCGGCAGCATTGGCACTGTCAAAGCCTATACCGCAGCTGGCCGGCCCCACACTGGCTATGCGCAGGCCGTAGATGGTTTTGCAGCGGCATTTGCTGATTTCACGCGCCCGCTGGTGAAGTCCATGGGTCACGCCCATGCGTTGATTGCACCCGTCACAGTGTTAGGTGTGGTGCTTGCCGCAGGTATGGCCATGGTGCATCTGGGCTGGATGACAGCGGTAGACGTGCTGCCGTTTGCTTTGGTAGCTCCTGGCCTGTGCGCACCCTTGCTGTTGCTACATACCTTGCTACATGATTTGCAAAACGCCCAAGCCGCCGCCCAACGACTGCTGAGCTTGCTAGACACCCCTGTGTTGCCACAGACGACGCACGCACAACAGCAAGTGCCACAAGGCCATGCCGTGCGATTCGAAAAGGTGCACTATGCCTACGAAGGCGCTCACACCGTAATCCGTGGCGTGAGTTTCGAGTTGAAACCCGGTACGGTCACCGCCATTGTTGGACCGTCAGGCGCCGGCAAATCGACCTTGGCAAGCTTGCTACTGCGTTTTTTCGATCCCACCCAAGGGAAAATCACACTCGGCGATGCTGATTTGCGTGCCATCCCCAGCGCACAGCTATACCAGCAGATTGGCTTTGTGCTGCAAGCCATACGCTTGGTGCATGCCAGCGTGCGCGATAACATTGCGCTGGGTCGCCCTAGCGCTACGCAAGCTGAAATTGAAGCGGCAGCGCACGTTGCCCATATGCATGAACGCATCCTGCAGCTACCGCGCGGTTATGACTCGGTGATTGGTGAAGATGCACAGCTGTCCGGCGGAGAAATTCAGCGCCTGAGCATTGCTCGCGCTGTACTGCTAGATGCGCCTGTACTGGTGCTTGATGAGGCCACAGCCGCCGCAGATGCAACCAATGAAGCCCACATTCAAGCTGCACTGGCGCAATTTACTCAGCAACGCACGGTGCTGGTCATTGCCCACCGACTTGATACGGTGATGCACGCCGACCAGATTCTGGTGCTGGATGGTGGATCCATTGCAGAACAAGGCACCCATCTGCAACTACTGGCCCAGCAAGGCTTGTATGCGCGTTTATGGAGCCAAGGTGGCTACGCAAACGCAACAACCCAGGCCACAAAGGGTTTGCCATGCTGAATACCTTCACGCAATTGCTGGGTACTGCACGGTCCGTTTTTCACCGTTATCTATGGCTGGCCGTAGCGTATGGCCTGCTGTGCGGCTTAACGATCAGCACGTTACTGCCTTTGCTACGCAGTTGGTTGCAAGGCGACACGATCGCTGCCCTGTACTGGTTGACGGCATTGTTGTTCGGTGTTTTCGCCAGTTGGCTGTGGCGACGCTGGGTTGAAAAGGCGGGTGTGCAGGTTGGCACCGCTGTGCTGCAAGCAGGGCGCCATCGCTTAGGGGAACACGTGGCACGCATGCCGATGGGATGGTTTACGCCGCAGAACACGGCACGCCTAGAACACGTTGTCACACAAGGCATGATGAGCGTGGCACAGTTGCCTGCGCACGTTTTTACACCATTGATTAGCGGTGTTATCACCCCCATGGTGCTGGTGGTAACGCTGTGGGCGCTACACCCCATCCTGGGCGTGACTGCTTTGGTGGCACTGCCCCTGCTGGCAGGTGCATTTACCCTGACCACCCGTCTGGCACGTGATGCGGATAGCGCATTTCAGCGTGATTTTGCGCAATCCAGTCAACGTATCGTTGAATTTGCGCAAGCCCAGTCTGTACTTCGCGCGTTTCAAGGCGAGGCAGGCAGCGCGCGTTTTGTGGAACAAGCTATCGATCAACAGCAGCAATCAGGGCTGCGTGTGATTGCACGCTCAGCCCTGTCCACAGTGCTCAATGCCTGGGCTGTGCAGTTGGTATTGGCTGTTTTGCTGCTCGCCTGCGTGGCATGGCTTGATGGTGTTTTGAATACCGGTCTGGCCTCATCCGAAGTGGTTACGGTGATCATGGCGCTGCTGATTGTCAGCCGCTTTATTGATCCCTTGCTCGAAGTAGCAGGCTACGCGGATGTTCTGCGCGCTGCCAACACGCAGCTGCGCGGCATTGCCAGTTTGCTGCAGGTACAACCTTTACCGCAGCCAAATAACGCTCAGCCTTTGCAGCAGCCCAAAGATGCTTCGGCCAGCCTGCAAAACGTACATTTCCGCTATGCAGACGACGCGCCTGAAGTACTGCATGGCGTGAGCTTGCACATAGCCCCGGGCTCTATGACAGCGTTGATCGGTGCCTCAGGCTCCGGCAAGACCACCGTGATGCGGCTACTGGCTCGCTTTTTTGACACCAACGCAGGGGTGATTGAGTTGGGTTGTGTCGATGTCCGCCAGCTCACCGATGCACAAATCGCCGAGCACACCAGCCAGATCTTTCAAGACAGTTATCTGCTGGCTGGCAGCATTGGCGACAACATCCGCATTGGCAAATTGGGCGCTACAGATTCAGAAGTGCTGCGTGCTGCCCAGCAAGCGGGGGTGACCGAAATCATTGCACGTTTGCCGCAAGGCTTAGACACCCCTGTAGGCGAAGGCGGCACACGCTTGTCTGGCGGCGAGCGTCAGCGTATTGCAATTGCACGGGCCTTGCTCAAAGACGCGCCGATATTCTTGGTGGACGAAGCCACGTCGGCACTGGATGCGCAGAACCAGCAGACCATTGCCCATACCTTGTCTCTGCTCAAGGGGCGCCGCACGCTGATTGTGATTGCACACCAGCTCTCCACCATCGCAATGGCAGACCATGTCGTGGTGCTTGAGGATGGCTATGTTGTTGAGCAAGGTTCGCCGCAAGCACTGCTGACATTGGATGGGCGTTATGCCCAGTTTTTGCGCCAGCGAGGCATGGGCAAAGGCTGGCGCATTGCGTCTGGCAATGCGACCCACACACCCCAGGGTCAGCCATGCAACTAAGTGCGCGTTGGTGGTGGTTGTTTGCGCTGCTGTGCGCGGCCTCATTGATGGTGGGTGTGCGTGATATCGCATGGACACAGCTTTTTTATGGCTCTGGCGATGCCTGGCTAACGCTCTCCGCCAGCCGCTTGCCCCGTCTGGCCGCCCTGATCCTGACTGGCGTTGGCTTGGCGGTATGCGGTGTGATCTTGCAGCACATTGTGCGCAACAAGTTTGTAGAGCCCGGTACCTCTGGCGGACTGGATGCTGCCAAACTGGGCATCCTGGTTTCTGTGACTGCATTGCCAATGCTGGGCGACGTGGGGATGGCAGGACGCATGCTGTTCGCGCTGGTGTTTTGCCTGGCTGCCAACGTGGTGTACGTACTCATCATTCGGCGCATACAGTTTCGCAACACCGTCTTGGTCCCGGTGGTCGGGCTGATGTATGGCAGCGTGCTCAGCGCACTGGCTGAGTTCTATGCTTACAGCCACAACATCATGCAAAGCATGCAGGGCTGGTTGCTGGGCGATTTCTCGCGCATTGTTCAGGGCCACTATGAAATTCTTTACCTGATCTTGCCTGTGGTTGCACTGGCCTATGCGTATGCCCACCGTTTCACCGTATTGGGCATGGGCGAAGAGATGGCGGCCAGTTTAGGTCTCGGTTATGCCGCCACCGCCGCAATCGGTTTGCTGCTGGTCGCGGTCACCGTCTCGGTCACCGTAATCGCAGTGGGCGCAATTCCTTTCGTGGGCTTGGTCGTCCCACAGCTTGTAGCCCTGCACCGTGGCGACAACCTGCGCCAAACGCTGCCACTTGTGGCCGTGGGCGGAGCCTCGCTGCTATTGGGGTGCGACATCCTGGGGCGCTTGCTGATCTATCCCTTTGAAGTGCCAATTGGCCTGACCGCAGGTGGCATTGGCGGTTTGGTGTTCCTGCTGTTGATCTTGCGTGGGGTGCGCTGATGCTGCACACGCAACGCTCTTACGCGCCCCTGTGGTGGATCGGTTTTGGTGTGATGGCATTGGCCGCCACCTTTGTGTTGATCGGCTCAGGCTGGGACTGGGACTACGTCATTCCCAAACGCTTGGTGCGTCTGGCCGCGATCGTCGCGGGTGGTATCTGTGTCGCCGTAGCGGCCATTGTTTTCCAGACACTGGCGGGCAACCGCATCTTGACGCCCGCTGTCATGGGCTATGAAGCGGTCTATTTGCTGTGGCAAGCCATGCTGCTCTTGGTGCTGGGCGCAGAAGGTCTCGCTGCACTGGGCCTGCGCGGCAACTTTGCTGTTTCAGTGGCCCTCATGCTGCTGTATTCCTGCGTGATTGACTGGTGGCTACTCGGACGTTCATCACGCAAAAATCGCGTATCTGATGGCCAAGCAGATGTCTACGTACTGCTGCTGGTGGGACTAGTGCTGACCATGGTGATTGGCACCTTCACGCAGTTTGTGCAGTTGCGCATCAGCCCAGGTGAATTTGCCGTATTTCAGGGCTTGAGCTATGCCTCGTTCAATCGCGCGCGCCCAGAAACACTGGCCTATGCCGCAGTAGCCATCGTGCTGGTGCTGGTTGTGCTGCGCAAAACGCTCTCTGTGCTTGATGTGATGGCACTGGGCCGTGAGTGCGCCATATCACTGGGTGTGGAACACGCCCGTTTCACACGGCTGCACTTGGCACTGATTGCCGTACTGGTTGCGGTGTCTACCAGCTTGATTGGGCCCACCGCTTTCATGGGCGTGTTTGTGGCCAACATTGCTTACGCACTGGCTCCAAGCGCTCGGCACCGTATCACGCTACCGCTGGGCTGCGCCATCACGGTCGCCATCTTTATCGTGGCACAGCTGCTGGTTGAGCATGTTTTTAACTACAAGACCACGGTCACCATTTTGGTCAACCTGGTGTGTGGCGTGTATTTCCTAGCGCTGACAGTTCGCAGCCGAGGTAACCCATGATTTCCGTTCGCAATCTGCACAAAAACTACGGCAGCAAGATCGTTCTATCCAACGTCAGCGTGGACTTTCCGGCACGCAGCATCACATCGCTGATTGGCCCCAATGGCGCTGGCAAATCCACCTTGCTGATGATGATTGCGCGCTTGCTCAACCCCAGCAACGGCAACGTACTGCTGCAAGGAAGCGATGTCAGCGAGTTGCGCATATCCGAGCATGCAAAGCACGTCGCAACACTGCGCCAGGCCCCCAGCTTCAATATGCGGTTGACCGTGCAAGAGCTGGTTGCATTTGGCCGCTTTCCGCACAGCAGAGGATCGCTGACGCCACAAGACCAGCAGGCGATTGATGAAGCCATTGCATTTTTGTCGCTGCAACCGCTGCGTGATGCCTACATCAACGAAATCAGCGGCGGCCAGCGCCAGATGGCTTTTCTGGCCATGACCATGGCCCAGCAAACCGATGTGCTGCTGCTCGACGAGCCCCTGAACAACCTCGACATGAAGCACGCTGTGCAGATCATGCAGGCGCTGCGCCGCCTGTGTGATGAGCAAGGGCGCACGGTGATTCTGGTGATTCACGACATCAACTTCGCGGTCAATTACTCGGATCACATCGTCGCGCTCAAAGACGGCGCGTTGCGCTACAGCGGCGCCACTCACGAAGTCGTGACCGAGCAACGGTTGGGAGACCTGTACGGGCTTGACTTTGAAATCACGCGCAGCGCCCGCTGCCTGGTTTGCAACTACTTCAACACTCCGGAAAAAACGCTATGACTTTGCATCGTCGACATTGGCTGCGTGCGGCTGGCTGCACCGCCCTCTTGGCCGCCTGTGGCTTCTCCAGCATCAGCTCCACATTCGCACAAACTGCCGCGTACAGCCCTGTGGCGGTCGAGCACAAACTGGGAAAGACCGTGATTTCGCGCCAGCCTCAACGCGTTGCAGCGCTGGAGATGAATGAGGTCGATATGCTCGATCAGCTCGGCGTTCCAATTGCAGGCATGGTGAAAGACTTTGTGCCGCACTTTTTGGCCAAGTACAAAAACGATGCCAAAGTGGCTGATCTAGGCGCCATCGTGCAACCCAATTTGGAGCGCGTACATGCGCTCAAACCTGACGTGATTTTGATCACCCCGCTTCAGGCCAACCATTACCAGGAGTTGTCCGACATTGCACCCACCGTGCATTTCGACATCGACTTCAAAAACAGCCAAAGCGGCCACTTTGATAACGTCAAGCAACACCTGCTGACACTGGGACGCATTTTCCACAAAGATGCGCTGGCGCGTGACAAAGCTGCTGCATTAGATGCGCAGGTGCAGCAGGTACGCAGCATCACTCAAAACCGCCCGGAGCGCGCACTCATCGTGCTGCACAACAACGGTGCTTTCAGCTCGTTCGGCGCGCAATCTCGTTACGGTTTTGTCTACAGCTCCCTGGGCGTCAAGCAAGCAAGCGCGGCGGTAGAGGCAGGGCTGCACGGACAGCCTGTATCCAGTGAATTCATTCAGCAGGCCAACCCCGACATCCTTTATGTGGTGGACCGCACCGCCGTGATGGAGCGCAAGGCTGTACTCAAGCCTGAAGACGTCGCTAACCCTCTGCTACGCCAAACCAATGCCTGGAAAAAAGGCCGTGTCGTTTTTGTGGATGCCGACGCCTGGTACACGACCGGCGCCAGCCCCACATCGCTGCACATCGTAATGAAAGACGTGCTCAAGGGTTATCAGCCCTAGGTCTTTCGCTCTTGATTTTTGATTGAAGTTTGAACTTCAACGCTTCATAGCCAGGTTCACCCCCAGCCAACAACCCTGCAAAAAGGTGCTGCTGCCAGCGCCGGCTCCCGTGTCTCTGATGAAGGGACATGCGCCGCTGCATTGCACAACGCCATCCATAACAAGGAAATCGGTATGTCTCAACGCTGCTCTCAACCTGCATGGCACGCGCCTGCCCTGCTTCGCCCACCTTTCGCGCTCAAGCGTAGCGCTGCTGTGCACATGGCACTGCTAATGGGGCTGGCGATGTCCACCTCAGGCACGATGGCGCAAACCAGCACAGCCACAACAGCGCAAGACGGAGCCAATGCCCCCACACTTCCCGCAGTAACAGTGCGTGAGCAATCACAGAATGTGACTGCGCCGTATGCAGGCGGCCAAGTGGCCACGGGTGGGCGTGTGGGCTTGCTGGGCGACAAAGACTTCATGGAAACGCCTTTCAGCGCTATCAGCTACACGGAGGAATATATTGCCGACCGCCAAGCTAAAGACATCGGCGAGGTGATTTCTGCGACAGACCCAGCCGTATTCAGCAACAACGCGTCAGGCTCTTGGGCTGAGAATTACTCCATCCGCGGCTTTACCGTAAGCAGCACCGACACATCCATCAACGGCTTGTACGGCATGGCCCCTTACTACCGCGGTACGACAGAAATGTACGATCGCGTGGAAGTGCTTAAAGGCCCAACTGCACTGCTCAATGGCATGCCCCCCGGTGGCTCGGTCGGTGGATCGATTAACTTGCAACCCAAACGGGCAGGCGATGCCCCACTGACACGCTTGACTGGCACCTATATGTCCAATGCGCAATTTGGAACGCACCTGGATATGGGCCGACGATTTGGTGATAACAAGCAGTTCGGAATTCGCTTCAATGGGGTGTATCGCGATGGCGAGGGCGCAGTCAATCAGCAAGATAAAAAATCCGAACTGGCCTCTTTAGGACTGGATTGGCGCAGCGACCGCGTACGCCTGTCTACCGATATGTATATCAGCGAGGATCGAGTCAATGGCGTCAGCCGTGGATTGACGCTAGCGAACAACGTGTCTTTTGTCCCCAAGCCTCCCAAAGCAGATACGTTGCTCAGTCCAGACTGGGGCTATGTTCACAACAAGGACAAAGCCATCATGGCCCGTGGTGAGTTTGATTTGACCGATCAAGTCACCGCCCATATTGCCGTTGGCAGCAGCAAATCCAATTACGCATACAACGGCGCTGCGGCTGGGCAGATTACGAATGCCAACACAGGTGCCTTCACCACAACGTTGGCGCAACTGCAATTCGAAGTGGAGAAAAAATCCTTGGACACGGGCTTGAAAGGTCGTTTCCAAACAGGATCGGTAGGCCACCAGTGGTCCCTCAATGCAACCTATTACGCAGACACCCTGCGTGAGACTGGCAACCGCGTCACGGGAACCATGACCTCGACGATTTACAACCCAGTGTGGGGGCCTGCTCCCGTCATGGGTGGGATGCCGATTACACACAACGAGTCCACACTACGCAGTTTTGGCTTGGCTGATACCTTGTCGTTCGCCAAGGATCGTGTGCAACTGACATTGGGCATTCGCCACCAGTCCGTACGTACCGACAACTTCAATGCGGTCAGCGGGATTGTTGATCCGAAGAAGCACTATGCAACCAGTGCCAATACACCTGCAGCTGCTTTGCTGGTCAAGGCCACGGAGAATTTATCGGTTTACGCCAACTACATTGAAGGATTGAGCAAGGGGCAACAGGTGCCCTCGCCTTATGCCAATGAAGGAGAGATGCTGGCCCCCTATAAGACCAAACAAAAAGAGGTTGGTCTGAAGATTGATTTGGGCGACTTTGCACACACATTGAGCGTGTACCAAATTTCCAAGCCCAGTGGCGCTGCAGATGTTGCGACCAACACATATGCCGTCAACGGACAGCAGCGCAATCGCGGTGTGGAATGGGGATTCTTTGGCACTCCCGTGCACGGCATACGTTTGATGGGTGGGGTTGCTTATTCAGACCCCAAGGTCACAAAGTCTATCGTGGCGGCCAATGTGGGAAAAATGGCCAAAGGCATGCCCAAGCTGCAAGCCAAACTTGGCGTGGAATGGGACACCCCTGTTGTGCAAGGCCTGACACTGACTGCCAACGCGACGGCAGTTTCCAAGCAGTACATCGATGACTTGAACCAGAAATGGGCAAGCGGCCGCACCACTTACGATCTCGGCGCACGCTACAAAACCAAGGTACACAACACGCCGGTGGTAATTCGTGCTGCAGTGAACAACGTCACCAACAAGGCGTACTGGGGTATGCCTGCGCTGACGTCGCTCATACTGGGCGCGCCACGCACCGTATCAGTTTCAGCATCCATAGACTTTTAAGCGCTACGGTCGCAACCAAATCGAGCCAGCCCTCAAAAATACAGGGCTGGCTTTTTTGCTGGCTTGAAATTTTTAAAAACCCATTCAATTCATAGAGAAGTGTGGGTTTCTACCTCTGATGCACCAGCGCTGCCAAAGCGTGTCAAACCGACAAAGTATGTGACGTCACTGAACTTTCATTTTTTACCGAAACGATGCACTGATGCCCAAGCTTGACCATGCCTCGGTTATCACGCTATCCAATCCGAAGCCAGACCCGTCTGCATGCCGTACCCTTGCACTCCGCGTAGCGGCCCTCCTGCCGGCAGCCATGGGCGAGCTTAGCGATCAGGTTCATCCAAAAAAGCGGAATAAGTGACACACTAACGAAGGATCAGTGACGTTCATGCGGAACGTCACTGATCTTTCGTTTTAAGACTTACATAAGTCATTGTTTTTCTTGAACGCCCATAAAAAGTGCGTCATTGGACTTTCGTCGAGTGCGTCACTGATCTTTCGTTTTTTCCGATTTTGCGTCACTGAACTTTCGTTCGTGACAGGTTTCTCCTCTGAAGAGTGTCGTTTTAGGGGCACTAGCTTGCGGCACGCTAGTGGCCTAATTGCGAAAGCGATAGACCAGCATTACGAGGGCAGTAATGAGAACTCTTCTGTCACCACTTCTTCATAGCCCTGTCCTTTGGAAGAATCACTTCGAAATGGTGGTTGATTACTCAGGCTTTTGATTCTTAAAGGGACAGTGGCACTTATTTGTCGCATCCCAAGGTGGATAAAAAATTTTTGGGAGAGGTAATGGACTTGTTTCATGTGCTTGTTGCTCTTGAACACGAAGGGAGTATCAAGATCATGCGTTCGGGGAAGAACACGGACTACCGCACGCTTAACGCAAATGGATATTGGGTACCAACAAGTGGAGGGGCAAAGCTCAGTGTCCCTGTTTTGGCATGGCCAACAACTGCCGAAGGAACCGCTTTAGCAAAGCAAGCAGTTGACATTGCAAACCAGCATCGCGCAACAAAAGTGTCATTGAGCCAAGTTGGAGGCTCGTGCTGGCGGATGGGGAAAAACATTATTTGCTTCGATCCGGCCCTGCACTCAGCAGCTCTGAGAGGACATGCGGTTACTTACAACACTAAGTCGATGCAAGTTGAAGCAGCTCGTGTGAAATGCTTGCTAGCCGCTTATATCGTTAGAACGGTTTACCACGCAAAGCATTTAGCAGAGGCTAAGGCTTGGAGTCATGTCGAATTGAAGAAGCGTGACATGACGGGATCGTGGTTTTCGCTGGCTCAGTACCTCACTGGTAAAAAGGCAGCATCGACTATTGCAGCCATTGAGTCTGGCGAAGCATCGATAGAGCTATCAGGGATGCCCACACTATCGTTACTAGAGCTGAAAGAGGCAGTTGGTTGGGCTAATGAAATAGGCAGCCCCTGAAGCACTACAACGCACTTGCAAGAACGACTGTCAGTGGCATGCCAACTTGTAGAGCGCGCAAAATCGGTTGCCCAAGCATCAGGTTCCATGTCTGCTTTGCAGCGATTACGGTCAGCCGGTCCTTTGTCCTCAACGTTCGTTCTGCGCCATGTT
>CAUQST010000011.1:0-107070 GCA_963520865.1 uncultured Comamonas sp.
ACCCTCGCATGCCGGAATCAAAATCCGGTGCCTTAACCAACTTGGCGACTCCCCTTGAGAAGCAGCGATTATGCCGTTACTTTTTGGGGGAAAAAATGAAAAACAGCAAAATTTGCACAGAAACCGCACTCGCTTGCTCACTTTTCAGCAAGCCCGCACCTGCGTTGCACAATTTTTACGCACACCAGACTGTTTAGCCCGCATTCCCGCAGTTTTCAGCACCGCTCAGACGCATCTCAAGTGAACTGTGCACGCAGCTACAAGCCTACGCGCCTATGCGCTTTCGCACAGCGCTTGTAAAGCGCCACCAGCATGCCCATAACGGGCACGAATACATGGCGCTGACCTGCAGCACTTGCTGACACCCTCTGTCTAAACTGGTGGCCATGGAAACTTTGCTGACGGCCGATTTCTGGTTCGGCATCTTCAAGATCATCTGGATCGACGTCATCCTCTCTGGCGACAATGCCGTCGTCATCGCCCTGGCAGCCCGGGCGCTGCCGCCGGAGCAGCAGCGCAAGGCCATCTTGTGGGGGTGTGGCTTTGCCATCGTGATGCGCATTTCGCTGACGGTGGTCGCCGCCAAGCTGATGCAGCTGCCCTTGCTGGAAATTCTGGGAGGCGCCCTGCTGCTGTGGATTGGTGTGGGCCTGCTCAAGGGCGAAGAAGCCGCCGACGCCACATCCGGCAACGGCAAGCCCAGGGGCAGCATCTTTGTGGCCATTCGCACCATCTTGCTGGCCGATCTGGTCATGTGTCTGGACAACGTGATCGCTGTCGCCGCCACAGCGCAAGGCGATATGCGCTTGCTGATCTTTGGTCTGGCCCTGAGCATTCCGCTGGTGCTGTTTGGCTCGACCTTGATGATCAAGCTGATGGAACGCTTCCCCTGGATCGTCATGCTGGGGGCCGGCCTGATTGGCTGGGTTGCAGGCGAGACCATCGTCAACGACCACCTGCTCACCTCCGTCAGCCAGCAATACCCTGCCCTGCGCTATATCGCCGCAGCCTGTGGTGCGGCCTTTGTACTGGGCCTTGGCCACTGGCTCCAGCAGCGCAAGCGAGCATCCTAGCGCTCGCCCTGCCATAAAAAACACCGGCAAGCAGTTGAGCCTGTCGGTGTTTTCAAAGAAGGTATCAAGCGATGCTGGATGCACAGCCGTCTTTCTTTAGCAGAAAGAAAGCTTGACCAGTGCCGCTTTTTCTTTCTCTGCAATGTTCTGCGAAAACTGTTTCAGTGCAGCAGATCTATAAAAGTCACTTGAAATAAATTACATAAGCCTGAAAAAAAGTGCTCACACAGCCTCACTTTAATTCTTCTTAAGATGGCAGGTTTGGCACACTTGAGCGAAAGCTAAGGTCGCAAAGCCTCCGGTCCTCCTTCTGCATTCAGCAGAAAAAGATAGCGGGGTTGCAATTTTCAGGAATGCGCACTACACGGTGCTGAGACACTCCGGGCAATACTGGAGCGACAGTGGTGATCCTGCGAATTCGTGGCCTTGATTTTTGCTGATAAACGCAAGCACATGGTTGTATGCATTCCCAATGCTTGCTCTCAAACCACAAAGAAAATCAAACACTATGAAACAGCACGCAGGCGAGTATCTGAGCTTTCAACTCGGTGGTGAGCAATATGGCATCGATATTCTGAAAGTTCAGGAAATTCGAGGGTATGAAACTTGCACCCGTATCGCCAATGCCCCGGCCTATATTCTGGGCGTTTTGAATTTACGCGGAACGATTGTCCCGATTGTGGACTTGCGCATCAAGATGGGCATCTGCACTCCCGCGTATGACAACCAGACTGTCACGATTGTGCTCAATGTGGCAAATAACGTGGTGGGCATGGTGGTGGACGCCGTGCAAGACGTGGTGGCCCTGAAAGCCGAAGAAATCAAGGCTGCACCCGATTTTGGCAATGCGGTTGCCTCACAGCATATTGTGGGGATTGCCACCATCGCCCAGACTGACATCACCCGCATGCTGATTTTGATGGATATTGAGCAATTTATGACCAGCGCTGAAATCGGTGTCATTGCCCAATCTTCTACCGCTATTTCTGAATAACAAATCAAAAATTAGATTTTGCAAAAAATACTGAGACAGTCATGAATAATTTAAAAATATCGCACAAATTAAATTTGGGCTTTGCCCTGGTAATTCTGGTTTTCTTGATTACTGCCGCAACAGCAGCTTGGCAGGTAGAAAAAGTATCCCAAGCCACGAGCGTGATGGAGCGATCTTCGGAACTGCTCAAAATTGCCAGCGCCTGGCAAGGTGATGTGCGTCAAAACTCGGCCCGCTCTTTGGCAGTGGGGTTTTCTGATGGCAATGCCATGCTGGATTTCTTCAAAGAATCCATGGCATCCACCTCGCGCTCGACCGACGAGAAGCAAAAAGCCTTCTTGAGCGCCGCGCAGGACAGCCCCGCATCGCTGCAGCGCGCCCAGAAAGTGGGTGATCTGCGCAAGGTCTGGCTGAGCACCCGCGAAGAGGTCAACCAGATGCGCATCGCTTCGGATAACCAGACCGTGCAGAACTTTGTGCAGACTAAATTTATTCCTGCCACGCAAGCCTATATCGAGGCCACACAAGAGATGGTGGATGGTGAAGCCAATGCCGTGGCCACCGCTGAGCAAGAGGTCAAATCCATGTTCAGTCAGCTCTACCAGATGGCTTTCGTACTGTGCTTGCTGGCCGTGGCGCTGGCTGCCCTCATCAGCTGGCGCTTGTCGCGCGGCATTGCCAAGGGCGTGGAAGGTGCCCGAGCCATTGCCCAGCGCATTGGTGCAGGCGATTTGAGCCAGGAAGTACAAATCCACAGTGGCGATGAAATTGGCCAGCTGCGCAGCGCCTTGCGCGACATGCAAAACAACCTTTCTCAGGTGGTGCGCACCGTACGCCAAGGCTCGGACAATGTGGCCACCGCCAGCTCGGAAATTGCCCAGGGCAACCAAGATCTGTCCGCCCGCACCGAAAGTCAGGCCTCCGCACTGGAAGAAACTTCTGCCTCAATGGAGCAGCTCGGCTCCACCGTCAAGCAAAACGCCGACAACGCCAGGCAAGCCAACCAGCTTGCACAAAATGCCTCCAATGTGGCGGTGCAAGGCGGTCAGGTCGTGGCCCAGGTAGTGGACACCATGAAGGGCATCAGCGAATCCAGCACCAAGATTGCCGACATCATCAGCGTGATTGACGGCATTGCCTTTCAGACCAACATTTTGGCCCTGAATGCGGCCGTGGAAGCCGCACGCGCTGGTGAGCAAGGCCGTGGCTTTGCGGTGGTGGCCGGTGAAGTGCGCAGCCTGGCAGGCCGCTCTGCCGAAGCCGCCAAGGAAATCAAAAACCTCATCACGGCCAGCGTGCAGCGCGTGGAGCAAGGCACAACCTTGGTCGACCAGGCTGGCACCACCATGAACGAGGTGGTCAACAGCATCCGCCGCGTGACTGACATCATGGGAGAAATCAGCGCAGCCAGCTCAGAACAAAGCGCTGGTGTGGCCCAAGTGGGCGAAGCAGTGACGCAAATGGATCAGGCCACCCAGCAAAACGCGGCCTTGGTTGAAGAGATGTCTGCCGCCGCTACCAGCTTGAACGGCCAAGCTCAGGATTTGGTGCAGGCTGTCGCTGTATTCAAGCTGGCACACACTGGCAGCCTGAGCGTTCAGCCACAGTACCAGCGCAGCACCAGCGCAACTACGCGCCCTGTCATAGCACCTGCCACCGCAAGCATGGTTCGCCCTGCCCCTGCTGCCGTAGCGGCCAAAAAACCAGCGGCACCCGGCTTGCCTACACCCGCCACGCCTAAAGCCCCAGCACCAACAACTGCGGCTGCTAGCCATTCCAACGACGAATGGGAAAGCTTCTAAAACCGTTGCGTAGCAGCTGGTGCATCAGGTGCAGTGCTTAAACCCCAAGATTTGAAGCATTCAAAACCCTTGCACTCCATTTACAAAAGGGCGCTAAAAGCTATTAAATTCAATCCGCTGCCCACAAAAAAAGCCAGTTTTGTGACTGGCTTTTTTTGTGGGCAGGCCCTGGCGCTGCGGCTACGCCTTTCAGGTTGACGCAGGCAACTTGCCATCACGCAGCATGGCGTGGACCAGTTTCACAAAGTACTGCACACCCAAGGGCAGCACGCTGTCATTGAAGTCGTACTTGGGGTTGTGCAGCGAAGCGCTGTCTTCCCCATTGCCCAGCCAGATGTACACGCCGGGGCATGCCTGCGCCATGAATGAGAAATCTTCTGACGCCATGCTGGGCTTCAAGTCACGGCGCACATTGCCTTCGCCCAGCACCTGCTGCAGCACCTCGGCACACACCTGCGCATGCACGGGGTTGTTGATGGTGGCGGGGTAGCTCACGCGGTAGTTCAGCTCAGCTTGCAGTCCATGCAACGCGCAGGTGGCGTTGATGGCATCGCGAAAGCGCTGCTCAATGCGTGCGCGCTGTTCCATGTCAAAACAGCGCACTGTGCCGCGCAGCTTGATCACCTCAGGCATCACGTTGTACGTGTCGCCCGCATTAAAGCTGGTCACGCTCAGCACGGCAGGCTTGTGCACCTCTTGCTCACGCGCAATCAGCGCTGGCAAATGCGTCACCAGCTGGCACGCAGCCAGCAAAGCGTCAGTGCCCAGATGCGGCATGGCGGCATGGCAGCCCTTGCCAGTCAGGCTCAGGTCAAAAATATCAAACGCTGCCATCACCGCTTCGGCATGCACCGCTGCCGTCCCCGCAGGCAGGCCCGGCCAGTTGTGCATGCTGTAGACGGCCTGCATGGGAAAGCGCTCAAACAGGCCCGCCTCAATCATGGCGCGTGCGCCACCTTCATTCTCTTCAGCAGGCTGAAAGATAAAGTGCACCACGCCAGCAAAGTCAGGCTGCGCAGCCAGTGTCTGGGCCGCACCCAACAGCATGGTGGTGTGGCCGTCGTGGCCACAGGCATGCATGCGGCCTTCGTTGACGGACTTGTGCTCGCAACTATTCAGCTCGTGCACATGCAGCGCATCCATGTCGGCGCGCAGCCCAATCGATGGGCCTTCGCCACGTGCACCACGCAGCACGGCCACCACGCCAGTGCCTGCCAGTCCGGTATGCACTTCCAGGCCCCAGCTCTTGAGCAGCTCTGCCACACGCGCACTGGTGCGGTGCTCCTGAAATGCGGTTTCGGGGTGGCGGTGAAAATCATGGCGCCAGGCCTGCAGGGTGTCCTGCAAGGGCCAGTTCAAATCGTTGTCAGCATGGTTCATGGCTTCAACCCTCGTGCATTGCGCTTTACAGACTGCCCACAAAGAACTGGGCGATGGCGGTAGCGGCCAGGAACACGCCCGCATTCGCCAGCAGCGAAACCACCACAATGCGCCAGCCCAGACGGCGGAAGGCCGGAATGTCTTTGGCCAGCGACAGGCCAGCAAAAGTCAGCATGGTGGTAATCATGGCGAAGAAGTTGACCTTGCCAGTCAGTGCAGCCACTTCTGCGGCATAAGGCGTGCTGGGAAAGGTCATGGCCATGGCCACAAAAGAGATCCAGCACACGGCAGGCAGCTTGCGGCGGGTGCCCAGATAAATCAGATCGCCCACCAGCACCACACCAATCATGATGGCCACGCCGGGCAGCGCATCCAGCATGGGAATACCATGGCCCACACGGTTGGCGATCAGCACGGTCAGGCCACCCATCACCCAAGACAGCACACGCATGCCCAACTTCAGGTACGGGGTGTGCACTTCTTCAACGGGTTGCACCGCAGCGCTAATGCCTTTGTCAATGGCCACCGCTTTGCGGTTGCGGCCCAAAATTGGCTCCAGCCAGCGGTAAGCGCGCACAGCCAAAGGCAGCGAGATAAACAGCGTCAGATACGTACCCAGCGTGGTAGCGATCAGGTTGGCCGCAGCTGCGTAAGTAGCAATCTGTTCTGCCATTTCAGGGTGCTGCGCGGCCACCGCGCCCACAGCGGCGGCAGTCATCGAACCCGAGCCCACACCAGCGCCCATGGCCAGTGCAAACGGGTGAAAGATATTCAGGCTGGTCACCAACCCCGCCAGCAGCGAGATAAAGATGGCACCAATCAGCGTACCGGTGATGTATTCGGCCAGCACGCCACGACCTTCGGGCGAATCCATGCCAAAACGCTCGCCCACAATGGCCAGACCGGGTTCGCGGCCAATCGAGAACGTGGCGCCAATCGCCTCGCGCTTGATACCCAGCAGCAATGCCACCGGCATGCCCAGCAAGATACAACCAATCAGGTTGCCCAGCTCTTGCAGCGCCAGCGCCCAGCCCACCTTGCTCAGCTGGGGCAAAGAGCCACCCACCAGCAGGCCCAGCTTGGCAATGAACAGGAACAACGCGCACGACAGCACGGCTGCAGCAAAGTGCTGGCCGTGTATATCCAGCTTCACAGGGCGCGGCAATCGCTGGTGCAGCAAGCCCAAGAACAAACCAATCAGCAGCGCCCAAATCATGGGCAGCAACACCACCTTGCCAATACCCAGCTCAATGGGCAGCGGGCCCATCCACTCAGACAAAGCAGCAATCACCAGCGCCAGTGCAAACACTTGCACAACGCTACCCATTTTCACGGCCGACTTGTCGGGCTGAAAGGTTTTAGACATCGGAAGACCTTTTTTGCGGTCACGCAATCGCCTGCGTGCCGCGGTTGATATGAATAGTGGGACAGCTTAGTCAGAGCGCAAACACCCCTCCCGCGCAACTGTCAAAGACTATATCCGTGCCTCGATTGCGTTAAATTTTGTTTTCTGTTCTAAAAAAAAGAACACAATCTTTGCTTTTTGCCATTCACATTGAGGGCGCAGCCATGCCTGCATTTCAAGATTCCCGAGCGCGTTACCTGTATGAAGCCGTTACCTGCGGCAGCGTGCGCCATGCCGCCGAGAAACTGGGCATCGTGCCATCTGCCGTCAGCCGGCAAATCAGCTTGCTGGAAGAAGAGCTCAGTTTGATCTTGCTGGAGCGCCACCGCAGCGGTGTGGTGCCCACGCAGGCGGGACAGCTCATTTTGGATTACTACCGCCAGCACATTGCCCACCAGCATGACATGCTGGCCAAGGTAGACGCCCTGCGTGGCCTGCACAGTGGTACGGTCAGCGTGGTCAGCGGCGAAGGCTTTGCGCAGGAGTTGATTGAAGGGCCGATTCGCGCTTTTCGTGCGCAGTACCCGGCGGTATCGATTGCGCTGGAGATTTACGGCACCAACGAAATCATGCGCCGCGTGCGCGAAGACGATGCAGAAATTGGCCTTGTTTACTACGCACCTGCCGACAGCCACATTACCGCCCGTAGCACCGTGCGCCAGCCCATGCATGCAATTGTGGCCACCAATCACCCGCTGGGCAGCGCCACCAGCACCACGTTGCAGGCGCTCACCGATTGGCCTATTGCCCTACTGCAAGGTGTGTACGGCATCCGGCAACTGGTGGAATATGCCGAGCAGACGGAGAAAATTCGCCTCAGCCCAGCGCTGACCAGCAACCTCATCAGCGTGCTGCTGCGCTTTATCACCAGCAGCCAGGGCGTCACCCTTCTACCCCAGTGCGCGGTCACCACCGAACTGGCCCAAGGCGTGGTGCGCGCCATCCCCGTTAACAACCCTGCGTTCACACATGCAGAGATGCAGCTCATCACGCGCACAGGCCGCCAGCTCTCTCCGGCTGCCAACCGGTTTCTGGAGTTTTGCCTGCAAGGCATGCAGGCCTTTCGCGAGGCTAAATAAGCGCGGCGGACACCCCCCATCCGCCCATCGCATGCACTGGCTAGAAAAGCAGATACACAGCTGATGGCCACAGCAAAGCTGGCAATCCGTTGGGCACAGCCAGTCGCAGTCGTAAACGTAGGTTTAAGCAAAAACATGCCATAGCGCTTATGCAGTCTACGTAAGCAGCTATTTTTTTCATCGCTTCAGCTTGCAACTTTTGGGTTGCACCATAAAACCCGCGTGGCTCTTTGCGCCATTCCTGTTGGGCACATCACGCGCTGCAACCGGTTGCCCTGCGCCCAAGTGGGCGGCCCTATGCAATAGAGGGCTTAGGGACTACCCCCTGCGCATGACAGACGCTGCGCCAGTTGTAAGAGCCCCCTCACCCACTTAACTTGCTTAATCTCGCATTGGCTTGGATATTGCATACAGCTTTGGTACACCAACCCCATGCGCTGATTTATGCCCTCCGTGCTCTTGCTCAACCCCAACACCAACACGCAAACCACCCAGATGATGGTGCAGCTGGTGCAGGCGCAATTGCCCGCAAGTTTTGCAGTACACGGCATAACCGCCACGCAGGGCGTGCCCATGATTACCAACGCCGCACAACTGGCGGTAGCCGCCCAGCAGGTGGCCGACTGCTGGCAACGTGCCCAGTACACAGGCCCATGGCACGGCGTTGTGCTGGCCTGCTTTGCCGACCCGGCTCTGCACTGGCTGCGCAGCGCCACCGGCGTGCCCACCGTAGGCATTGGCGAAGCCGCCATGCGTGCCGCCAGCCGCAGCGGGCAGCCCTTTGGCATTGCCACCACCACCCCCGATCTGGATGCCGCCATGCATGCCCAGGCCCAGCAACTGGGGCTGGTCCAGCTTTACACCGGCGCACGCTATACCCCGGGCAACCCGCTGCAACTGGTGGCCAACGCCAGTGCGTTGCAGCAGCAACTGCACCACGCCGTGCGCCAATGTGTAGACGCTGACGGCGCGCACAGCGTCGTCATTGGCGGCGGCCCCTTGGGCCAGGCCGCGCATGCGCTGGCCCGCAGCATGGATGTGCCCTTGATTGCCCCCCTCGACGCCACCGCCCAATGGCTGCAGCAGGCCCTGTCGCCGCACGCGCATTGATACAGCCCCAGCCACCGCAACACTTTTCCCCCTTCCTTTATCCACCCTCGCCTTTACAGCCATGACTCTTACATTGCGCAAACTTGCCCTGAGCCTCTTGAGCCTGACCGCCCTGGCCAGCGGTGCCACCCATGCCAGCGGTGTGCTCGAACAGATTGAACGCACCAAGAAAGTGCGCATTGCCATCCCTACCGACTACCCGCCCTACGGCATGGTGGGCATTGACATGAAACCGCAGGGGCTGGACATCGACATGGCCCGCTACGTGGCCGGCAAGCTGGGAGCCAAGGCAGAACTGATCCCCGTGGTCAGCGCCAACCGCGTGCCCTACCTGCAAACCGGCAAGGTCGATATCGTCATCTCCACGCTGGGCAAGACTGAAGAGCGCGCCAAGGTGGTAGATTTTTCACACAGCTACTCACCATTCTTTCAGGCCTTGTTCGCTCCAAAAGCCATGGCTATCAAGGACTGGAATGACCTGAGCGGCAAAACCATCTCGGTCACACGCGGGGCCATGGCCGATGCAGAACTGACCAAAGTGGCCCCAGCAGGCGCGCAAATTCGTCGCTTTGAAGACCACATTGCCACCGTCTCGGCCTTTGTCACCGGGCAGGTGCAAGCCATTGCCACCAGCGCAGGTGAAGGCGACGCCATCAAAAAACAGGCCGCCAAGCTGGACAGCGAACTCAAGCTGATTCTCAAAGTCAGCCCCAACTTTATCGGCGTCGCCAAGGGCGAGACCGCTTTGCTGGAGCGCATCAACGCCATCGTGCTGGAGGCCAAGCAAAACGGGGAGCTGGATCGACTGTCCAAAAAATGGCTGGGCCAGCCTGCAGGCGACTTGCCTCTGTAAAGCTTGTACAAGGCTTGACAAGCAGCGCAAAAATGCAGTTGCGCTGAGCATCTCAACCAAATTAGCTGTCAGCGCTTATCCAGCAAGTATTGGCAGCTATTTTTTCTACTTTTTGGCTAACCGCTCACCAAAAACCGCACCACCTTGATTGGTGGTTTGCACCACTTTGGCAGGCTATTGCGGCGGCATGGGCTGCCCACACTGGCCGCAAAAGCTGTCGCCCCGCCTGACAGCATGGCCTGCACTGCAACTGCGCTGGCCTACCAAGCTGGGTGTGCGCAGCGTGGAATACATCATGGCAAAGGCCAGGCCATAAAACAGCAGCCACAAGCCCGAGAACATGCGCATGCGCCCCAGTGCGTCTGCTGCACCGGCACCCGTCAGACCCATACCAAAGCTCACAAAGAAATTGATGAACGTGTAGATGAACAGGCCATAAGCCGTATTACGCATCCATGGCGGGCACCCCTGCAGCGCATCCGCCCATGAAAACCGGACAACACCTTGGCCACCGCTACCACCATGGCGCTCTGTCATGCGTTGCGCCACCCAGGCCGTAGGCCACCACACCACAAAAATGCCCACTGTCATGACCACTTGCACCCTGTGCAGGTGCTGCACAACGGCAGAAGGCACAGGCCAGTGCAGCAGCACCCAGACATGCACCACCAAGGCAACAAACCACGCCGCCAAAGACAGCCACTTCACCGAGAGCAGCAAACGGGTCATGCAAACGCCTCAGCCATCACGGCCTTCAGGGGGCTTGTCCAAAAATCCAATTCAGTCTCCATCTGCACGAAAGCCTCTTTGCGCTGATAGAGCGCAATGGCAAGTGCGCTCTGGTGGTGGGTAGCCGCTGATTTCAGCAGCGGCAGCCAATGTAATACAGGGGTTGGGGGCGCGTAGAAACGCAGAAATCACCTACCGGCAGCATCTTTGAGCGGGGAAGTGCTCTTGGCCACCACCCCCAGTTTCAGCCCCAGCACGCCCAGCACCTTGTTGAGCGTCTGCACCGTGCCCAGACTGCGGCCCTGCTCAATGTCCAGCAGGGTTTTGGGGTTGATGCCCGCCATCTTGGCCAGCTCTGCACTGGTCAGGCGCATGGTGCGCTTGAGGTGGCGCACGGACTGCTGCAGTGTCCATTCCGGGTGGGCCAGCACATCGTCAATGGCCTGTTTGCGCAGCATGAGCTGCTCGGGCAGGCTGAGGGTGTTGTAGCGCTTGTCCATCATCAATCTCCTTGCACCGTGGCAAGCGCCTGCATGCGCTCGGCCATTGCACCCAATCCGCGCTGCAGATGCGCGTGGACATCGGCTTCCAGCCCCAGTGCAACGCCCTGCTCTGCCAGCTGCGCCAGCGGGGCAGCCATAGAGGCCAGGCCTTGCGCCAGCGCCGTGCGATTGAGTTTGCCTTGCGGGTCGTTGTCTGGACTGCACACTGCATCCAGCACACGCGGCCAGTCTGGCTGGCCGTTGTCGTTGCCCTCCCAGCGAATGCGGCGGGCAATGCCATCGGGGTGCAGGTACATGGGGGCAAAGTCAAACAGCGGTGTCAGTGCCACATGGCCTTCAAAATCGCGCTGAATGGCGGTGTTGCGTGCATGGTTGTCCTTGTTGCCCAGTGCCAGGTTGGCCACATCGCGGCGCAGGTACTCCAGCACCTCGGCCTGTGGGTCTGTACAGTGCGCCACCAGTGCGCGGCAAACCGCATCATGGCTGGGCACGCTGTCAAAACCGTTTTGCCCGGTCAGCGAGGCAATGCTCTCTTGCGCCAGCCGCTTGACGCGGCGGCCTTGTGCCGTCAGTTGCACACGGCGGTCAAAGCGCGGAATGAACAGCACACGCCCGCCCTCCAGCCGCAGTGGCCCGTGTACGCGCAGGCCCAGCAGGCGCGCCAGCTCCATGTACACAGGCTCGTGCCGCAAAATTTGCGCCAGTGCCGCATCACTGCCCCGGCTGAACTTGACGATGAAGTGCCTGGCTGCCTGCGCATCGGGCAAGGCGTGGTCCAGGTGCAGCAAGCCTGCGTCGTCCAGTGTCAGCAGCAGCTTGGGCCACTCACCCTGCACACCCGAAGAGCCCGCCACAAACAGCCCGTGCTGCGCCAGATGCTCGCTGAACTCTTCCACCCGGGCAGACACTTCATCCACCGCAAAGCCTCGCACCATGGCCCCGGGCTGTGTCGCCCACTGCGCAGACTGTGCACGCAGCCACTGGGCAGCCTCTTTCACCCGCATATGCCCAATCGGGTTGCCAGCGCCAGCCAACAGCAAGGGCCAGTCGCCCGCCTGCTCCAGCGTGGTGGGCAGGCCCAGGCGGCGCAGCAGCTCTGCCCGGCCAAAGCCCTGGGGCAACATGTCCATCAGCCACACCGGCCAGTGCGCGCACTCCAGCGGCTCCAGCCCCACGGGGTAGTTCACGCTCAGCGCATGCGCATCGCGTTGGCCAAATTGATCGACCGACCAATCCACCGCATAGCCCGCATAAGTTTTGGCACGCCAGCCCTGCGCGGCATCACCCCACAGCGACACCGACGCCACATCGTGCCACTGGCCTTGCGCATGAATTTGCAATGTACAAGTATTCATTGGAGGTTTTCTATACAAGTTAGATGCTTCAGCACGCATAGTATGTATAGAAAAATACTGAAATGCCTGTTTGTGGTTAATTAGCATCTGTGCCTGACAGCCACCGCACCACCATTTAATTCAGCATTTATCTATACAAAATACCGTCAAAACCAACCTTTATCTATATAGAAAACTTATCAAATACAAAAGCACTTTTGCGTTCCTGAACTCAGAAAGTACGCTGCATGCATGGCCCCTTGCCCAAGTAAAGACGACAACGCAAACGCAAGCAGCGCTGGTTCGGCAACGGATTCATTAGGCGCAAAACAGTATCTTGAACAAGCGCAAGGCAAAGCCTGCTGCAGGCACCTGCTACGCAAACAATCTGTGTGAAGATGGCACACTTGGCTGCTGAATGCGACTGAGACCTCTTTACAAACACACGCCTTATGCCACCACTGCCCACCTTACTGCGCCGCCTGGCAGCCACCCTTTGCACCATGCTTTTGCCTGTGCTGGCTTACGCAGACAGCATACCTGCAGGCTGGCGTGCCGCTACGCAGCCCGATACGCTGCAATTTGACATCACCTCACGCCACACCGGCGCAAGCTACACCGTTTTGGTAGGCCTGCCGCACGCAGCACCGTCTGCACAAGGCTACCCCGTGCTATGGCTGCTGGACGGCGCAGCCAGCTACCCATTGACCACTTTAAGCCGCCCGCGTGCAGACGCTGCCAGCCAGGGCTCCCGCCGTGAACAGGCGCGTGCACCCCGTCCCGCTGGGCTGATTGTTGCCGTGGCCTACGCCAGCGGCACACCGTTTGATGTGGATGGCCGCGCACGCGATTACACGCCCGTGCCTGATGCAACAACCGGCGATAAGCTCTCACCCCAATTTGGCGGCGCGGTGGCCTTCCGTAAGTTTCTGGTGGAAGAGCTGCGCCCGCGCATTGCCGAGCACTTTCCGCTTGATCCGCAAGGGCACACCCTGTTTGGTTTCTCGTACGGTGGGCTGTTTACGGTCGATACGCTGCTCACCGACCCCACCCATTTCCAGCGCTACTGGGCGGCCAGCCCCTCGCTGTGGTTCAGCAACGCCCTGCTGGCGCGCAGGCTGGCCAGCTCAGCGCATGTAAATACGGGTGCAGCTACTCGGCTCACAGTCATGCTGACTGTGGGTGAAGAAGAGCAATACCCCACGGCCCCCTTGCCAGCGGCACGCCAGGAACACCTGAACCAGCGCGCCATTGTTGACCACGTACGTAACGCAGGCAGCCTGCTGGTTACCGCCAACCCCAATGCACGCATCACCACCACCGTGGCGCGTGACCACGACCATTTCGACATGCTGATGCACGGTGCCCGCCGGGTGGTGGACTTTGCCTTTGCCCCTTGATGCCTGCCACTTTCCGCGCACACCAGCGTCGGTACGGATCGTGTGGCTGAAGTGTGAAGCGGCAAACGCCTCCAAACACCGCGGGCAGTGCCGCAAAATCACCACCCAATGACTGCCTAGCCCTTGCTACACCCAAGCAAGCAGCTATCAAAACCATCACAGCAACAAAAAAGGCCAGCGAACACGCTGACCTTCATGTCTGAACCATCTGCACTTCACAACCGCGCAGATGGTTGCCGCCCTGGCTTTACGCCGCGCTGCTTTCCAGCACGGGGTAGTCGGTGTAGCCTGTTGCGTCGGCGCTGTAGATGGTGCTGGGGTTCAGCGCATTCAGCTCGGCACCGCGCGCAAAACGCTCGGGCAGATCGGGATTGGCAATAAAGACGCGGCCAAAGGCCACGGCATCGGCAGCGCCGCTGGCAATCACAGCTTCGGCCTGCTCGGCGGTAAAACCGTCATTGGCAATGAACGTGCCCTGGTACACCTTGCGCATGTGCTGGCCAATAGGCAGCACGCCGTCTTTCAGCTCCTCGCGCGAGAAAATAAAGCCCAGCTTGCGCGCCGCAATCTGTTCAGCCACGTAGGTGAACAAGGCCACAGGGTTGCTATCGCTCATGCTGTGCGTGTTGCTCATGGGGTTCAGGTGCACACCAATGCGCTCGGCGGGCCACACTTGCAGCAGGCCATCCAGCGTTTCCATCAAGAAGCGGGCACGGTTTTCAATGCTGCCGCCGTACTGGTCGGTGCGCTGGTTGCTGCCGTCGTGCAAGAACTGGTCAAACAGATAGCCGTTGGCGGCATGTACTTCAATAAAGTCAAAGCCCGCCTCTTTGGCGTTGCGTGCGGCCTGCACAAAATCTTGCACCACTGCGGCCACCTCTTCGGTCTCCAGCGCGCGCGGCACGGCGTAAGGGCGCTTGGGGCGCAGCACATTCACATCACCCTCGGCGGCAATCGCGCTGGGGGCTACGGGCAGCTGGCCATCCAGCAGTTCAGGGTCAGAAATACGGCCTACGTGCCACAGTTGCAGGGCAATATGGCCGCCTTCAGCGTGCACCGCATCGTTCACGCGCTTCCAGCCTGCTACTTGCTCAGCCGACCAGATGCCAGGCGTGTTGGGGTAACCCACGCCCATGGGCGATACCGAAGTGGCCTCGGTCAAGATCAGCCCGGCACCCGCACGCTGGCGGTAATACGTCACCTGCAAATCCCCCGGCGCACGGCCGTCAAAGGCACGCATACGCGTCAACGGAGCCAGAACCACGCGGTTAGGCAAAGTGACAGAACCAATCTGGAAAGACGTTTGGAGTTGAGACATGGGAGCAATCAGACAGTAAAAAATCCAGCGCCACCAGGCGCCAGACAAAATGGAGAACGCGGCACCCGCCGCGCTGTCAGTCACACATGGTGCTGGAGCCAAAGAGTTCAAGAGCACCGTTCACGCAATCTCGGCAGCTTGCACAGCACCCTTCACTGGTCGCTGCGGCCTTGAAACAAAATCAACATTTAGCCCTTACGCAGTAAGCGCAAGCAGCTATCAAAAACCATAAAAACAAAAAGCAGCCAACGGCTGCCTTGTTTGTGAATAGCAATTTGAAAAGTCGCCGACTTTACAGCTTCCACCACCCCACCATGCCCAGCGCAGACAAGGCCCACATCACCATCAGCACATGCCGCTGCCAACCCACGCGCTGGCGCAAGGTGGTGAAAAAGAACACCGCGCAAGCAATAGCCACCAGAGCCGCCATGATGGGCAACCACGCCATCAAGGCATTGGCCCGTTCTGCCCCCGTGCCACCGCCCGCCATGGTGGCCAGCAAGGCCAGCGGCAGGCAACTGGTAATAGTCAACGTAAACGCCGCCAGCGCATAAGCCCAGCCAAAGCTCAGACCAAAAAGAGAGGGAGACGACGATGGCTGGTTCATGGGTGGTAGATATTTGCTTTTAAAGCGGTCTTGGAGCCGCGCATACGGCTTCGCTCATTGAAATTGACACTCTAGACAGGCATAGAGCCGAGGCTGTTTGCTTCTGTGCTGAAAGGCAACACAGCGATGAGTCGAGTGTAATTGTTCGCAGTGCTTGCTCAGACGCTCTGGCTTATGCACTTTTCGTTTCGCCGTCACTGCGCTAGGCTTAGCCGTCACCTCACACCCTGCTCTGTACCATGCCCGACTTGCAGCATCTGCACCACCACTGGCTCCACACCTGGAGTGAGCTGCAACAGCCCCCACCGCTCGGCCTGTACGAGCAGCTACTGCAGGCTTACAGCGAGCCGCAACGCCACTACCACACGCTGCAGCATCTGGCTGAATGCTTGCAACTACAAAGCGAAAGCGCCCATCTGGTGCAACGCCCTGCGGAAATTGCCATTGCCCTGTGGTTCCACGACGCGGTGTATGACGTCAAAGCACATGACAACGAAGCGCGCAGCGCTGACTGGGCGGCTGCGGCCTTGCAAGCCGCAGGCGTTAGCGCTGAAGTACAAGCCCGTGCACACGCACTGATCATGGCCACCGAACACACTGCCGCACCGTTGACAGGCGATGCAGCTTTGCTGGTGGACATTGACCTGGCCATTCTTGGCGCCGCCCCCGCACGCTTTGCAGAGTATGAGTGGCAGATTCGGCAGGAATATGCGTGGGTGCCGAAGGATGTGTTTATGGCGAAGCGGCATGCTGTGCTGCAGGAGTTTGTCGCAAGGCTAAATATTTACAGCACGGCATTTCTTCACTCAAAACTGGAGTCAGCCGCTCGCGCCAATTTGCACGCGATGCTGAAGATTGAAAACCATTAAGCCTGCAATCTAGCTCTAGCAAGCATGAGCAGCTATCAAAAAGAGAATTTTGTCGAAAACATATCTACACCAAAACTCGGAATCATGTATTGATGAAATTTATTCATAATAATAATTCATCAAGAAAAATAATTTAAATTTAATTTTCAAATAATTAATTAATTCAAATCACCACTGCATTTTTATATTGAAATGATTGATATGTCAGATCAATAATATTGCTATGAAGTTGCAATGGCGCTTTAGAAGCGATAATTAATCAATAATCCAACTCAAGAAAATAATCTTGCGAAGAACCCTTTACGCTGGTGCTTCGCTTCCAACTCCTTCACAATTTCCTCTTTAATTTTCTGCTCGGTCGTTTTAGTGTTTTTGTTTTGCATGCGCTGGTACGTTTTAACGGTATCCACATAGCCACGATCTTCATTGCGAATGTGGTTAAACAACCAGCGCGACAGCATGCCGTGCAGCTCGTTGCTGACGTCCTCGCCTGCTTCGAAGCGCATCTGTATTTCAGTGACCCTGCGTATAAACAGCTCATGCACGCGCTTGTGAGGCCCTGAAAACATGTACCCCGCTTCTTCGATCATGCCTTCTTCAAAAGCAAAATGTGAGAGGGTGTAGTCCACGGTCTCTCCAATCACTTCACCCAGCAATTTTCGATCAGGTGTTTCGCGCAACTCGTAGAGTCGATTGATGTAATCAACAATACGCCTGTGCTGTCTATCAATTTCTTCAATGCCAGTATTTAGATCAGAAACCCAATTTAAAACAGCCATAAACACATCTCCTCATTTATCGCTTTCCATCTTAAATTCCAGACAACATTTATCAAAGCAATATGGGTGTAATATTATTTCCGTATGATTTAAGTCAAGCCGCACATAAATTTAATGTAATACATGTTTCTATTCATTACCGCGCATTGTTTTTTCTTCCACGGAGTTTCAGAAAGTAACTGAATCTGTCTTTGGTATTGAAACAGCGACATGAGGCTCTTCACAAGCTGACAAGCAAGTATTTTCAGCTTTACACTCATTTTTATTGGTTTGAAGCCGACGTCTGCTCGTCTTGAAAAAGTGCCTGGTCTACGCAGCAGCCCACAGGTCTTTCACATAATCTGCGACTAATGCTCTCAAACTCAGAAAATTAATCGACTACACCGCCCGTAGCATTGGGCCAGATTTTCAAATCACATTTGCGGCAATCACAGCCCGCACTTTTCTCCAAGTATCTGTAATCACCCCAGCTGTTTAAACAATAAAAAAGGCAACCCGAAGGTTGCCTTTTTGCTTTTCAAGCACTTTCCAGAAAGCGCTAATTACTTGCGTGCCGGTGGTACATCGGTACAAGAGCCGTGCGCAACTTCTGCCGCCATGCCAATGCTTTCGCCCAGCGTGGGGTGTGGGTGAATGGTCTTGCCAATATCAACGGTGTCTGCACCCATCTCAATGGCCAGAGCAATCTCACCAATCATGTCGCCTGCGTGCGTGCCGACCATGCCGCCGCCCAAAATTCGGCCATGGCCGTGGGCTTCGGGTGAATCGTCAAACAGCAGCTTGGTGAAGCCTTCGTCGCGGCCATTGGCAATGGCGCGGCCAGAGGCGGCCCAAGGGAACAGACCCTTTTTGACCTTGATGCCTTGCGCCTTGGCCTGGTCTTCAGTCAGGCCCACCCATGCCACTTCGGGGTCGGTGTACGCAACGGAAGGAATCACGCGGGCATTGAAAGCGGCGGCTGCCAGCTCTTTGTTGCCTTGCAATTCACCAGCGATGACTTCGGCGGCCACGTGCGCTTCATGCACGGCCTTGTGCGCCAGCATGGGCTGGCCCACGATGTCGCCAATGGCAAAGATGTGCGGCACGTTGGTGCGCATTTGAATGTCAACGTCGATAAAGCCACGGTCAGTCACAGCTACGCCGGCAGCGTCTGCGCCAATCTTCTTGCCATTGGGCGTGCGGCCCACGGCTTGCAAGACGAGGTCGTAGGTTTGTGGCTCAGGCACGGTGATGCCGTCTTTGGCGGGCGCAAATGACACCTTGATGCCTTCGGGCGTGGCTTCGGCACCCACGGTCTTGGTGTTGACCATGATGTTGTCAAAGCGTGGCGCGTTCATCTTTTGCCAGACCTTGACCAAGTCACGGTCAGCGCCTTGCATCAGGCCGTCCATCATTTCCACCACGTCCAGGCGTGCGCCCAGCGTGCTGTAGACGGTGCCCATTTCCAGACCGATGATGCCGCCGCCCAAGATCAGCATGCGCTTGGGCACTTCTTTCAGGGCCAGTGCGCCGGTGGAATCAACCACGCGTTCGTCCTTGGGCATGAAAGGCAGGTGCACAGCTTGCGAGCCTGCAGCAATGATGGCGTTCTTGAACTGAATGACCTTCTTGCTGCCGGTTTGCGCTTGCTTGTCGCCTTCGGTTTCGGCCACTTCAATGTGGTGCGAGCCCACAAAAGTACCAACACCGCGCACAACAGTGACCTTGCGCATCTTGGCCATCTGGGCCAAGCCACCAGTCAACTTGCTGATGACCTTGTCTTTGTGACCGCGCAGGGTGTCAATCGACACCTCGGGCGCGCCAAATTTGACGCCTGCGACTTCAAGGTGCTTGACCTCGTCGATCACGGCCGCCACGTGCAGCAGCGCCTTGGAGGGGATGCAGCCCACATTCAGGCACACGCCACCCAGCGTTTTGTAACGCTCAACCAGTACCACCTTCAGGCCCAGATCAGCCGCGCGGAAGGCTGCGGAGTAGCCGCCGGGGCCACCGCCGAGAACAACCACATCGGCATCCAGATCCACGGTGCCGCTGTAGCTGGAGCCGGCAGGTGCAACAACAGGCGCTGCTGGTGCTTGTACAGCAGGCGCTGCAACGGGTGCGCTGGCCGCAGCGGCTTGCGCTGTGCCCTCTGCGGCTTCCAGCGTCAGCACCACGGAGCCTTCAGCGATTTTGTCGCCGATCTTGACCGCAATGGACTTGACCACGCCAGCGTGGCTGGAGGGGATTTCCATGGAGGCCTTGTCAGACTCCACAGTGATGAGCGACTGGTCCACGGTGACGGTGTCACCGGGCTGCACCAGCAGCTCGATCACGCCAACTTCAGCGAAGTCGCCAATGTCGGGCACTTTGATATCGATGATTGCCATGTGCAGCGCTCCTTACAGCAAGATGCGGCGGTAGTCCGCCAGCACAGCGCCCAGATAGGCGTTAAAGCGCGCAGCAGAGGCACCGTCGATGACGCGGTGGTCGTACGACAGGCTCAGGGGCAGCATCAGGCGGGGCACGAACTTTTCTTTCTCTTCGTTCCACACCGGCTGCATGGCACCACGCGACAGGCCAAGGATGGCCACTTCAGGCGCATTCACGATGGGCGTGAAGTTGGTGCCACCAATGCCGCCCAGCGACGAGATGGAGAAGCAGCCGCCTTGCATGTCTGCCGCGCCCAGCTTGCCGTCGCGGGCCTTTTTGGCCAGCTCGCCCATTTCCTGGCTGATCTGCATGATGCCCTTCTTGTCGGCATCTTTGAGCACAGGCACCACCAGGCCGTTGGGCGTGTCTGCCGCAAAGCCAATGTTGAAGTACTGTTTGTAGACCAGCGTATCGCCGTCCAGCGAGGCGTTGAACTCTGGGAACTTCTTGAGTGCAGCCACCACAGCCTTGATAACGAAGGCCAGCATGGTGACCTTCACATCGCTCTTGGCCTTGGCGTTTTCAGCGTTGGTAGAGACGCGGAAGGCTTCCAGATCGGTGATGTCTGCCAGGTCATTGTTGGTGACGTGGGGAATCATCACCCAGTTGCGGTGCAGGTTGGCACCCGAGATCTTCTTGATGCGCGACAGATCTTTTCGCTCGACCGGGCCGAACTTGGCAAAGTCCACCTTGGGCCATGCCAGCACTTCCAGCCCGCCCACGTTGCCAGCGCCTGCCGACTTGGCGGGGGCCTTGGCAGCTTGTGCCAGTGTTTGCACCGCGCCCGCCATGACGGACTTGGTAAAGCCCATCACGTCTTCGGAAGTGATGCGGCCCTTTTGACCCGAGCCTTGCACTTCTTCCAGCGGCACGCCCAGTTCACGCGCAAATTTGCGCACGGAAGGCGATGCGTGCGGCAGCTTGCCCGAAGGGGCCACCGTAGGGTTGTGGGCTGGTGCTGCAGCAGGTGCAGCTACAGCTGTCGTAGCTGCTGACGCTGCACTGGCGGCGGCTGCTGGTGCCGTATCTGCTTGTGCAACAGGTGCTGCAGCAGCTGGCGCGGCGGCGGGTGCCGAAGCTGCAGGGGCTGCGCCCTGCACGCTCATAGCGCCCACCACGTCACCCACGTTGACCACATCGCCCAGCTTGATGTTCAGCGCGGTGATGGTGCCTGCGGCTGGCGATGGAATTTCCATCGATGCCTTGTCAGACTCCACAGTGAACAGTGATTGCTCAGCGGTGACCACATCACCCACCTTGACCAGCATTTCAATGACGGCAACGTCTTTGAAATCACCGATGTCGGGGATTTGAATATTTATAGAACTTGCTGCAGCTGCAGGAGCAGCCGACGCAGGTGCTACGGGCGCTGGGGCCGCAGCAGGTGCCTCTGCTGCAACGGGCGCTGGGGCCTGTGCAGGGGCTGCAGCGGGTGCAGAAGCGGCAGCCGTGTCTGCAGTTTCAATCACTGCAATCACACCGCCCTGCGCCACCTGGTCACCCAGCTTGACGCGCAATTCCTTAAGCACACCGGCGTGGCTGGAAGGAATTTCCATGGAGGCCTTGTCGGACTCCACGGTAATCAGCGATTGCTCAACCTTGATGGTGTCGCCCACGTTGACCAGCACTTCGATCACGCCAACGCTGTCGAAATCCCCGATGTCCGGGACCTTGATTTCTGTCAATGCCATATCTGTGTCTCCGGGCTTTATCAAGCGTACAGGGGGTTGATCTTGTCGGCTTGGATGCCGTACTTGGCAATCGCCTCAGCCACCTTGGTGATTGGCAGCTTGCCTTCGTCGGCCAGCGACTTGAGCGCGGCCACCACGATGTAGTGGCGGTCGATCTCGAAGTGCTCGCGCAGCTTGCGGCGGAAATCCGAGCGGCCAAAGCCGTCAGTACCCAGCACCTTGAACGTGCGGCCCTTGGGCATGTAGGGGCGAATTTGCTCGGCGTAGGCCTTCATGTAGTCGGTAGACGCGACCACAGGGCCTTGGGTGGCTTGCAACTGTTGCGTGACAAAGGCTTGCTTGGCGGTTTCCAGCGGGTGCAGCATGTTGTGGCGTTCGCAGTCCTGACCGTCACGGGTCAGTTCGTTGAACGATGGGCAGCTCCACACGTCGGCGGCAATGCCCCAGTCTTTTTCCAGCAGCTCTTGCGCAAAGAACGATTCGCGCAGGATGGTGCCCGAGCCCAGCAGCTGAACGCGCTGGCCCGATTGCGGCACTTTCTGGCCGGGCTTGCACAGGTACATGCCCTTGATGATTTGCTGCTCCGTGCCTTCGGTCAGACCGGGCATGGGGTAGTTTTCATTCAACAAGGTGATGTAGTAGAAGACGTTTTCCTGGTTTTGCACCATGCGGCGCAAGCCGTCTTGCATGATCACGGCCACTTCGTGCGCGAAGGTGGGGTCGTAGCTGATGCAGTTAGGTACGGTGTTGGCCAGGATGTGGCTGTGGCCGTCTTCGTGCTGCAGGCCTTCGCCGTTCAGTGTGGTGCGGCCCGAAGTGCCGCCCAGCAAGAAGCCACGTGCTTGCATGTCGCCCGCTGCCCATGCCAGATCGCCAATGCGCTGGAAGCCGAACATGGAGTAGTAGACGTAGAACGGAATCATGATTCGGTTCGACGTGCTGTAGCTGGTAGCCGCAGCAATCCACGAAGCCATACCACCGGCTTCGTTGATGCCTTCTTGCAGAATCTGGCCGGCCTTGTCTTCGCGGTAGTACATGACTTGGTCTTTGTCGACCGGGGTGTACTGCTGACCGTGGGGGTTGTAGATACCGATCTGACGGAACAGGCCTTCCATACCAAAGGTACGGGCTTCGTCCACCAAGATAGGCACAACGCGGGGGCCAATGTTCTTGTCACGCAGCAGTTGCGTGAGGAAGCGCACATAGGCCTGGGTGGTCGAGATTTCACGGCCTTCGGGCGTGGGCTCCAAGATGGCCTTGAAGGTGTCCAGCGCCGGGGCGGTGAAAGACTCTTCCGCCTTCACACGGCGGTGTGGCAGGTAGCCGCCCAAGGCCTTGCGGCGCTCGTGCAGGTACTTCATCTCGGGGGTGTCGTCCGCAGGCTTGAAGAAAGGGATGTCCGCAATCTGGCTGTCCGGGATTGGAATGTTGAAACGGTCGCGGAAGGACTTGATGTCTTCATCGCTCAGTTTCTTGGTCTGGTGAACGTTGTTCTTGCCCTCTCCAACCTTGCCCATGCCAAAGCCCTTGACGGTCTTGACCAGCAACACGGTGGGCTGACCCTTGGTGGTGTTGGCGGCGTGGAAGGCGGCGTAGACTTTTTGCGAGTCGTGGCCACCACGGCGCAGGTTCCAGATTTCGTCGTCGGACATGTGCTCGACCATCTTCAGGGCACGCGGATCGCGGCCGAAGAAGTTCTTGCGCACGAAAGCACCATCGTTGGCCTTCATGGCCTGATAGTCACCGTCGTTGCACTCCATCATGATTTTCTTGAGAACGCCGTCCTTGTCCTTGGCCAGCAGCTCGTCCCAGCCCTTGCCCCAGATCAGCTTGATGACGTTCCAGCCCGAGCCACGGAATTCGCCTTCCAGCTCCTGGATGATCTTGCCGTTACCGCGCACAGGACCGTCCAGACGCTGCAAGTTGCAGTTGATGACGAAGACCAGGTTGTCGAGGTTTTCGCGCGCTGCCAGGCCGATTGCGCCCAGCGATTCAACTTCGTCCATTTCACCGTCGCCGCAGAACACCCAGACCTTGCGGTTTTCGGTGTTGGCAATGCCACGGGCGTGCAGGTACTTGAGGAAACGTGCCTGATAGATCGCCATCAATGGGCCCAGACCCATCGAGACGGTAGGGAACTGCCAGAACTCGGGCATCAGCTTGGGATGCGGGTAGCTGGACAGGCCCTTGCCGTCAACTTCCTGGCGGAAGTTCAGCAACTGCTCTTCAGTGATACGGCCTTCCAGGAACGCACGGGCGTAGATGCCGGGCGAGACGTGACCCTGGATGTACAGGCAGTCACCACCGTGGTTTTCATTTTCGGCGTGCCAGAAATGGTTAAAGCCCGCTGCAAACATGTTGGCCAGCGAAGCGAACGAACCAATGTGACCACCCAGATCACCACCTTCTGGTGGGTGATGGCGGTTGGCCTTGACGACCATAGCCATGGCGTTCCAGCGCATGTAGGCACGCAGGCGGCCTTCCAGCTCCAGATTGCCGGGGCAGCGGGCTTCTTGGCTGGTTTCAATGGTGTTGACGTAGCCAGTGGTGGCTGAGAAAGGCAAATCCACGCTGTTTTGGCGTGCGTGCTCCAGCACCTCTTCAATCAGCTGGTGCGCGTACTGTGCACCTTCGCGGTCGATGACGGCGCTCAGCGCGTCCATCCACTCGCGGGATTCTTGGGGGTCGAGGCTAGGCTTTGCGTTAGCGCCGGCCTGAGGGTCGGTCTGAGCTGTCATGGTTGTCTCCTGTTCAAGAGGCTGCAGGTAGGAAGTCGAATTTGTATCGAACGTAGTTCCCTACTCAACAATAAGCAGTGATTGAACCCGAGCTTAGCTGCAGGCTCACACCTTACTTGAGAGACAAATACGCCCAATGTGGCGACCATTTCAGCGCGCAGTTTCGCATATTTTCTTCATATTTCAAATGATGCAGCCAACTCCCATAATGTGAAATATTGCTGCAACTGCACATACAGGACAAGATGTTTCAAGCGTCACTTTGAGCACGCGCAAAGCAAGGGAATCCCCCTACACTTCCGGTATGGTTTCACCACAAAAAAACAACTCTGAGACAACTGCCCCTGCATCCTTCACCAGCGCTGACCCCACCCGCTGGTGGCGCATGTGGTGGCGCAGTTTGCCGCCTACCCGACAAGACCGCTTGGCCGCCTTGGCGCCGCTGGTTTCCGTCGCATTTTTCATGGCTGCAATCATTGCGGCTTTCTGGTACTTACGCGCGGAGGAAGTCGATCGCGACCAGCAAGCCCTCAAACGCGATGTGGAATATGCGCAACAGCGCGTGCGTTTGCGCCTTTTGGAGCGCCAGGAACAAGTCATGCGCATTGCGCGTGACTTGGCATATGGCGACATTGGTACGGCGGAATTTGTAAACCGCGCCGAGGTGCTGGTCACGCAGTACCCAGAAATGCAGGTATTGACCTGGGTAGACCGTGATGGCCGCATCATCACCAGCTATGCAGCGCCTACCGTGCCCAGCGAACAATTGCGCATGCCGGGTGAAAAGCTGCAAAACGACGAAGCGGCCAAAAGCTTTCAGTCCGTCAAAGACAGCAACCATCTGGTTTACACACAGCCCCCAGTGCGCGCTGGCTACAACCCACCCTTGCTGCAGTTTCACTCACCCGTGATGGGAACCAGCAGCTTTGGCGGCACCGTCATGGCTGAGTTTTCTTTAGACAATTTGATGCGCTACGCCATCCCCAGCGACCTGCTGGCGCGTTACGCAATCACGCTGTCAGATGGGCAGGGCAAGCTGCTTGCCGGCACCCCGCTCACGCCTGCGCGCATAAAAACCAACTGGCACACGCTGGCCCAGCCAGAAGCGACCGAGTACCAGATTCCAGTCTCGCCGGTGGGCTCTGACCTGACGCTCAAGGCGCAGGCTTACCGCACATCTTTGAGCATGGTGGGCAACGGTATGTTCTGGCTGGTTGCAGCCATGAGCTTGCTGACCGCCTGGCTGCTGATGGGTACATGGCGGCACACCCGCAAGCGCTTGCGGGCGCAAGACGCGTTGATTGCGGAAACCAATTTCCGCCGCGCGATGGAAAACTCGGTGCTGACCGGCATGCGTGCACTGGATCTGCAGGGCCGCATCACCTATGTCAATGCTGCGTTTTGCCAGATGACAGGCTGGGACGAAAAAGACCTGGTGGGCCAGATGCCCCCCTATTCCTACTGGGCCGAGCACGACTACGAGTACCTGCACAGCAAACTGAAAGACGAGTTAAGCGGCAAAACCGCACAAGGTGGTTTTCAGGTGCGTGTGCGCCGAAAAAATGGCTCCATGTTCGATGCGCGCCTGTATATCTCGCCGCTGATTGATGCCCGTGGGCAGCAGACAGGCTGGATGTCGTCCATGACCGACATTACCGAGTCCAAACGCATTCGTGACCAATTGGCCGCCTCGCATGATCGTTTCACGATTGTGCTGGAAGCGCTGGATGCCTCGGTCTCTGTGGCACCGCTGGGCAGCGCAGAGCTGCTGTTTGCCAACAAACTTTATCGCCAGTGGTTTGGCTCTCAAACAACGGGCCACTTGCAGCTGGTTCAGCAAGGTGGCTTGCCCGCTGAGCGCAGCGAGTCTGTGGATGATGAAGATGGCTTGATGGGCTTGCCCACCGATTCACTCACCAGCGCCTCCAGCAACAACGCAGAAATTTATGTGGCCGAGCTGGGCAAGTGGCTGGAGGTGCGCTCGCGCTACCTCAGCTGGGTTGATGGGCGCTTGGCGCAAATGGTGATTGCCACCGACATCACCCAGCGCCGCATGGCCGAAGAGCTGTCTGCGCGCCAGACGGAGCAAGCGCAGACAGCCAGCCGCTTGATCACCATGGGAGAGATGGCCTCCAGCGTCGCCCATGAGCTGAACCAGCCTTTAACGGCCATCAGCAACTACAGCAGCGGCATGCTCTCGCGCCTGGAGAAAGGCTCGCTGACCGAGGAGCAAATGCGATTTGCGCTGGAAAAAACAGCGCATCAGGCCCAGCGCGCCGGGCAAATCATTCAGCGCATCCGCTCCTTTGTTAAACGCAGCGAACCCAACCGCACACTGTCGCAGGTGGAAACCATGGTGGACGAAGCACTGGAGCTGGCCAACATTGAAATGCGCCGGCGCAACGTGCGCCTGAATCATTTTGTGGCCAAGCGACTGCCGCCAGTAATGGCCGATGCCATCTTGATTGAACAGGTACTCATCAATCTGATCAAAAATGCAGGCGAATCCATTGATCAGGCACAACGTCCGGCCACGCAGCGTTACGTTGAATTGCGTGTGGTCCCAAAAGAGACAGAAGGACAGGCTGGCGTTGAATTTTCTGTGCAAGACTCTGGAAAAGGCTTGCCTCCAGAGGTACAAGAGCGCTTGTTTGAAGCTTTCTTTTCTACTAAAAACGAAGGCATGGGCATTGGTTTGAACCTGTGCCGCTCCATTGTCGAGTCTCACCAAGGACGGATGTCCGCTGAGAACCTCTACAATGGTTCAGAGGTGGTCGGCTGCCGGTTCTCCTTCTGGATACCGTTGGCCGCCACTCAGGAAAAGGGAGACAACCTTTCTACGGTTATTAATCCAAATACAAGGAATCCTGCATGAGCTTGACACCTAAAAAAGGGACAGTCTACGTAGTGGATGACGACGAGGGCGTGCGTGACTCCCTGCAGTGGCTGCTGGAAGGCAAAGATTACCGCGTGCGCTGTTTTGACTCTGCTGAGTCTTTTCTCGCCCGTTACGATCAACGCGAAGTTGCCTGCCTGATTGCCGACATTCGCATGGGCGGCATGACTGGCCTGGAATTGCAAGACAAATTGCTGGAGCGCAAGTCGCCTCTGCCCATTGTGTTCATTACAGGTCACGGCGATGTCCCCATGGCAGTTGGCACCATGAAAAAAGGCGCACTGGATTTCATCCAGAAGCCTTTTGTGGAAGAAGACTTGCTCAACGTGGTCGAGCGCATGCTGGACCACGCACGCGAAGCATTCGCTGGCCACCAGCAAGCTGCCAGCCGTGAAGCGCTGCTGTCCAAGCTGACGGGCCGCGAATCGCAAGTGCTGGAGCGCATCGTCGCAGGCCGCTTGAACAAGCAAATTGCTGACGATCTGGGCATCAGTATCAAGACGGTGGAAGCGCACCGCGCCAACATCATGGAAAAACTGGGCGCCAACACAGTGGCCGACCTGCTGAAGATTGCATTGGGCTCCAACGCTGCAAGCGGCAAAGTCCCGGCATAAAATCAGGGGCTAACCCTAAAGGCTGCCAGCGCCCTTACAGGTCTGGCAGCTTTTTTATTTCTGACGTACTCCACCACCACCGAGCACCATGACAGCCCAAATCATCGACGGCAAAGCCCTCTCCGCCCAATTGCGTACCGAAGTTGCCCAGCGTGCTGCAGCTTTGACGGCCAAGGGCACCAAGCCCGGTCTGGCCGTAGTGCTGGTTGGTGACAACCAGGCGTCGCAAGTCTACGTGCGCAACAAGGTCAAGGCGTGTGAAGACGCAGGCTTTCATTCGGTGCTGGAAAAGTACGATGCATCCATGACCGAAGCCGAGCTGCTGGCCCGCGTGGACGCGCTGAACAACGACCCCAGCATTCACGGCATTCTGGTGCAGCTGCCCTTGCCCAAGCACATTGATGACCACAAGGTCATTGAAGCCATCTCACCTTTGAAAGATGTAGACGGCTTTCACGTGGCCAGCGCGGGCGCGCTGATGGTGGGTGAAGTTGGCTTCAAGGCCTGCACACCCTACGGCTGCATGAAGATGCTGGAATCGATTGGCATGAAGGACTTGCGCGGCAAGCACGCCGTGGTGATTGGCCGCTCCAACATTGTGGGCAAGCCCATGGCCATGATGCTGCTGGCAGCCAATGCCACCGTCACCATCACGCACAGCGGCACTGCTGATCTGGCAGCCATGACACGCCAGGCAGATGTGGTGGTGGCTGCCGTGGGCAAGCGCAACGTGCTGACCGCCGACATGCTCAAGCCCGGTGCTGTGGTTATTGACGTGGGCATGAACCGCGACGACGAAGGCAAGCTGTGCGGCGATGTGGACTTTGCTGGCTGCAAGGAAGTTGCCGGTTACATCACCCCCGTGCCCGGTGGCGTTGGCCCCATGACCATCACCATGCTGCTGGTCAATACCATGGAAGCCGCAGAACGCGCAGCAGCCCAGTAATCTCTGCCCGGCTGCCCGGCTGCCCTGCCTCAACCCTGCGAGCACTCTAGTGCCGCAGGGTTTTTTTATAGCTGCCTGCGCTTGCCAGATCAACGTTTAAGACACTTATCACTTCAAAACTCTTATAGATGCAGCGTAAGAAGCTATCAACTTAATAGTTTCCCACACGCCTTGAAACAATGGCTTTTGGCGCAAAATGCCACCTATGACCAATGCTTTGCTTGAATCCTCCAGCCTGCCGCAGTTTGACCGCATCACGCCTGCAGATGTCGGCCCTGCTATCAACACTTTGATTGAACGCGCACAAGCGGCATTGGAGACGGTCACCGCACCGGACTTCCCGGCTGAGTGGAATGCCATTGCCAAGGTGCTGGACGTAGCTACCGAAAAGCTGGGCACCGCGTGGAGCGCGGTCAGCCATCTGTCCAGCGTGGCCGACAGCCCCGAGCTGCGCGCGGCCTACAACGAAGCATTGCCCACCATTACAGAGTTCTGGACCAATCTGGGTGCCGATGAGCGCCTGTACGCCAAGTACAAGGCCATTGATGTGAACACCCTCACGGCCGAGCAAAAGAAGGCGCATGCCAATGCGCTGCGCAGCTTTGTGCTGTCGGGTGCGGAGCTGCAAGGCGCAGACCGCGAGCGCTTTGCCAAAATTCAAGAACGCTCTGCCGAGCTGGGCCAGAAATTCAGCGAAAACACGCTGGACGCCACCGACGGCTGGGCCTACTACGCTACTCAGGAAGAACTGGATGGCGTGCCTGCCGACGTGCAGCAAGCCGCCAAGGCCGCTGCACAAGCCGATGGCAAGGAAGGCTACAAGCTGACCCTGAAAATTCCGTCGTACCTGCCGGTGATGCAGTTTGCGCACAGCAGTGCGCTGCGCGAAAAGGTGTATCGCGCTTACGTCACCCGTGCATCTGATCAGGCCGAAGGCGATCTGGCCAAGTACGACAACGCGCCCATCATCAAAGAAATGCTGGCTTTGCGCCAGGAAGAAGCCGAACTGCTGGGCTATGCCAACTTCGCCGAGGTTTCACTGGTGCCCAAGATGGCCAACTCGCCCCAGCAAGTCATCGACTTTCTGCGTGATCTGGCCCAGCGTGCCCGCCCCTATGCAGAAAAAGACGTGGCTGATCTGCGCGAGTTTGCCGCCAAGGAGCTGGGCATTACAGACCCACAGCCTTGGGACTGGACGTACATCTCCGAAAAACTGAAAGAAGCGCGCTATTCCTTCAGCGAGCAAGAGGTCAAGCAATACTTCACAGCACCCAAGGTGCTGGCAGGGCTGTTCAAGATCATTGAGAACCTGTTTGACGTCAAGATCACCAAAGATCTAGCTGCCGTCTGGAACAAGGATGTGCTGTTTTACCGCCTGGAGCGCAACGGCCAGGTCATCGGACAGTTCTACCTGGACCAGCCCGCCCGCAAGGGCAAGCGCGGTGGCGCATGGATGGACGATGTGCGCAGCCGCTGGCAGCGCCCCGACACCGGTTTGCTGCAAACACCCGTGGCGCACATGGTCTGCAACTTTGCCGAAGGCGTGGACGGTAAGCCCGCGCTGCTGACGCACGACGACGTGATCACCTTGTTCCACGAGTCCGGCCACGCGCTGCACCACATGCTCACGCAAGTGAGCGAGAAAGATGTCTCGGGCATCAACGGCGTGGAATGGGATGCGGTAGAGCTGCCCAGCCAGTTCATGGAAAACTTCTGCTGGGAGTGGGAGGTACTGCGCCACATGACATCGCATGTCGACACTGGCGAGCCACTGCCCCGCGCGCTGTACGACAAGATGATTGCGGCCAAGAACTTCCAGGCAGGCATGGGCACGCTGCGCCAGATTGAGTTTTCGCTGTTTGACATGCTGCTGCACACCGGCGCAGCCAAGGATGGCGACTACATGGCGCTGCTCAAGCAAGTGCGCGATGAAGTGTCTGTGCTGCCCACGACCGATTACAACCGCTCGACCAACACCTTCAGCCACATCTTTGCGGGTGGCTACGCTGCGGGCTACTACAGCTACAAGTGGGCCGAAGTGCTGAGCGCTGATGCCTACGCTGCGTTTGAAGAAACGAAAGCTGCAGATGGCAGCCACAGCGCCCAGACCGGCAAGCAATACCTGCACAGCATTTTGGAGATGGGCGGCAGCCGCAGCGCCATGGACAACTTCAAGGCCTTCCGTGGGCGCGAGCCACAACTGGATGCCCTGCTACGCCACCAAGGCATGGCAGAGCCCCTGGCGGCCTGAGTCAAGGCCACCCTGGCAGGTTGCCCGGACAGGTCACCCTGACAAGAGGTTGCCCAGACAAAAAAAGGAGGCCTGAGCCTCCTTTTTTTACGTGCGACACCGGGCTCGTTATTACTGCTCGGGAATAATCGCCTCTGCGTAGTCATACAGCGCACCCAGAATTTCTTCGGCGCGCTCGTCTTCGACGGTTTCAGACAGGGCATCAATCTCGGCAAACATCTGCGCTGCCGTGCGCGCCCCACCCTCGCCGTCAATCAACGCTGCCGCACAGCGCTGCTGCCAGCGAGCTTGCTCCTGCTCTGTCAAGCTGTCTGCCCAGTTGCGTGCACGCCAGCGAAACACCAGCTCTTTCAGCCGTGCATCGTCAAAACCGGTTTTATCGACTGCCAGCTCCTGCGGTGAAAGCTCACGCAATTGCGTCAGGCGGCGGCGGTCTGCCGGGCCCACAAAACCGTTGTACAGGTCTTGGTCAACATCGTGTGCGCCGTGGGCGTCCAGCCTGGCGTACACCTGCTTCCACAATGCACTCATATCAGGCAGGGCGCGGGCTTTGACTGCGTTGTCAATGCACGCCTGCATGTCCATGCCCCAGCGCGCAGCCATCTCTGGGCTGAGCGTTTTGAGGTTGCGCACCACCATGGGCGATTTGTTGATGTGAATGCCCTTGATGGGCAAGCGCGTCATGCCTTCGGGCAAATCTGCTGCCTTGGTAAACATGCGCAGACGCAAGGTGTCGGCATCCATGCTGGCCAGCTCGCTGGGGTCCGCATTCAAATCCCAGCAAATCATTTCATTTTTGTTGGTGGGGTGCTGCGCCAGCGGCCACATCATGGCAATGCAGCCGCGCTCTGGACTGATCATGCCGGAGACGTGCAAAAACGGGCGTGCATCTATCTGCTGGGCAGGCAAGCCCATTTCGTGCAGCACCTTGTCTTTCTTGCGCAGGCTCAGTGCAAATTCAAACAGCTTGGGCTGGTGCTGGCGGATCAGCCGCGCCAAGGCAATGGTGGCGCGCACGTCGCTCAGTGCATCGTGGGCGCTTTCGTGCAGCAAGCCGTTGGCACGGGCCAGATCTTCGAGCTTGAAGGAGACGCTGCCGTCTTCCTTGCGTGGCCATTGGATACCGTCAGGGCGCAGCGCATAAACCATACGCACCACGTCCAGCAAATCCCAGCGACCACATTCGTTTTGCCACTCGCGGGCATACGGATCAATGAGGTTGCGCCAGAACAGAAAGCGCGTGACTTCGTCATCAAAACGGATGGTGTTGTAACCCACACCCACCGTGCCGGGCTGGCTGAAAGCAGCCTCGAGCGTGCGTGCAAGCTGGTCTTCAGGTATGCCCTGCTCCAGACACTGCTGGGGAGTAATGCCCGTCAGCAAGCAGGCTTGGGGGCTGGGTAAATAGTCCGGCGCAGGCTGACAGTACAGCATGAGGGGCTCGCCGATCTCGTTGAGCTCCATATCAGTGCGAATGGCCGCAAACTGCGCGGGCCGGTCATAGCGGGGATTGACACCAAAGGTTTCGTAGTCGTGCCAGAGAAAAGTGTGTTCAGCCATGCCCTGAAGTATGCATTGCTTACCACCCACTCAGCCTGATAAGCCACCATGTGCCTTGCAAACTCAGCGTTGCGCCTCCAAGACGCCACAGCGCTGCTGCAGCAGGTTGGCAAAAGCTTGCGCCGCCGGGCTTCTGGACGTATTGGCGTTCCAAAGCAAGCTGGCCGTGCGCCGTATGCGGGGGTACACGGGAATCTGGCACATGCCCTGCGCATGCTGGTGGGCGGCCCGGTCTGGCACGATGCAGGCCAGCTCCTGGCTGTAGCGGCAGGCTTCAATCAAGGCGTACACAGACTCCATCTCCACGCTGACGCGGGGCTTGACCCCCTGTGCCTGAAAGTGCTGCTCCACAATGCGCCGCGTGGCAAAACGCTGCGACAGCAGCACCAGCGGCACATCCTGCAACTGTTTCAGATTCAATGACTTAGTCTGCGCCAGGCTGTGCCCCTGATGGGCCACAAACAGCATTTCTTCCTCAAACACGGCTTCTGAATCCATGCCTTCAACGCCGCGCCGGTCAAAGGCCAGCCCCAAATTCAGGTCACCACTGAGCAGCAAAGCCTCGATCTCTGGCGCAAGCAACTCTCGAAACACCAGCTGAATCTTGGGATAGAGGCGGTTAAATTCCGCCACCACAGCAGGCACCAAGGTATGCAAAAAAGTGGGAATGATGCCCACCGTCAGCGTGCCGGACTGCATGTTGGCAAGCCCCTCCAGTGCCATGCGCCCCGCCTCCAGCTCCTGCAGTGCGCGGGCTGCATACACCCGAAAGATCTCCCCGGCCTCAGACAGCTTCAAGCCCCGGCCAACACGGTCAAACAGCGGCACGCCCAGTTCCTCTTCAATCTGGCGCAACCCATGCGAGAGCGTGGACTGGGTCACGAACAGCTGCTTGGCAGCGGTGGTCAAGTGCCCTGTTTTCGTGATTTCCAAAAAGTACTTCAGTTGCCGTATTTCCATGCGCGCCCCTTCAATCGTTCGAAATTATCGATGAATACGAGCTAAATAAATCATTAGATTCTTGACTCTGGCTTCACTAAGCTTGCTTTCATTGCGGCACCTTTGCCCCGTTTTGCTTGAGCCAGTTGATGACCAACGCCTTCACCATTGAGCGCATTGAAGCGCGCATCCTCGACATTCCCACCATTCGCCCGCACAAGCTGTCGTTTGGTGCGATTCAGCGCCAAAGCCCGGTGATTGTTCAGCTGTGGCTGAACAACGGGGCCTGCGGGTTTGGCGAGGCGGCCACCATTGGCGGCCCCTCGTGGAACGAAGAGTCCCCCGAAAGCATTGCCCATGCGATTGCGCACTATCTGGCTCCCGCCGTGGTGCAGCAAAAGGCGGGCTGTATTGAGCACGTGCTCACCCGCATGGATCAAGCCTGCAAAGGCAATGCCTTTGCCAAATCGGCCGTCGAGATGGCCTTGATTGATGCGCTGGCACGCACCTTGGACATTCCCGCCTGGCAATTGCTGGGGGGCAAAGTCCATGACAGCCTGCCCCTGGCATGGACGCTGGCAAGCGGTGATGTGCAGCGCGATCTGCAAGAAGCGCAGCTGCGGCTGGAGCAAGGCCGCCACCGCATTTTCAAAATGAAAATTGGTGCGCGAACGCCGCAGGCCGATGTGGCACATGTCACGCAGATTGCGCGGGGCTTGCCTGACAGCGCCACGCTGACTGTTGACGTCAACCAGGCCTGGGACGGCAATACGGCCCGCCGCTACTTGCCCGAGCTGATCGACGCAGGCGTGAGCCTGATTGAGCAGCCCGTTGCCAAATGGAATGTGCCCGCACTGGCTCAGCTGTGCCAGGAGCTGCGCGGTGCTTTGGTGATGGCCGATGAAACCGTCTGCACCCCCCAAGACGCCATGATGCTGGCGCGTGCCAACGCCTCCCACGTGTTTTCACTCAAGGTGGCCAAACACGGTGGCCTGCTGCGCACACGCCAGGTAGCCGCAGTGGCACAAGCGGCTGACATTGGCTGGTATGGCGGCACCATGCTGGAGACATCGATTGGCAGCGCCGCCTCTGCACATGTGTTTTCCACCCTGAGCGGCGAGCACCACGGCTGCGAGCTGTTCGGCCCGCAACTGCTGGTAGACGACATTGTTGAAAACCCCATGCCGATTCGCGATTTCTGCCTGCAACTGCCCGATGGCCCCGGCTATGGCGTGCAGGTGTCCTTGCAGCAGCTGGACCGGTTTGACCGCCAGCGCAGCGGACAAACGCCTGTGCACATCGACTTGGGCCGCAGTGCCGCCACCAGCGCCAGCGCCTGAACCTTAGTCTGAGTCTGAAGCAGAACCTTTTGCACGCACTGCCGCCTCAGCTTTCATCACTTATTTCATCCTTCCTTTAAGAGGTTCACCATGTTATTTCTCGTCAGAATGGATGTCCGCATTCCGCACGACTTGCCTGCCGCGCAAGTTGAAGACATCAAAGCCCGTGAGAAGGCCTACTCTCAAGCGTTGCAGCACGATGGCCGCTGGCAATCCATCTGGCGCGTAGTGGGCGAATACGCCAACTACAGCATCTTTAACGTCAGCTCCAACGACGAGCTGCACCAACTGCTGCAAGGCCTGCCACTGTTTGCCTACATGGATATCCACGTCACACCTTTGGCGTGCCACCCCTCGGCTATCGCCAGCTAAGCACCAGCCTCAGACGCCACATTCACAACCACAAACAAAACCCGAACAGGGAGACAAACCATGAAGCGCACTTTTATCCAGCAAACACTTGCACTCGCCGTACTGGCCGCCGTGGGCACGCCCGCATGGGCGCAAGACGACGCCAGCAGCTGGCCCTCTAAACCCGTGAAATGGGTGGTCCCCTTTCCGCCCGGTGGTGCCATGGATGCCATTGCACGCACACTGGGCGAAGTGGCCAGCCGCAAGCTGGGCCAGCCCTTCATCGTCGAAAACAAAGCCGGCGCTGGCGGCAATATTGGTGCTGACTACGTGGCCAAGCAACCCGCTGACGGCTACACGCTGATGGTCACCTCCATCGGCATGGCCACCAATGGCGCGCTCTACAACAAGCTGAGCTACAACCCCATCAAAGACTTTGCCCCCGTCAGCCTGCTGGCAGTGGTGCCCAATGTGCTGGTGGTCAGCCCCCACCAAAAAGACATCAAGAGCGCCAAAGATCTGGTCGCCAAGGCCCAGCAAAACCCCGACAAGCTGACCTACGCGTCGGCAGGCAACGGCACATCCATTCACCTGGCAGGGGCCAATTTCACCGCGCTGACCGGCGTAAAAATGCTGCACATTCCTTACCGTGGTAGCGGCCCTGCGATTACGGATTTGCTGGGCGGCCAGGTGGACGTGATGTTTGACAGCATCACATCGGCCCGCCCGCACATTCAGGCCGGCAAGCTCAAAGCGCTGGGCGTGACCACCAAAACTCGCTCCACCAGCCTTCCTGATGTGCCTACGCTGGCAGAGGCGGGCATTACCGGCTATGAAGTCTCGCCATGGTTTGCAGCCTTCATGCCTGCTGGCACCCCACCAGCCATTGTGGAAAAGCTGGGCAAAACGCTCAACGAAGCCATGACCGACCCTGAGGTGAAAAAGCGCCTGGACTTTATTGGGGCCGAGCCCATTGGCAGCACCCCACAGGCGCTGGGCCAGCACCTGAAGACTGAAACCGAGCGCTGGACAGCCCTGATCAAATCCGCCGGCATCACAGCCGACTGATCCCAAGCGCCGCAAGGCGCTTTTTTTGCGCCCAGCATCGCGCAATGAAACACTGTTTGGCAGTTGCACACGCCTCGCCTCTGCCCCCACCCTTTGTTTGTTTGGCTGGCTCGCTGGCTAGCGTGCACAGCGCTCATGCTGCTGGAGAGCCGCTAACTCCAGCCTGGATACGTCGTTACTTCTCCCGCTCGTACTTCTGTAGTACAGCCTGCGACTTTGCATCGCATCTCGTCTCAAACGCCAATCTTCGATTTACTGGGTGGTGTTTGCCGCTCTGAGCACCATGTTTCAAATATATAAAAAGAAGAGCTACCAGCGCTTACAAACAAAGGACTTCATATAGTTTTATATCTGAAGTCATTTATAGGTATGCCTTAGCAGCTATTAAAAAAATTTAAACACTGCTTTGCCCTGCCGCACTTCTTGCGCGCACACCCCAACTAAAGCAAAGGCGAGAACAACCGCGCCAGCGAATCGCCCAGACGCTGCAAGAAGCTTTGGGGCCGCGCGTAGCCTACGCGCCGGGCGTGGGTCAGGTCTTCCTGGAACTGCTGATCGAGCTTGGCGGCAAAACTCTCGCCATAGACCACGGCGCAAACTTCGTAGTTCAGGCGAAAGCTGCGGTTGTCAAAATTGGCCGTTCCAATAATGCCCACCATGTCGTCCACCACCATGGTTTTGGAATGCAGCATGCGGGCGTGATATTCAAACACTTTGACGCCGCAGCTGATCAGCTCATCAAAGTATGAGCGCGCCGCAGCGGTCACGATTTTGGAGTCTGATTTTTCTGGCACCAGCAAGCACACATCCACACCGCGCAAAGCCGCATTGGTGAGCGCAAGCATGGCGGCCTCAGTGGGCACAAAGTACGGCGTGGTCAGCCACAGGCGCTTGTGTGCGGCATGAATAGCAGAAATGTGTACACGGTGAATGGCCTCCATGCTGCTATCTGGCCCTGAGGCCATGATTTGCACCACCTGATCGCCATCGGGCAAGTCAGGCAGCAAGGCTTCAATATCACTGGGCTCGTTTTTGCGGTTGTAATCCAGCGCGTAGCTCCAGTCTTCCAAAAACACCGTCTGCAGCCAGTTCACAACCGGGCCTTCCAGCCGCACATGTACGTCGTGGTAGGCATTGGGCAAGATGCGCTTGTCTTCTTCATCGGTAATGTTGACGCCGCCGGTGTAGCCAATGCGCCCATCAATCACCACAATCTTGCGGTGGCTGCGAAAGTTGATGACCGGCCTTACGCGGCGGCCAAACTTGGTGGGGTGAAACAGCGCAAATTCACCCCCAGCCTCTTCCAGGCGCTGGTAGTGCTTGCTCGTGAGTTTTTTGGAGCCCAGCGCATCAACCAGTAAACGTACAGCCAGGCCTTCGCGCGCTTTCTGGCACAGGGCATCCAGCAAACCCAGGCCCGTCTGGTCGGGCTCAAAAATGTAGTACTCCATATGGATGGAGTGCTGGGCATTGCGCACGGCCGCCATGATGCTGTCAAACGTGGCAGCGCCACCTACCAGCAGCTCTACCTTGTCTGCAGTGCTGACCGGGAAATTGGTGGATGCCGTCACCAGCTTGGCCACCTGGTGCAGCCGCTCTGGCGCCTGAGGCACCTTCTCTTTCAACCGGGCAATGCTGCCGCGCACACGTGAGCGGCGGCGGCTGCGCAAACGGCGAAAACGCTGGCGCTTTAGTCGCCTGGGCCCCAGAAAGTAGTACACCCCAAGGCCCACAATCGGGATCACCGCCATCGACAGCAGCCAGCTGAGCGTTGCCACTGGAGCGCGGCGCTGCAACAAAATCCAGACGCCAACAATGACCACGTACACCGACCACAAGATGGACAGCGTCAACATGACATGTTCACGGGTGAACCACTGCAACATAGTGCCCACATCTGCTCCTGATTTGTTTAATTGTTTGGGGCTGACTGTAGCTTGCGAATTGTGACAAAAGACATCCGGCCATAAAAAAAGCCGGCAGCTTGAGAGCTGTCGGCTTTTTGCAGCATGCGGCGTGCTTAATCTGCCGCAGTGGCCTGTTGAGGTTCTGCAGGCTCGGACTTGCTTTCCTTGTCAGGCAGCGGCGTGATGTCCAGCACCACATCGCCCTTGCCCTCGTTGGCTTGCGCATCCCACTCCACTTCCAGACGGCCACCGTTGACCAGTTGGCCAAACAGCAGCTCATCAGCCAGCGAGCGGCGGATGGTGTCCTGAATCAGGCGCTGCATGGGGCGAGCGCCCATGGAAGGATCGAAGCCCTTGGCGGCCAGATGCTTGCGCAGGTTGTCGCTGAAGGAAACTTCCACCTTCTTCTCGGCCAGCTGTTGCTCCAGTTGCAGCAAGAACTTGTCAACCACACGCAAGATGATTTGTTCATCCAGCGGCTTGAAGCTGACGATGGCATCCAGACGGTTGCGGAACTCAGGGGTGAACAGGCGTTTGATGTCCACCATTTCATCGCCCACTTGGCGCTGGGTGGTAAAGCCCATCACCGACTTTTGCATGGCTTCAGCGCCCGCATTGGTCGTCATGATGACGATCACATTGCGAAAATCTGCCTTGCGCCCGTTGTTGTCCGTCAGTGTGCCGTGGTCCATCACCTGCAGCAGCACATTGAAGATGTCGGGGTGTGCCTTCTCAATTTCATCGAGCAGCAGCACGGAGTGCGGTTTCTTGGTCACCGCCTCGGTCAGCAAGCCGCCCTGGTCGTAACCAACATAGCCTGGAGGCGCACCAATCAGGCGACTGACCGCATGGCGCTCCATGTACTCGGACATGTCAAATCGGATCAGGTCCACACCCAGGATATAGGCCAGCTGCTTGGCGGCTTCTGTCTTGCCCACACCGGTGGGGCCACTGAACAGGAACGAGCCAATCGGCTTTTCAGGCTTGCCCAGACCAGAGCGCGCCATCTTGACCGCGCTGGCCAGCACTTCCAGCGCCTTGTCCTGGCCAAACACCACACTCTTGAGGTCACGTTCCAAGGTTTGCAGCTTGCTGCGGTCGTCGTTGGAGACGTTGGCAGGCGGAATGCGGGCAATCTTGGCAACGATTTCTTCAATCTCGGTGCGGGTCACGGTGTCTTTGCGCGCTGCGGGCAGCTTGACACGCTGGGCAGCGCCAGCTTCGTCAATCACATCAATGGCTTTGTCAGGCAAGTGACGGTCATTGATGTACTTGGCAGACAGCTCCGCCGCAGCTTGCAGCGCCTCCGTGGTGTACTGCACACCATGGTGCTCTTCAAAGCGAGACTTGAGCCCCTTGAGAATTTCAATGGTCTCAACCACGGTAGGCTCCACCACATCCACTTTCTGGAAGCGTCGAGACAGGGCCGAGTCTTTTTCGAAAATACCGCGGTATTCCGTAAAGGTGGTCGCACCAATGCACTTGAGCTGACCGCTGGACAGCGCAGGTTTGAGCAAATTGGAGGCATCCAAAGTACCGCCAGAGGCCGCACCTGCACCAATCAGGGTGTGGATTTCGTCAATAAACAAAATCGCGTTGGGCTTTTCTTTGAGCGTTTTGAGCACGCCCTTCAAGCGCTGCTCAAAATCACCGCGGTACTTGGTTCCGGCCAGCAAAGCACCCATGTCCAGGGAATAGACCACGGCTTCAGACAGCACTTCGGGAACCGTGCCTTCCGTAATGCGCCAGGCCAGACCTTCGGCAATGGCGGTTTTACCCACCCCTGCCTCACCCACGAGCAACGGGTTGTTTTTGCGGCGGCGGCACAGGATTTGAATGGTGCGCTCTACTTCGTAGTCACGACCAATCAAGGGATCAATCTTGCCGTCTTTGGCAGCCTGGTTCAGGTTCTGCGTAAATTGCTCCAAAGGAGAAGCTTTTTCTGCACGCTCGCTGCCCATGCCACCGGTATCTTCGCCTTCCATGCCTGTATCAGACTTGGCCGGCTCTGGTGGATCGCTCTTGCGAATGCCGTGGGCAATGTAGTTGACCACGTCCAGGCGCGTCACTCCCTGCTGGTGCAGGTAATACACAGCGTGCGAGTCTTTCTCGCCAAAGATTGCTACCAGCACATTGGCGCCAGTCACTTCTTTTTTGCCATTGCCTGTGGACTGCACATGCATGATGGCGCGCTGAATCACGCGTTGAAAACCCAGCGTAGGCTGGGTATCGACTTCTTCAGAGCCAGACACCTGAGGAGTATTGTCTTTGATGAAGTTGCTCAGCGAGGCGCGCAGATCATCCACGTTGGCGGAGCAGGCGCGCAGCACGTCGGAAGCGCTGGGGTTGTCCAGCAGCGCTTGCAATAAATGTTCTACGGTAATGAATTCGTGGCGCTGTTGACGGGCTTCCACGAATGCCATGTGCAAGCTGACTTCCAGTTCTTGGGCAATCATGTACGAACTCCTTTGTGCTTGCGGTTTATGAGACTGTGTGTATAGGTCAGGGCGAACACTATTTATTCAATAGGCTCGCTTACAGCTTGCAGCGGATGACCGGCTTGCTGTGCAGCTTGAAGCACTTGCTCCACTTTGGTGGCAGCAATATCGCGGGAATAGACACCACATATGCCGCGTCCATCGAGGTGAATTTTGAGCATGATTTGCGTAGCCTGCTCCTTATCTTTGCTAAAGAATTCCTGCAGCACTTCAATCACAAACTCCATAGGTGTGAAGTCATCGTTGAGCATGACCACTTGGTACATCGGGGGCGGCGCAAGCTTTTGTTTGCGTCTTTCCAGCACCACTGAGTTGCCATCATCCTCCCTATGGATCTGGTCTGGCAATATAGGGCGATGCGGAGGTTGTTGAGTAGCCATGAATTTCATTCTAGCGATCAGCCCGCATTCATTTTTCATGCTTTTATTTGGGCTCGAAAAGGGTCATTTCAAGAAACATCATGTAGGACACCGTAGGTTGATGGACTACATGCTGCGGTCAAGCGTTACGCCACACAATCTGGCAGCCAACATTGCCGGTTTCAGCACGCCATGCGGCCAGGGCTGCATCACTGGGGTAAAACTTGTTGCGCTCTCCCATATCCAGCTCAGCCAAGGCGGCAGTATCACCATCCTGGCAGCGCACCCCGAGACGAATCTTCAAGCCACGCACCACCTCGCCCTCTTCACTGGCGTCCACCAGGGCAGGGAACTCTCGCAAAATGCGCGTGACGTCGGGCATCTTGTGCGCAGCATCAATCTGCAGATAGCGTGCGAAACGGCAACGGGCATCGCCCAAGCTGAAAACCTTCTGGGCCTTCAGGCGTAAACCACCGCTGAAATGGTCGTTTTGCACACGGCCACTGATGACGACAAACTCATCGTCCTTCAAGAGGTCGCTATTGGCGTTCAGCGTCGCCTCATCAATAGAGGCCTCAAGCACCGCACTCTTATCGTCCAGCTTGAACAGACACAGCTTGCCGCGCTGCCCGTTGATGACTCGGAGGTCACTCACAATGCCTGCCAGCAACTGAGGCTCACGGCTGTCACCCAGCTCGCTCAAGGGGGTGCGTATGAAGTTGCGCACTTCCTGCTCTACTTCGTCAAACAAGTGGCCAGAGATATAAAAACCCACGGCCAGCTTTTCCTGCGTCAGCCGTGTTTTGATGCCCCAGGGCAAGGTATCGACCAAAGGCGGCTCTTGCGCGCTTGAGCCTTGGGCATCAGCGCCCATCATGTCAAACAGCCCGCCTTGGTTCGCATTGGCCAGCTGTGCGCTGGAATATTCAAACGCCGTATCAATGGAGGCCACCAGTGATGCACGATCGAGGTGGATGCTGTCGAACCCACCGGCCTTGATCAGCGCCTCCAAGGTGCGTTTATTCAACTTACTGCGGTCTACGCGCGTGCAAAAGTCAAACAGACTCTTGAATGGCCCTTTGACGTGCGCATCCGGCCCAGCACCGTTGCCCTCACGGGCGGCAATGATGGCTTCAATCGCTTGCTGGCCCGTGCCTTTAATGGCACCCAGACCGTAGCGAATCACCTTGTCAGTGACTGGCTCAAAGCGATAGCCCCCACGGTTGACGTCTGGCATCTCAAACGTCATGCCCATCTTCAAGGCATCTTCGTACAACACTTTCAACTTGTCGGTGTTGTCCATTTCCACGGTCATATTCCCGCAAAAGAACTCCGCCGTGTAGTGCACCTTGAGCCAAGCCGTGTGGTAAGCCAATAAAGAATATGCAGCAGCGTGCGACTTATTGAAGCCATAGCCGGCGAACTTCTCCATCAAGTCGAAAACTTCGCCCGCCTTGTCTTCACTAATGCCTTGTTTGCTAGCGCCCTCGCAGAAAGTGGCGCGATGCATGACCATCTCTTCCACTTTCTTTTTACCCATGGCCCGGCGCAGCAAGTCAGCACCACCCAGCGAATAACCACCCAGAATCTGCGCGGTCTGCATCACCTGCTCTTGGTACACCATGATCCCGTAGGTCTCTGACAGCACCTTCTCTACCAGAGGGTGGGGATACTCAATCTCTTCACGGCCATGCTTGCGCGCGACGAAAGAAGGGATCAGATCCATTGGGCCTGGCCGGTACAGCGCATTCAAGGCGATCAAGTCTTCCAGGCGAGAAGGCTTGGCATCACGCAACATACCCTGCATACCGCGTGATTCAAACTGGAAGACGGCTTCGGTCTTGCCTTCCTGGAACAACTTGTAAGTCGGGTAATCATCCAGCGGGATTTCTTCAAACCTGAAGTCTTCCTGCCCCTTGTGGCGCTTCATGATGAATTCGCGCGCGATTTCAAGAATAGTCAGCGTGGCCAAACCCAAGAAGTCAAACTTCACCAGGCCGATCTGCTCCACATCGTCCTTATCGAACATCGCGACTGCGGAATCACTGCCAGGTTGCTGGTACAAGGGACAAAAATCGGTCAACTTGCCCGGCGCGATCACCACGCCGCCCGCGTGCATACCGATATTGCGGGTCATCCCTTCTAGTTTTTGCGCCAGCTCGATCAGGTTCTTTACGTCTTCTTCCTGCTCAATGCGCTGCGCCAAAACAGGCTCGGCTTCAATGGCATAGGTGTACTTGTCACCCTCTTTCTTGGGGTTCGGTGGGTACTTCAGCGTGACATGCAAGCCCGGCTTGTTAGGAATGAGCTTGGAGATACCGTCACAAAAGCCATAGCTCATGTCCATGGCCCGACCCACGTCACGAATGACCGCACGAGCAGCCATGGTGCCAAAGGTGGCAATCTGGCTGACTGCGTTGCGCCCGTAGCGATCCTTGACATAGTCAATCACCCGGTCACGGTTAGCCTGACAAAAGTCCACGTCAAAGTCAGGCATGGAAACACGCTCTGGATTCAAGAAACGCTCGAACAGCAGGTTGTAGTGAATAGGGTCAAGATCGGTAATCTTGAGTACGTACGCCACCAGCGAACCCGCACCAGAACCGCGCCCTGGCCCTACTGGACAACCATTATTCTTGGCCCAGTTAATGAAGTCTGCCACGATCAAGAAGTAGCCCGGAAAACCCATCTTCAAGATGATGCCCAGCTCAAACTCCAATCGCTCGACGTACTCTGGACGCTTGCCACTGCGCAGTTTTGCGTCTGGGAACAGCAACTGGAGACGATCTTCCAGCCCCTCGAACGAAGCCTTGCGAAAGTAATCCGCCATGGTCATGCCGCCCGGCGCCGGGAAGTCAGGCAAGAAATAGGTTCCCAGCTTCAAGGTCACACTGCATCTGCGGGCAATTTCCAGCGTGTTCTCGATGGCGGAAGGAATGTCCGCAAACAGCTGCTCCATGTCCGCGCTGCTTTTGAAGTATTGCTCGCGCGTAAAACGGCGCACCCGCTTGGCATTGCCAAGAATTTCGCCTTCGGCAATGCAGACACGCGTCTCATGCGACTCAAAGTCGCTGGGCTTCGAAAATTGAATGGGGTGTGTTGCCACCACCGGCAAGTTAAGTCGTGCAGCCAGCTGCGCAGTCTGCACCACCAGCTTTTCATCTTCGCTGCGCCCGGCGCGTTGCAGCTCTAAATAAAATCTGTGCGGAAACGTACTGGCCAGCTGCAACGCAACATCTGCTGCACCCTGGGTGTCGCCGCGCAGCAACAATTGCCCCACTGGGCCAGCATTGGCACCAGAAAGCAGCAGCAGTCCTTCATTCAGCTCCTGCAGCCACTCCCATTTGAAGAAAGGCTGTGCTTGAACTTTGGAGACATTCCCCGTCCAGCCGCGGGCCAATATCTCCGAAAGGTTGTGGTAACCCTGCTGGCTCTGCACCAAGACCAGTACACGGCAAGGCGTGCCCGTTGCAAAGCCTTCCATATTGAGCTCTGCGCCCAAAATGGGTTTTACCCCTTTGCCTCTGCCTGCCTTGTAAAATTTGAGTGCCCCAAACAAATTGTTCAGGTCTGTAATAGCCAATGCAGGTTGACCATCTGCCGCAGCAGCACTGATGGCATCATTGATTCGGCAAGTTCCATCAATGACGGAAAACTCGGTGTGCAGGCGCAAGTGAACAAACATAGCCGCCATTGTAGAAACACCCTGCCCCCTATGCCTGAACTTCGTTGCATGTCCATAGCAATAAGTGGCTGCACAAGGGTTGCGGAGTGAAAGATTTAGCCCTATACAATGCAGCACATATTGCAGACTGCACCAAGCTCATTTAGAGCAGCCGCCTTACTAGAATTTATGACAACCTCTGTCCGAAAGCTGTTCGCTATGCCGCGTATTTCACGACCTGCTCTTGCTGTTATTTTCACAGCAGGCCTGTTGTCCGGTTGCTCCTCAACCAAAGAAGATCCAACAGCAAACTGGACGCCTGACCGCATCTATACAGAGGCACGCGATGAAGTCCAGGCTGGCGGCTTCGACAAAGCTGTACCTTTGTTTGAAAAGCTGGAAGGCCGTGCAGCAGGCACACCTCTGGCCCAGCAAGCTCAGATTGAAAAAGCCTACGCCCAATACAAGGCAGGCGAAAAAGAGCAAGCTCACGCAACGCTGGATCGCTTCATTCGCCTGCACCCAGCCAGTCCAGCCATTGATTACGCGCTTTACCTCAAGGGCTTGGTGAACTTCAATGACAACTTGGGCATGTTTGCATGGCTGTCACGCCAAGATTTGTCTGAACGCGATCAAAAAGCAGCCAAAGACTCTTATCAGGCATTCAGCGAATTGGTAACGCGCTTTCCCGCATCTCGCTACGCCCCTGATGCACGCCAGCGCATGACTTACATTGTCAATTCGCTGGCTCAGTACGAAGTGCACGTAGCACGCTACTACTACTCGCGTGGCGCCTACGTTGCGGCCATTGCACGCGCGCAAACCGCGCTGTCCGATTACCAGGGCGTACCCGCAAGCCTAGAAGCTTTGGATATTTTGATCAACTCCTACGACAAGCTGGGCATGAACGACCTGCGCGATGATGCCAAGCGCGTTCGCGACGGTAACTTTGCCAATGCAGCTGATGCGACAAAGGCACCAGCAGCCAAAGGCCCATGGTGGAAAATTTGGTAATTCCAATCGCTTAAGTCAGAACGCGCACCCCGTTTTCTGCACTGCAATGCTTTTAAGCGGCAATTGTTTAATGCAATTGTCGCTTTTCTCTTTTGGGGCATACAAACACTGCTATAGTTACAGCTTCGAACAGACACAGGCGCGTAGCTCAGTTGGTTAGAGCACCACCTTGACATGGTGGGGGTCGTTGGTTCGAATCCAATCGCGCCTACCAAATTTAGCAAGCACAACCAAGGCTTGCAGCAGAAATGCCCGCTAACAAGCGGGTATTTTTGTTTGTGCAGCATGAAAACCGTTCGGGGAAAACGGCCCTCAAACTGATATTTTTACGCACAAGTGAGTTCGATGGTCAACGGCCGCCGGCAACAATCGCTGCAAAGCAGACTTGGCTGATGCCTCTGCTCACTCTCTTTGCGACCAAGCCTAGCGCCCCAAAAAGTTGACTCACAACACAAAAAACGTGGAATGGTGCAGAAATACAGGCTTGCCTGCGTCAGAACAGTTGCTTCTGAGGTGACACCAACGCAGTAAAGCTTTCCCCTAAGGGAACCAAGATGGCATCTGCAATCGGTTGAAGCTGCTTGGTCAGGTAGTGCTCATAGTCGATGGCGGATGCATGTGCCTCTAGAGGTTCTGGCCCATTGGTGGTCATGATGTACTGAATCCAGCCACCGTTTTGGTACTGCATGGGCCGCTGCATTCGTGCGTTGTAGGCATCGGCAATGCGCGCTGCTCTCACCTGTGGCGGCACATTCTTCACATACTCATCCAAGTGGTGCCGCAGGCGCTTTCGGTAAACGAGCAGGTCATCTTTTTCGCCCATAACAGTGGCTTGCGCATACTCGGTCACCCATTGCTGATAAGGCTCACCTTTAAAAACGCGTGACAGCAATCCGTCTTGGAACTGGCGTGCAAGCAGCGTCCAGTCGCTTCTGGCCATTTCCAGGCCCCTGAATATCATGGTCTCGTTCCCATCGGCATCCACGCTCAGCCCTGCATAGCGTTTTTTGCTGCCGACATCCGAGCCCCTGATGGTGGGCATGAAGAACTTCTTGTAGTGGGTGTCAAACTCGATTTCGAGAAAGCACTCCAAGCCCTGCTCTTCGCGCAGCGTGTGTGTCCACCAAGCATTGATATCTCTGACCAACTCAGCCGCTACAGCTTGGGCCTGCTCGTTGGTATGCGTTTTTTTGAGCCAGATAAAAATCGAGTCCGTATCCCCGTAGATGGCCTCATACCCCCGCTGTTCTACAAAGTCACGGGTGGCTTTGACCATCGCGTGCCCACGGAGCGTGATGGCAGAGATCAGCTTTGGGTTAAAAAAACGGCATTCGAATGCCCCCAACACCCCAGCAAACGAATTCATCACCAGCTTCAAGGCTTGGGACAGGGGCTCATTTTTACTCCTCTTGGCTTCGTCACGTGCTTTCCACAGGCTGGTCACGATTCCCGGCAAGGCATGGACGTCTCGTGAGAACCGCGTATCCAGTGGCCCTTGGATGGAATCGGTGGCATCGCTGTAGGTGCCTTCAATCAAACCGACAGGGTCCACCAAAAAGGTTCTGATGATGGATGGATACAGGCTTTTGTAATCCAAGACTAGGACTGAGTCATAAAAGCCTGGCTTGGAATCCATGACATAGCCACCAGGAGAGGACTTGCCTTGGATGTCGCCTACGTTGGGCGCCACATATCCCAGCCGATGCATGCGGGGCAAGTAATGGTGGCTGAACGCCGCAATGGAACCCCCAAAATGGTCGAGCTGCAAGCCCGTTGTATGCGCTCTTTCCATGGCGAATGACAGCAGCTTGGCTTTGTCAAAAATGCGCAGCACCAACTCGCAATCTTTGATGTTGTAGGCAGCTAATGCGGGCTTATCTTCCTGATAGCGACGCTCGATCTCTGCCATCTTGTCGTATGCATCGCCAATGTCCTTGCCCTCACCCAGCAGTTGCTGCGCCACGTTCTCCAGGCTGAACGATGGGAAGCTCCACATGGCGGCCCGTAGGGCTTCAATGCCATCAATAGCGACACGACCCGGCATCGGGGCAAACAGGTATTCCTGCTTGCCAGGATGAGCACGCCAAGCCATAGGCTTGCGCTCACGTCCCAGCAGCAAGGGCACGTTGGCATCATCAGCATTTTTTTGCAGCACACGCAGGTCAAACTGCACCACGTTCCAGCCAATGATGACGTCTGGGTCATGCAGTTCAAACCAGTCGTTGAGTGCCTCAATCATGACCTTGCGACTAGCAAAGTACCGCAGCACAAAGTCTGTGGGCGCGGCAACACCATCTTCAGGCGCACCCAACATGAAGACCACGCGCTCGGCCATTCCATCCAAGGCAATGGAATAAAGCTCTTGGTGCTGGCTGGTTTCAATGTCCAGAGAGACAACCTTGAGCTTGGGCCTGAAATCTGGCGCAGGTAATAGCTTGCAGTCCGTACACACGGAGTTTGCAATCTGGCCACCTTGAACCTCCACACCCGCCGTGATGAAACGCTCCATCAAATAGCGCTCGTGGGGCCGCACATCGGCTTCAAACAATGCGATACCTTGAGGCTGCAGTGCGCGTGCCAGCTTGCCCAATTGGCGGAACTGCTTGGAGTAGATGCCCAAGACAGGCTCGTTCTGAAAGCTCTTGAGCTCTAACTCCCGCAGGTACACACCCGTTGAGCCCAAAAGCTGTGCTTGCATCGCAGCTTTGTGCTTCGTCTGCACAAATGCCACCGATGTTTGCTTGCTCAACACCACCTTCAGCGGCCCAGACTCAGTGACCAGCCAGTATTCGATTTCCGTGCCAGCGCTGGTATCTCGCCAATTGCGCGTCAGGATGAATCCGAGAATAGGTGAAGATGGCACGCAGGTGGAAAGCATGTGTGAGGACAGACGGCATTCTCAGTGATGAGAGGGCTAGTTTTTTACGTCATGTAATGCATTCATCGCTCGATGTGGATGGCTCGAGGCCCAAATTAGGCATCATTTCAGGGCTTGTTTGGCGCCAAAAACCACATCTCAAGACATCAATGCGCAGCCCTGCGAATTTATGTCGAAGAGAGGCAGATTTTTTGCTTACGCTCCACACCCATATTTTTTTGGCGAAATATGCGAATAATTCCGCAACCACCCTGCGCAGACTCCAGCGACAACTTTGGAACACGTTGAAGTGGTGTTATCCGCCTTAAGCAGTCAGCCGAACCTCAACATTCATTGCGGCGACTACTGCGTCCGGTGGCGGATTCAACCGGTCGATGCAAGACATTGATCCAATTTCTTCTTAATTTCACTCAAGTCTTTGGCTCACGCAATAAGACTCCTCGCAGAAGCGTAGCAATCGCATGGTCCGCAATTTCGTCCGGATCATAGGCACCCCCTCGGTCATACCAGCGGCCAATCCAGCTCAATGCCCCACCAATCATGAACGCAACCATTTTGGGGTCACATGGTGCTAGCAGCCCTTGCTGCACACCCGCTTCGACCAAACGCCGAAATGCCAGATCAATTTGCGCTTTCATGCGACGCAGCGCCTTGCGACTGTCGGGCGGCAATTGCTCATCACCCACGCGGATCAGGCACATTCCAAAATCCATGGTGACTATGCGCGCATAGACACGCATGCAGGCCTCTAGCTGATCCAGTGCCGAGCCTCCAGCCCTGCGTGACACTTCAATGCCCTCCAGCGTCATCTCCAACCCTTGCTGCACACATTCAAGGAGGATCTGGTCCTTGCTTTTGACGTAGTAGTACAGCGTTGGTTTACTCACGCCCAGTCGCGCCGCAACATCGTCCAGCGAAGTCGCATGAAAGCCGCGTTCATTGAACATTTGCGCGGCCGTTGACAGCACGGCCTGCCGCTTGGCAATGCGGCTTAGCTCCCGCGCAGAGCGGCGCTGCTGCGATAGGGACGGGATGCTGTTTTCCGTAGAGTTCGACATGGTAAAGGCACCATTAAAAATAAAAAACCTACTTGCAAGTAGTCATTAGAAAATAATTGGCGTGATGGCTTTTATCGCATCATCCATTAAAAATTCTTTTATATGACAGTATCTTAAGGTTTGTACCGAATGGGTAAGCACTGATTACGAAAATACTGCCCCAACACAAAATCTACTCACAAGTAGACAGATATTTTGTGGAGTTGCCGTTTTCATGCAAGCCCAACCTTCTTCCCCGGCACCAGCCCCAAACTTGCTCAGTGTGCAAGGCCTCACGCTGGCCTTCGGCGGTGTCAAGGCACTCACCGGCGTGGGCTTTGACGTGCAGCCCGGCTCCATCACTGCCGTGATCGGGCCCAACGGTGCAGGTAAGACGTCCCTGTTCAACACCATCTCAGGCTTTTACAAACCCACCGAAGGCAGCATCCGTTTCAAGGGCCAAGACATCACCCACGTGTCTGCGCCACAGCGCGCCAAGATGGGGCTGGGGCGCAGCTTTCAGAACATTGCGCTGTTTCGCGGCATGACGGTGCTGGACAACATCAAGCTCGGGCGCCATGCACACCTCAAAACCAATGTGCTGGATGCCCTGCTATACATGGGCCAGGCGCGGCGTGAAGAAGCCGCCCTGCGTGCCGACATTGAAGAGCGCATCATCGATTTCTTGGAAATCGACCACATCCGCAACGCCCCCGTCTCAGCGCTGTCTTACGGCCTGCAAAAGCGTGTCGAAATGGCGCGCGCGCTCGCCATGCAGCCCGAGATCCTGATGCTCGATGAACCCGTCGCCGGCATGAACCGCGAAGAAACCGAAGACATGGCGCGCTTCATCCTGGATGTGCGTGCCGAATGGGGCGTCACCGTGCTTATGGTTGAACACGACATGGGCATGGTCATGGACCTGTCAGACCACGTCGTGGTGCTCAATTTCGGTCAGGTCATTGCACAAGGGCTGCCAGCCGATGTGCAGGGCAACCCCGAAGTCATCAAGGCCTACCTCGGCTCGGGCGATGTGCACGATCTGCGTCGCAAGTTCCATGTGCAACCACAGACCACCGGAGCCGCCGCATGATGGACTGGGCCTACCTGTTTGAAATCAGCCTGACCGGCATTGCCAGCGGTGGCCTGTACGCCCTCGCCGCGCTAGCCTTTGTACTGGTCTACAAGGCCACACGCGTGGTCAACATTGCCATTGGTGAGTTGCTCATGATGGGTGCCTACCTGTTCTTCACCTTCGCCGCCATGTGGGCGCTGCCGCTGTGGGTGGCGATTCCTGCCGCGGTGCTGGCCAGCGGTGCCCTGGGCGCGCTGATCGAGCGCACCATCATCCGCCCGCTGCTGGGCGAGCCACCGATTTCCGTGTTCATGGTCACCGTAGGGCTGGCTTCCGTGCTCATCGGCATCGTGGAAATGATCTGGACGGCCGACCAGCGCCGCCTGCCGGACTTCATGCCCACGCAGCCCATCATGATTGGTGAAGCCTTCCTCGCACCCAAGGTATTTTGGGGCGCGGTGATTGCCGTAGTGTTCATTGCCGCCGTGCTACTGGTGTTTCGTTTCTGGCGGGGTGGCGTAGCTCTTCGCGCCACCGCCAGCGACCAGGCTGCAGCCTACTCCGTGGGCATCAACGTGCCTCGCGTGTTCTCGCTGGCCTGGGTAGTGTCGGCCATGATTGCCGCCGTCTCCGGAATCATCGTCGGCTCCATCGGCGGTCTGTCTTCCAACATGGGTGTGTTCGGCCTGTCGGTGCTTGTGGTCGTGATTGTGGGAGGCCTTGACAGCGTGCTCGGCGCGCTCGTCGGCGGCCTGGTGATCGGACTGGTCGAGGCACTGGCCGGTGCCTATCTGGGTGGTGAATACAAGCTGCTGGCCACCTTCATCGTGCTGGTGGTGATCTTGATGATGCGCCCTTACGGCCTCTTTGGCACCCACGAAATCGAGCGGCTCTAGGCTGCCTCACCGGATTCAGGAGACACCGCCTTATGCGCATCGGAACGCTCAAAGAAAGCTATGTGGCAGACGCCGCATTGTTCGACTCCCGCACCCAGAAAGTCTGGCTGTGCATTGGCGCAGCACTGCTCGTGCTGTTCCCCTTTGTGGCCACCGAATACTGGCTCTACATGGCCTGTCTGGTCGCCATCAACGTGGCCAGCGCCACGGGCCTGAACATCCTCACCGGCTACACCGGTCTGGTGAGCCTGGGACAAGCGGCCTTCATGGGCCTGGGTGCCTACACCGTGGCCGTGCTTGAAACGCGCTGGGGCACACCCTTTGTGCTCAATCTGATCGCCGGTGGCGTGGTCGCCATGCTGGGGGGCATCATCGTTGGCATCCCTTCACTGCGCGTAAAAGGTCTGTATCTGGCGATTGCCACGATTGCGGCCTCCTTCATCACGCACTTTCTGTTTGGCAACCTCGGCTTCACCGGCGGCACTACGGGCCTGTCGCTGCAGCCCGCCAGCTTCTTTGGCATGCCACTTGATACATCATTTCGCCTGTACTGGCTAATCGTGCCCGTCACCATCCTGATGCTATTGGGCGCAGCCAATATCTTCCGCACTCGCATCGGTCGGGCCTTTATCGCCATCCGTGACCGCGACATTTCTGCCGAGGTGCTGGGCATTCCGCTACTGCGCTACAAACTGCTGTCGTTCGGCCTGTCCTCGTTCTACGCAGGCGTGGCGGGCGGTCTGTGGGCTTACTTCTTCCGCGTCGTCACGCCCGAGAGTTTTCCGCTGCTGATGTCGATCTTCTTCCTGGCCGCCATCATCGTAGGTGGCATGGGCAGCATCCTCGGCGGCATCCTCGGCGCAGTGTTCATGACCATGGTGCCCGAGGTGCTCAAACTCATAGTTGCCGTGCTGCCCGGCGGCACCGAAATGGCCGTGTTTCTCTCACCCGTGCGCACCGTCATCTTCGGTCTACTGATCATCGGATTCTTGGTTTTCGAGCCCCATGGCCTGGCAGAAATCTGGCGCCGCATTCGCCGCTATTTCCACCTCTGGCCCTTCCGCAACTGAGCTGCCTCGGCCTACTTTGTGCCACGACACCACCAGGAGACAAGCATGGAAAAAACACAAATTTCACAGCCCCGCCGCAAGCTGCTGATGGCAGCGGCCGCCGCCGGTGCCAGCGCACTGACTGCATCCCCGTTGAGCGTGCTCGCGCAGAGCAGCGAAGAAATCGTGATTGGCGGCTCCATTCCCATGACAGGCGTGTTCGCCTTCGCGGGCGTGGGCATCAACGCCGGCATTACCGACTTTGTGAAGATGACCAACGATGCCGGTGGCGTGGAAGGCCGCAAGCTCAAGTACGTGCCAGAAGACACGGGCTACAAGGTCGATGTGTCGGTAGCAACGTTCAAGAAGATCACCAGCCAGAACAAGGTCAACCTCTACTACGGAGACTCCACCGGATTCTCCAAAACCATCAACCCTGAGTTGGCTCGCAACGGGAACATCATGATGGCTGGCGCATCGTTTGCCAGTGAGTTGAACGACCCGCAAAAGTACCCCAACCAGTTCCTGGTCGGCCCCGACTACACGGAGATGTTCGGCATCCTGCTGCGCCACATTGCCAAAGAAAAACCGGGTGCCAAAGTCGCCTTCGTCTATTCAGATTCCGAGTTCGGCCGCGACCCGATTGAAAAGAGCGAAGCCGCTGCCAAGTCCCTGGGCCTGAGCGTGCCAATCAAGATCATGACCCCCGCTGGCAGCGTGGACGTGTCCACCGAAGTCATCAAGCTGCGCCGCGCTGCGCCTGACTACACCATCTTCCACGGCTACATTTTGGCGCCCATCCCCGAGTTCGTCACACAGGGCAAGCAGATGGGCATGACCACCAAGTGGATGGGCACCTTCTGGACCATGGACAGCTCCACCGTCATGCAGATGGGTGAGAACGCAGAAGGCTTCATGGGCGTGATGCCATTTCGCTATTACTACGACACCGAGAAGGCGCCCATGCTGGAAAAAATCCGCACCATGCGCCCCGAGTACCAGAGCACGGCCTACATCCAGGGCTTCTTGGCGGCCATGCTGTTCACCGAATCGGCACGTCGCTGTCTGAAGTCAGGCAAGCCGCTGACCGGCCCCAACCTCAAGGCCGCGCTCAACAGTCTGGAGAACTTTGACACCGGCGGCCTGATTGGCGTGCCGATCAGCATCAAGGGCAACTCCATCCCCGTGGGCCGCGTCTACCGCGCTGACTACAAGGCCAAAAAGATGGTGGCAGCCTCCGACTGGATTTCGCTGTCCAAGTAAGGCGGACAAGTCAGGCGCATCACGCGCCTGCACGCTGCTGCGGCACCGGCTGCCGCAGCAGCCACCTCCCGTTTTTGCAGCACTGGTGCTGCGTTTCTTGCCCAGTTGGATGCCATGCAGACCACCTCAGACAACGTCCTCGAGATCAACAACATCGAAGTGATCTACAACAAGGTCGTGCAAGCGCTGCGCGGCCTGTCGCTGTCGGTGCCGCGCGGACAGATTGTGGCCCTGTTGGGCAGCAATGGCGCTGGCAAATCTACCACGCTCAAAGCGGCCTCGGGCCTGCTGAAGTTGGAAGACGGAGCGCTGGAATCCGGCAACATCCGCTTCAACGGCCAGGACATCGGCAGCACTACCCCGCAACAACTGGTGCACCAGGGCCTGTCACACGTGATGGAAGGGCGCCGCGTGTTTGAAGACCTCACGGTTGAAGAAAACCTGATTGCCTCCACCTACGCGCTCAGCGGTCGGGCCAATGTCAATGCCCCCGACTTTGATCTGGTCTATACCTACTTTCCACGCCTGCATGAGCGCCGCAAGGGGCTGGCAGGCTACCTCTCCGGCGGTGAGCAGCAGATGCTTGCAATTGGTCGTGCGCTGATTGCACAGCCTGAATTGATTCTGCTAGACGAGCCCTCGCTGGGCCTATCCCCCAAGCTGGTCGAAGACATCTTCACCATCATTGCGCGCATCAATGCCGAGCGTGGCACCTCCATGCTGCTGGTGGAGCAGAACGCCACCGTGGCCCTCGCAGTGGCGCACACCGGCTACATCATGGAGAACGGAAAAATCGTCATCAACGGCAGCGCCGAAAAGCTGGCCAACGACCCCGATGTGCGTGAGTTCTATCTGGGCATGGGCGGCAGCGGCGAGGCCAAAAGCTTCAAAGACATCAAGCACTACAAGCGCCGCAAACGCTGGCTGTCCTGAGCACCGCCCGCCCCCCGCTTTTTTCTTTGTTTTCGATTGCCGAGTGACGCCATGAACCCGACGCTGCAACTGCCCGAATCCACCCTACCCCAGATGCTGCGCGAACGCGCCCGCAGCAACGCGCAGCGTATCGCCATTCGGCAAAAAGACTTTGGCATCTGGAAGCCCTTCACCTGGGCCAGCTACTACGAGCGCGCCAGCCACTTTGGCATGGGGCTGCGCTGCATCGGTCTGGGCGCAGGCGGCCATGTGGGCGTGATTGCAGAGAACCGCATCGAATGGGTGCTGACGCAGATGGGCACCGGTCTGGTCGGTGGCGTCACCGTGGGCGTCTACCCCACCAGCCCCACACCGGAAGTGGCGTACGTGGTGGGCCATGCCGACATTGAAGTCATGGTCTGCGAAGATCAGGAGCAGACCGACAAACTGCTCGAGGCCCTGCCCAACCTGCCCAAGCTGCGCAAGATCATCGTCATGGAAACCAAGGGCCTGCGCAGCTTCACTCCCGAGCAGCGCGCCATGATTTTTACGTTCGAGGAAATCGAGCAGCTGGGAGCACAGCAAGGTGATCTGCAGTGGATCGACACGGCCTTGAAAGTGCAGACACTCAACGACATCGGGCTGATGATCTATACCTCCGGATCCACCGGAAAACCCAAGGGGGCAATGATCTCTTACCGCAACATTCGCGGGGTGGTGCCTGGCATTGTGCAGCGCCTGCACATGCACACGGGTACCACGCATTTGTCGTACCTGCCGCTGTGTCACGTGGCCGAGCAGATGCTCACCACCTTCTGCCCAATCTACCTCGGCTCGCAGGTGAACTTTGGTGAGTCGATCCGCACTGTGCAAGAAGACCTGCGCGAGATCGCCCCCAGCATGTTCCTCGGTGTGCCGCGCATCTGGGAAAAGCTGCACTCCTCCATCAGCATCAAGATGCAGGAAACCGGTGGCTGGCGCCAGCGCCTATTTGACCGTGCCTTTGCCGCCTGCGCGCCGCTGGCCGAGAAAGCACGCAGTAAGTGGACGCTGAGTGAGCGCCTGCGCTTTGGCACCTACTACTGGCTGATTCTCCGCTCGCTGCAAAACTTCATTGGCCTACGCGAAGCGCAAGTGGCGCTGACCGGTGCAGCCCCCATCCCACCCGATGTGGTGCGTTTTTTCCGCGTGATTGGTGTACCGTTGATAGAGGTCTATGGTCTGACCGAATCTACCGGCATGGTCACGGGCCATGAACTGAACCACGTGCAAGTCGGCACGGTAGGCATTCCCACTGTGGGCGTTACACACCGCATTGACCCCGTGACGGGGGAATTCCAAATCCACGGCGATATGGTGTTTACGGGCTACTACAAGAACCCAGAAGCCACCGCACAGACCGTGCAGGACGGCTGGCTGCACACGGGCGACGTGGCGCGCGAGGAGAACGGCCAACTCAAGATCGTTGACCGCTTGAAAGACATCATGATCACCGCCGGTGGCAAGAACCTTACCCCGTCCGAGATTGAAAACACCATGAAGGGCAGCCCCTACATCAAGGAATGTGTCGTGGTGGCAGACGGACGTAAATTCGTCAGCGCGCTCATCCAGATTGACTATGAAACCGTGGGCAAATGGGCCGAAACCCAGCGCATTGCATTCACGCATTTCCGCTCGCTGGTCGAAGACGAACGCGTGCGCCAGCTCATCGACGGTGTGATCGCACAAGGCAATGCGCGGCTGGCGCAGGTGTCACAGATTCGCAAGTTTCACCTGCTGACCAAGGAGCTGGATCACGACGACGGCGAAGTTACCGCCACCATGAAAGTGCGTCGCTCCAGCATCTACAAAACCTACGCGCCAGAGATCGAGGCGCTCTACTACTGAGCGCTGGCCAATGTATTTAAAAACCAGAGCTAGATGCCATAGTAAATACTTCGTTTCAACGCCTATTCATGCAGAAAACAAGTTTTGACAAGTGCGTCTAGATTCTTTTTTTCTTTCTCGTCTAGGAAACGCTATGTCTGCACCCACCCACCCTTTGCAACTTGACCAGCAGCACGGTGTTGCCACCCTTACCTTCTCGCGGCCAGAAGCCCTTAACGCCATCAACGTGCCCATGGCGCTGGCGCTGCGCGATGCCGTGCGCCAGCTCACACAAGACGCCAGCGTGCGCTGCATCGTGCTGCGCGGGCAAGGTCGCGCCTTCATGGCAGGCGGCGATCTAGCCACGCTGCAAGCCAACCCCGTGCAAGGTGCACAAGACCTGCTCGGCCCGCTCAACGAAGTGGTGGAACTATTGGCCACCGGCAATGCACCGGTGATTGCGCAAGTGCACGGCGCAGCAGCGGGTGCAGGCTTGTCAGTGATGCTGCAGGCCGACTTTGTGCTGGCCGCTGAGGGCACGCAATTAAACATGGCCTACATCAAGCTGGGCGCCAGTTGTGACGTGGGTGCCTCTTGGGCGCTGCCGCGTCTGGTGGGCCTGCGCCATGCGCTCGAAATCGCGCTACTCAGTGAGCCACTCAACACCGAGCAGGCCCTGCGCCTGGGCCTGATCAACCGAGTTCTGCCTGCCGCCGATCTGGACGCTGACGTGCAGCAACTAGCCAAGCAACTGGCCAGCGGCCCCACCCAAGCCTACGGCCATATGCGCCGCCTGATGCGCAATAGCTGGCAACGCACGCTGCAGCAACAACTGGAAGCAGAAGCACAGGCCTTTGTGCAATGTGCAAAAACTGAGGACTTTTCACGCGGACTGAGCGCTTTTTTTACCAAGCAGCCTGCATCGTTTATTGGGCAATGACTGGTGCAGCATTCCAAATACACATATTTTTAGGTAGCTCAATCGCCCTGGGTTCCGTGGAGGCTCAACTCCTGAGAGGATTGATTCATGAACACTAAAGCTGACCGTTTTAGCGCCGAGGTACGTGAACGTACACAGATGGACAGAGATGAAAGTCGCTTGGAGTTACCCATAAAACCCTTGTCAACACCCTGGCAGTCCTAGTGAATGTCCGGTTGACCGCCTACTTCACAACTGTCCAATAAAATTGTGGCTCACTGACAGCGAAAACCACAAGCTCGCTCTTGGCTTGCTACGGTGCATTTTTCACGCATACAGGCTCGGCTTGGCACGTGATGAGTTTGCCTGCTGCAACGCTGCGATTGCGAATCTTGTTTTAAACCAGGTAGCACCAAGCCCCTCGCTGCAACCACATCGCATGCACAGGCACCCTTGCAAGCCCACAGGGACATTCACTGCCTTTGCGTCCAACCAGATATACAACGTGTCCGATATTCTGAATATTTCCTGCTACAAGTTCACGCCCTTGCCGGATGCTGACATCCTGTGCGTCACATTGGCTGAGCGTGCCAATGCGTTGGCCCTTAAGGGCACGGTGCTTCTGGCCGAAGAAGGCATCAACTTCTTTCTGGCCGCCCCTGCCGCAGACATTTACGCTTTTGTGGACGCCCTGCGCGAAGACCCCCGCTTTGCCGATCTGAACCCCAAGGAAAGCTGGTCAGACACCGTTCCGTTTCGAAAGATGCTGGTCAAGGTCAAGCGTGAAATCATCCGCATGGACCACCCCACCATTCGCCCCGCAGCAAGCCGTGCTCCAGCGGTTGCGCCCGCCACACTGCGTCGCTGGCTGGAACAAGGCCATGACGATGAGGGGCGTGAAGTGATCACACTGGACACCCGCAACGACTACGAAGTAGATGAAGGGGCCTTTCGCAATACAGTGGATTGGCGCCTGACCAAATTCACCGAATTCCCTCCGGCTTTGCGTGCGAATAAGGCCAGTCTTGCCGACAAAACCGTTGTGAGCTACTGCACCGGCGGCATTCGCTGTGAAAAAGCCGCAATCCTCATGCGTGATGAAGGACTGGAACACGTCTATCAGTTGGAAGGCGGCATCCTCAAATACTTTGAGGAAACCGATGGTGCCTTTTACGACGGTGGCTGCTTTGTGTTTGATGAGCGCCGCGCCGTGGGTGCAGACTTGGCGATCACACCACTTCAGGCTGAAGGCCAAGACAAACCTCAGCAACCGACCTAAACATCAGCACCGGCGCTATGCACTGCGTCCGACAGAGATCTTCAGGCGACTGAATGATGGGGGCGTTGTTCGCACTCTGGCTTAGAAGCAAGACGTTGCCTGCTGCATTCAAGAGGCGTCAAGCCCCCGCAGTTCGCTCCTACAAGTGTGTCTGCCGGGGCCACCTGCACCCAGGACAAGGCACAGAGGAAGCCGCTATGTCCATACTGCCACGAAGACGCTCTTGAGCAGCTTAAAGAATGGGTGCATTTGTAAAAGCGCATCCACGAGGCCCTGAACATGCCTGGAGCGATCAGTTTGGTTGCATTAATGTGCTCTGCAACGAACACACCACCGCACTCATCTGTGCAGAGTTAACCGAAGGTGTTTCAGCGCGCCTGGATATGAGTCTGGGGCTGCTCTCCTGTGGCAGGGGCAATTCAACCCAAGCACGGTTCCAATGCCGGTCGACTTCGCCATCAATCTAAACTCCAGACAACCTTCGGTGACAATGTAGCTATTTGCTGCGAAGGCTTTAACTGCTCTTGCATCAAAATACATTCGCCTAGCGTGTGCTAGCGTAGCTTTCAATACTAAAAGCCTACGTTAAAACTTGCGCCAAAGCGTGGAGTGTAAAGTCAGTCAATTGGGTATGTGCTGGCGTAATTTTTTGGCGTAACCTTTTGCACCAACATTAGCAGAGCATCAATCAAAACAGCCACTTAACTAAACAAACCAACAACTTCAAGTTAAAGCATGTCACTAAACATTGTCATTTTGGACGACTACCAAGACGCGGTGCGCAAGCTGCAATGCGCCACACGCCTCGACGGCTTTAACGCCAAAGTGTTCACAAATACGGTCAAAGGTGTTGGCCAATTGGCAGTCCGGCTGCGTGATGCAGATGTGATTGTGCTCATTCGCGAGCGCACCCCTATCAATCGCCAGCTGATTGAAAAGCTCCCCAAACTCAAACTCATTGCACAAGTTGGTAAAGCTGGCCCGCATATTGATGTGCAAGCCTGCACCGAGCATGGTGTTGCTATTGCTGAAGGCGTTGGTTCACCGATAGCACCCGCCGAGCTCACATGGGCGCTCATCATGGCTGCCATGCGCAGATTGCCGCAATACATCTCCAACCTCAAGCATGGTGCTTGGCAGCAATCCGGTTTTAGAGCGGCCTCCATGCCGCCTAATTTTGCAATTGGCAGTGCACTACGTGGCCGCACTTTGGGCATTTGGGGCTATGGTCGCATCGGCCAAATTGTGGCTGGCTATGGCAAAGCTTTTGGTATGAATGTCATGGTTTGGGGCAGTGCCTCATCATGTGCATTGGCGCAGCAACATGGTTATCACGCATGCAGCAGTAAAGAAGAATTTTTCGCTAACAGCGACGTTCTTTCCTTGCACCTGCGCCTGAATGCACAAACAACGCACATTGTGCAACGTACTGATTTGGCCTGGATGAAGCCCACAGCCTTGCTGGTTAACACCTCACGCGCAGAACTTATCGAGCCTGATGCACTGGCTGCAGGACTGCAACAAGGCAGACCCGGCCTAGCTGCCATCGATGTGTTTGAAAGCGAACCTATTTTGCAAGGCCATGCATTATTGCGAATGGAAAACTGCATATGCACACCCCACATTGGCTATGTGGAGCAAGACAGTTATGAGCTTTACTTTGGTGCAGCGTTTGAAAATATTTTGAACTTTGCACAAGGCCAGCCCAGCAACATTCTGAACCCTGAAGCCTTGCACGCATAAAGCGGGCTACGGGCTATGGCCAGCTCAATCTGCCCGAGATTTTTGCAGGTGCGCCAGCTCTTGAGCGATGGCTTCGTGCACGGACACACTGACCAATTGCTCTACATCTTGCCGAATGGCTTGATACAAGGTCTGCGTGTGCATTTGCACCAAGTCAGCCAGGGCGTAGCGTAAACGCTCTTCAAGCGCGCCATCAAGCCGCTCCATAACTTTGACCTGCATAGCCTGCGCCATCAGTGACCAATCTTGCGCAGCAACAGGCGACTGGATCGGCAGTGGCACAACTGCAACCTCTGCCGGCTGTACTGCGCAGCTTTCCTCGAAAGGTGGCTCTGGTGCAAAGGTACTGAGCGTTTCTGGTGCTTGAGCCTGAGTAGCTGGCGCTGATTGCTCCAACACTACGTCGGTAAGCGTTGGAACAAAGCGCGGAGGTTGGCGTGCATCTAAAGCAGACATCACTCAAGCCTCCTTCAGAACCAAGTCAAAGCGCTCAATGGCATGGCCTGCCTCTTGATAAGCTCGCCAGCGCACTCGTGCCTGAGCGCGGTCTTGCTCGTCAAAACTGGAAACTACCTCGACTACTTTGCTGAATGCTTCAAAGCCCTGAGGCATCTCGCCCCCCAGATTAAGCAGCACCTCTTGGTGCGTACTGGCTGTTGCAGATTCAACGAGCACCACGGGCGCCAAGGTGAAAAATTCAGAATCCTCGCCTTGCACAGCGTGCGCAAGGAACTCATGCCCCGCGAACTTCCATAAACGCGTAGACAACTGGCGCAGCCGCTCCATGGGAGCCACCACAGTGACGCGTGCATCATGTCGCATGGCTTTGCGAATGAAGCGACACGCATATTCCAGTTTGTCTGGCGCATTAAAGTGAAAAGACACTTGGGGCATGGGTGTTTCTGTCATCAAACTTTGGAAGCTTTGCCAGAAGACTTGGCTTGCGTGCCAGCCAGCACCGCTGCTGGCTTGCTTGCACGCTTGACCGCTGCTACTGCCTTCTTGGCTTTGGTTGCCGGCTGCGTCGAATCGAGCAAATATTGAATCAACAAAGGCACTGGACGGCCCGTTGCACCCTTTGCCGCACCTTCTTTCCAAGCGGTGCCCGCAATATCCAAGTGCGCCCAGGGCATGCTGCCCACGAAACGCTGCAAGAATTTTGCTGCTGTAATTGATCCGCCCGCACGGCCTGCGACGTTGCCCATGTCTGCAAAATTACTTTTCAGCCCTTCTGCATAGTCGTCATCCAAAGGCATGCGCCAGCAAAGATCTTGGCTTTTCTCGCCAGCTTGCTGCAGTGCGTCGCCTAAAGCATCTTGGTTGGCATACAAGCCAGAGCGCACGCCACCTAAGGCGATGACGCATGCACCAGTCAGTGTGGCAATGTCAACGACTGCCGAAGGCTTAAAACGCTCGGCATACGTCAAAGCGTCGCACAAGACTAAGCGACCCTCAGCATCCGTGTTCAGAATTTCGATGGTGAGCCCATTCATGCTGGTCACCACATCACCTGGTTTGATCGCAGCACCATCGGGCATGTTTTCACATGCGGGGATCAAGCCCACGACATTGATAGCAGGCTTGAGTTGTGCCAAAGCACGAAACACGCCTAAAACGCTGGCGGCTCCGCACATGTCAAACTTCATCTCATCCATTGCGGATGCTGGCTTGAGCGAAATTCCGCCGGTATCAAACGTAATGCCCTTACCCACTAGCACCACTGGAGCCTGTGATTTGGCAGCACCGCTATATGTCAGCTCAATAAACTGCAGAGGCTCTCTTGAGCCTTGCGCAACTGCCAAAAATGCGCCCATTCCCAACTTGGCAACTTCCTTGGGACCATGCACCTTGCATTGGATAGATGGATGCTTGGCCAGCTCCTTGGCAGCCTTAGACAGCAATGTGGGCGTTGCATGGTTAGCAGGCCGGTTTCCCCATTCTTTGGCCAATGCCTGACCCAGTGCAACCGCAACGGCCTGCTCAAAGCTGCTAGTGGCCGAGCGCTTGTCCAGAACGCCAATGCTGATATTGGTAAGTTCTGCAACTTTGCTCTGCGATTTGGTCAGCGTATAAGCGTAGGTGGTATCTGCAGCAGATTGCACCGCAGTGCGCACGGCTTCGTTCACATCATCCAGCGCACTCAGGCACACAATGGCGTGCTTGACACCTTCTGCCTTGAAAACAGAGGCTGCACTCGACAATGCGCTGCGCACATCGCGTACAGTTCCTTTACCCACACCCAGCAACAAAACACGGCGTGCCTGCACGCCCTGAGTTTGGTACAAATGCAGCTGCTTGGAGGTCGCTGCAGACCAGTCGCCATGACTGACAGCGCTTTGCACCAAGGCAGACAAGGGGTCTTGTTGAGGCTTGAATGACTCAGGCACCAACAATAAAAGAAGATCGCACTTTGCTGCAGCAGCGCTGGACAGGTTCAAAGTCTTCAGTTCAAAGTTCATAATCGGCGTTTTCCTTTTCTGCCAATGTTATTCGATTCATCCATACGCAAGGAGCTGGGCCGCAGCTTCGGTGCCACGCTGGTGGTACTTATCACCGTGGTTATGACCATGATGCTGATCCGCACCCTGGGTCAAGCCACCAAAGGCACTGTCAGCCCCTCCGATGTGATGCTCGTTATGGGTTTTACTGTCCTGGGGCAGATGTCCACCATTTTGACGCTCAGCCTCTTTGTCGCTGTCGTCGGCACTCTCTCGCGCATGTACCGCGACAGCGAAATGGCTATTTGGTTCGCCAGCGGCCAAGGCCTTGCCAGTCACCTTAGACCCATTTTGCGATTCGCATGGCCCATCGTGGCCACCATTGCAGTGCTGGGTTTGCTGGTTTGGCCATGGAGCAATCAACAGATTCAAGAATTGCGCAGTCAATTTGAACAGCGCAGCGATATTGACCGAATTGCTCCGGGCGAGTTTCAAGAGTCCTCCGACGGCACACGCGTGATCTTCATCGATAAAGACAGTATTTCTGATGAATCAGCCAGCAATATTTTCTTGGTCGAGCAACGCCAAGGCCGTGAATATGTGACATCGTCCAAAACGGCTCAACTGCAAACCATTGAAGACCAGCGCAACGTCGTTCTGACTGAAGGCCAACGCGTTGAAACAGACCAGGCCACAGGCCAGATCAAGCTGACTCATTTCGACAAATACTCTCTGCTTTTAGAACCTGCCCGTGCGGCGCAAACCAACCTGACGGCGCGGGCCCTGTCCACGTCTGCGCTGCTGCAAGCACCAACCCCAGTCAATCTGGCTGAAGCGGGCTGGCGGGCGGGCCTGCCATTGGCAGCGCTCAATTTGCTGGTGCTCGCTTTGGGAATCACTATCGTCAATCCCCGTGCAGGTCAAAGCACCAGCTTGGTGGTTGCGCTTTTGGCTTTTGTCGTTTACTACAATTTAATGAGCATGGGACAAAGCTGGGTAGCCTCCGGGCGCATTTCTCTGCCCACCTATCTTCTGGGTATGCATGGCGGCATTTTTGCCATTGCAGCCATAGGGCTCACCGTCCGCCACAACCGCTGGCACTTCAAAGACCTCTGGCAGCGCCGTCGTGAGGTGACCGCATGAGAACACTGCGCAAGCTTATTTACCGCGACACCGTCAGTGCGATTGGCTTTGTCGTTTTGGCCTTTCTTGCCATGTTCTTTTTCTTCGATTTACTCGATGAAATGAGTGATGTAGGCCGCCAATTTGGTGATGTCACCTACAACATTTGGCACGCTTTGCTCTCTGTCAGCCTGGGGCTGCCCAACCACCTTTATGAGTTGCTGCCTATTGCCGTCCTGATTGGCAGCATCTTTGTGATGGCGCGGTTTGCCCAAAGCTCTGAGTTCACCATCATGCGCACCAGTGGCCTGGGTCCATGGCTTGCGTTGCGCACCATGCTCACCTTGGGTGCCTGTTTTGTCATCCTCACTGTGGCTGTGGGCGACTACATCGCGCCCGCAGCTGAGCGCATAGCGCTGACAGCCAAAGCCAAGTACTTGGGCAAAACCTCAACCGTAGGCTCTACCGGCGCTTGGCTTAAGGAAAAAAACAAGGGCAATACCTTGGCCGTGAATGTCCGCGCTGTTCGAGCTGACGGTGCATTGACGAAGGTGCGCATCTTCGAATTTGATACACAAGGGCGCATGGTGCTGCAAATTCATGCCGACAGCGGCCAGGTGCTGGAGGATGCGGACATCTGGGTGCTCAACAATGCCCAATTGACACGCTTTCAGTACACCGACAACGCTGGCACAGAAGCAGCACAGCTCACGCGCGAGAACAGCAGCACGCTGCAGTGGCCCAGCAGCATCAGCAGCGAAATGCTGGTGGCCGCAGTGCATAAACCTGACCGTATGCCCACGGTCGAGCTGTTTCAATTCATTCAGCATTTGAAGGCCAACGATCAGTCGGCCCAAAAGTACGAAATCGAGTTTTGGCGCAAGGTCTTCTACCCCCTGAGCTGTCTGGTTATGGTGGTCTTGGCGCTGCCATTTGCCTATCTGCACTTCCGCTCCGGTGGCATTGCAGGCTACGTGTTTGGCGGCGTGATGGCCGGCATCAGCTTCTTCTTGCTGAACAACGTCTTTGGCTATGCGGGCAACCTGCAAAACTGGTCTCCAATGCTCACAGCAGCCGCACCGGGGTTGATCTACTCCATACTCTCACTGGGTGCTTTTGCATGGCTGGTAATTCGCCGCTAAACATGATGCCGCCATTGCGCGGCGTCATTTTTTTTGCTCACGGCTCACGCGACCCACTGTGGAGCGCGCCAATTGAGGCTGCTGCGCAAGCCTTGAAGGCCCAGCACCCTCAAGCGCTGTGCACTTGCGCTTATTTAGAGCTAACTGAGCCAGATTTGCCAACTGCGTGTCAAATTCTTGTGACGCAGGCCTGCACCCAGATTACGGTAGTGCCCATGTTCCTGGGCACAGGCCGCCATGCACGCAACGACCTGCCCAAACTGGTGGCGCAACTGGCACACACTTACCCGCAAGTTCAGTTTCACATTGCTACCCCGGTGGGCGAAGACCCCCGGGTGACGGCACTGCTGGCTAGCATTGCGGCCGAGCATCTTGCATAAAACAACACATCTTTAGATATTTCATTCATAATGATGAAAGTATCCTTGCTGTCATCCTCTTATGAACCTGCATCAATTCCGTTTCGTCCAAGAAGCTTCCCGCCGCAATCTGAACCTCACAGAAGCGGCCAAAGCCCTGCACACCTCGCAGCCCGGCGTCTCCAAAGCCATCATTGAGCTGGAGGAGGAATTGGGGGTTGATATCTTTGCCCGCCACGGCAAACGCCTCAAACGCATTACCGAGCCTGGGCAGCACGTGCTCAAGAGCATTGAAGTGATCATGCGCGAGGTGGGCAATCTCAAGCGTATTGGTGAGCAGTTCAGTGCGCAAGACAGCGGCACATTGAGCATTGCCACCACCCACACGCAAGCACGCTATGTGCTGCCACAGGCCGTGGCCAAGCTGCGCAACAGTTACCCAAAAGTCAATATCAGCCTGCACCAGGCCACCCCCCATGAAGTGGCGCGCATGGTGCTCGATGAAGTGGCAGAAGTCGGCATGGCCACCGAGTCGCTGGCCGACTACCCTGAACTGGTCACCCTGCCCTGCTACGAATGGCAGCACGTGCTGGTAGTGCCCAGCGGGCACCCCTTGTCCACCAAGGAACGCATTGGGCTGGATGATCTGGCTGGCGAGCCCCTGATCACCTACCACCCCTCATTCACGGGCCGCGGAAAACTGGATGCCGCTTTTGCAACCCGCAAAATTGAGCCACGCATCGTGCTGGAGGCCATTGACTCCGACGTGATCAAAACCTATGTGCGTCTGGGCCTGGGCATTGGCATTGTGGCTGAGATGGCCATGCGCGATGACCACGGGCAAGACCTGGTGTCTCGCCCTGTGGGCCACCTGTTTGGCCAGAGCGTGGCGCGTGTTGCCTTCAAACGTGGTGCTTATCTGCGAAATTTTGTTTACAAATTTGCCGAAACATTGAGTGACCGCCTCTCGCGCGATCTCATCTTGCGGGCCATGAGCGGCCACGTGAACGACTACGAGCTGTAACCACTTTTTGATCCGGGTGCCGCAAGGGCACCCTTTTTTTGCCCTGCCAGGGCGCGTTTCCTGCCATGACTGTTGTGACTCCAACATTTCCCAGCAAGCTGCCCAATGTGGGCACCACTATCTTCTCCGTCATGTCTGCACTGGCCAACCAGCACCAGGCCGTCAATCTGGGCCAAGGTTTTCCAGATTTTGGCTGCGACCCCAAGCTGGTGGATGCCGTCACGGCAGCCATGCAGGCGGGTCACAACCAGTACCCACCCATGCCGGGCATGCCACAGCTGCGCGAAGCCGTGGCAAGCAAGATTGAAACCCTGCACGGCCGCCGCTACGACGCCAACACCGAGATCACCATCACGGCAGGAGCCACGCAGGCCATCTTGACTGTCATTTTGGCCACCGTACATGCTGGTGATGAAGTCATCGTGCTCGACCCCTGCTACGACAGCTACGCACCCAATATTGAACTGGCAGGTGGCACGTGCGTGCGCGTGCCCCTGACGCCCGGCACGTTCCGCCCTGACTTTGCCAAGATTGCTGCGGCCATCACGCCGCAAACGCGCTTGCTCATCGTCAACACCCCGCACAACCCCACCGCCACCATCTGGAGCGCCGATGAAATGCGCCAGCTAGAGACCTTGCTGGCCCCTACCAATGTGCTGCTGATCAGCGATGAGGTGTACGAGCACATGGTGTTTGATGGCGCGCAGCACGAAAGCGCAGCACGCTTTGCCGGCTTGGCCGCACGCGCCTTCATCGTTTCCAGTTTTGGCAAGACCTACCACGTCACCGGCTGGAAAGTAGGCACCGTGGCAGCCCCTGCCGCATTGATGGCTGAATTTCGCAAAGTGCACCAGTTCAATGTATTCACGGTCAATACACCTATGCAGGTCGGACTGGCCACCTACATGGCTGACCCCGCGCCCTATCTGGAGCTTTCAGCCTTCTACCAGCGCAAGCGCGATTTGTTTGCACAGGGCCTGCGCGACACTCGCTTTAAGCTTTTGCCCACCACCGGCACCTATTTCCAGTGCGTGGACATCTCTGCGGTCACCGAGCTCAATGAAGCCGACTTTTGCCAGTGGCTGGTCAAAGAAGTGGGCGTGGCGGCGATTCCGCTGTCAGCGTTCTATGGCAATGGCTTTGATCAGAAAGTGATTCGTTTTTGCTTTGCCAAGAAAGATGAAACCCTGCAGGCCGCACTGGAGCGACTGCGCAAGCTGTAATCAGCGCATCTGAATTTTCAAATATATAAAAAGGGAGCTGCTAGCGCGCTCCCTTTCTTGTTTTCAAAGTGTTTTATATCTAAGAATATTGCTGGACAAGCGCTTTCAGCTATCAAATCACAAACAACCGCCTGAACAACGCTTTCGCGGCCCGGCCACATCAACAGCTGCGCTGCAACCAGATAGATCGCTACACGCGCCATGTCTGCAGCATTTGAGTGCACCAACATTAGCCACCCAAAGGCCCTCGCACACACGCTCGACGCTTAATGCAGGCCTTGCCATAGTCACCATTGGCCCAATATCTAAAACTCCTCGTGTAGCCAGCCAATCTACAAATTCTGTGGCCAATTGCTGCTCTTGCAAATTCATTGATATTTGATAAATTCACAGCATGCCTGCAAAACATTTGAGTCAGTTTTGATTTCAGGCAACACAAAGTAGACCTCACTATGGTGCCGCTCCCTTGCCGCCATATCTCAAGAGGCGCAGCGACTCAGGCACTATCAGCAGATAGCTACCCAGCGCCGTTTTCTCCAGAAGCCCGCGAAGTTTTCCCAACTGAGGTCTATGAGGTGAAAAATGACACAACCCAAAAAAATGACGGTGGTGCAGCTCACCATGCTCACCGTAGTGAACATGCTGGGGTCTGGCATTGTGCTGCTGCCGACGAAGTTGGCAGAAGTGGGGGCGATCTCCATTTTTTCCTGGCTGGTGACGGCCACCGGCTCTCTGGCTCTTGCCTATTGCTTTGCTCAATGCGGCATGCTGAGCCGCAAATCAGGCGGTATGGGCGGCTATGCTGAATATGCGTTTGGCCGCTCTGGCAACTATTTGGTGAACTACACCTACGGAACCTCTTTATTGATTGCCAACGTTGCCATTGGCATCACGGCTGTTGGCTACATGACTGAGCTTTTCAGCATGAAACTCAGCCCCATGGGGGTTGGCATGGCAACAATTGCTCTGCTGTGGATCACGACATTTGCCAACTTTGGCGGCGCTGGTATCACCGGCAAGATCGGCAGCGTCACCGTCTGGGGCGTGATTTTGCCGGTAGTTGGTGTTTCTACCTTTGGCTGGTTCTGGTTCAGTCCAAGCACTTATGCAGAGGCTTGGAATCCTCATGGCTTGTCTTACTTTCAGGCGGCCAGTTCCTCAGTGGCCATCACGCTTTGGGCATTTTTGGGCATGGAGTCGGCCTGCGCAAACTCCGACGCTGTTGAGAACCCCGAGAAAAACGTCCCTATCGCTGTGCTTGGCGGCACGATTGGTGCTGCCGTCATCTATATCGCATCGACCAACGTGATGGCGGGCATTGTCTCCAACCCTGAGCTTGCGGCTTCTACAGCGCCGTTTGGGCTGGTATTTGCTCAAATGTTTTCGCCACTGGTTGGGCAAATCATCATGGGTCTGATGGTGCTGGCCTGCATTGGCTCGCTTTTAGGCTGGCAGTTCACCATCGCGCAGGTGTTCAAAAGTTCGGCCGATACGGGCTACTTTTTGCCCATATTTTCCAAGGTCAACAAGGCAGGCACACCTATTGTTGCCATGCTGATTTTGTTGGCCGCGCAAACCGGTTTGGCCCTGCTGACCATCAGCCCTGATCTGACCAAGCAATTTGACACACTGACGAATTTGGCTGTGGTCACCAACCTTGTGCCCTACGTGCTGTCCATGGCGGCGTTGATGACCATCCAGAAGGTGGCAGGCGTAGAGCCTCGCAAAGCCTTGTTTGTCAACATTATTTCGTGGATCGCTGCAGCCTATAGCTATCTGGCGCTCTACAGCTCAGGCTCCCAAGCACTGCTGCTGGGCGGTGTAGCAACCATTTTTGGTTTCACGCTCTACGGCTTTGTCAGCACACGCATGCTGCGCCTAGACCAAGAACGTGCAGCTGCAGCGAGCAAGCCAGTTTGAATTAATTTGAGCTTTTTATCCCTGATCCACGGAAATGGAGCCTGACTATGTTTTTCAAAACATTGGACTATCCGGTCGTCATTATTGACAGTGAGTACGAATCACCTCGCCTGCGTGGAACCATCATTCGAGCTCTGGCGCAGGAGCTGGAGAGCTCTGGCCAGCGCGTTATGGCCAACCTCACGCTCGACGATGCGCTGGTGGCCGCGCGCACCTATTTGGCTGCTTCAGCCGTGTTGATATCCATAGATGCGGACAAGGATGCCAACCAGCAATTCGCCCAAATACAGCAGTTGCTCGATGAGAACCTGGCACGCCACCCTCACCTGCCCGTATTTTTCTACGGCGAGCGCGGGTCTGTCGAAAAAGTGCCAACCAACCTGGTGAAGTACGCCCGTGGATATTTCTATCTGTTCGAGAACACCAAGACTTTCATCGCGCGCCAAGTGATGCGTACCGCCGAAGAGTACATGGAGCATTTGCTGCCACCCTTTTTCAAGGCGCTGATCAAGCATACAGCCCAATCCAATTACTCCTGGTACACCCCGGGCCACGCTGGTGGTGTAGCCTTTACCAAGTCCTCGGTGGGGCGCGCTTTTCACCAGTACTTTGGTGAAAACACGCTTCGCAGCGATTTGTCGATTTCTGTGCCTGAGCTGGGCTCACTGCTCGATCACAGCGGCCCCATTCGCCAGGCAGAAACCGACGCGGCGAAGAACTTTGGCGCTGACCACACCTTCTTTGTCACCAACGGTACTTCTACGGCCAACAAAATTGTGTGGCATGGCACTGTGGCCCGTGGCGATGTGGTTTTTGTTGACCGCAACTGCCACAAGTCGTTGCTGCACTCGCTGATCATGACCGGTGCTATCCCGGTGTATTTTTCACCCAGCCGCAATGCGCACGGCATCATCGGGCCTATCAGCGAGGATCAGTTCTCGCCCAAGGCCATGCAGGCCAAGATTGCAAAAAGTCCGCTGGCTGCCGAAGCCATGAAGAACGGAGCCAAGCTGCGCATTGCCGTGGTCACCAATTCCACTTATGACGGGCTTTGCTACAACGCCGAGAAAATTGCCAAGAAGATAGGCAGCGCCGTTGATTTCCTGCATTTCGACGAAGCCTGGTATGCCTATGCAGCATTCCACCCCTTCTATGAGCATTACTACGGCATGGCCAAGGGCAAACCGCGTGAGCAGGATGCCATCATCCTGACCACACACTCTACCCACAAGCTGCTGGCAGCCTTCTCTCAGGCATCCATGGTTCATGTGCGCAACAGCCGCAAGCACAAGCTGGACATGGGGCGCTTCAATGAAGCCTTCATGATGCACACCTCGACCAGCCCTCTCTACCCAGTGATTGCGGCCTGCGATATCGCCTCGAAGATGATGGAAGGTCAGGCAGGCGTATCGCTGATACAGGAGATGCATGATGAATCCATGGCGTTTCGCCGCGCCATGCTTCAGATCGAATCTGATCTGGACAAAAAGGACTGGTGGTTCAAGGTCTGGCAGCCGGAGATCGTGGCCAAGCATCTGCAAAAGTCCTCTACCCAAATCTCGCCCGCTCAGCCCAAAGACTGGCAGTTGCGCCCCGATGGCAAATGGCATGGTTTCGACCATGTGAGCGACAACTTCGTGATGATCGACCCCATCAAGGTCACGCTCACCATGCCAGGCCTGGAGATGGATGGACAGATGAGCGAGCAAGGCATTCCCGCCAGCGTGGTCAGCAAGTTCCTCTGGTCACGCGGCATCGTGGTGGAAAAGACCAACCTATACTCGTTGCTGGTGCTGTTTTCCATGGGCATTACCAAAGGCAAGTGGGGAACGCTGGTGGCCGAACTCATGAGCTTCAAACAACACTACGCCGCCAACTCGCCACTGAGCCTGGTACTGCCCGACCTGGTGGCAAGCCATCCGGACGTCTATGCAGACACAGGCCTGCGCGATCTGTGCGATCGACTGCACCAGTTCAATCACAAGCACAACGTGCCCAAGGTCATGCGCGAAATGTATGTAGAGCAGCCTGATATGGCCATGATTCCTGCTGAAGCCTACAACCTGCTGGTGCAGGGAAAGGTTGAGAAAGTGGAGGTCACTAAACTCAAGGGACGTATTGCCGCGACCATGCTGGTGCCCTACCCGCCTGGAATTCCGCTGATCATGCCAGGCGAGCGCTACAACGAAAAGGCTGAAGCCATCTTCAACTACCTGCGCATTGCGGAGGAGCAGGATGCCCAGATTCCGGGCTTTGAATCTGATATCCACGGGCGGGAAGTAGAGGTAGATGCCACAGGTAAGCGCCGTTATGTGGTGGAAGTCATCAAAGAGTAAGCCACCAGCTCTTGAAGCCGCCTACGGGCGGCTTTTTTCTGCTGCACTACGCTGCGTTCAATCTCTCGCATCAAACTCCCGCATTTACTGACGGATTGCTTCGCCAATCAACCACCTCATCGCGCAGTGGCACCAGCTGTGAACGCTGACGTAGCCGACAACGCCCTCCTGCGCAACTGATCCACCGTACTGGTGTTTCTGTGATGGCAGCTATCGGTCAAAAAATCCTTAGAACGGAACTCCCAACGGAAACTGTGAGCGCGTTGCAGCGGTCACAGATGAGCCAGCAGCTAATGCAGTGCGTGGCTTCGTGCCAATTAGAATTTCCTGTTTTCCTCTCATACAGTCAGCATGGCTGACAGTCATTTAGCAGCACAGAAGTGAAATGCGCTATTTAGTCATCGGCACCAGTGGCGCGGGCAAATCTACCTTTGCAAAAAAGCTGGCGCATGAGATTCAAGCCTCATATATGGAACTTGATTCGTACTACTGGGGGCCAGACTGGCAAGCAGTGCCAGCCGAGCAGTTCAAGCATTCAGTTGATGAAGCCACTCGGGGTACATGCTGGGTAGCCGATGGCAACTACAGTGCTGTTCGGAACGTGCTCTGGTCGCGAGCGACGCATGTCGTTTGGCTCAACTACGATCGCTTTACTGTATTTTCTCGTCTGCTCCGGCGCACTCTCAGCCATGGCATAACTCGCAAACGCCTACCCCATGGAAACCGGGAATCATTGCGGATGGCATTTCTCTCCAAAGAATCGGTACTTCTTTGGTCTCTATCCACCTATGCAAAGAACCAGTCAAAGTTCGCCGCTTTACGCGAGCATAGCGAGTTTGCGCATCTGCAATGGCTTGAATTTTCCGAGCCTTCACAAGCTTCGATGTTCCTCAAGGCGATTGCTACTTCACCAGATCGCTAACAAGGGTTCATCTCCACTAACCTGCCACAGCCGAGCATTTCAATAATCACCTTGGAGTCGCTCGTATGTCGGCTTTGGGTCGAATTGCAACGGTCATAGAACGACCAAAGCAGTTGATCAATGTTTCTACAAAATCCCCTGCCTACAATCCGCACTTGCGAAAAACAGTTCCGCAAATACGAAGAAACGGCCATGGAATTTTCTGCACTAGTACCTGAATTGATTGTGAGCGACCTGCAAGCCAGCCTGAAATTTTGGTGCGGTGTAGTGGGGTTTTCTGTTTGGTATGACCGCCCAGAAGATGATTTTTCTTACTTGACGCTGGGTAGCGCCCAAATCATGCTTGAGCAGCGAAGCCAGACGGGTGGTGATTGGGTCAGCGCTTGTTTGAAACAACCTTTTGGGCGGGGGGTCAACTTCCAAATTCAGGTTCCATCTCTGGACGCGGTAATTTCTCGCTGCAACAAAAATGGCATAGACCTTTTTTTGCCTGAAGAAGAGCGCTGGTATCGCCGGGGGACTGAGGAGGTAGGTCAGAAACAATGCATTGTTGCTGACCCAGATGGTTACCTCGTCCGCTGTATCCAGTCGTTAGGGAAACGGCCAACTTCTAACCTTTAACGTGCAAGGCCGCTGCGGGCGCGCAGGCAATACGCGCTCATTGATTCACACAGAGCGGCTTTGAGTTGTATGCTGCCGCTGCTTTCAGCCAGTTGAAGTCTTTCAGCCAGGCCCTACACTTACACATCATGAAGCAAGCGATTCTTGTCATTGATGTCCAGCAAGCCTTGTTTGACGGTTCTCCACCTCCTCAAGAAGCAGATGCTGTCATAGCGCGCATCAATGCTATGTGTGCACGCGGGAAAGCAGCCAAGGTGCCTGTTTTCTTAATTCAGCACGAAGACCAAAAGTCACTGTTGTATGGAACATCAGGTTGGAAGCTACAAGGGACCTTAGTAGCGACCCAAGATGACACTGTGGTCAGGAAGCAAACTCCTGATGCATTTCTCAATACAACATTGGCGTATCTACTTGAGCAGCACGGCATCAAGCAAGTCGTTATTGCTGGATATGCATCGGAATTTTGCATTGACACCACCGTGCGAAGAGCTGCCGCACTCGGTTATGAGGTTGTTATTGCTTCGGATGCACACACTACCCACGATAAGGCACACGCTTCTGGAGCCCTTATCAGACAACATCACAACGCAACGCTTTCCGCAATATCGAGCTTTGGTCACAAGATTGTTGCAATTCCTAGCGGTGAAGTGACGTTCTAATTTTTCAGGAATTGATAAACACGCAATGTGTCATGTGCCACCGCTGCTTTCGGCCAGGAGCAACGATTTAAAAGCTGCCGTATTTCAAATGAATGAGGGGGTAAGGACGACCTTGTCCATCAAGCGCTGAACGCCCCGTGCGCTTAAAACCCATTTTTTCGTAGAAGTCTGATGCTTGCAAATTCTGTTCATTAACGTCGGTTGTCATGCTGGGGTGAAGTGCAAGACCGTGCCGCACCAGCATGGCACCAATACCCATTCCCCGGTATGCAGAATCCACGAACAAGGCATCCATATGCCCGTTATCTATGAACATGAACGCCAATGGGTAATCGTTGGCATCCACAGCTAGCCAAAGCGGGACTTGGGGTAGAAAGTCGCACACCATCGCATCAATAGCTTGCCGGTCCTCTGGGGTCAGAAAGTGATGCGTGGCATCAATCGCATGGCGCCAAATTTCAATAGCACGTTCACCATCGTCAGGGCGGGAAATTCGAATGGATGTCATTTTCTGATTAGAACACCTCCAGTTAACTGGTAAGCAAGGCTGCCCTGTTGATCAATTAGTGGACAGCACTGCATTCACTTCCTCAATGAGAAGGTAATTGGAACTAGATACCACCGAGGATTTGCTTCACCTTTTCGGACCGTTTTCATCTTAGATACTGCTTCAAGCGCAGCTTGATCCAAGAGAGCGTATCCACAGGACTTCTTCACTGATGCCTTAGAGAAGGCTCCATCTGAGCCCACCAAAACTCGGATGATTACCCGCCCTTCTTGACCAAGCCAGCGCGCTTCAACCGGATAGTCTGGCTTAGCACCTAAAGCGAGTAAAAGTTCCTTTTTAGTTATCTGGCATTGACTCTCGCATGAAGCAGATGCTGGCTCTCCAGAAGTTGCACAAGCTGAGACCAAAGATGTCATAACGACGGCGAAAAGAAGGCGCAATATAGGTGGCATGGCAAATCAGTCAGAAACGATACTTATTTTCATTCTCATCTAATTTGAATTGCTCATGCAAAGAATTCGCGCCTAGCTTGGCTGTGTTTTGGCGCTCTGTTTTCATCAAACTGATGTGACGGCAGTTTTCTCTGATAGCACCATCGCTGACGGTCTCCTCTGCGTCGATTTGCGACATTGCGCCACTACTAATTTGAGCGGGTAGAGAAGCTCTGCGTGGTTTCATGACACTCAAAGTGGCGGTATTGCATGCAAAACGCTGGCAAGTTTGGCCAGCGAATCGATGGTGGTTTTTTTGTGCGAGCGCCTGGACGATTTACTGCGAATCATCTCTGTGACTGATCGCGCATCAAAAGACATACATACTCTGCGCTTTAAAGCTACGCCAAAGCGTGCAATGCACTGCAAATTGGCTGCGATGATTTGTCTGTGAAGTGACGTAGCTTTAGGCGTAAGTTCTGTGTTCACTTCGTGAGCACCTCAATATCTGCAACGACTTAAGCAAATAAATCAGTGACTCACGAAAACAAACGCCAACTGAAAATCGTCATCGCCCCGGACTCCTATAAAGAAAGCCTGTCTGCACTTGAAGTGGCTACGCAGATTGAGCTGGGTTTCAAGGAAATTTTTCCAGATGCCGACTACGTCAAAGTGCCCATGGCCGATGGCGGCGAAGGCACTGTGCAAGCCATGATTGAAGCCACTCAAGGCCGCCGCGTTGAAGTGGATGTGACCGACCCGCTGGGCCAGCGCATTCGCAGCTTTTACGCCCTGACGGGTGATGGCTGCACCGCCATGATTGAAATGGCAGCCGCCAGCGGCCTGGCGCTGGTACCCCCAGCGCAGCGCAATCCCGAGGTAACCACCAGCTACGGCACTGGCGAGCTGATCACCGCCGCCATGGATGCCGGCGCACGCCACCTCATTTTGGGCATTGGTGGCAGCGCCACCAATGACGGCGGCGCAGGCATGCTGCAAGCGCTGGGTGTCAAGTTGCTGGACAAGGCGGGTCTGAGCATTGGCCCCGGTGGCGCCCCACTGGCGCTGCTGACCAGCATTGATGCCTCAGCCATGGATGCACGCCTGCTGGAATGCACCATTGAAGTGGCTTGCGACGTAGATAACCCCTTGACCGGCGAGCGCGGTGCATCGGCCATTTTTGGGCCACAAAAAGGTGCCACACCAGCCATGGTGCAAGCGCTGGATGCCAACCTGCAGCACTTTGCACAAGTCATCTTGCGGGATGTGGGTGTGGATGTGGCCGACGTAGCCGGTGCAGGTGCTGCAGGAGGCATGGGCGCTGCCATGCTGGCGTTCTTGAAAGGCCATTTGCGCCCCGGCTGCGAGATCATTGCTAAAGCGGTTGGTCTGGATGCCGCGGTGCACAACGCTGATCTGGTGATCACCGGCGAGGGCCGCATTGACCAGCAAACCATCTTTGGCAAAACACCATTTGGTGTGGCCACTGTGGCACGCAAGCACGGTGTGCCCGTGATTGGTATTGCAGGCAGTCTGGGCACCAACGCTCAGGTGGTGCATGCGCATGGCATTGATGCCATCTTCAGCATACTGAGCCGCCCTTGCTCTATCCAGGAAGCTGTTGCAGAAGCCGAGCACAACGTGCGCTGTGCAGCACGCAACATTGCAGCCTTGCTGGCCATGGGGCAACGCAGCGTCAAGGCATAACGCGCATGAAGCAAAAGCGGCGGGCGCTTTGAGGATTGCCAGTAAAGAGCTGGCATCAGCCTTGAAGCAATCCTGTGCCTGCGCGATAGAGCGATAAGGCGATGGCATACATCCCCAAGGCGTTCATCGGTACACACAAGGAACGCAGCTAGCGCGCTAAGAATAGCCTGGAAACAGGCTGCTTTGCTTGCCTGCTCAGTTTAAAAGAGCTCAGCGCTTACTGAGCGGTGTTTTCAGACACTTTTATATCTGAAAACGTTGCCACATAAGCGTAAGCAGCTATCTTATGAATAGCTCATGATTGCGAGTTCTTGAAAAAACCATTTTTCGCAACCTGAACAAGCCGCTTGAATCGAGCCGTTTGAATCATGCAGCTTGTGCACAACGCATAACGGGCATCTAGAACATCAAGGGCCTGTATCGCCGCCCGCCCTTGGCAACGTAAAGATTCGCAGCGCAAAGATTCACATTACCAAAAACTCGCTTCATTGCCCCAGCGGCATCTCCGAGCGTTTCAGCGTGCGCAGCACAAACATGGACTGGCTGTGCTGAATGCCTTTGATCTTGTAGAGCTTCTCGCGCAGCAGCCGCTCATAGTCGCGCGTGTCTTTGACCATGACGCGCAGCAAATAATCGTAAGTGCCTGAGACCAGGTGCGCCTCCACCACTTCGGGAATGGTGGCCAGTTGCTCGCCAAACTTTTCCAGCGTGTTGTCGCTGTGGCTGTTGAGTGTCACCATGAGCAGCACCGTATCGCTCAGCCCCAGCGCCTGGGGGTTCAGACGCACGGTGTAGCCCTCGATCACCCCCTCGTCTTCCATGCGCTTGATGCGCGTCCAGCAGGGTGAAGGGCTCAAGCCCACCGCCTGCCCAATCTCTTGCAGACTGGCGCGGGCATTGCGCTGCAATTCATAAAGAATTTTTCGATCAATTTTGTCCATGCAGTAAATTTTGCTGCATTTTTAGTTATTTCTTTTATTTTTTCTGCAGCAGCGCAGTTTTCAAGAAAATGCAGCATCATTTTCTGTAGCAATGTACGCACACTACAAGGTATGGAAGCAGCGCCCACCGGCGATGTTCAACGCCATTTCATCGCTACAGCAATTTACCGTTTGCCAGCTGCCATGTGACCTTAGCACCCAGTGCTTGACGTAAAAAGGCCGATTTGCACACCCGCGCAAATCGGCCTTTTTATTTTGCTGGGCGCGCTGCAGCAATGCAGCGCCTGCCACTGCCGCATTACTGCAGCGGCACTTCCTGCCCGCCCAGCACTTTCCACAAAGTGGTGCGGTTGGTTTGCTCTGCCAGGCGCAGCGTGATCAGTGTTTGCTGTGCGGCATACAGGCTGCGCTGGGCATCCAGCACGGTCAGGTAGTTGTCAACACCGGCCTGAAACCGTGCTTCAGACAGATCAAACGCCTTTTGCGTGGCCTGCACCATGCCCGTCTGGGCACCCAGCCGCTCTCCCCACTGCGCACGGTCTGCCAGCGCATCGGCCACTTCCTTGAAAGCGGTCTGCACGGTTTTCTCGTACTGCGCCACTGCAATACGCTGGTTTGCGTTGGCCACGTCGACGCCTGCACGCAAGCGCCCGCCATCAAAAATAGGCAGCCTGATTTGCGGCATAAAGCTCCACGTGCCATTGCCGCTGCCAAACAGGGCATCGAGCTCGCGGCTGCCAGAGCCCACACTGCCCGTGAGCGAGATGGTGGGGAACATGGCCGCGCGCGCAGCGCCAATGTTGGCGTTCATGGCGCGCAGGTTGTGCTCTGCCGCCTGCACATCGGGGCGCTTGAGCAATACGCTGGACGGCAACTGCTCTGGCACCGGCAGCAAGGCCAGGTTGTTGTCATCTGACACGGCCAATGTCTGTGCAGTGGGCAGTAAATCAGCGGCCACTACACCGCCCACCAGCAGTTGCAGCGCATTGCGATCACGCGCTACCTGCGAGGTGAAGGCGGCCACATCGGCGCGCGCAGTCTCTACCGTAGAAAGGTTTTGCGCCAGCACCAACCCAGAGGTGGAGCCAATCTCAAACATGCGCTTGGTCAGTGCATAGGCTTTCTCGCGGCTGGCCAAGGTGTCTTTGGCCAGTTGCAGGCGTGCCATGTCGCCCGCCAAGCTCAGCCAGGCGTTGCTGACATCAGCTACCAGGCCAATTTGAACGTTGCGCTGGTTTTCTTCAGACTGCAAAAAAGCCTGCAATCCAGCTTCGCTCAAATTGCGCACTCGCCCCCAGAAATCAATTTCGTAGCTGGTAAAACCCAGCTGCGCCGTAAATTGCTCGCTGATGCTGGACTGCCCACTGCTGTTGAGATCTGCACTGGCACGGCTGCGCGTGCCCTGCCCTTGCGCCGTAATGCTGGGCAATAAATCAGCCCGTGTGATGCCGTACTGGGCACGTGCTTTTTCAATGTTTTCTACGGCAATGCGCAGGTCGCGGTTGTGCGTCAGCGCCAGTGCCACCACTTCGCGCAACTGGCTGCTCTGAATCCAGGCCTGCGCCTGGGCATAGCTCAGCGCGGGCGCATTCGCTACAGCAGGCGTGCCCGCCTGTGCCGACACGGCATCCGGCACGCTCAGTGCAGGTTGTACAAACTTCGGTGCCAAGTTACAGCCAGACAGTGCAGCTGCAGCCATCGCTGCGAGCACCACAGGCCGCAAGGTCAAATACGTCTTCATGCGACAGGTTCCTGTGGGTTGGTGGGTGCGTCTTCAATGCGCGATCGGCTCTTGAACCAGCTGCGCACCAGCAAGAAGAACACAGGCACCAGGAACAGGCCCAGCACGGTTGAGGCCACCGTGCCCCCCAGTACCGCAGTACCAATGGCATTGCGCCCCCCAGCACCAGCGCCCGAGCCAATGGCCAGAGGCACCACGCCAAAACCAAAGGCCAGCGACGTCATCAAAATGGGGCGCAAGCGCATGCGTACGGCCTCTACGGTGGCGTCAAACAGGTTCTTGCCCTGCTCTTGCAGCTGCACCGCAAACTCCACAATCAAGATGGCATTTTTGGAGGCCAGACCCACCGTTGTCAGCAGTCCGACCTGAAAGTACACGTCGTTGGTCAAGCCGCGGGTGTAAGTGGCCAGCAGCGCGCCCACCACCCCCAGTGGCACCGCCAGCATCACTGACAGCGGTACCGTCCAGCTTTCATACAGGGCCGCCAGACACAAGAACACGAACAAGATGGAGATGGCATACAGCAGCGGTGCCTGCGCGCCTGACTGGCGCTCTTGCAGGGAAGCCCCGGTCCATTCATAGCCAATGCCGTTGGGCATGGTCTTGAGAATGTCTTCGACCACTTTCATCGACACCCCCGAGCTGACTCCCGGTGCGGCACTTCCCTCAAGCTCATAGGCCGGTGCACCGTTGTAGCGCATGAGCTGGGGCGAGCCATAGGCCCAGTACGTGCTGGAGAACGCGCTGAAAGGCACCATCTCTCCGTTCTTGTTGCGTACGCTCCATTTGGCAATGTCTTGCGGCAGCATGCGGTATTGCGCATCACCCTGGATGTACACACGCTTGACGCGGCCATTGTTCAAAAAGTCATTCACATAGGTGCCGCCCATGGCGCTGGAGAGCACGCTGTTGATGTCGCTGTACGACAGATTCAAGGCTGCCGCTTTGCGGTCATCAATGTCCAGTCGCAGCTCGGTGGCGTCATCCAGATTGGTGGAGCGCACGCGCGTTAGCTCCGGGTGCTTGCGCGACTCGGCAATGAACTGGTTTTTGGCATCCAGCAAGGCTGTGTGCCCCAGTCCATTGATGTCTTTCAGAACAAAATTAAAACCAGAGTTAGACCCCAGCCCTCGCACGGCTGGCGGCAGCAGCACAAAGATGCGGGCGTCACGAATGGCGGCCAGATCCTCGGTCGCGCGGTGTGCAATCGCTGCAGCGGATTGCGAACTCAAAGGACGATCATCCCAAGGTTTGAGGCGCACAAAACCACGGGCTGAGCTTTGGTCACCGCTCAGTCCCGAGACCTGGTTAAAGCTGATCACATCGGGCTGCTGTGCAAAGTACTCACGCACCTGATCGAGTACCTCTTGCAAGCGTGCATCGGCAGCGCCAGCAGGCAAATTGACGCTCACGCTGACAAAGCCCTGGTCTTCATCGGGCAGAAAAGACGTGGGCAGGCGGCTCATCAACAGCCATACCGCAGCCAGAACCACCAAGAAAATCAGCATCATGCGCTTGGCGCGTTGCAGGCTCCATGCCACCGTGCGCTGATAACGCGCTGCGGTAGCGTCAAAGTGGTGGTTGAACCAGCGAAAGAACCGGTCATTCCAGCCCAGCAAGCCACGGCGAATGTGCTTTTCATTGCCATGCTGTGATGGGGGTTTCAAGATGGTGGCGCACAGCGCGGGCGTCAGAGTCAGCGCGACGAATACCGAGAAAGCCATGGCCGCCACGATCGTGATGGAGAACTGGCGATAAATCACACCCGTCGATCCACCAAAAAAGGCCATGGGAACAAACACTGCCGACAGCGTGACACCAATGCCAATCAGCGCTGAGGTGATTTCTTTCATCGACTGCCTGGTCGCTTCTTTCGCAGACAGACCCGTCTCGTGCATGACGCGCTCGACGTTCTCCACCACCACAATCGCATCGTCCACCAGCAAGCCAATGGCCAGCACCATGGCAAACATCGTCAAGGTGTTGATGGAATAACCCGCTACCGACAGCACGCCCAAAGTACCCAGCAGCACAACAGGCACGGCAATCGCCGGAATCAGCGTGGCCCGGAAGTTCTGCAGGAAGATGAACATCACGATCACCACCAGCAGCATGGCCTCTGCCAGCGCCTTCACCACTTCATGGATGGAGGCACGCACAAAAGGCGTGGAGTCTGAGCTGACGAAATAATCGATCTCATTGGGAAAGAAAGGCTTGAGCTCGGCCAGCTTTGCGTTCACCGCGTCTGACACCTGCATGGCGTTGGCACCATCGGCCAGCACAATACCCAAACCGGCACCGACCATACCGTTGAGCTTGGCCTTGACGGTCAGGCCATCGGCCCCCAGCTCTACGCGCGCCACATCTTTCATGGTGACCACGGAGCCATCCGGTGCCGCTTTGAGCACAATGTTCTCAAACTGCTCCACCGTTTGCAGCTTGGTGCGTGCCGTAATCGTTGCGTTGAGCTGCTGGCCTGGCACCGCTGGCAAAGCCCCCAGCTGACCGGCTGAGACCTGCGCGTTCTGGGCATTGAGCGCACTGATCAGGTCCGAGGGCATCAATGCATACTTTTGCATCAGCGCCGGGTCCATCCACATGCGCATTGCGTAGTTGGTACCAAAAACGTTGATATCGCCAACACCGTCGATGCGGCCAATCACATCCACCAGGTTGGAGTTCAGGTAGTCACCAATGTCCACCTGATTCATGGAAGGATCGGTGGAATAAAAACTGTAGGTGACCAGAAAATCCTGCCCGCCCTTGTTGACAAACACGCCGCGGCTTTTCACGGCATCTGGCAGCCGATTCATGGCTGCCTGCAGCTTGTTTTGCACCTGCACCTGGGCCACGTCAATGTCAGTGCCGGGGGCAAAAGTCAACGTGGTGCGCGCACGGCCTGAGGCATCTGACGTGGAGCTCATATAGAGCATGTTGTCGATACCTTTGAGCTGCTGCTCAATGATCTGGGTGACCGAGTTTTCGACCGTCTCGGCCGATGCCCCGGTGTACTGCGCGCCAATCGTCACGCGCGGGGGCGCAATGTCGGGGTACTGCTCCAGCGGCAGCGTAAAGATAGACAACGCCCCCGCCAGCATGATGACGATGGCAATGACCCACGCAAAAATGGGCCGGTTGATAAAAAACTGCGCCATGAACTGCGACCTTAGCTATTACTTGGAGGAGTTGGCAGCACGCAGTGCAGCGGCAGCGGCTTTGGGGTCAACCGGTTTATCAGTCGCCCGCTTGCTCAGATCAATCTCCACGGCATTGACTTGATCGCCCGGCTTGATGCGCTGAAAGCCATCAACCACCACACGCTCTCCGGCCTGCAGGCCACTGTCCAGCAGCCAGTTCACGCCAATCGCACGCCCCAGCTCCACAGTGCGTTTTTCGACGATGTCATCGCTCTTGACCACCAGCACGCTGGGGCGCCCCGTCAAGTCCCGCGTGACCGAACGCTGGGGCACCAAGATAGCTTCGGGTGCCAGACCCGTGGGCAGCTGCGCCTGCACAAACATGCCGGGCATCAAGATGCCATCGGGGTTAGGCACCACCGCACGCAGCGTGACCGTACCCATGGTGGTGTTGACGATCAGGCCGGAAAATTCCAGCTTGCCTTCATGTCCGTAAGTGCTGCCATCTTCCAGCTGAATGCGCACGGGAACCCGGTCACCTTCCACTTTTTGGTAGCGGCCTGCGGCCCAGTCATTGCGCAATTGCAGCAAATCTGCGGTGGACTGGGTGAAGTCCACATACATGGGGTCCATCTGCACTATGGAAGTCAACGGTGTGGTCTGGTTGGCTGTGACCAGCGCCCCCGGCGTGACACTAGACAGACTGATGCGCCCGCTAATGGGCGCTTCAATGCGGCTGTACTTGAGGTTGATGCGGGCCGTTTCTACATTGGCCTTGGCCACTGCCACATCAGCGCGCGCCTGCTTGACTGCGGCCTGGCTTTCGTCAAACGCCTGCTGGCTGATGGCCGTGATCTTGACCAGCTCGGCATTGCGGCGTGCCGTTGCTTCCAGTGTTTGCTGGCTGGCTTCTGCCTTGGCCAGCGCGGCCACTGTGCTTGCCTCTGCGGCACGCAGGCTGGATGCATCCAGCTGGTACAGGGGCTGCCCTTGCTTGACCATGCCGCCTTCTGTAAACAGCCGCTTTTGCACGATCCCGCTGACCTGGGGGCGGACTTCAGCGCTCAAGAAAGCATTGGTGCGCCCGGGCAGATCGGTATCCAGTACCTGACTTTGCTTTTGCAAAACTACCACGCCCACTTTGGCAAACGCTGCCTGCGCCTCGGGTGCATCGGATTTGTTGCCACAAGCACTGAGCAACGCGACTGCCAACATCACGCCTACCAAGCCTGCTGTGCGGTGCAACTGCTGGTGCGCAGGTAAAAAACGATCCGGCAAACGGTCAGTGGCACGTAAAAAGGCAGGAGCAAACGTCATGAGAGCAATCAATGATTCGGAAAACGATGCCATTCTCTGCCCGCAATGTTGCGCTTGTGTAAAGCATGGGACGGAAAATAGGGGAAATGCATAGCAACGCGCGCTGATGGAGTGCGCACTCATCTCTGTTTGCCATTCACGCATGAATGTTTGCCAGCCGATGGAGCGAACAGATTTGTAACACCGCTTGGCACGGTTCACACCAACTTATTGGTGAAGTCGTCAGTAATTCACAGCCTGCATACAAAAACAGCCCCGCTCAGCGGGGCTGTTGCCTGGCAACAAACCGGTCAAGCAGATGAAGTTGCCCGCAACGCTGCGCGCAATTGCTCGCCCACTTCCGGGCGATCGGCAAAAGCATCGGTGGGATTGTTCATCTCCAGAATGTCTTCCATGCGCGTTTTGACATTGCCCAGCGCATGCGGGTGGCTGAAAATGTAGAACTGGTTATCGGCCATGGCGGCAAACACTTTGCTGGCAATGTCTTGCGCCGTCACCTTGCCTGAACTGACCGCCTTTTGCGACATGGCACGCGCAATCTTCTGGCTGGTGGTGACGCCTTGCGGGTTGACCACATCAGGGCGGTTGCGCTCACTGTGGGCAATGCCGGTGGGCACAAAGTAGGGGCACAGTACGCTGCAGTGCACCTGGTCTGTCACCAAGCGCAGGTCTTGGTACAGCGTCTCTGTCAGGCTGACCACGGCGTGCTTGCTGACGTTGTATACGCCCATATTGGGCGGCGCCAGCAAACCGGCCATGCTGGCGGTATTGACGATGTGGCCCTGCCAGTTGGGGTCTTGCCGCGCGGCCTCCAGCATCATCGGCGTGAAAAGGCGCACACCATGAATGACGCCCCACAGGTTCACGCCCAGCACCCATTCCCAGTCGCGCACGGATTGCTCCCACAGCAAACCACCACCGCCTACACCCGCGTTGTTGAATACGAAGTGGGGGGCACCCAAGGTGGCTTGCACCTCTGCGGCCAGTTTTTCCATCGCATCGGCATCGCTCACATCCACCTTGCAGGCCATCACCTGCTTGGCACCCAGGCTGCGCGCTTCTTGCGCGGCTTTGGCCAATGCATCGGCCTGAACATCCACCAGCACCAGCCGCATGCCTGCTTTGGCACCAATGCGCACGCACTCCAAACCAAACCCTGAACCTGCGCCAGTCAGCACGGCGGTCTTGCCCGCCAATCCATTGAGCATGTTTGTCTCCTTTTATGACCTAGGTCTTTTTATAACTAAGAGCGGCTAACCCCCAGCAAATCGAAGATTTGCGTTGGAGACGAGACGCGAAGCCGCAGGCAGTACTGAAGTACGACCAGGCGAAGTAACGACGTATCAAGGGTGGTGTTAGCGGCTCTAAGGGGTGGCACGTAAAAAAGGCAGCACATGGCTGCCTTTGAGCGGTGGTTTAGACCAGTTTGACCAGTTGCTTGCCAAAGTTCTTGCCCTTGAGCAAGCCCAGGAATGCTTCAGGCGCGTTTTCAATGCCTTGTGCAATGCTCTCGCGTGGGCGCAACTTGCCTTGCGCCACCAGGGTGGCCAGCTCAGTCAGCGCTTCGGGCCACACTTCCATGTGCTCGCTGACGATGAACCCCTCTATCTTCATGCGATTGACAAGAATCAGGGCCGGGTTTTGCAAAGGCAGGCTCTGGCCGTCGTAGCCAGCAATCATGCCGCACATGGCAATGCGCGAAAACGCATTGGCGCGCAGCAGAACTGCGTCCAGAATGTGGCCGCCTACGTTTTCAAAATAGCCATCGATACCGTTGGGGCAGGCGTCTTTGAGCGCTTTGCTCATGGACTTCACATCTGGGTGCAGCTTGTAGTCAATGCACTCGTCAAAGCCCAGCTCGTTGGTTGCGTAGGCACATTTTTCTGGGCCACCGGCAATACCAACGACGCGACAGCCGCGCGCCTTGGCCAAGGCAGCAAAAGCACTGCCGACAGCGCCGGTGGCAGCACTGACAACCACGGTCTCACCCGCCTTGGGGTTGATGATTTTTACCAGGCCATACCAGGCTGTAACGCCGGGCATGCCCACAGCGCCCAGGTAATAAGACAGCGGGACGTGCTTGGTATCTACCTTGCGCAGCATGCCTGGGGCATCGCCATCAACCACGCTGTACTCCTGCCAGCCGCCCATGCCCACCACCTTGTCGCCCGGGGCGAACTTGGCGTGGCGGCTTTCCACCACCTCACCGACGGTGCCACCAATCATGACTTCGCCCAAAGGCTGGCTGGCTGCGTAGCTTTTGGAGTCATTCATGCGGCCGCGCATGTAGGGGTCAAGGCTCAGGTAATGGTGGCGCACCAGCACCTGCCCCTCTTGCAGCGCCGGCGTATCGACCGCTACGAGCTTGAAGTTGCTGACCGTGGCTTCGCCTTGCGGGCGGTTGTCCAGCAGGATTTGTTGATTACGTGGCATGGTTTCGTCTCCTTTTCAATGGCTAAAAGCGCTTGATAGATCGGCGTTAGCGGCCAATTTCATTCAAAAACTCATGCCAGCCCCGCTGGCCTGAGGGTCAATCCGTTGCAATCACCGTTTGGCCGTCACCCTGCTTTTGGCCGGGTTTCACGGTGCGTGGCATGTACTTGAAGGTGCCCGTTGCGTGGGTGCACAGACGGCCTTCACTGTCATACACCTTGCCGTCGCAGTAAGCCATGGTCTTGGTGCGGTGCAGCACCAGCCCCTTGGCCACCAGCGGGCCCCGTGCAGCTTGCATGAAGCTGGTTTTCATTTCAATGGTGACGCAGCCAAAGTCGTCACTTTCCAGACTGCGTGCAGCCACTGCCATGGTCACATCCAGCAGTGTCATGCTGGCACCGCCGTGGGTGACATCGAAAGTGTTCAGGTGCTCGGGTTGGGCGGTGTAGCGCAGCTCCGATTCGCCGTTCTCCATCTTGTGCAGCGTAAAGCCCAAGTGGTTCACAAAGGGAATGGGATGGTTGCCAAAACTCAGCATAGGTTGTCTCCGTGGGCGCTTGATAAATCGCCGCAAGCATAGCGGCGTGCAGCCTGTGCACGAGACACAAAGATGTCACATTGCGGTGATGGCGACATTCTCATTGCGCGATGGCTTAGCCCAGCACCGCACTTACACCACCATCCACTGCCACCCACTGGCCGGTAATGTGCTTGCCCGCATCACTGGCCAGCAGCACGGTCAGGCCCTTCAGGCCTTCATCGTCACCCAACCTGCGCAGCGGCGCACGGCTGGTCATCACATCTTCGCCCATGGTGTCAATCAGCACCTCCGCCATCTTGGTGCGAAAGAAACCGGGGCAAATCGCATTCACATTGATATTGCGCGGCCCCCACTCAGCGGCCAGTGCACGGGTGAAGTTCAGCACCGCACCCTTGGAGGTGTTGTAGGCAATGGTTTTCATCTCTACCGGGTTGCCGCCCAGACCGGCAATCGATGCCAGATTGATGATGCGCCCGCCGTGCTCGAGCATGCCCGCCTTGGCCACTGCCTGGCTGAGCAAAAAGTAGCCACGAATATTCAGGTTCATCACCTTGTCCCACGCCGCCGTGGGGTGGTCTTCTGCAGGAGCCCCCCAACTGGCACCGGCGTTGTTGACCAGAATGTCAATCTGGCCCACCAGCTGCGTGGTCTCGCGCACCAGGCGCTGAATGTCTGCTTCATTGGCGCAATCGGCGGCAATCCACTGCGCGTTGATGCCTTGCGCTTGCAACATGGCTGCCGCTTGTTCCAGGTCGGCCGCCTTGCGCGACGTAATCACCACGCGCGCGCCCGCTTCGCCCAGCGCCTGCGCCATTTGCAACCCCAAACCGCGCGAGCCCCCCGTCACCAAAGCGGTTTTGCCTTTGAGGTCAAACAGTTGTTGCACGCTGCGTGTCATAGCTTGTATCTCCTGCGATAGCTTGAAAAATGAGGGGAAAGCACCGTATAGGTTTTGATTTCATTGTGCGTGGGCACCCCGGCTGCGGCCTGTCGCCATGGCGAAGCCAAAGCCTAGTGAATGCACCAAGAAAAAATTCACACAATGCGCTCAAAAAACTGTACATTCATACAGTCACTGTTGTTTTATACATACCTATGTTTGCAACCTCTACCCTCCAAGACCTGCCCTGCTTTACCGTTGCCCTGTGCGACTACCCCAGCCTGCCCGAAAACGAGCGCCAGCGTGCCGAAGCGCGCTACGCCCGCACACTGGCGCGCCAGCTCGGCGGAGAGCCCGAAGTGGCCCACGCGCTGCGCACCATAGAAAGCCTGGAAGACGCGCCCCCTGAAGAGATCACCGAAGAAGTCAAAGCCGTGTACCACCGCTGGATGAAAGCCGCACGCGCCGCCGCTGAGGCCGGCATGCAAGGCTTGGGCGGTGAAGATGGCTGCTACTTTGAAGTGCGCCCGCAGTCTGATTGACAGATTGTTAAAAAAGAGAGCTGCCAGCGCTTAAAAAGCAATGCTTTCAGATACTTTTGTATCGAAAACTGTTGAAATACAAGCGCTAGCAGCTATTCTTTATTCATAGCCCGTTTGTTTTGCAAGCGCGCTGCCTGCACAGCACACGGGCGTTGAGGCAAGCGCTGCATCCAAGCAACAGCGCGCAGCGACAAGCGCCAGTCTCGCACCTAGAATCGTTCCAACTATTGAACGAGGACGAGGCTATGACCAGTATTCCCCCGGCTGAGCCAGACACGCTAGACACACCCCTGCATGCCCTGCACGAAGAGCTCGGAGCACGCATGGTGCGCTTTGCGGGCTACCGCATGCCCGTGCAATACCCGCAAGGCCTGGTGGCTGAGCACCGCCATACGCGTGAGCAAGCCAGCCTGTTTGATGTCTCGCACATGGGGCAAATCAGTGTCAGCGGCCCCTCTGCAGCTGCCGCTTTAGAGCAAGTGCTGCCCATTGACGTCATAGATCTCGGTCTGAACCGCCAGCGCTACGCTTTGCTGCTGGCCGAAAACGGCGGCATCCTGGATGACCTGATGGTGGTCAACCGCGGCCAGGACTACTTGCTCATCGTCAACGCCAACCGCAAGCACGAAGATTTGGACTGGATTCAGTCACACATTGGCCATGAATGCACGGTGCAAGCCCTGCCTGACATGGCGCTGCTGGCGCTGCAAGGCCCGCAAGCGGGTGCTGTGTTGCAGCGCCCCGTGCCCGCCACCAGCATGCTCAATTTCATGCAAGGCACGCCGTTTGATTTCAAGGACGCACGCGGCTACATCACACGCAGCGGCTACACCGGCGAAGACGGCTTTGAAATCTCGCTGCCCGCCAGCCACGTTGAAGCCTTTGCGCGCTGGGTGCTCAAACAGCCCAACGTACAGCCCGCAGGTTTGGGTGCACGCAACACCTTGCGGCTGGAAGCCGGCCTGTGCCTGTACGGCACCGACATGGATGCCACCACCACACCAGCCCAAGCCGCGCTCAACTGGAGCATTCCCAAAGTACGCCGCACAGGCGGCCAGCGCGCTGCAGGTTTTATCGGCGCCGATGTGGTGCTGCCACAAATTGAAGGCAGCGCCCCGGTAGACACCGTGCGCGTTGGCTTGCACGCCATGGAACGTGTGCCCGTGCGCGATGGCACGCCTTTGCACATTCCTGATGGCGCAGCCATTGGTTATGTCACCAGCGGCTCATTGGCGCCCACCCTGGACCGCCCTATCGCCATGGGCTATGTGCCACCGGCACATGCACAAATCGGCTCACGCATTGACGCTTTGGTGCGCGGTAAAGCGGTAGCCATGGAAGTGGTTCCACTGCCTTTTGTAGGCACACGCTATCGCAAAAACTAGGCCGTATTGGTGCTGTAGCGCGCCACTGCCATTTCAAACCGCTAAAGTGTCAGCCATACAGACATGCCCATGCATGTCATGACCCACCACCGTTAATTGAGTACCGGAGTTCTACCTCATGAGCATCAAGTTTTCTAAAGAACACGAATGGATCAACGCAGCCAACCCGCAAGCGGCTGTTGTTGGCATCACTGTCCACGCGCAAGACGCGCTGGGTGATGTGGTGTTTGTGGACCTGCCCGCCGTGGGCACCACTTTCCAGCAAGGCGATATCACTGGCGTGGTGGAATCTGTGAAAGCCGCCGCTGACGTTTACATGCCCGTGACGGGCGAAATCGTGGAAGTGAACGAAGCCCTGCGCGCCGATCCTTCGCTGGCCAACTCCGACCCGCTGAACGCCGGCTGGTTCTTCAAGGTCAAACTGAGCGACCCCAGCCAGCTCGATGGCCTGATGGATGAAACCGCCTACGGCGACTTCGCAGCCAACAGCTAAGCAACCCAACGGCCAGAGCCACAGGCTGCGCGCTGCGACAGCGCATGCCCATGAGTCTCGCCGTTCACCTAAAGTGGCCTGATGGCGCATGTCAGGTCCATGGAGCACGCCGCTTTGGCGGCTCCTTCCCGCGCACGGCAATGAGGGAGGTTGGATGATGAATCAGCGACTGCAAGCGCCCTTGTCTCAACTGCATGAGGGCGACGCCTTTGAGCGACGCCACATTGGCCCCAGTGCGCAGGACGAAGCGCACATGCTGCGCACCATTGGCCTGCCATCGCGGCAGGCGCTGGTTGACGCACTGGTTCCAGCCAATATTGCACGCCATACGCCCATGGACTTGCCGCCATCGGCCACTGAATATGAAGCACTGCAAGAACTCAAAGCCATTGCCAGCCGCAATCGCATCCTCAAGAGCTTTATTGGCCAAGGCTATTACGGCACGAACACCCCCGGCGTAATCCAGCGCAACATATTGGAAAACCCCGCCTGGTACACCGCGTACACGCCATATCAGGCGGAAATTTCTCAAGGCCGGCTGGAGGCCTTGCTGAATTTTCAAACCATGGTGTGTGACCTCACCGGCATGCCCATTGCCAACGCCTCCATGCTCGATGAAGCCACCGCAGCAGCAGAAGCCATGGCTTTGGCACGCCGCTGCTCCAGCGCCAGCAGCAACGTCTTTCTGGTGCACCCCGACGTGCATCCACAAACACTGGAAGTGCTGCGCACCCGCGCGGAGCCCTTGGCTTGGAGCATTACCTGCCTGCAAGACCATGCCGCCTTTACCACCGCATTGCAAAGCCCGCACTTTGGCGCTCTGGTGCAGTACCCCACCAGCACCGGTGCCATCAATGACTGGCGCGACGCTGCCACGCACTGCCACAGCCAGAAAGCCTTGCTGATCGCCGCCACTGATTTGCTGGCTCTCACCTTGCTGACGCCACCCGGTGAATGGGGGGCAGACATCGTTGTGGGTAACAGCCAGCGCCTGGGCATGCCCATGGGCGCAGGTGGCCCGCATGCTGCATTCATGGCATGCCAGGACGCGCACAAGCGTTCACTGCCAGGACGTCTGGTTGGCGTCAGTGTCGATGCGCAAGGCGCACCTGCCTTGCGTCTGGCACTTCAAACGCGCGAGCAACACATACGCCGGGAAAAAGCCACCTCCAATATATGTACGGCCCAGGTACTGCCCGCAGTCATAGCCAGCATGTACACGGTCTATCACGGCCCCCAAGGCCTGCGCGATATTGCGCTGCGCATTGCCAGCCTGACCGCTGCCTTGGCGCAAGGGCTGGAGGCACTGGGGCTGGCGCTGCAGCACACCACGGCGTTTGACACCCTGACCGTCATTGCACCTAAAAATGCATTAAACATAGCTACCCGCGCATTGCTGGCGGGCGTTAACCTGCGAAAAGTTTCAGAATTTTCCCTGGGAATATCGCTGGATGAAACCAGCACCACAGCCGACGTAGGCTTGCTGCTGCGCTTGTTCGGGGCAAGCAGCCCTGCAGTCATTGAGACATCTGCAGCGCCGCGCATTCCAGCCGCCTTGCAACGCAGTTCAGGCTATCTGTCACACCCTGTCTTTCACAGCCACCACAGTGAAACGGCCATGCTGCGCTACATACGCAGTCTGTCTGACAAAGACCTGGCACTGGACCGCTGCATGATCCCGCTGGGCTCGTGCACCATGAAACTCAACGCCACCAGCGAAATGCTGCCCATCACCTGGCCAGAGTTCGCGCAGATTCATCCCTTTGCACCCACCGACCAGCAGCAAGGCTACGCCCTGCTTGACCAGCAGCTGCGCGACTGGTTGTGCACCATCACCGGCTACGCCGGGGTGAGCCTGCAGCCCAACGCTGGCTCGCAAGGTGAATACGCTGGGCTGCTGGCCATACGCGCCTGGCACGCTTCGCGCGGCCAGCCCGAGCGCACGGTTTGCCTGATTCCATCCAGCGCCCACGGCACCAACCCAGCCAGCGCGCAAATGTGCGGCATGCAGGTGGTGGTGGTGGCTTGCGATGCGCAAGGCAATGTGGACATGAACGATCTGCGCACCAAGTGCGAGGCGCACAGCGACAAGCTGGCCTGCATCATGATCACCTACCCCAGCACGCATGGTGTATTTGAAGATGCAGTGCGCCCGCTGTGCGAGCTGGTGCACCAGCACGGTGGCCGTGTGTATGTGGACGGGGCCAACATGAATGCCTTGGTCGGGCTGGCTGCCCCTGGCAGTTTTGGCGGCGATGTCAGCCACCTCAATCTGCACAAAACCTTCTGCATCCCGCACGGAGGTGGGGGCCCCGGCGTCGGGCCGGTGTGTGTGGCGCAAGACCTGGTGCCGTTCCTGCCCGGGCATGCCGCTGCAGGCAAGGCCGCGCTGGTAGGGGCTGTATCCGCAGCCCCTTACGGTAATGCAGCCGTTTTACCCATCAGCTGGATGTACATCCGCATGATGGGCCCCCAAGGCCTGCGCCACGCCACCGAAACAGCAATTTTGAACGCCAACTACATCAGCGCACGCCTGAAAGACCACTACCCCACGCTGTATGCAGGCCCCGGCGGCCTGGTTGCCCATGAATGCATTCTGGATCTGCGACCCCTCAAGGAAACCAGCGGGGTCACGGCTGAAGACGTTGCCAAACGTCTGGTGGACTACGGCTTTCACGCCCCAACACTGTCCTTTCCTGTGCCGGGTACTCTGATGGTTGAACCCACCGAGAGCGAACCGCTGCAAGAGCTCGATCGCTTCATTGATGCCATGCTGGCCATCCGCGCAGAAATTGAGCACATTGAAAACGGCACGTGGCCGCGTGATGACAACCCACTCAAAAATGCCCCGCATACGGCGTCTGCGCTGCTGCAAGAGGCGTGGCCCCACCCATACAGCCGCACAGAAGCTGCAGGTTCATCGGCTCTGGCCACGAAATACTGGCCACCCGTGGCACGCATCGACAATGTACATGGCGACCGCCATCTGGTATGCACCTGCCCTCCGCTGGAGACTTACCTGAGTTAAGCCTCAGTCCTTCCAGCACTACTTTGTTGTCTGACCAGACAAGCACTTACACTGCGGCTCTCGCTCCAGCCGCGCGCTGCCATTTATGAGTCGTCCAGACCTTTCTTTCCTGATCAACCGCGAAGACGCCCCCTCACTGCCCCCATTGCCCCCTGAGCTGGATATGGCACCGCTGGATGCATTGCCGTCATTCGATTTTCCGGATGATCTGCCGGGCGATGATCCGCTGGCAGCGCTCATTGCAGAGCTGCGCAATTACCAAAATGAGCTGGAAATCCAGAACAAAGTACTGGATTACAGCCAGGCCGTAGCGGAAAGTGCTTCTGAACGCTTTGAGGCGCTGTTCTCCAGCGTGCCCCTGCCTTTGCTGGTGCTCGATGAGCATGACATGGTCATTCAGGCCAATGCCATGGCGCACAACGCCTTCCAGGCAGAGGGGCATGACCGGCTGCTGGTTTCTTTTATGCCCTTTGTCTGCCCCACAGACACCGAACGGGTGGCCCACGCCTTTCTGAGTGCCCGCCAACAAGGTAGCAGCGAAGCGCACGAGGTCGTATTTACACTGGGCAGCGGTGAGCAAATTCAAGGTGACCTGCACATTGCGTGCATCCAGATTCCACAGCGCGAAGGGCCAGCCATTGCACAGTTCATGTGCGCCGTGGTGGACCAAGGCCCCTTGCTGGCAGAGCGCCATCAATTGCAAGAGCGCAATGACCAGCTGTATGCCAGTGAACGCAGGCTGGAATCGGTCATCAACTCTTCGCTCGACGCCATCATTTGCGTCGACAAAGAACAACGCATTACGGTATTTAACCCCACCGCGGCAGCACTGTTTCTCTGCCCGGCCGCTGATGCTCTGGGCAGCAAGCTTGAACGCTTTTTGCCCGGCGCCGTTCATGCGCTGGACTTTGCACCCCTGACTACGCAGGCCATGCTGGGTGAAATGACAGCACGCACTGCCATGGGCAAAACGTTGCCGGTTGAAGTGGGTATGTCGTTTGAGCGACTTTCAGACGGCGAGGTCACCACGGTCTTTGCACGCGATCTCACCAGCCGCAAGCGTGCAGAAGCACAGCGCAGCGAACTGGAGCTGCAGCTGCGCGAATCCCACAAAATGCAGGCCCTGGGAACCATGGCTGGCGGCATCGCACACGACTTCAACAACATCGTCGGCGCCATCCTGGGCAATGTGGAGCTGGCCAAGGCTGATTGCGGCCACAACCCGCAAGCCCTGGAAAGCCTGCTGGAGATTGAAAAAGCAGGCCGCCGCGCACGCGATCTGGTTCGCCAGATTTTGACTTTCAGTCGCAATGAGCCACCGAAACGCTATGCCGTGCAAGCCCACGAAGTCATGCGCGATACCGAGCGCTTGCTGCGAGTGACCTTGCCCCCAGCCATTGAATTGCAAGTCAGCGCACCGCATGAACTGCCTTGCATGCTGGCAGACCCCACCCAGGTGGAGCAGGCGCTTTTCAATCTCACCACCAATGCCGTACATGCACTGGGAGAGACACGCGGCCTGATCCGCATGGAAGCTACGCTGAGCATGTCTGAGCAGCGCATCTGTGATCGTTTGGGCTTGGCTTTGGGCGACTACATCGTCATTTCCGTACAAGACAATGGCCCGGGCATCCCCCCTGCAACCCTGCAGCGCATTTTTGAGCCCTTCTTTACAACAAAACCCGTAGGGCAAGGCACAGGCCTGGGTCTGGCGGTGGTTCACGGAGTCATGCGTACCCACGGCGGTGCTGTGGATGTGCACAGTCAAATGGGCATGGGCAGCAGCTTCACGCTGTATTTTCCGACGACCGTGGATCCAGACATTCTGGCTGATCGCCCGCCTTCACCGCCTGCCAGCTCTGCCATTAGTGCCGTGCCGCCTGCCAGCGCCACGCCCCAGGTGGACGCCCCCAAACACGTCATGTACGTGGATGATGACCAAGCCCTGGTTTCCCTGGTGCAAAGGCTGCTGCGCCGCCGTGGCTACCACGTAACAGGCTTTCTGGATCCGCGAGAAGCGACAGAAGCACTGCGTAAAAACCCATATTTCTACGATCTGGTCGTTACTGACTACAACATGCCCGGGTACTGCGGTGTCGATTTGGTGCGCGACTCCAAAAGCATTCGACCCGACCTGCCTGTGGCGCTGGCCTCTGGCTACATCACTGCAGAAATTGAAGCCCAGGCCATCGCTGCGGGCGCAATGGCTTTGATTTACAAGCCCAATGATGTCGATGAACTGTGCGAAACCGTTGATCGCCTCATTCACCCCAAACTCTGAGTATTTTGTTCACTGCGCCCCGCCCCATCTGTCTTTATGAAGACGAGCACCTGCTTGTGCTCGATAAACCCGCAGGGTTGTTATCCGTACCAGGCCGAGGCCCAGACAAGCAAGACTGCCTGATCCACCGCGCACTGCAAGACTGGCCTGATGCACTGGTCGTGCACCGGCTGGACATGGCAACTTCTGGCCTGCTGATCTTTGCCCGCAGCAAAGAGGCCCAGCGCATTCTGGGTGATGCGTTTGCCGCCCGGCAGGTGTACAAGCGCTACAGCGCTATCGTGCACGGGCATGTTGCTGCAAATGCTGACAATGCCTGGAGCTTGGTGGATGCGCCCCTGATTTGCGATTGGGAGCGCAGGCCGCTGCAAATGGTTGACCCTGCCATCGGCAAACCCAGCTTGACGCAGTACCGGCCTGACCCCAATCAAGCCGGTGTTCCCAGTGGCTGCACCCGACTGTGCCTGGAGCCTGTGACCGGGCGATCACACCAGCTCAGAGTGCACATGATGCATATTGGCCACCCCATGCTGGGCGATGCCTTGTACGCACCCGCGCCTGTTGCAGCGCTCAGCCCCAGGCTCTTTTTGCACGCCATGGAGCTGAAGTTTCCGCATCCCGTGCATGGCAACCTGCTGCACATCGAAAGCCCTGCACCGTTTTAAGGCATTGCACCGCAGTGGTGCCTGCTTGGCGCAACGCAACAAAAACACAAAAATGCAGTTTTACTGCGACCATAACTACGCATTTATTTTGATTTTTCGCAGCCAAATGCAAACTTTCCTGCTCTCCGTCTCGCTATAGATACAAACCCGGTTGCGTCCTCTACGAGCTAATTTTTAAGCTTGCACCCTTAGCATCAGGCATGCAATTTGCAGTCATCTTTTCTAGAACTGCCTGATGTAAAACTAACTAAGAGGACATAGAACCATGCGTGCTTCGTTTCGTTTGAAAACTGTTGTGGCTACTTTGGGTCTGCTTGGCGCAGCCGTTACCGGCCAAGTCCACGCACAAAACATCAAGTTCGCCATGGTGATCCCCACCACTGGCCCTCTGACACAGTACGGAGACATGGTCAAAGAAGGTGTAACCACCGCCGTTGAGCAAATCAACGCTGCTGGCGGCATCAACGGCAAGAAAATCGAATTGACTGCCGTCGATGATGCATGCGAGCCCAAGCAAGGCCCTGTAGCAGCCAACCGCGTGGTGAACAGCAAAATCGGCTACGTCATTGGCCCCGTCTGTTCGGGCGCATCGATTGCCGCTGCACCTATCTATAACAACGAAGGTGTCGTTGTTGTCACGCCGTCTGCCACATCGCCTGCGCTGACTGAAGGCAAAAACTTCCATTTCATCTTCCGCACCATTGGCCGCGATGACCAGCAAGGCCCTGCCGCTGCCAAGTTCATCATCGAAAAAGCCAAGCCAAGCAAAGTCGCTGTTCTGCACGACAAGCAGTCGTATGGACAAGGCATTGCCTCTTCCGTGCGCGATGAACTGCAAAAGGCCAAGGTCAATGTTGCTTTGTTTGAAGGCATCAATGCTGGCGACAGCGATTACTCCGCCATCATCACCAAGCTCAAGGGCGCTGGCGTTGACTTTGTGTACTACGGTGGCTACCACCCCGAAATGGGTCTGCTGCTGCGCCAAGCTTCTGAGCAGGGCCTGAAAGTGCGCATGATGGGCCCTGAAGGTGTGGGCAACCCTGAAGTCAACGCCATTGCTGGCAACTCTGTCGAAGGCATGCTGGTCACGCTGCCTGCTGACTTTGCATCCAACCCAAAGAACGCAGCCATTGTCAAAGCGTTTGAAAGCAAGAAGCGCAATCCTTCTGGCGCTTTCCAGCTGACCGCTTATGCCGCAACGCAAGCGATTGCTGAAGGCATCAAGGCCGTGGGCGACAACCCACAAAAAGTAGCAGACCACCTGCACAAGGCCAAGGTTGACACGGTGATTGGTCCCATTTCCTGGAACAAGCAAGGCGATCTGAGCTCGTTTGATTTCCAGATTTTCCAATGGCACAAGGACGGCAGCAAATCCATTGCAGCCAAGTAATCCGTAGCCAAAGACATAGCCCACAGCGCTTGCCCCTAAGCCTGTGGGCTTTTCAGTTCACCGCTTGCTTTGCTGCGCCCCCCCTTTTTGTTAGACCTCCGCGCACATGAACGAATTTCTCCCCCAGCTGCTACAGCAGCTTTTCAATGGTCTCTCTCTGGGAGCCATTTACGCCCTGATCGCCATTGGCTACACCATGGTCTACGGCATCATTGGCATGATTAATTTTGCGCATGGCGACATCTACATGATCGGCGCCTATGTGGGCCTGGTCACGCTGTCTGCCGTGGGCATTCAGGGAACCGTACCCATCTGGATGGTGATTGGCCTGATGCTGATCGTTGCCGTCATCCTCACCGGCATCTACGGCTTTGCCGTTGAGCAAGTCGCCTATAAGCCCGTACGCAACAGCCCCAGACTGGTGGCGTTGATTTCGGCCATCGGTATGTCCATTTTTCTGCAAAACTGGGTCGCTCTGGGCCAGGGTGCGCGCGACATGGCCGTGCCCTCCTTGCTACCGGGCGCATTGCAGTTTGAGATGGGAAATGGCTTTGAAGTCTTTATTCCCTACACCCGTATCTTGATCATTGCCGTGGCTGTGGTGCTGATGATCTTGCTGACGATCTACATCAAGCACTCACGCATGGGCCGCGCTTCACGCGCATGCTCCCAAGACATGCACATGGCCAGCCTGCTGGGCATCAACACCAACCGCGTGATCTCGTTCACCTTCATCTTGGGTGCCATGCTCGCCGCTGTGGGTGGCGTCTTGATTGCTCTGGCTGTTGGCAAGTTGAATCCATTCATTGGCTTTATTGCAGGCATCAAAGCTTTTACTGCCGCTGTTTTGGGTGGTATTGGCAGCATTCCTGGTGCCATGCTGGGTGGTGTTATTTTGGGCGTCGCTGAGACATTGGCCGCTGCCTACATTTCATCGGAATACAAAGACATCGTGGCGTTCAGCCTGCTCGTGCTCATTTTGCTTTTCCGCCCCACAGGCTTGCTGGGTAAACCTGAAGTGGAGAAAGTTTGATGCAGCGCCTTCTTTTAAACCTGGGCCCAGCGCTGATGGCTGCGGTCATTACGGCTTTGGTGGTTACCCCGATTTTTGGTCTGCAGTTGCAACGCATCGGTGGGCAGATGAGCCTGGAGTACCACTGGAGCTACGTGCTGTGGGCGGCGCTGATCGTCTTTGTCGTGCAACTGCTCAAGCCGGCACTCAAAGTTGCCACCAAAAGTATTGTTTTCCCTCGCTTGCCCAGCCTGTCGCCCGGTGTGCGCAATGCATTGATTTTTGCCACGCTGCTCATGGCCGTGTCCTGGCCGTTCTTTGCAGGCCGCAACGCCGTTGACATTGCCACCCTTGCCATGATTTACGTCATGCTGGGGCTGGGTCTGAACATTGTGGTGGGCTTTGCTGGTCTGCTGGACTTGGGCTTTGTCGGCTTTTATGCCGTGGGTGCCTACACCTACGCCCTGCTGTTCCACTGGGCTGGCTGGAGCTTCTGGGAAGCACTGCCGCTGGCAGGCGCCGTAGCTGCCATGTTCGGTTTTGTGCTGGGCTTTCCAGTATTGCGCCTGCGCGGTGACTATCTGGCGATTGTGACCTTGGGCTTTGGTGAAATCATTCGCCTGCTGCTGATCAATCTGAACGATTGGACCGGCGGCCCCGACGGTATCTCGGGCATTCCCAAACCCACCGTCATGGGCTTTGAGATGACGCGTAACGCCAGCGTGGAAGGCGGCACCACATTCCACCAGCTGATGGGCTGGGAGTTCAGCTCCGTGCACATGGTTATCTTCCTGTACCTGATGGCCCTGATGCTGGCCATGGTCACGCTGTGGATCTCCAATCGTTTGATCCGCATGCCCATTGGCCGTGCATGGGAAGCTTTGCGTGAAGATGAGATTGCCTGCCGCTCACTGGGCCTGAGCCCCATGCGCATCAAGCTGTCTGCCTTCACACTGGGTGCCATGTTTGCAGGCTTTGGTGGCGCGTTCTTTGCCGCTCGCCAGGGCATCGTGAACCCCGAATCCTTCACCTTTATCGAGTCAGCACTGATCTTGGCCATTGTGGTGCTGGGTGGTATGGGCTCTCAACTGGGTGTGATCGTGGCTGCCATCTTGATTACCGTGCTGCCGGAACTTGCGCGTGAGTTCTCGGAATACCGCATGCTGATTTTTGGCTTGGTCATGATCTTGATGATGGTGTGGCGTCCACAGGGGCTGTTCCCCGTGACGCGACCTCAGGTACAAGTGCCGCAAAAAACGGTCACTTAATGCCTTCCATCCCATGCACACATTGAAGAAGAAACTCCAACATGCATAGCAGCCATTTGTTGGACGTCAAGGATCTGAGCATGCGCTTTGGCGGATTGCTTGCGGTCGATAGCGTCAACCTCGAACTCAGCGAGAAGCAGATTCTCGCCATCATTGGCCCCAACGGGGCCGGTAAAACCACGGTGTTTAACTGCATCAGCGGTTTCTACACCCCCACCAGCGGCAACGTACTTTTGCAAGGCCAGAGCATTGCCGGTTTGGGCAGCCACACGGTGGCGCGCAAAGGCGTCGTCAGAACGTTCCAGAACGTTCGTTTATTCAAAAGAATGACGGCCCTGGAAAACCTGCTGGTTGCGCAGCACCAGAAGAACCGGGCATCGGTTTTGGCCGGGCTGTTCAACACCCCCAGCTTTCGCCGCCAGGAGGCAGAAGCCATGGAGCGCAGCCTGCACTGGCTGGACTACATGGGCCTGCGCGAATTTGCCAACCGCGAGGCCGGCAACCTGGCCTATGGCCACCAGCGCCGTCTGGAAATTGCGCGCTGCATGATCACCGAGCCCAAGGTGTTGATGCTGGACGAGCCAGCCGCGGGCTTGAACCCGCAGGAAAAGCTCGACCTGCAAGCCTTGATCCGCCAGTTGCGCGACCAGTATGGCGTGGCCATTTTGCTGATCGAGCACGATATGGGCCTGGTGATGGGCGTGTCTGAGCGCATCACCGTCATGGAATATGGCAAGCCCATTGCCCATGGCACACCGGAAGAAGTGAGAAACAATGAGCGGGTCATCAAGGCCTATCTGGGAGAGGCCTGATGACGCAGCAATCCAACCCCATGCTGAAGCTTGAACACATCAGCACCCACTACGGCTCTATCTGTGCGGTAGACAAGGTGTCTTTGCATGTGAATCAGGGGGAAATTGTCAGCCTGATCGGCTCCAACGGCGCGGGTAAAACCTCGCTGCTGATGACCGTCTGCGGCAACCCACGCGCCACCGGTGGCAGTATTCACTTTGAAGGCGAAGACATCACCAATCTGGCCACGCACCACATCATGCAGCGCGGCATTGCCGTCTCTCCGGAAGGCCGCCGTATTTTTCCGGACCTCACGGTCGTGGAGAACTTGCAGATGGGTGCGTTCTTCTTGAACAAGCAAGACATTGAGGCGGGCATTGAGCATGTGTTTCACCTGTTCCCGCGCCTCAAAGAACGTGCCCCCCAGCGTGCAGGCACCATGTCTGGCGGCGAGCAGCAGATGCTGGCCATTGGCCGCGCCCTGATGTCCAAACCCCGCTTGCTGCTCATGGATGAGCCTACGCTGGGCTTGGCACCGCTGATCATTGCGCAGATTTTTGAAATCATTCAAACCATCCGCAGTGAAGGCGTGACCGTTTTCCTGGTCGAACAAAACGCCAACCGCGCCTTGCAAATTGCAGACCGCGGCTACGTGCTGGAGACCGGAAAGCTGGTGCTGGAAGACACCGGAGCCAACCTGCTCAAGAACGACGCGGTGCGCAAAGCCTATCTGGGCGGTTAAAGCCATCAATAAAAAGAGCTACCAGCGCTTGCTGCTGCTTGTTTTTAGAATGAATTCATACTGAAAACAAGTACTGGTAAGCGCTGGTAGCTCTTATTTTATGTAAATCACTTCACACACCGCCCTGCCCGCACTGTCAAAGCTGTCTACCGAAGGTTTGCGTTGAAGGCAAAACACAAAGCCGCAGGCAGTACGATTGCAGGCATGAAACCTCAGCTCTACATCCTCACTGGCGGCTCACGCGGCATGGGTCTGGCCATGGCACGCCAAATTCTCAGCCAAGGCCATCACCTGCTGACCATTGCACGCCAGCGCAATGAAGATTTGGAATCGCTCGCCCACCAGCATCAGGCCCAGCTCAGTCAATGGCAGCATGATCTGGCCGAACCACAGGCAGCCGCTGCGCAATTGCAGCAATGGCTGGGCACGCACCATGCGCAAAACTTTGACCGCGTGGTGCTCATCAACAATGCCGGCGTCATGCCTCCGATTGCTCCGTTGTCGCACACCGACTGGGCCGCTATCAGCCAGGCGCTGCGCGTAGGCTTGGAAGCGCCCATGATCCTGACTGCCGCATTCTTGCAAGCCACGCAGGCATGGGACATTCCACGCCAGGTGCTCAACATCTCCTCGGGTTTAGGCCGCCGTGCGATTGCCTCACAAGCCACCTACTGCGCAGCCAAAGCGGGCATGGACAACTTCTCAGTGTCCGTAGCACTGGATGAAGCCGTCAAACCTAATGGGGCCAAGATCTGCTCGCTCGCACCCGGCGTGATCGACACCGACATGCAGCTGCAATTGCGCAGCGCCAGTGCGCAGGCTTTTCCAGATGTGGATCGGTTTGCCAACCTCAAGCAAAGCGGTGCGCTGACCTCAGCTGAAGATGCTGGCGCTCGCGTTCTGGCATGGCTGGATCGTGCGGACTTTGGCCAGCCTGTAGTGGCCGATGTCCGGCTGGCTTAAGCCCAAGTCTTGATGCCCAAACAGAATGCATTTTTTGTGCGTTTTGAATTCTCTTTGAGCATTCCAGCGCTAATATCGACGATTCCCAAGAACCTGTTTGCGCCAAGTGGGCCACACAGCGCTGCACCACCCGATCGGTGGTAGCAACCCGTGATCAACCTGCCACAAACCCCGGCAGGCTGTGCGCAGACTAGGTTCATACAGGTACTCCATGTCGATGGCCCCCACCCTTGTGCCATCTAAGGGCCCACAAATTCGCTTGAAAATGGTTTTTGTTCTGCATTGCGATGGCAGAACCAACCGCTGTTTTAGATGTCTGTGTTTTTGGAGACCTTCATGTACCGCAAACTGATCACCTGCACCACATTGGCTTTGGCTGCTGGTGCCGCAGCACCCGCTTTTGCCCAATCGGCAGACCAGTACCCCAGCAAGCCCATTCGCCTGGTGATTCCATTTCCTCCAGGTGGCGGTACCGACATCTTGTCGCGCGTGATGGCCAACAAGCTGACAGAAGCTACCAAGTGGACCGTGGTTCCCGAGAACAAGGCAGGCGCGGGCGGCACGATTGGTATCTCTGAGGCGGTCAAAGCACCAGCCACAGGTTACGACATGGTGATGGGCCAGAAAGACAACCTGATTCTGGGCCCCTACCTCTACAAGAATCTGCCCTGGAACCCCATCAAGGATTTAACCCCCGTGGCACACGTGGCCTACACGCCCGTCATCATTGCCACCAGCGTCAACTCCCCGTACAAAACCATTGCTGACGTGATCGCCGCCGCCAAGGCCCACCCCAGCAAGGTCACTTATGGATCGCCAGGCAATGGCACCAGCATTCACATTGCCGGCCATCTTTTTGAAAAAGCCGCTGGCGTCCAGCTCACGCACGTACCCTACAAAGGCTCTAACCCGGCACTGATGGATGCCATCGCAGGCAATGTCGATTTGCTGGTGTCCTCTATCCCATCCGCCATTGGTCAGATCAAAGCTGGCAAGCTGCGCCCCTTGGCTGTTACATCGGCCCAGCGCTCCACATCGCTGCCCGATGTGCCTACCATGCAAGAGCAAGGCATGAAGGGCTTTGACGTCAGCACCTGGTACGGCCTGTTCATGCCAGCAGGCACCCCGGCAGGCATTGCAGCCAAGATGAACACCGAGATCAACAAGCTGCTGGCCCAGCCCGAAGTACAGCAAGCCATTCTGGCCCAAGGTGCTGAACCCAAAGCCATGAGCGTTGCAGAATTCGACAAGATGTACCGTGCTGACTTCACCAACTCCAAAGCAGTGGTTGAAGCATCTGGCGCCAGCATTCAATAAGCTCGCATAGCCGCTAGTGCTGCTAGCTCAGCACCACCAGCCATTTGGTGGCTGAACACAAAAAAGCCCAGCACATCTTGTCGCTGGGCTTTTTGCTTGGGGCATTAGATACGGCACTGCTATTGCGGCTTGTTAGGGCCGTGAACGGAATCTTGCATCCATGCGGCTTCTAATAAAACACCCACATCTCATCTTGAGTCGACCATTCGATTGGCTGGCATGCCCAACCCTATCTGGATCGCAGCTTTTTTATGCTTTGAAATGGTGCTAGCGGCCAGTAGCAGTCTTTGGGACTCTGATCTTGAGGCACCTTCAAAGACTAAGATCAAAATTTTTAGGTATGTCTAAACAGTACAACAACGAATTTACCAGTCGAGCTGCACAATCACAGAGTAATAGGCGAACTAGACATGCACATCGCAAGTCTTCTAAATCAAGTTACATGATGAGGAACTAAAGAAATTGAAAAAAGTGAGTGCGGAAAAAAGAACGAGCCTGTATCTCGCAGGTTTCTTGGTGTTGGGTCTAGTTCTGGGAATGGCTTCATATGCACTGTTAGCCAAACTGACTGACTACTCAAATTTGATCGCGGCCTTTGCTGGCGCTGTAGTAGCGTTGTGTGTTCCTATTTGGCAAACATATATTGTTCAAAAATCCAAATTAGCACTAGAGGTTAATGGAATAAGTCGTAAAGTTTCTGAGAAAGCCAAAATATCACTAGATGAACATTCTGAGCTTTCGTTTTTGAGGAAAATGAAAGAGGCGGGAGCCCGTGGTCCATTTTTTTTAGTGAATGGAGTGCCAAAGCGTGGGAATTCAGATCGTTCGGTAACACTAGACGACTTAGAAGAATTGCTAGTAAGAGCAAGGCAAGAATTAAAGGATGCCCCTGAGAAAATTGCAGATAGAAAAGCTGAATTAGAAAAGATAAATAGCTTCACAAAAGAGACTTTTTCAAAGCACGAATGCAACAAGCTAAATAGGCCTTTAAGTCCAGAAATTGAATATAACGTAGGCAATGTTGAATTCACTCTGGATGAATTTAAAAAGCACTTCGAAGAAAATTTTAACGAGGCCAAAGAAAAATATGATGAACTTCAATCTTCAATCCCATCAATTGAAAGGAAGGTTCAGCAAATTAAAACAGACTTAATCGAAAATAGGTCGTATTTTGAGATATCTGCAACATTGATAAATTCTGGTCGCCTTAATACCTCCATAAAAAAACCAGCTTTATTTAGAGTTTATATTGGCAAAGAAAATTACATAGACCTAAAGCTAACCTTGAATGACTTTGAAGTAAAGTCTGAAATTTCTCCAAACTCCACTGTGGTTGGAACCTTTTCATCGACGGACATATCGCAGCTCCCTGAAGAGGATCGCAAGCTTATTAACACATATTGGGGGCAAAGCGTTCAGTGTAAATTGTTCGTTGAAGATGTTCATGGGGATGCATCTGGTTCAAACTCAATAGCTTTTTCAGAAGGGCTATACCAAAAAATAATATTTGACCGCTTAGCTGTTGTTGCTACTGATCATGGCATGTAGCGGCGTTGTTGCATAAATCCAGTTTGAGGCGAGTTACCCCAAACCCCGGCCGTGGCTATGCCACGGCTGCCGTCTGAGGACGGCACAGCTCAGTAAATCGATTCAATATGGCTGCTCAAGTTAACTTGGCGTTCAAAAGTACGAGACATCACACGCTAGCCTAACCGCTTGATGCAGTTCATCTTGGTTTCCATCAGACTTCGCCGCTGGTAGCTTCCAGATTCCGCGTCCCAAGCGCCTGCACGCAGCAATAGCTGCATTGCGGTGTTCAAAAATTGCTCCCCTGAGCACTCGTGCATTCTTACGCGGAGGAATGATAGGTATAGCTCCAGACCTGAGACCGCTTCGTAGAGCCATATTTGACTATTCCTTGACTGTCAGCTCTTGGCCGGTAGTTTCCTATCACGAGTTTTGTAAGTAGATTTTTCTATGACTGAAGATCAACTTGAAGAGTTTTTTGCCGATCAAACTGTGCACCATTTGCGAGCTTTGGCTAGGGAGACAGATGCTTTGGCTATTGCGTATCCCAAAGAAATGCAAATCTCGAATTTCCTCGCTTGGTTGCTAAGCCCCGGTGAGGGGCATGGACTTGGCGACCTCCCATTGCGCTCATTGTTACGAGCAGCATGGCAGAACGCAGAACCAAGAGTTCGAGATGGAATGTTTTCAATCTCACCAAGCCGGCTCGGTTTAATTTCACTTGGAGCGGCACTTTGTATCAGAGAGTTCGGTGTAGAAACAGGTCGCTGCGATTTGGCAATCGTGGATCCAGTTAGCAAAGTCATTGCTATCCTAGAAAACAAGTATGGAGCAGCTCAAGGCCCAGATCAATTAAGTCGGTATAAGAGTGCGGTAACCAAACGCATGAAGAATAGTACCGAATGGACACAGCTCTATATCTTCATGGATTCTGACTCAAACTCAGTGCCTAATGGAAAAGGATGGATCAAGCTTGATTACCAGTGGGCTGTTGATCTTATTGATCAACAACTTGCGCTCGGGCACGTAAGTAGTGAAAGTCTTCAGGTTCTACGTACCTACCGCCCATATCTAGACGATGTTTTTGAACAGCCATTTGTGGCATTGGAAGATGCCGACGAGAAGGTATTGCATATAGCTGAGAAGCACTCAGCGGTACTGAAAAAGATGGAGCGCTTTAGGCAGTGGACTTGGCAAGACACCGTGAATGAGATGACTTCGACTGCTCCATCCCCTCTTTTAGTTGAATACCAGCAGAGATACCGACTTTGGGACTATGTAATTGATGCTAGTGCTTGGATTACATTCACGAAGCCGGTTGCATTGAAGATCTCAGATATAGATTTCGATGCAAAGGTTAAGTCTCTCTATATATGCAGAAAGGCTTGGCTTAATCTATGGGCCCCCTCTGCCGAGAGGGGGCATTGGCCAGGATGGATCAAGATTTATCACTCAAGAGCTGGCGAGAACATGTTTACTGTGGAGGCAGTAATCTACATGCAAATGCTTTCCGATGACGTTAGGAGTGAAGTATTGGCGCGAGCAAGAAAGATACGATCTCGCCATATGTTACGAGCGGTGCAAAACGATGTGGATCGCATTGTGCTTACTAAGGTCAAAGATGGACTAGAGCGAACAGCGGCACTGAGGGAGATCCTCGAGCTAAGCAAGATAGTCGACGAAGCTCTTGGCACATAGGTTTTCGAGGCAGATCACAGGATTTTTTTTGCACAAACATTCAGAGTGCAACCCAAGGACATACTTTCTGAGGCAGACCTTAAACCGGACTTCCTTGATAGACCGCTCTGGGTCGATTTGCGGCAGCCGTAGAACGGTAAAAGCAGAAATCGTTGCCGAAGTACT
>CAUQST010000012.1:0-106263 GCA_963520865.1 uncultured Comamonas sp.
ACGAAGCCAATCTGGCCCGTGTGCGTGAGCAAGTGGCTGCGCTGACCGCACGCTTGCCTGTTTATGCAGCGTAAGCAGCAAGGCGATAAATAGCGTTGCTGGTGAGCCGGACGGATTAAATAAAGACAAAAGCCACTGCTTGATGGGCGCAGGGCCTTTGTCTTGATTGTTTTTCAGGCGGCTCTTGTCTTATTGGTAGTGTTTTTCCAGCGCATCCCAGTTTTCTTTGCGCACCAGATGCTGGCGCGCTTGGAACGTAGCCACCAGGCCGCTGTTTTCATGCAATGCATGCGTGGCCTGCAAGTGCTGCAATGCATTTTGAATGCCAACCACAGCGCCTTGCAGTGCGGCGTTGGCGTACAGCACGATGCCGTAACCCATGTCAGCCAGCTCGGTGGTGCTGGTGATGGGGGTTTTACCGCCAATCACCATGTTCATCAACTGCGGGGAGTGCAAACGTTGCGGCAGAGCGCGTATGTGTGCGCTGTCAGTGACAGCTTCCACAAACAAGATGTCAGCCCCGGCATCGGCGTAAGCCTGGGCGCGCTCCACTGCGGCTTCAAAACCATGAATGGCGGCTGCATCGGTGCGGGCCATGATCAGTGTTTCTGGGTTACGGCGTGCATCGCAGGCGGCTTTGATCTTGCCAATCATCTCGCTGGTCTCAATCACTTCCTTGCCGCTGAAGTGCCCGCAACGCTTGGGGTTGACCTGGTCTTCCAGCTGAATGCAGTCAGCCCCCGCGCGTTCCAGTGTGCGTACCGTGTGGTAGGTGTTCAGTGCGTTGCCAAAACCAGTATCGGCATCCACGATCAGTGGCAGCTCCACGGCATCACGTATGCGGGCTGTGTGATCGGCAATATCGGTCAGGCCCATGAAGCCTTGGTCCGGCAAGCCGAACCACATGTTGGTGACACCGGCACCAGTCACGTACAGGGCTTCAAAACCCATGTCGGCTACCAGCCGGGCACTGAGGGCGTTGAAAACGCCGGGAACGATAGCGCCACGGCGTGCATGGACGAGGGTTTTAAGGGCTTGCTGTGTGCTTTTCATGGCGGTTTTTCTCCAAATATCTAGACGCTGGCTTGTGCCAGCTGCAGCCTGCTTTGCGCAATGCGCAGCATGCTGCTGGCCAGGCTGTCGGTGTCGGGCTGTGCCGCTGTGCTGTTGATGAAGGCGTGCAGCAACTGGGCCAGAGCCTGTGCTTCGGCGATTTGTGCTGTAGACAGGGTGGCAATGCGCATGCCGCGCCGGGGCAGGGCTTGCAGCAAGCCTTCCTGAGCGAGTAGTTTCATGGCCTCTCGCACGGGGGTGCGGCTGACGCCATAACCCATGGCAATCTCCCCTTCGTTCAAGTCTGCGCCAGGCAGCCACTCACGGTGCAAGATGCGTGTGCGCAGTTTGTCGGCAATCGCAGTGCTCAGGGAGCAGGGTTGTAAAGGCAGGCGTTGCATGGGAAGAAAAGATCGCTGGATGGTTTTTAAAATAAGAGCTGCTAGCGCTTGTTAGGTAAGCTCTAAAGTCATATTCCTTAGGTAATTGATTAGGCGCGCTGGGTAATCGGTACAAAGACCTGATCGTCGGGGCCGATGTAGTTGGCACTGGGGCGAATGATCTTGTTATCCACGCGCTGCTCAATGATGTGCGCGGCCCACCCACTGGTGCGTGCAATCACAAACAGCGGGGTGAACATGGCTGTGGGCACGCCCATCATGTGGTAGCTCACCGCGCTGAACCAGTCCAGATTGGGGAACATGTTTTTGGCCTCCCACATCACCGACTCCAGCCGCTCGGCAATGTCGTACATCTTGGTGGAGCCAGCTTCTTGGGACAGTTGTTGGGCCACGCCTTTGATGACCACGTTGCGCGGGTCGCTGATGGTGTAGACGGGGTGGCCAAAGCCAATCACAACCTCTTTGGCTTGCACGCGCTGGCGGATGTCGGCTTCTGCCTCATCGGGGCTGTCGTAGCGTTTCTGGATTTCAAACGCCACTTCATTGGCTCCGCCGTGCTTGGGACCACGCAGCGCACCAATCGCCCCGGTCATGGCCGAGTACATGTCGCTGCCCGTACCGGCCACCACGCGGGCGGTGAAGGTGGAGGCATTGAATTCGTGCTCGGCATACAGGTTCAGCGATGTGTGCATGGCACGCTCCCAGCTGGCACTGGGTTTTTTGCCGTGCAGCAGGTGCAGGAAATGTCCGCCGATGGAGTCGTCATCGGTTTGCACCTCAATGCGGCGGCCCGAGTTGCTGAAGTGGTACCAGTACAGCAGCATGCTGCCCAGCGAGGCCATCAGCCTGTCGGCAATATCACGCGCACCGGGCAGGTTGTGGTCGTCTTTTTCTGGCAAGGCGCAGCCCAGCGTGGAGACCCCGGTGCGCATCACATCCATGGGGTGGCTGGCAGCAGGCAGTTGCTCCAGTGCAGCCTTGACGCTGCCCGGCAGGCCGCGCAAGGCCTTGAGCTTGGCTTTATACGCTTTGAGTTCGGCGCTGCTGGGAAGCTTGCCGTGTACCAGCAGGTGGGCAATTTCCTCAAACTCGCAGACCTGGGCAATGTCCAGAATGTCGTAACCGCGGTAGTGCAAGTCGTTGCCACTTTTGCCGACGGTACACAGCGCGGTATTGCCTGCAGTTACGCCCGACAGGGCCACTGATTTCTTGGGCTTGAATGCCGAAACGGCGGGTGCAACGTTGTCTGCAGATGTCGTGGTGGTCATGGTGCGGTCTCCTTGTGGCGAAAAATGGGCAAAGCAGCGGCTTGGCCCATCGCAATGGGCGTGAAAAATGAGAGGAAAGGTCAGGTTTGCGTCAAGCGCCGCTTCAAGCGCTCTCAGCGGTGGTGGTGGCGTCGGGTGGATGAGAGGGCTGCAGGCAATCTGCGGGCACGCGCACCCAACCTTCCATGAGAATGCGGGCGCTGCGGCTCATCAAGGCTTTGGTCACTTGCCATTGCCCATTAACACACTGCGCTTGTGCTCCCACACGCAGCGTGCCTGATGGGTGGCCAAAGCGCACGGCGTTGCGCTCGCCCCCGCCCGCGGCCACATTGACCAGCGTGCCGGGCACGGCAGCTGCAGTGCCAATGGCCACGGCGGCGGTGCCCATCATGGCGTGGTGCAGCTTGCCCATGGACAGGGCGCGCACCAGCAAGTCTGTGTCTTGCGCTGCAATCTGTTTGCCGCTGGATGCGGTGTAGCTGGCGGCGGGGGCCACAAAGGCCACTTTGGGTGTGTGCTGGCGCTGCGCGGCCTCGGCTACGTCACCAATCAGCCCCATCTTGACGGCACCGTGGGCGCGAATTTTCTCAAAGCGTGCCAGTGCTGGGGCATCGCCGTTAATGGCGTCTTGCAGCTCGGTGCCGGTGTAGCCCAGATCGGCTGCGTTCAAAAAGATGGTGGGAATGCCTGCGTTGATCAGGGTGGCCGCAAAGCTGCCAACGCCGGGCACATCCAGCGTATCTACCAGCTGGCCCGTGGGGAACATGGCACCACCTTGAGCACCTTCGTGGGTGCCTTCATCGGCAGGGTCTATAAATTCCAGCGCCACTTCGGCGGCGGCAAAGGTCACACCATCGAGCTCGAAGTCACCTGTTTCTTGCACTTGTCCATGGGTAATCGGTACATGGGCAATGATGGTTTTACCAATATTGGCTTGCCAGATGCGCAGGGTGGCAATGCCATTGGCAGGGATGCGGGCGGCATCCACCAGATGCATGTGGATGGCTGCGGGGCCTACGGCGGCTGACAGGTTGCCGCAGTTGCCGCTCCAGTCCACAAAGGGCTGATCGATGGAGACCTGGCCGAACAGATAGTCCACATCGTGATCCGGGCGTGTGCTGCGGCTGAGGATGACAGCCTTGCTGGTGCTGGATGAGGCATTGCCCATGCCATCGATCTGTTTGCCATAGGGGTCGGGGCTGCCCAGCACACGCAGCAGCAGCGCATCGCGCGCAGGGCCGGGCTGCTGTGCGGCGGTGGGCAGGTCGTCCTGGCGAAAGAACACACCTTTGCTGGTGCCGCCGCGCAGATAGGTGGCGGCAATCTTGATCTGGGGGGCATGGCTCATTGCACTGACTCCTTGTTTTTTATAGCTGTATGCGTATATGCAGCAGTCGCTATAGCTTGATCTGGCTGATTTTCTGTTTCCTGGTTCTGCGCCAGAAAATCTTGGGCAAAGCGCTGTAGTACGCCTCCGGCGTCGTAGATGTTGACTTCTTCTGCCGTATCCAGGCGGCACAGCACGGGCACCTGGGTGCGCGCACCGGTGCTGTGGGCAATGCTCAGCAGCAGCGTGGCGCGGGGTTGGCGTTCGCCCAGTACATCGTAGGTTTCGGTGCCGTCCAGCCCCAGCGTTAGGCGGGTGGTGCCGGGCAAGAACTCCAGGGGCAACACGCCCATGCCAATAAGGTTGGTGCGGTGAATACGCTCAAAGCCTTCTGCCACGATGGCTTCCACCCCCGCCAGACGCACGCCTTTGGCGGCCCAGTCGCGTGAGCTGCCCTGGCCGTAGTCAGCACCCGCCACGATGATCAGTGGTTGCTTGCGGCCCATGTAGGTTTCAATGGCCTCCCACATGCGCATCACTTGCCCTTCAGGCTCGACACGTGTCAGTGAGCCTTGGACCACCTGGCCATTTACCACCGCCATTTCGTTGACCAGTTGGGGGTTGGCAAAGGTGGCGCGCTGAGCGGTCAGGTGGTCGCCCCGGTGTGTGGCGTAGGAGTTGAAGTCTTCCTGCGGCACGCCCATGTGGGCCAGATACTCGCCCGCCGCAGAATCGGCAAGGATGGCGTTGGAGGGCGAGAGGTGGTCGGTGGTGATGTTGTCCGGCAGCAGGGCCAAGGGGCGCATGCTGCGCAGGGTGCGCTCACGGGCCAGCGCGCCGTCCCAGTACGGGGGGCGGCGAATATAGGTCGACGTGGCGCGCCAGTCATACAAAGGGCTGGCAGCTTGCTGTACCTCGTGGTGCGCAAACATGGGGATATAGACCTTGCGAAACTGTTCAGGCCTGACGCAGGCGGCCACGATGGCATCAATCTCTGCATCACTGGGCCACAGGTCTTTGAGGGTAATAGGCTGACCTGCCGCATCGTGGCCCAGCGTGTCGTGCTCAATATCAAAACGCATCGTGCCAGCAATGGCGTAGGCCACCACCAAGGGCGGTGAGGCCAGAAATGCTTGCTTGGCATAGGGGTGAATACGCCCGTCAAAGTTGCGGTTGCCAGATAGCACGGCGGTGGTGTAGAGGTCACGCTCAACAATTTCCTGCTGAATCTGCGGCTCCAGCGCGCCGCTCATGCCGTTGCAGGTGGTGCAGGCATACGCCACGATGCCAAAGCCAAGTTGCTCCAGCTCGGTCAGCAGTCCCGCTTCTTGCAGATACAGCTTGGCTACCTTGGAGCCGGGAGCGAACGAGGTTTTGACCCAGGGCTTGCGCTCCAAACCCATTGCATTGGCTTTTTTGGCCAGCAGGGCGGCGGCGACCACGTTACGGGGGTTGCTGGTGTTGGTGCAACTGGTAATGGCGGCAATGATGACAGCCCCATCGGGCATCTGGCCGCTGGCCTCTTGCTGCAGTGCTGACTGCAACTTGGCTGCGTCGGCAATGCCGCGCTCTGCCAGTGCCTGCGTGGGCAGGCGGCGGTGTGGGTTGCTGGGGCCTGCCATGTTGCGCACCACGCTGCCTAGGTCAAAGCGCAGCACGCGTTCGTACTGTGCGGTTTGCAGGGCGCTGGCCCACAGCCCTGTGGTTTTGGCGTAGTGCTCTACCAGCTGGACTTGCTCTGGCTCTCGGCCAGTCAGCGTCAAGTAGTCAATGGTTTGCTGGTCGATATAGAACATGGCTGCAGTGGCACCATATTCCGGGCACATGTTGGAGATAGTGGCGCGGTCACCAATCGTCAGACTGTCGGCACCTTCACCAAAAAATTCCACATACGCACCCACCACCCGTTCTTTGCGCAGGAACTCGGTAATGGCCAACACCAAGTCGGTGGCGGTAATGCCTGCCTGACGCTGCCCGGTCAATTGCACGCCCACAATGTCTGGCAGGCGCATCATGCTGGCGCGCCCCAGCATCACGGTTTCAGCTTCCAGTCCGCCCACACCAATGGCAATCACCCCCAAGGCATCAACGTGCGGGGTGTGGCTGTCGGTGCCTACGCAGGTGTCAGGAAAGGCAATCCCATCTTGCACCTGCACCACGGGGCTCATTTTCTCCAGATTGATCTGGTGCATGATGCCGTTGCCTGCAGGAATCACGTCCACATTGCGAAACGCTGACTTGCACCAGTCGATGAAGTCAAAGCGATCGGCATTGCGCCTGTCTTCCACTGCGCGGTTCTTGGCAAAAGCATCAGGGTCAAAGCCTGCATATTCCACAGCCAGCGAATGGTCCACGATCAACTGCGTGGGCACCACGGGGTTGACCTGCGATGGGTCGCCGCCTTGCTCGGCAATCGCATCACGCAAACCCGCCAGATCGACCAGCGCGGTCTGCCCCAGGATGTCATGGCACACCACCCGTGCTGGGTACCAGGGAAAGTCCAGATCACGCTTGCGTTCAATAAGTTGCTTCAAGGCATCGGTCAGCAACTCAGGCGCGCAGCGGCGCACCAGATTTTCAGCCAGCACCCGGCTGGTGTAGGGCAAACCGTCATAGGCGTCGGCCTGTAACGCATTCACGGCAGAGCGTGCGTCGTAGTAACGCAAAGTGGTGCCTGGCAGGTTTTTGCAAAAAACAGTCATGGGGTGCTTGTCTCTCATCGGTGCTCTTGATAGATTCGCAATTTACGCAAATGTGCAGCCTGACAGAAGCACTGAATTTGCGAAACATAGCGAATGGCAAAGTGTGGATTTGCAAATTTTGCAAATTTCACAGAGCTGGAGACGAGCAGCATGGCAAAAATTTTTATGGGCGTACGCCTGCGTTCCCTGCGGCAAGAACGTGGCATGACGCAGGTGGCGCTGGCGCAGGCTTTGGGTCTGTCGCCCAGTTATCTCAATCAGCTGGAACAAGACCAGCGGCCTTTCACCGTGCCTGTGCTGCTCAAAGTGCACAAGGCGCTGGGGATAGACATTCAGCAGTTCTCGGAGGATGAAGAGGCGCGGCGTGTGGCGCAGTTGCGCGATGCGGTGGCGGCGTTGCCAGAGTTGCCGTCGGTGCCCGATGCAGAGTTGCGTGAGATGGCGCACAAGCTGCCGCAGTTGTCAGAAGTTCTGCTGGCGCTGCACCGTCGCCACCACGAAGACCAGCAGCGGCTGGAGTCCTTGGTGGACCGGTTGAGTGACCGCAACGATCTGTCAGAGCGCAACTGGCACACCGCGCCATTGCGGCAAATGCCATTTGAAGCCGTGCGCGACTTCTTTTTTGCGCACCGCAATTACTTTGATGCCTTGGACCGCGCTGCTGAGGCCCTGGCGCAGCAAGCCAGCCAAAGCGGCAGGGCGTTGAAAGACTGGCTGATGGAGCATTTGCGGCGGCAGCATGGCGTGCAGGTCATGGTGGAAGCCACCGGCACTCCCCATGACCAGGGTGCACACCGGCAATTTGATCCTGCCAGCCGGCGTTTGCGCTTGCTGGGCAGCTTGAACACTGGACAACAGGCGTTTCAGCTGTCCACGCAGCTGGCATTGCTGGAGCTGGCGCCACTGATTCAACAGGCACTGGCCAGCCATGCTTGGCAAGATGGAGCCACCCAGCAACTGGCGCGCATTGGTCTTGCCAACTATGTGGCAGGGGCCACGGTGCTGCCTTACGGCGTTTTTTTGCAGGCGGCCGAGCGCTTGCATTACGACATTGATGTGCTGGCCACGCAGTTCGGTGTGGGGTTTGAGACGGTCTGCCACAGGCTGTCCACGCTGCAGCGCGAGGATGCCCCCGGCATTCCTTTTTTCTTTATCCGCGTGGACCGCGCAGGCAACATCAGCAAGCGGCAGTCGGCCACCCACTTTCACTTTTCTAAAACGGGTGGTACCTGCCCGTTGTGGAATATTTATGAGGCGTTTGCACAGCCCGGGCGCATCTTGCCGCAGCTGGCCAGCATGCCTGATGGCCGTGTGTATCTGTGGGTGGCAAGGTGCATCACCCATGAAGGGCGGGGCTGGGGAGAGCCTGGCAAAACGTTCTCGATTGGATTGGGCTGTGACGTGCAGCATGCGCACAAGCTGGTGTATTCCAAGGGGCTGGATTTGCGCGGCTTGGCGGTGGCCACGCCCATTGGCATGGGCTGCAAAGTGTGTGAGCGCAGTGCTTGTCCGCAGCGTGCATTTCCGTTTGTGGGCAAACCATTGCAGGTCAATGAGAACCTGAGTGGCTTTGTGCCTTACGCATAACAGCCAAAGTGGTTCGGCAGGGCTGTTGAATGAGACCCCCGTGGCAATCAGCGCTTGAAGAAAATTTGCAAATACTCGCTGTGTGGGCTGGCGAGCGTGTTGCCCGCAGTGATTGGGGCATATAAAAACAATTTAGGATGGCAGCCATGCTCACTCAGCATATGTCTTTGCATGTGTTTGAGGGCACGAAAAATCAAAACAGGGAGATGACAAGCATGGTGGACAAGGTCGATAGCATCGTCATTGGTGCGGGGGTTGTGGGGTTGGCAGTGGGGCGCGCACTGGCCATGTCGGGCCGCGAGGTGATTGTTCTGGAGGCTGCGGATGCGATTGGCACAGGCACCAGTTCACGCAACAGCGAAGTCATTCACGCAGGCATTTATTACCCCGCAGGTTCTTTGAAGGCGCAGTTGTGCGTCAAAGGCAAAGAGTTGCTGTATGACTATTGCGCGCAAAAGGGGCTGGATTTTCGCCGCTGTGGCAAGTTGATTGTGGCCACCAGCGCAGCACAGGTAGGGCAGCTGGAGCAGATCAAGAAAAAAGCACAAGCCAACGGCGTGCACGACATGCAGATGCTCACCCGTGAACAGGCCAAAGCGCTGGAGCCTGCACTGGAGTGCCACGCTGCGCTGCTGTCGCCCAGCACAGGCATTGTTGATAGCCATGGCTTGATGCTGGCTCTGCAAGGCGACATGGAAAACGCTGGTGGTGCGCTGGCCTTGATGTCGCCGGTCGATTCTGCGCAAGTGCAGGCAGACGGTATTTTGATTCGCACCCCTGATGGCACCGAGCTGCTGGCCAACGAGGTAGTCAATGCCGCAGGTTTGTATGCACCCAGTGTGGCCTCGCGCATGCAGGGGCTGGATGCGCAGTACGTTCCGCAGGCTTACTTTGCCAAAGGCAATTACTTCACGCTGACGGGGCGCGCCCCGTTTTCGCACCTGATCTACCCGGTGCCAGAAGCCGCGGGTCTGGGCGTGCACCTGACGCTGGACATGGGCGGCCAAGCCAAGTTTGGGCCTGATGTGCAGTGGGTCGATGACCCCGAACAACTTGCCGTGGACCCCCAGCGCGGTCTGGGTTTTTACGCAGAGGTGCACAAATACTGGCCCGGGTTGCAACCCGGCACTTTGGCCCCGGGTTATGCAGGCATGCGCCCCAAAATCTCTGGCCCCAAAGAAGAGGCCGCTGACTTTTGCATTCAAGGGCCTGAAGCCCATGGCATTGCAGGTCTGGTCAACTTATTTGGCATTGAGTCACCCGGTTTGACCAGTTGCCTGGCCATTGCGCAGGAAGTTTTGCAGAAATTGCAGCCAAAGACTTGATCTTGCGCGGCATCGACTTACTTGGTAAGCCATGCTGCTTTGGCTAAGATAACAACCAGCATCGCGAATTTGGCAGGTTTTGCTGCCGCGAACTATTTCTTCATCGACAAAAGAAAGGCTTTCATCATGGCATTTTCTGTTTCTGACACCGTTTCTTCCGCACAAGCCGACCTGGAAAAGCTGGTCACCGACGTGCGCGGTTTGCTGGCCAACAAGGATCTGGACGCGATTCCCCAAATCAATGTGCTGCGCCAAAAGCTCGATGACGGTGTGTACCAGGCCCGTGAATCTGCGCTGAACGCAGCGCACGAGGCAGCTCGCCAGGCCAAAGAAGCTGCCTATGTGGCAGACCGTTATGCACACGATGAGCCATGGCGCGTCGCTGGTGCTGCGTTGGCCGTAGGTGCTCTGGTCGGCTTCTTGCTGGCTCGTCGCTAAACGCCGCTTTACCTCCCTCACTTTCAGCAACGTGCCCCAGCAAAGGAAATCTGCCGTGAATTGGATGTCAGCCCTTGGGTTGGAAAACGTGTCTGCTCGCATGCGGGCCAATCTCAATGAAGGCGCCATGGCGGCAGAGGACCGCATGGAACTCGCCCGTCTGGAATGGAGCGCGCAGAAAAAACGCCTGCAAACCATTTTGGTGCTGGGCATTGTGATGGGTGGACTGACGATTGTTGCCCTGGTGCTGCTGTCGCTGGCTATCTTGATCCACTTCTGGGACTCACCCGAGCGCTCGGTGGTGGCCTGGGTGATTGCTGGCGTCTGGGTGGTAGCTTGGGCGAGTGCGCTGGTGGTGCTGCTGGCAGCGCTGCGCAAATCCAGCCATCCATTTGCGTTGACACGTGCTGAACTGGCCCGCGACTGGGCTTTCATCAAGGAGAAGCTGTGAACACTTCTGCAGCCCCTCAATCTGTGCGCAGCTCAGAGACGCCATTGCCAGTGACTGCATTGGCTGCACTGGAGCAAGATGGCCGCTGGCTCACGGCCGGTGATGCCGAGCGTGCGGTGATGAAACGCATCGCCATGCAGCGTGACCGCTTGGCGGCTGCCAAGCTGGCCAGGCACCAATCGCAGTCCTTGCACGCCTCGCCACAAGTGGTGCCCGCTGACGCGCCGCTGGCCGAGCGTCTGGCCGTGTTTGCCAGATTGCATCCTGTGGCCACAGCGGTGGTTGCGGGATTGGCGTTGATGATTGGTCCGCGCAAATTGCTGCGTTATGGCGGTATGGCGCTGCCGTTGATTGCCAGGTTCAAGCGCTAGTGCGGTGAACAGGTAAAAGCAAAAAGCCCGGCGTGCCGGGCTTTTTTTATAGCTGTTAGCGCAGACGGGTCAACGATTTCAAATTGAAAACACCTTGAAAGTGAGACGTCGTAAGCGCTGGTAGCTCATTTATTAGCGCATGGCTTTGATGGCCTTGGCTGCAGCGCTGACCAGTGCGGGGCCTTCATAGATCAACCCGCTGTAAATCTGCACCACATCGGCGCCAGCGCGAATTTTGGCTGCTGCGTCTGCACCGCTCATGATGCCGCCTACGCCAATGATGGGGTAGCCAGCGCCCAGTGCTGCGCGCAGTTGTGTGATGACGCGGTTGCTGGTTTCAAAGGCGGGGGCGCCACTGAGGCCACCAGCTTCTTGGGCATGGGGCATGCCCTGAACAGCATCGCGACTGAGTGTGGTGTTGGTGGCAATCACGCCGTCCATGCCGTGGCGCTGCAAGGTGGCAGCAATGACGTTGACCTGTGCTTCATCCAGATCTGGGGCAATCTTGACAAAGATGGGTACGCGGCGGCCTTGCTGTGTGGCCAGTTGTTCACGGCGCTGCGCAATGGCACCCAGCAGACTGTCCAGCGCCTCGTCGCTTTGCAGGGCGCGCAAATTTTTGGTGTTGGGCGAGCTGATGTTCACCGTCACGTAGTCTGCGTGCGGGTACACGCCTTCCAGACAGGCCAGGTAGTCGCTGGTGGCGTCTTCAATGGGGGTGGCGGCGTTTTTGCCAATGTTCAAGCCCAGCAGCATGGGCTTGCCCTGTGCCCGCACGGTGGATTGTTTGACGTTGGCGATGAAGGCATCCAGCCCGTCGTTGTTAAAGCCTAGGCGGTTGATCAAGCCCTTGGCAGCAGGAATGCGGAACATGCGGGGCTTGGGGTTGCCCGGCTGGCCCTTTGGGGTGACGGTGCCCACTTCAACAAAACCAAAGCCCATGGCGGCCAGTGCATCAATGCAGCGGGCGTTCTTGTCCAGCCCTGCGGCCATGCCCACGCGGTTGGGAAACTTCAGGCCCGCCAATGTGATGGGGTCGTCCACCAACGGTGCAGACCAGGCCAGCTGCAGCGGTGTGCCCTGGCCTTTGGCCAAGGTGTTCATGGTGAAGTCATGGGCCTTTTCAGGGTCCATACCAAAGAGAAAGGGGCGAACGAGGGCGTAAGGGATAAGCGACATAAGGAATAATTCGAAGGATTAACTGGATTTTCCCCCATGACGACACCTACTGCACCCCTGTCCCAAGATGAACTGAAAACTTTGGTCGGCCAAGCCGCACTGCAATATGTGGTGCCGGGCGAAATTGTGGGCGTGGGCACGGGCTCTACGGTCAACAAGTTCATTGATGCGCTGGCCTCCATGAAAGACCAGATCAAGGGTGCTGTGTCCAGCTCGGTGGCAAGCACTGAGCGTCTGAAGGCGCTGGGCATTCCCGTGTTTGATGCCAACGAAGTCAATGCCCTTGCCGTCTACATTGATGGCGCGGATGAAATTGATGGTCAGGGCCACATGGTCAAGGGCGGCGGCGCAGCGCTGACACGCGAGAAAATTGTGGCGGCGCTGGCCAAGCAGTTTGTATGCATTGCCGATGCATCCAAGCTGGTGGATGCGCTGGGCCATTTCCCGCTGCCCGTGGAGGTGATCCCCATGGCCGCTGGCCAGATTGCGCGCCGCTTTGAAGCCATGGGCGCTACGGCGGCGCTGCGCTTGAAGGATAGCCAGCCTTTGGTCACTGACAATGGCCAGCACATTTTGGATGTGCATGGTTTGACGATCACCGCCCCCCTGGCATTTGAGAGCGAAGTGAACCAGTGGCCCGGCGTGGTCACCGTGGGTGTGTTTGCCCACCAAAAGGCCCATGTCTGCTTGCTGGGCACAGCAACAGGCGTCAAGACCATTGCCTACTAATACCGACTAATCCTTTCACGGGCTAACACCATGCTCAACATGCTCTGGTTGGGCTTTTTTCTGGTGGCTGCGGTGGCCGCGCTGGCCCAATGGCTGGTGGGTGGGCAGCCCCAGGTGTTTGCAGCCATGGTGCAAGCGCTGTTTGCCATGGCCAAGCTGTCGGTCGAGGTGATGGTGCTGCTGTTTGGCACCCTGACCCTGTGGCTGGGTTTTTTGCGCATTGCCGAAGAGGCGGGCGTAGTGCAGTGGCTGGCCAAAGTGCTGGGGCCGCTGTTTGGCAAGCTGATGCCCGGAGTGCCGCGTGGTCACCCGGCACTGGGCTTGATTACGCTGAACTTTGCGGCCAACGGGCTGGGGCTGGACAACGCGGCCACGCCCATGGGGCTGAAAGCCATGAAGGCGCTGCAAACCCTCAACCCCCAGCCTGACACCGCAACCAACGCACAAATCCTGTTTCTGGTGCTCAACGCGTCGTCACTGACGCTGCTGCCGGTCACCGTGTTCATGTACCGCATGCAGCAAGGCGCAGCGGACCCCACGCTGGTGTTTTTGCCCATCTTGCTGGCCACATCGGCATCCACCTTGGCGGGCCTGCTGGCTGTGGCCATGGTGCAGCGCCTGCCCATTTTTAGCCCTGTGGTGCTGGCGTATTTGCTGCCTGTAGCGCTGGGGTTGGGTGCTTTCATGGCGATGCTGACCACGCTGAGTGCCGCGGCCTTGGCATCACTGTCTGCGCTGCTGGGCAACTTCACCCTGTTTGCCTTGATTGTGCTGTTCGTCAGCCTGGGCGCGTATAAAAAAGTGCCGGTGTACGACAGCTTTATCACCGGGGCTAAAGAAGGCTTTGATGTTGCCAAGGGCTTGCTGCCCTATCTGGTGGCCATGCTGTGTGCGGTGGGTGTGTTCCGTGCCTCGGGCGCGCTCGATTATGTGCTGGATGGCATTCGCTGGTGCGTCAGCTTCTTGGGAATGGATGGCCGCTTTGTGGACGCTTTGCCCACGGCCTTGGTCAAACCATTTTCTGGCAGCGCAGCGCGTGCCATGCTGATTGAGACCATGCAGACCCAAGGGGTCGACAGCTTTGCTGCGCTGGCGGCGGCCACCATCCAGGGCAGCACGGAGACCACTTTTTACGTGCTGGCCGTGTACTTTGGTGCGGTGGGCATTCAGCGTGCTCGCCACGCCGTAGCGTGTGCCTTGGCGGCAGAGCTGGCCGGTGTGGTGGCTGCTATTGCGGTGTGTTACTGGTTTTTTGGCTGAGGCTGACTGGCAGCGTCACACGGTTGTCATTAGCTATTCACACAATGTTGCAGATAAGACAGGTCTGCACACATGCTTTTTCTTGCTCAGCGCTTGCGCGCATTGATCGCTACCCGGATTCTTGGCCCAGCCAGCTTTTGCTGGCGCAGTCGCCAGCAATCGGCACATGGGGTCATGTTGCTCATCGTCTTGCTGGGCCTGTCAGCGTCATGGTGGTTCACGGCCAAGCATTTGAGGGTACAGCTGGCGCAGGTGGAGCAGTCGGCGCGCGTGCAGCAAGCGGGCTGGGCGGCACTGGTTTCCGAGAATTTGCGGCAAGTGATTGAAAAAGCTCAGCTCATGGGTGTGGTGGCGATGCAAGGGGTACACAGCAACAGCCCCTGGCAACAGCAACTGGCACACATGCTGGTGCGTGATCCGGTTTTTGTACGCTTTGCCTTGTTTGATCACAACCTGCAATTGCTGGCAGGGCACGCACAGGCGCAGCAAGAGCTGCAAGAGCTACTGGTGCACCAGCAGGGCTCCTGCGAAGAAGGCAAGGGCGCTTTGCTGTTGCACCAGCATGTGCCCGTAGCCTCATCGGCAGACACCGGTGCCGTGCCCTTGTTGCTGTGTGTCACCGATGGCCGGGGTGCGTCGCAAGGCTATCTCTTGCTGCACATGGATATGGGCTATTTTTTGCGTTTGCACACGGATATGGATCTGGGGCAAAGCGGCAGCTTGCATCTGCTGGCACCAGATGGCAGTGAGTTTGCGGCCATGCCCAGAAGGCGCTGGCTGTCATCGAGCCCACAGCCTCGGCTGGACGCTTTCAAACAGGTGAAAGAAGGGGCCGGTGCAGCCAGTTTCTTTCTGGAACCGGGCAAAGAGCGCCTGGGCAGCTACCACCGGGCAAAGTACATGCCGCTGACGGTGGTGGTAAGCCGTGACTGGCAAGAAATTCGCCAAGCCCATGCTGAGCATGCGCAGCGCCTGTGGGGGCTGGCTGTGACCGTGTCGGTGTTGATGCTGCTGGCCACGTGGGCACTGTTTCGGAGCATGGTGCGCCGCCAGCACTTGCTGGACGGTCTGACCCTGGCCGATAAAAAACAGCAGGCGCTGATTGCACAGCTGGAGAGTGAAAAACAGCGTGCCTTGGAGCTTGCGGCCAGTGATCCGCTGACCGGGCTGCACAACCGGCGCATGTTTTACGAGCTGGTGTCCAGCCATCTGGCGCTGGCCCGCCGCAGTCGCAAGCATTACGCTTTGCTGTATCTGGATCTGGACCATTTCAAGCAAATTAACGACACCTTGGGCCACCACGCGGGAGATGCCTTGCTGCAGGCTGTGGCCGATCGCCTGCGCGGCATGCTGCGTGGCTCGGACATCATCGCCCGCATGGGCGGCGATGAGTTTGCCGTGCTGGTCACCGCCATGGATGACATGCAGGACATGGATGGCCTGGCGCAAGCGCTGGTCTCAGGGCTGAGCGCACCGTATGAAGGCATTGCTGAGCAGGTGGTGCATACCTCCACCAGCATGGGCATTGCATTCTTTCCCAGAGATGGGCATGACGTGCAGGTGCTGTGTCGCCACGCGGATACGGCCATGTATGCCTCCAAGAAGTCGGGGCGCAACCGCTATACCTACTATGACCGCGTGAACAACGCCGACAACGAACGTCGCTACCGCTTGCTGCGGCAATTGCCGCAAGCAATTGCTGATGAGCAGATGGTGCTGCACTTTCAGCCCAAGGTGCGGCTGGAAGATTGCGCCATTGTGGGGATGGAAGCGCTGGTGCGCTGGCAGCACCCTGAATATGGATTGATTTATCCCGGCGACTTCATTGCCATGGCTGAGGAGCATGGCCATATTCAGGCCCTGGGCGACTGGGTCATGCAAGCTTGTTGCCGGCAAATTGCGGCGTGGCGCATGCAGGGCATGGATGTGGTGCCGATGGCATTCAATGTCTCGCCCTTGCAGCTCAAGGACTGTGCTTTCCCAACGCGCATTGCCACCTGTCTGCAGCACTATGGGGTGCGCGCGTCTGACATTGAGGTGGAGGTTACCGAAAGCTGTCTGGTAGAGCCCGATGGCCTGTCTGCGCGCGTGCTCTATCAGTTGCAGAACATGGGGGTGCACATTGCGCTGGACGACTTTGGTACGGGCTTCTCCAGCCTGAGCCAGATTCGTGCACTGCCAATTGGCACCATCAAGCTGGACAAATCCTTTGTCAATGCGCTGCGCAGCAGCCATGAAGCGGGTGTGCTGGTGACCTCCATCATCACCTTGGCGCACAACCTGAAGATGCAGGTAGTGGCCGAAGGGGTGGAGTTGATGGACCAGCTGGTGTATCTGAAAACGGCAGGCTGTGATGTGGTGCAGGGCTACTTTCTCAGCCGCCCGGTGCCCGCGCAGCAGGCGGAGGTCTTGCTCAAGCAAGGTGTGCTGGAGCCCGCTTGAAGCCTTTGCCATGGCACCGTGCGTAGCCCGGCCCGTAGTACGTAACACATCGCACGTGATGCAGCCAGTGAGCAGCGGCCCGCAAGAGCCCGCCTGCGGTTTACGGTTGCGTCTTCAGTCGCAGCAACTGGCCGTTGCTGCGGTCGGTCAGCACGTACAGCCAGCCATCCGGGCCTTGCCGTACATCGCGCACACGCTGGCCTAGCTGGGGCAGCAGTGGTTCAACGCTTGTGACTTTGCCCGCCTTCAGGCTGATGCGCTCCAACCTTTGTGCCTTGAGTGCGCCCACCACCATGTTCCCTTTCCAGCCCGGGTAGCGGTCTGAGGTGATGAAGGCCATGCCAGACACTGCAATAGAAGGCGTCCACTGGTGCGCCGGTTGCTCCATGCCTTTTTGGTGCGTAATGCCAGCGCCAATCTTTCCGCCACCATAGTTTTCACCGTACGTGATGACCGGCCAGCCGTAGTTTTTTCCGGGTTCGGGGCGATTGATTTCATCGCCGCCTTGCGGACCGTGCTCATTCATCCAGAAAGTGCCGTCTGGTGCCAGTGCCGCACCTTGTGGGCTGCGGTGGCCATAGCTCCAGATCTCGGGCAACGCATCGCTGCGGCCCACAAAGGGGTTGTCTTTGGGCACGCTGCCGTCTTTGGCAATGCGCACAATTTTGCCCAGGTGGTTTTGCAGGTTCTGCGCTTGCTCTTTGTAGTGAGAGCGCTCGCCCAGCGTCAAAAGCAGACTGCCATCAGGCCGCTCCACAATGCGGCAGCCAAAATGCAGCTGACTGGCTTTCTTGGGTTTTTGGCTGAAGAGCACTTGCAGGTTTTCCAGCTGGCGTTGATCGCTGGAGAGTCGGGCTTTGGCCAGTGCCGTGCTGTTGCTGGCGTTGTTGCCGGGCTCTGAATAGCAAAAGTACAGCGTGCGGTTGTGCGAAAAATCGCTGTCCAGCACCACATCCAGCAGGCCACCTTGGCCGCCCGCGGCGATGGCAGGCAGGCCAAGCAAGGGCTGGCCCAGCGCACCTTTGCTATCAATCACGCGCATGCGACCGGGGCGCTCGGTCACCAAAAAAGATCCGTCTGGCAAGAAAGCCACGGCCCAAGGGTTTTGCAGACCCTGGGCCACCACTTCGGGCTGAATCTCCAGCGCCTGCGCCGGGGTGGCAAGCAAACTCAGCGCCAGTGCTGGGTAGACAATGGGGTGCAAGCGCATGGTGGTGGCTCCTTGTAAGGGGGTTGCATCAACGCCAGCGCAAATCGATGGCAGAAAAAGTTGGCATTGAAGGCGCTGTGGCCTATGCCACAGGTGTATAAAACACCTTGATTTATTCTATGCCGGCCTTGTGCGCGGCATTTTTTGTTCTTTTTCGAAGAAAGGCCCCCCATGGGAGCGCAATGGAAAGCCAAGGGCAAGGCCCTGGCTGCGGACGCCAAAGGCAAGCTGTTCGGCAAGCTGGTCAAGGAAATTACAGTCGCTGCCCGTCTGGGTGGTGGTGACCCGTCGAGCAATGCGCGCCTGCGCATGGCGATTGAAGCTGCCCGCAAGGCTTCCATGTCCAAAGAAACTTTGGACCGTGCAGTCAAAAAAGGCTCGGGTGTGGGCGCTGATGCCGTCAACTACACCAGCGTGATCTACGAAGGCTACGCACCCCACCGCGTGCCGGTGATGGTGGAATGCCTGACTGACAACCCCAATCGCACTGCGCCCAATATGCGCGTGTGCTTTCGCAAGGGCCAGATGAGCGCTGTGGCGTGGGACTTTGACCACGTAGGCATGATCGAAGGCGAAGCCGAAAATGGTGCCGACGTTGAGCTGGCCGCCATTGAAGCGGGTGCGCAAGACTTTGAAGCCGGCGATGAAGAAGGCGTGACCTTGTTCATTACCGATCCTTCTGACCTGGACACCGTGAGCAAGGCGCTGCCAGCACAAGGCATCAAGGTGCTGTCGGTCAAGCTGGGCTACAAGGCCAAGAATCCGGTGAGCATGTCCAGCTTGACAGCGGAGCAGCAAGAAGAAGTGCAAGACTTCCTGGCGGGCCTGGACAACGACGACGACGTGCAGCACGTGTTTGCCGGTCTGGTTGACTGATTGACGCCCCTGCGGTTTTCGCAAAAAAAGGACTGCGCCAAGCAGTCCTTTTTTTATGTGCGCCTTCAACGCACGGCGTTTGGCGTTGTTCAGGCATGGTTTTGGATATTTTTTAATCTGATCAGGTGCATGCTTCAGAACAAGGCGCAACGTCTGCCAGACGAGGTTGGTTGATCTAATCAATCAGACCATGCTGGCGTGCCATATGGATGGCGCGGGTGCGGGAGGAGACCGCCATTTTTTGGTAAATCTTCTTGACGTGGCATTCCACCGTGTATTTGGAGAGATTTAAATGCTCTGCAATTTCCCGGTTCGTCATGCCCTGCGCGACCAGTTGCAAAATTTCTTGTTCGCGCCCACTCAGGGGTTGCGCAGGAGCATCGGCGGCGCCTGCTGTGGCCGCTGATTTGGGCGCAGCCGCAAACTCTTGCATGATGCGTTTGGCAATGAAGGGATCAATCGGTGCGCCACCGCGCAAGGTGCTGGCAATGCCCAGTCGCAGCTCCAGATCATCGCGCTCCTTGAGCAGATAACCTGTTGCGCCGGCGCGCAGCGCACCCAAAATAGCGTCTTCTGTGCTCCAGGCAGAGATGACCAAAATCATCATCGCCGGATCGCGTGCACGCAGCTCTTCAATCACGGTGTGGCCGGAGCCATCGGGCAAACCCAGATCGACTAGAGCCAGCGCAATGGGCTCATGCGCATAGATTTCACGTGCCTGGGCCACGCTTTCTGCCCATAACAAGGCGGTGGTCTCATAGCCCATGTCCAGCAAAAGTGCGCGAATGCGCTGGGTCACACTGGGCTCGTCTTCCACCACCAGTACGGGGGCAGTCAACAAAAGTGAAGCAGGGGGAGGGGGGTGCAAGGTGTCCATAAAATGGGAGACAGCTCCAAAGGCGTGGGGATGCGTGTATTGCACCGCATAGTCAGTGGTTTGCACATCACTGAAACTAGGGGTTTTGCATGCGCGGTCAAAAAAGCCGTTGGTCGTGTACAGGGCACAGTCTAGGTGCTTTGCGGGACGCCAACGAGCAGATGCAGCATCTATTGGCGCAATCTACAGCATTCATAGTGCAAAGGGGCTGCCCAGTGGCAACCCCTTTGTTTGTGCATGCATCTCAATCTTTTGAGAGCTGCTTGCGCTTGCTGTTCAACGTTTTCAGATATAAAAATATTTAAAAGCGTTGGGGTGAAAGCGATAGTAGCTATTAAATTTAAAAGAAGACGCCGCGTACCCCCCTTTTGACCTTGGGCCAGACAGACAGAGAGAGTGCGCAGCGCAGGTTCAGTCGTGGTAGCGCTCTGCCAGTGCATTGGCGGCCAGCATGGCGTCGTACACCTCTTGCTCGCTGATGGGGCGGCCCATATTGCCCATGGTGTCATTCTTGTCGCAGGCCAGTTTGGCCACTTCGCGCCACTCGGCTTCAATCCATTCGGTCATGCCAAAGTCGCGCAGCGCCAGCGGCAAACCCGCAGCTTTGATGATGCGGATGACTTCTTGCACCTCGGCTAATGGGGCGTTTTCCAGCACCAGCTGGGTCAGCAGACCAAAGGCCACTTTCTCTCCGTGCTGGGCGTTGTGCAGCGCAGGTACTACGGCCATGCCGTTGTTCACTGCATGGGCAGCGGCCACACCGGCGGCTTCAGCGCCCACGCCACTCAGGTAGATCGTGGCTTCAATGGTTTCTTCCAGTGCAGGGGTTACGGCCTTGTTGCGCACCGCGTCCATGGCGGCGTCAATGTTCTTGCGCAATATTTCATAGCACATCTCACCCAGACCCAGGCCCGTGCGTGAGGGTTTCTTCAGGATCAGGTTGGTGCCGCTGCAGCGCCATGTGGCACGTGCTTCAAAGTAGGTGGCCAGCGCATCACCCACGCCCGCAGCAAAAAAGCGTGCTGGGGCCTGGGCAATGATGGCGGTGTCGGCCAGCACGGTGTCGGGGTTGTGGGGCAGGAACAGGTAGTGGTCAAAGGTGCCATCGTCCTTGTAGACCACGGCCAGCGCGGTGCAGGGTGCATCGGTGGAGGCAATGGTGGGCACCAGCACCAGCGCCGCCTTGCAGTTGTGTGCGACGGCTTTGGCGGCATCCAGTGCCTTGCCACCGCCCACACCGACCACCACGTTCGCACCGCTGGCTTTGAAGGCAGCGCTCAGGTGTGCAATTTCTGTGGTGGTGCATTCCCCCGAGAACTTTTCCACATGGCTGCGAATGCTTTGTGCGGTCAGGCTGGGTACGGTCTGGCTGTGGATGCGGTTGAGGAAGAAAGCATCAGCCACAAAGAACGCAAAGTCACCGTGCTCGGCAACGTATTCGCCCACTTGGTCGAACAGGCCTGCGCCGATCAGAAACTTCTTGGGGGAGGAGACGGAGCGTGGAATCATGGTGTGCCTTATAGATGTTCACTAGGGTTTACCATGATGCGCGGCTGCAAAGGCTTTGGGCCGCAGTGCGCCGTCAATGCTTGATCCTTGTCAAACAGTCGATGCACTTGCTCATTGGTGACATTGCGCCAGCAAAGAGCACGAAAAAAAGGCTTCCTGTTGGAAGCCTTTACAACGCGGTACGTGTTGCTTACTTGGTGCCGAAGATGCGGTCGCCTGCATCACCCAGGCCGGGCAGGATGTAGCCATGGCTGTCCAGCTCGCGGTCAATCGCGGCGGTGTAGATGTCTACATCAGGGTGAGCTGCTTGCAGGGTCTTGATACCTTCAGGCGCAGCCAGCAGGCACATGAATTTGATGGACTTGGGGTTGCTCTTGGTCTTGAGCTGCTGCACCGCTGCTGCGGCTGAATTGCCGGTGGCCAGCATGGGATCGACAACGATCACGTCGCGTTCGCACATGTTTTCCGGCATCTTGTAGTAGTACTCGACAGGCTGCAGCGTTTCGGGGTCGCGGAACAGGCCAATGTGGCCAATGCGGGCACCTGGCACCACGTTGAGCATGCCGTCCAGAAAGCCATTGCCTGCGCGCAGGATGGACACCAGAGCGAGTTTTTTGCCGTCGATCACCTTGCCGACCATTTTTTCCATGGGCGTTTCAATTTCCAGATCTTGCAGCGGGAAATCGCGGGTAATTTCGTAAGCCATCAGGGTAGACAGCTCGCCCAGCATGCGGCGAAAGCTGTTGGTACTGGCTTCTTTGCGGCGCATCAGCGTCAGTTTGTGCTGGATCAGGGGGTGGTCGATGAGGTGGACAGTGCTCATGGTCGGGGTCTTGGTTATGAGTGAAAGTGCAGCAAGCATGCAACGCGTGGAGGTTGTTGCTATTGTTTCTGTTCCAGGCGTTTCAGGTACTGCTGCACGTTGTGTTGCCCCGCATTTTCCTTTTTTCTGAATGAATATGTGGAAAGTCTTTGGCTTGTCTGCATGCGCGAGGGTGTTTTTTGACCCTGCGCACATGCATGCCGGCTTTGGCGCAAGCCAAAGAGGCTCAATCCAGACCCATTTGCGTAAATGAGCGTTGCGGCGTCAGGCCAGGGAAATCTCCCGCGCGTTTTTGCTGCGTGGCTTGCACTGACTCCATGACGTGGCGGTTGCTCCAGATGCCCGCTTGCAGCCAGCCCATTTGTCGCAGGCTGTCTTGCACACTGTGGTCACGCGCAAAATCCAGCGCCTGTTTGCTGCCCCATATGGCAATTGGCGGCTTGGCTGCAATGTCCTGGGCGCACTGCATGGCGGCTGCCAGCATGGCCTCCTGGGTGTCAAACACGCCGTTGACAAAACCATGTGCCAGCGCAGCCTGCGCGGGCCAGCGACGGCCCGTGTAGGCCAGCTCTTTGACCAGCCCCATGGGCAACAGCTTGGGCAAGCGCTGCAGGCTGCCCAGATCGGCCACCATGCCAATATTGATTTCCTGTACGCAGAAAAACGCATCTTGCGTGGCGTAACGAATGCAGGCGCAGCACACCATGTCCAGAGCGCCACCAATGCAGCCACCCTGAATGGCGGTGATGACGGGAATGCGCAATTGTTCGATGCGCGTAAACACTTGCTGCATGTCCCACAAGAACTCAGACAATGCGGCGCGGCCTTCCGGGGCTTTGTCTTGAGGTGCCAAGTTGGGGTTGGCAAATGTCTCCAGAGCCATGCCAGCGCTGAAATGCTTGCCACTGCTGCTGATGACCAGAGCACGTACATCGCCTTGGGTGGTGATGTGGGTGAGGGCCATATCCAGATCACGCCAGAAGGCGGGGTGCATGGTGTTCAGGCTCTCTGGCTGGGAGAGTTGCAAATGCGCAATGTGGTCTTGCACCTGAAGCTGCATGACCGACAAGGGGAGGGTGTGTGTGCTGGTAGACATATGGCACGGCACTCTAGTGAGTGGCCGTGCCTTGGGAAAGCCGCACATTCCCTGATGTGGCAGCTTTGCTTGCTATTTCTTGCTGCCAGTCAAGCTGCCCAGCACGCCGCGCAGCAACTGGCGGCCCAGCTGATTGCTCATGTTGCGGGCGGTGGACTTGACCAGGCTTTGCACAAGCCCATCTTTCTTGCCACCACGTGGGCCGGTAGAGCCAAACAGAAAGTCGTTCAAGCCCCCCATCAAGCCACCGTCGGCCTGCTGCGCTGCGGCTGGGCTGCCGCTTACCCCGCCTGTGGCCGTTGGCGCCCCTGCCGCACGCGCTTGCAGTACCTCATAGGCAGATTCGCGGTCCACGGTTTTGTCATAAACGCCAGCCACGATCGAGTTGGCCAGCAAGCTGCGGCGCTGGGTATCTTCAATGGGTCCAATCTGGCTGCCAGGCGGTATCACATACACGCGCTGGGTAATGCCGGGTCGGCCTTTTTCATCCAGAAAACTGACCAAAGCCTCGCCCACTGCCAGCTCTGTAATGGCGGCCTCAATGTTGACCTCGGGGTTGGGGCGCATCGTCTGCGCCGTGGCTTTGACGGCCTTTTGGTCCTTGGGAGTGAAGGCGCGTAGCGCGTGTTGCACCCGGTTGCCCAGCTGTGCCAGCACGCTGTCAGGAATGTCCATGGGGTTTTGCGTCACGAAATACACGCCAACACCCTTGGAGCGCACCAGGCGCACCACAAGCTCAATGCGCTCGACCAGCACCTTGGGGGCATCGTTGAACAGCAAATGCGCTTCATCAAAGAAAAAGGCCAGCTTGGGCTTTTCGGGGTCACCAATTTCAGGCAACTGCTCAAACAGCTCGGACAGCATCCACAGCAAAAAGGTGGAGTACAGGCGCGGCGACTGCATCAGCTTGTCTGCGGCCAATATGTTCATCACGCCACGGCCCTGGGCGTCGGTTTGCATCAAATCTTCAATGTTGAGCATGGGTTCGCCAAAAAACTGATCGCCCCCTTCTGACTCAATTTGCAGCAACCCCCGCTGGATAGCGCCCACGCTGGCAGCAGAAATGTTGCCGTATTCTGTGGTGAACTGTTTGGCGTTTTCGCCCACGTTTTGCAGCATGGAGCGCAGGTCTTTGAGATCCAGAAGCAGCATGCCGTTGTCGTCGGCAATCTTGAAGATGATGTTGAGCACACCCATTTGGGTGTCGTTCAAATTCAGCATGCGGCCAATCAGCAAAGGTCCCATATCTGAAATCGTGGCGCGAACCGGGTGCCCTTGCTGACCAAATACGTCCCACAGCGTGCTTGGGCAGGCGACAGGTTCGGGAATCGCAATTCCGCGCTCTTGCAAAGAGGCCGCCAGCTTTGCGCCCACGCTGCCCGCTTGACTGATGCCTGTTAAGTCGCCCTTGATGTCGGCTAAAAATACAGGAATTCCCGCTAAAGAGAAGCTTTCTGCAATCTTTTGCAGCGTGACTGTTTTTCCGGTGCCGGTGGCCCCGGTGATCAAACCATGTCGATTTGCCATGTTGGGCAAGATGGAGCAAACGATCTCACCGCGCTGTGCAATAGGTAATGCTGGGGCCATGTTCGGGTTTCCTCTGTCAAGTTACGCTGTCAAAAGTAGAATCCGTGCCCAGTAGATTAAATCAAGACCAAAGGATTTCCTGTGGCAGGACATAGCAAATGGGCCAACATCCAGCACCGCAAAGGTCGCCAGGATGAAAAGCGCGGCCGTATCTGGACTCGAATCATTCGTGAAATCATGGTGGCAGCCCGCCAGGGCGGCGCTGACCTGAGTGCCAATCCACGTCTGCGCCTTGCTGTCGACAAGGCCAAGGCTGCCAATATGCCTGCCGACAACATCAAACGCAATATCGACAAGGCCACAGGCAATCTCGAGGGTGTCACCTACGAAGAAATTCGCTACGAAGGCTATGGCATTGGTGGTGCAGCCATCATTGTCGATACCATGACGGACAACCGAGTGCGCACCGTGGCGGATGTTCGCCATGCATTTAACAAGTACGGTGGCAATATGGGCACGGAAGGCTCGGTGGCCTTTCAGTTCAAGCACTGTGGCCAGATCATTTTTGCCCCGGGTACTTCGGAAGACCAGGTCATGGAAGTTGCGTTGGATGCGGGAGCTGAAGACGTGGTGACTGATGAAGACGGCGCCATTGAGGTGCTGACCGCACCAGGGGCCTTTGAAGCCGTAAAGAACGCGTTGGAAGCCGCAGGTCTGAAGCCCGAAGTGGCCGAAGTGACCATGCGTGCTGAAAACACCATTGAATTGCAAGGCGACGACGCTGAGCGCATGCAGAAACTGCTGGACGTACTGGAAGATTTGGACGACGTACAAGACGTCTACCACAACGCTGAAATATGAAAATTCTTGTGATTGGCGGCGGTGGCCGTGAACACGCTCTGGCGTGGAAATTGGCCCAGTCGCCCAAGGCGACTAAAGTGTTCGTGGCTCCTGGCAATGGGGGCACTGCGTTGGCAGGGGGTAAGTTGCAAAATTTACCCATCACGGATGTCGTACAACTGCGTGAATGGGCGCAGGCTGAAGGTGTGGCACTGGCTGTAGTTGGCCCTGAGGCACCTCTGGCTGCTGGCGTCGTGGATGAATTTCGCGCGCATGGTCTGAAGGTGTTTGGCCCAACCAAGGCTGCAGCGCAGCTGGAGTCGTCCAAAGCCTTCTCCAAGGCGTTTATGCGCCGCCATGGCATTCCTACGGCCGACTACGACACGTTTACGGATCCTGCGGCTGCGCATGATTTTGTAGAACGTTTGGGCGCACCCATCGTGATCAAGGCCGACGGCTTGGCCGCAGGCAAGGGTGTGGTCGTCGCAATGACGCTGCAAGAAGCCCACGATGCGGTCGACTTCATGCTGGTGGACAACAAATACGGCGTGCAGCACAACGAAGGTGGTGCGCGCGTGGTGATTGAAGAGTTCCTCTCGGGAGAAGAGGCTTCTTTTATTGTTTTGTGCGATGGCAAGAACGTAGTGGCAATGGCCACCAGCCAAGATCACAAACGCCTGAAAGACAATGACGAAGGTCCTAACACCGGTGGTATGGGCGCTTACTCGCCCGCGCCGGTGGTAACTGCTGACGTGCACGCACGTGCCATGCGCGAAATCATCTTGCCCACCATTCGTGGCATGGAGAAAGATGGCGTGCCGTTCACAGGCTTCCTGTACGCAGGGCTGATGATTGATGGCAATGGCCACCCCAAGACGCTGGAGTTCAACACCCGCATGGGAGACCCGGAAACTCAGCCCATCATGATGCGCTTGAAGAGCGATCTGGTGGACGTCATGCTGGCAGCCGTCGATGGCAAGCTGGAGCACGTGGAGCTGGAGTGGGACCGCCGCACCGCACTGGGCGTCGTCATGGCTGCTGCCGGCTATCCAGAAGATCCACGCAAGGGCGATGCCATTACCGGCCTGCCTGCTGAAGAAGACGATGCCGTGGTGTTCCATGCTGGCACTCAACTCAATGAAGCGGGTGTGCCGGTGACTACGGGTGGCCGTGTGTTGTGCGTCACGGTGCTGGCTGACAGCGTGCGCCAAGCCCAGCAACGTGTGTATGACGTAACGCGTGGCATTCACTTTGACGGCATGCAATACCGCCGCGACATTGGTTTCCGCGCCATCAAAAGCTAAGGATCTGCACGTGCAAGAGCAAAAAGCCACCGTTGAAAGCGTGCGAGCCTATTTACTGGGCTTGCAAGCCAGCATCACCCAGTCGCTGGAGGCTGTGGAAGCAACTGCCAGTACGGGTGCTGCCAAGTTCTTGGCAGACCCCTGGAAAAAAGGGGCTGATGAGCGCCTGCAGGGCGATGGCATCACCAAGATTTTGGAAAACGGCGTGGTGTTCGAGCGTGCGGGTTGTGGTTTTTCGCATGTGAAGGGGGCGCAACTTCCTCCTTCGGCAACGCAGCACCGGCCTGAGTTGGCGGGTGCTCCGTTTGAAGCCATGGGTGTGTCGCTGGTGTTTCATCCGCGTAACCCCTATGTTCCAACGGTGCACATGAACGTGCGCATGATTGCTGCCGGCCACGAGGGGCAGCCCAAGGCTTGCTGGTTCGGTGGTGGCATGGACCTGACGCCTGTCTACGGCTTTGAAGAAGATGCGGTGCATTTCCACCGAACGTGTCGTGATGCGGTGCAGCCTTTTGGTCAAGGCTTGTACCCGCGCTTCAAGAAGTGGTGTGACGAGTACTTTTACCTCAAGCACCGTGACGAGCAGCGCGGCATTGGCGGCATCTTCTATGACGACTTCAGCGAACTGGGTCAGGATCAAGGTTTTGCCCTGATGCGCTCGGTCGGTGATGCATTTTTGACGGCTTATCTGCCTGTGGTAGAGCGCCGCAAAGATACGCATTACGGCCCTGATCAAGTTGATTTCCAGCGCTACCGACGTGGCCGTTATGTGGAATTCAATCTGGTTTGGGACCGTGGTACGCACTTCGGGCTGCAGTCAGGGGGGCGTACAGAGTCCATCTTGCTGTCCATGCCATTGCAAGCCAGCTGGAGCTACCAGCGCCAAGATGCCGTGGGCACACCTGAAGCTGAGCTCCTGAGCCAATACTTGGTGCGTCGCGACTGGCTTTGAGCCAGGCGAAGCGCTATTGGCACAGGAAAACTATAATTTCAATAGCTGCCGACGACAGAGCCCCTGTGGTCGGCATTCTTTTTACAACCATAATAAAAGCCCTGTCAGCGTGGGGCAGCATATGAATGGGCCTTGAAGTCCTTCGTGCCACCGCGCTATATTGACCGGTATTTTCCAACCAGACATCGCCTGATGAGCACTTCCACACAATCGGATTCCGCAGCCAAGAAAGACGTGACCAAACTCCAACGTGCCATCGTCGATGGTTTGGAAGACGTCAAGGCCCAAGATATTCAGGTTTTCAATACCGAGCACCTGTCACCGCTGTTTGAGCGTGTGATTGTTGCTTCTGGTGCCTCCAGCCGCCAAACCAAGGCTTTGGCTTCCAGCGTGCGCGAAGCCGTCAAAAAGGCCGGTTTTGCTGTGCCTCGCCATGAAGGCGAAGAAAACGGCGAATGGATTATTGTCGATTGTGGTCAGTGTGTTTTGCACGTCATGCAGCCCACAATTCGCCAGTACTACCGCCTGGAAGAAATCTGGGGTGACAAGCCTGTGCGCTTGAAGCTGGGTGCCGCCAAGCCGTCAAAGATTTTTGCCTCCGAAGACGCATCGCAAGAAACCAAGCCTGCGAAACGCTCTGCAGCCAAGAAAACTGCAGCTGCGATTGACGGTAAGGTTGTGGTCAAGAAAGCTGCTTCCAAAAAGGCTGCCACACAGGCTGCCGCTGCAGCAGCAGACAAGCCCGTTGCCGCCAAAAAACCAGCCGCTAAAAAGCCCGCAGCCAAATCGGCTGCTACGGCAAAGCCTGTGGCCGTGAAGAAACCAGCCGCCAAGAAGGCCGCAGCACCGGCCAAGACAGTGGTTGTCAAGCCTGTGAAGGCACGTGGTGCAGCTGGCCGTACAGCTTCTGCAGACAAGGCTCCTGCCAAGCGCCCTGCGCGCACTGCCAAGTAAGCACCAGCCATGAGACTGCTGATCGTGGCCGTAGGCCAGCATGTGCCTGATTGGGCACAGACAGCCTACGACGATTACGCCAAGCGGTTCCCGCATGAATTAAAGGTGGAAATCAAAACCGTCAAAACGGAGCCTCGCGGCTCCAAGACGGTGGAGACCTTGTACGCCGCTGAGCGCAAACGCATTGAAGCGGCCATTCCGCGTGGTAGCCGGGTTGTGGTACTTGATGAGCGCGGTACCAACTTGACAACCAAGGCCCTTGCGCAGCGTTTGCAGCACTGGCAATTGGAAGGCGATGATGTGGCGCTGGTTATCGGCGGGCCTGATGGGCTGGACCCTGAGTTTCGCCAGGCTGCGCATGAGCGCATCCGTTTGTCTGACCTGACTTTGCCTCATGCGATGGTGCGTGTGCTGCTGATTGAGCAGCTGTACCGTGCGTGGTCAGTCAACGCAGGCCATCCCTACCACCGAGAGTGAGCTGTATCCTTCGAGATTCTTCAAAGCCCTGTCATTTTTTGCAGGGCTTTATTTTTTGGTGCAGTTTGTGCGTGTTGTGCTGATTGCCCGCATGCATGGCTGCGTGGTACTATTTTTTTAATAGCTTTTGGCGCTTGAATTTCGGGCGCTAGCGCCCATTTTTATTTAAATCTGATGTCTGAATTTATCTATCTTGCATCCCAAAGCCCGCGCCGTAGCCAGTTGCTGCAGCAACTGAATGTGCGCCATGAACTGCTGCTGCCCAACGTAGCGGGTGATGTAGTTGAAGATGCAGAGGCCATCGAGGCGGTGCTGCCCCATGAAGCGCCGCGCAGCTATGTGCAGCGTGTCACAGGGCTCAAACTGGATGCGGCGGCCGCCCGTCTGTCACGCCGGGGTTTACCGCTTGCTCCGGTGCTTACATCTGACACGACTGTAGCTTTGGGGCAAGAGATTTTGGGCAAGCCCGCTGATGCAGCCCAAGCGCAAGCCATGCTGCGCAAACTGTCTGGTCAAACCCATGAAGTGCTGACCGCTGTCGCCTTGCAAAACGGCGTGCAGCGTTTACAAGCACTGTCGGTTTCCAAGGTGCGCTTCATGGCCATGAGCGATGCGCAGATCGACGCTTATGTGGCCTCGGGTGAGCCTTTTGGCAAAGCCGGTGCCTATGGTGTTCAAGGCTTGGCTGCAGCCATGATTGAGCACATTGAGGGCAGCTATTCGGGCATTATGGGTTTGCCCGTATTTGAAACTGCGCAATTGCTGCGTCAACTCGGCTGGAAGATATAAGCGCGGCATGCGCCTTGCATGCCTGCCTTATTGCACGCGATTCATCAAAAACAACAGGTACACATGCAGCAAGATATTTTGATCAACTGGTCGCCACAAGAAACACGTGTGGCCGTGGTGGAGCTGGGCGCAGTGCAAGAGCTACATACCGAACGCACGCTGGAGCGGGGTTTGGTAGGCAATATTTATCTGGGCAAGGTCTCGCGCGTGCTGCCGGGCATGCAGTCAGCCTTTATTGATATTGGGCTGGAGCGTGCCGCCTTTCTGCACGTGGCTGATGTATGGCACCGCCATGAAAGTGGCGATGCACCGATGATTGCGCGCAAGAACGAGCCGCCCAAGCCCATCGAGCACCAGGTGTTTGAAGGCCAGTCCATCGTGGTGCAGGTGATCAAAGATCCGATAGGTACCAAGGGTGCGCGCCTGTCCACGCAAATCAGCATTGCGGGACGCTTGTTGGTGCATTTGCCGCAAGACGAACACATTGGCGTTTCGCAAAAAATCATCCCTGAAGAGCGCGATGCCTTGCGAGGTCGCCTGCAGAAACTGGTGGGGCTTAAAGAAAACGGAGGTGGCGGCGGATTCATTTTGCGCACCAACGGTGAAGATGCTTCTGACGAAGAGCTGGCCGAAGATATCGCCTACCTGCGCAAAACCTGGGCGCGCGTCAAATCTGCTGCAACCAGCTTGCCGCCCATGTCTGTGTTGCACCAGGACTTGAATTTGCTGCAACGTGTGCTGCGTGATCTGGTGGGTGAGGCCACGCAAAGCATTCGCATTGACTCCAAAGAACAGTTCGACAAGCTGGTGGCCTTTGGCAAAGAGTTCATGCCTAGCGCGGTGCCCAAGCTGCAGCTGTACAGGGGCGAGCGACCCATTTTTGACCTGTATTCCATCGACGAGGAAATTGCCAAGGCACTAGGTCGGCGTGTGGATCTCAAATCTGGTGGCTATCTCATCATTGACCAGACTGAGGCACTGACCACCGTTGACGTCAACACTGGTGGCTATGTGGGTGCTCGTAATTTTGATGACACCATCTTCAAAACCAATCTGGAAGCTGCACAAGCCATTGCACGCCAGCTGCGCTTGCGTAACCTGGGCGGCATCATCATTGCCGACTTTATCGATATGGCTCACGAAGAACATCGTGATCAGGTGCTGGCCGAGTTGCGTAAACAGCTCGTGCGTGACCGTGTCAAAACCATGTCTGGCACTTTTTCGCAACTGGGGCTGGTGGAGATGACGCGCAAGCGCACGCGCGAATCGCTGGCCCACATGCTGTGTGAGCCATGCCCGGCCTGCCAAGGCAAGGGCAGCGTTAAAACCGTGCGCAGTGTGGCCTATGAGATCTTGCGTGAAATCTTGCGTGAGGCCCGCCAGTTCAATCCCAAAGAATTTCGCGTGGTGGCTAACCCCGATGTGATTGACTTGCTATTGGATGAAGAAAGCCAGCACTTGGCAGGACTGAGTGACTTTATTGGCAAGCCCATCTCGCTGAAGGCCGAAGGCGGCCTGGTGCAAGAGCAGTACGATATTGTGTTGCTGTAAGAGTACGCCACAGCGCCGCATACATGGTGCATCACCTTGCCGGGTTGGCGCTGCGGTTTTAACTGGAACGTACACAGCCAGATGGCTTGCTGCGATAGCACCGTCTAACAATGGTGCATGCCATGCAGCAAACTGGATGTTTGCGCTGTCTTGTTGCAAAAAGTTTGCATGCTTTGAACGGCAGGTTCGAATTATTGGTGTGGATTGAAACCGTTCAGAGCAGGCAAGCGTGCCAATTTTTCCAACCTGTACGAGCTTTTTGAGCGCTCAAACCAGATAAGCCACGCCAAGTGCACCGTGGCCTGAACCGCTGTCTTTGAGGGTCTGGTAGGCGAAATAAGAGGGATCACTGAAGACTGTGCGGCAATCGTGCACGCAGTGGATGTCAAATTGATCCACGGCACGGCACGTGATTAATCTGCGTTGTCAACTTGAATTAGCAACTAATTTCAGCGTGAACTGAGATGACCGTATGCACCTGATGAATGTAAAATTTTCGATATAGATGTCTGGTTTTTCTTGTTTGCATTAAATATTTAGAGCTGCTGTGTCAAATAAAAATAGAATTTCTGTAGATTTGAGAAAGCTGATTTTGATGCTTTCCATCCTGAGTGGACTCATTGTTGTTGTCAGTGCATTTTATGCTGCCCACAGTGTCCAGCGCCAGCAATTGGTCAAAGCATCACTGGCAAATAATTATGTTTATGCAGATAAATTAGCCAAAACAACGGATGATTTTTTAGATTCAGCGCAGCAGCAGTTAATGTTTTCGGCAGCCGTTCTTGCTGAAAACTTAGACAATAAAAAAATCTTAGAGGCTGAAGTAGATAGAGTTAGATTGCAAACTGATACATTTAACTCTGTTTTAATCGTTGATGTGAGTACTGAAGTTTTAGCAACTTCACCTGAGGCTTTGCAAATAACAGGGTTGAAGCTAAGCACGCAAGGCGTTTTAGAATCGATTGCTAAAAAAGCACCCGTCATAAGTGATCCTTACATCTCTACCGTAGGTAATTTGCTTATTTTTATATCTCACCCTGTCTTTTCATCAAAAGGAAATTATCAGGGGTTTATAGCAGGAACAATCTATTTAAAACAAGCAAGTGCTCTACACCGGTTGTTAGGCGAGCATTATCATAAAGATGGTTCTTATATTTATGTTGTAGATAAAAATAAAAGATTGCTATACCATCCTAATCAAGCAAGATTGGGTAACGTAGTTGAGAATAATGCGGTAATAAATAGAGTTGTTCAAGGGGAAGAGGGTGAGTCTGTTGTTTTGAATAGCGAGGGCGTTGAGATGATCGCAGGTTTTGCAGTTTCAAGAAAAGCGGAGTGGGGGATTATCGCGCAAAGGCCTATGAGCGCAGCCCTTGTACCTCTAGAAACATTGATGCATCAAGTCATTTACAAAACCTTGCCTGCAGTGATTTTGTGTTTTATTTTTATTTTGTGGTCAGCTAAAAAAATATCAACGCCACTGAAAATGCTGGCTGACAGTGCCCATAAGATGAACGATGATGAGACTGAGAAAAATATACAAAGCGTCAGGTCTTGGTATTTTGAGTCTCAAGAACTAAAAAGGGCAATGCTATTGGGTGTTGGTTTGCTTCACAGTAATATTAAAAAACTTCGTGAAGATCTTCTCAAAGATCCGCTCACTGGACTTGGTAATAGAAGAAGCCTTGATGCGACAATTCAAGAGTTTAAAAATCTTGAAATTAAATTCTCAATTATCACAATTGATATTGATTACTTTAAAAAAATCAACGATACATATGGCCATGACATTGGCGATAAAGTACTCAAGAATTTAGCCAATATTCTTGCGCATGTCTGTCGTTTGAACGATGTTCCCTGTCGCATTGGTGGTGAAGAATTTTTAATACTCTTGCCTAATACAAGAAAAGAAGATGCTGCAAAAATTGCAGAAAGACTGAGAGTGAATGTGGAACAAGCCGAAATGCCGATGGTCGGAAAGATAACCATTTCTCTGGGTATATCTAGTTATCCGGATGATTCGGTAGATGTCATCTCCGTTTTGAAATATGGTGACGAAATGCTTTACAGGGCAAAAAACAATGGCCGCAACCGTGTAGAAGTCTTTGAAACCAGTATTTAGAAAGCCAAAACGCATGTGGTTCTTTGATTGCTTGCTTGCTGTGACTTATTCGGCAGACAGGGGGTGTTGCATTGGCTAGTATGTTTACTCTGTTCTTTGCACGCAGCGTGGGGTTTTCTTATGCCTAAAAAAATACATTTCTTCGCTGGAATTTTTGCTACAGCGACGATTGGTGTTTTTTTCTTATCGACTGCGCTCGTTGAGCTTTTTGGGTCGCACGAGGAGATGGCTGCAGTCAAGCGGCTCATTGTGATGCCGGGACTTTTTTTGCTCGTTCCTGCGCTCGCTGCCACTGGCAGCAGTGGTTTCTTTCTTTCCAAGTCACGCTGTGGTCGACTTGTGGATGCGAAGAAGAAGCGTATGCCTTTTATTGCTGCCAACGGGATGTTGGTGTTGCTTCCATGCGCCATTGTGCTCAACCGCTGGGCCAGTGCTGGATCCTTTGACGCAGCGTTTTACTATGTGCAGGCGATTGAGCTTTTGGCCGGTGCCACGAATCTTGTACTAATGGGGCTGAATATTCGTGACGGCCTGAAGCTGAGCGGAAAACTACGACCAGATTAGTCGCCAGCACGTTCGCAGTGCATTCAAGCTGAGGAGGCACTGTTTCGTTGCGCACGCCAAAGTGCGTTGGTGGAGGCGCCGTTATGGGTTGTCGATGCTCGCAGTAGCCCGGCTCTAAATCAGCATCGTTTCGTTCTCACTGCCAGTGCGCCTTGGCTTTGTGCTTCGTCAGTTCATATTGCCCGTGTTGCCGTAGTCACGGCTCGTTGACCTAGCCGGGTGCCACCAAGCCTTCAAGCGAAGGGTACTGACTTCCGTTTTTGGTGTGTATGACCCCCATGGATGGTTAGCGTGGGGACTGTTCAACGTTTTGTGTGAGGCAGTGCGCGTGTAACGTCAAGCTTGCTGTTTGGCACGTGAAAGATTAGCCTTGGCGCGTTCCCAAGTGAGGCGTACATCGGTTTTCTCTGCAGTGCGGTACGTAAAGCTGCGACCCATCAGCCCTCCGCTACTAGGTAAAGCGGGTTGGCGTGATGTGGAGTTGGGCGTTGTGCTCATAAATCCTCCTGCCTGTGCGATGTGGTCTGGTGAATTTTTATCACCCATGGATGGCATCGTGCAGCAATTTGATGCCGCTGGATCAAGCTTGTTTGCCATGGTGCTTGTCAGGATTTTTCGATCCCTCAGTGGCTGCTCAAAAGCGACTGCTTTGCAGGTTGCGCTGTCAGCCCATCACTGTGCTGCTATGCGCCAAATGTTGTGTTGCTCTTGCGCTGCAAGCTCATCCAGCGCAGCACAGACATCGACCAGCTTTCCAGACAGTACAAAACGAGAATTGTCGAAATCTTTTGTGCGACGTATTAAGCGCACATTGCCTGAACAGGCCTGACGATCAGCCAACTGCTCTGGCAGTTCGATGAAGCGTGCTTGGTTGCATGCCGTTTGGCTGGCAGCTTGTATACGGGGCAAAGGTAGCTCGCAGTAAAAAAATTGCATGGCGATTTCCTCTGGTGAGTGGATGGAGGCAAAAACAGGCTGCAGTGATCCCTGCGGGACATAACGCCGCATACACAAGGATGAAGTGGGTGGAGGGTTAGAGTTGGAAGGCGTTGCGAATCAAGCCGACAGCCAGGCCTTCAATCGCAAAACTTTCGTTGTCATCGACTTGGATGATTGGGTAGTCTGGGTTTTCAGGCAGTAGCTCGATGCCGGTGCTTGACTTGCGCAGGCGTTTGACGGTGACTTCATCGCCCAGGCGGGCCACCACGATTTGGCCGTTACGTGCTTCGCGGGTTGACTGAACGGCCAGCAAATCACCATCCAAGATACCTGCATCGCGCATGGACATGCCGCGTACGCGCAAGAGGTAATCTGGCTTGGTGGCAAACATACTGCTTTCGACCGCAAAGCTTTGATCTATGTGCTCTTGCGCCAAAATGGGTGATCCGGCGGCCACGCGGCCCACGAGTGGGAGCAACAGCGGTTGCATAGCGGCCATAGGCAAGTCAAAGTGTGTGCCACGTGCTGCATTGATGTGGCGCACAGCATCGCTGACCAGACGTATGCCTCGTGAAGTGCCGCTGACTAGCTCTAAAACGCCCTTGCGTGCTAGCGCTTTCAGGTGCTCTTCGGCAGCATTGGCGGATTTAAATCCCAAGGTGCGGGCGATTTCTGCACGGGTTGGCGGCGCGCCTGTGCTTGAAATAGCATCTTGGATAAGGTCCAGAATTTGCTGCTGTCTGGGGGTGAGTGTGGTGTGCTCCATGCCTGTCCTTGCTGAGGATAACTGTTTGTTTATCCAGTACCTGTATTTTTAACCAGTTTTTGGAAGGCTGCAAGTGTCTACGACAAGAAAAATTGTGATCTTGGGTACAGGAGGGACCATTGCAGGGCTGGGTCATGCAGATGGAGGGAGCGTTGGCTATAAGGCTGCCCAGATCGGCGTTGCACAGCTGCTACAGCCTATTGCACAAGGGTGCTTGCCAGGGCACTTTGCATTTGAAGTGGCGCAAATCGCGCAGCTCGATAGCAAAGACATGGATATCAGTACTTGGCAGCAACTGGCCAAAGCTTGCACCAAGTGGCTAGAGCAAGAAGATGTGGCAGGCGTGGTCATTACCCATGGCACAGACACGCTGGAAGAAACCGCCTGGTTCTTGCAGTGCGTACTGCAGCCCTCAAAGCCTGTGGTGCTCACGTGTGCGATGCGCCCGGCAACGGCGCTGTCGGCAGATGGCCCTGCCAATTTGCGCGATGCGCTGGTTTGTGCGGCCCATGGTTTACCTGGTGTGTGGGTCGCTGTTGCGGGTGAAGTGCACGCCGCGCAATCGCTGCGCAAAGTGCATCCGTACAGATTGAATGCTTTTTCATCCGGTGCGGCAGGGCCTGCAGGCTGGGTGGAAGAGGGGCGCGTGCGCTGGGCCACTAGCGCTCAGCTTGATCGTGAGAAATCTACAGTGTCAGCAGCGGTTTGGGGCGGGGATGCTGCGCAGTGGCCGTGGGTAGAGATCGTGACCAGTACTGCCTGCGCACGCGCGGAAGGGGTTGATGCTTTGGTGGCAGCGGGCGTCAAGGGGCTGGTGGTGGCTGGCACGGGCAATGGTTCAGTCCATGAAGCCTTGCAACAGGCACTGCGCAGGGCGGTGAGCCAAGGCGTGCGGGTTTGGCGCAGTACACGCTGCGAGCAGGGGCAGATTGTACTGGCCTATGGTGAGTGTGACCCGGGGGTAACTCCACTGAGCCCCGTGAAGGCGCGCATTAGCTTGATGCTGGCACTATTGCAGCGGCAGGAGTAGTGCCAAGGTAATGCAGGCATAAAAAAAGCTGCCCAAAGGGCAGCTTTTTTGTAGGCGAAAGCAGCAACTAAGCGCTCAGTGCTTCAAAGGCGCGTGCAGTGATTTCTTCTACAGAGCCCATGCCGCTGATTGCGCGGTACTTGGGTGCGTGTACCGGATCTTCCTTGGCCCATGCCTGGTAGTAATCAACCAATGGGCGAGTCTGGCTGCTGTACACGTCCAGACGTTTTTTCACGGTTTCTTCTTTGTCGTCTTCACGCTGGACCAAGTCTTCACCGGTCACGTCATCCTTGCCTTCTGTCTGAGGGGCATTGAATTTGACGTGGTAAGTGCGACCCGATGCTGGATGCGAGCGGCGGCCGCTCATGCGTTCGATGATGGCATCGAAAGGTACGTCGATTTCCAGAACATAGTCCAGGTGCACACCCGCTGCCTTCATGGCATCAGCCTGAGGGATGGTGCGGGGAAAGCCGTCAAACAGGAAGCCATTGGCGCAATCTGCCTGGGTGATGCGTTCTTTGACCAGGTTGATGATCAGATCATCACTGACCAGCTGACCTGCATCCATTACCGCCTTGGCTTGCTGGCCCAGAGGTGTGCCAGCCTTGACTGCGGCACGCAGCATGTCGCCAGTAGAAATTTGGGGGATGCCGAACTTCTGGCAGATGAAGGCGGCTTGCGTGCCTTTGCCGGCGCCGGGTGCGCCCAACAAAATCAGTTTCATGGAGATCCTCGAAATGTAGAAATTCTTGGTGGAGCGGGGGCTTTTCTTGAACAAGAAAAGCAGGCAGCAACCGCTCGATATTCGTTCAAGGATAGCACGCACGCCCTTGTTTTTGACTTACAAAACGCAGAGATATTCCCGTAGATGCAGTTTCTGAACAGCTGTTTTAGGTGCTTGACAGCGGTGTGTAGCGGTGTTTGTCAACTATGCACAGCAGGAATGGATGCCATGGGTTGTCTGCATCTCTTGTAGAAGAATAAACGGGCTTCTGTATAAAAAATGAGCAGTTAGCGCTGGTCTGACTTTGTTTTGCGTATCAAAGAATCCGCAAAACATGATGGAATCAGCGCTAACTGCTCTTATTTCTCCTTCAATTTTCAGAAATTTCTGAAAATTTAAGGATCAAGCGTTGTGCAACAACGCGCGAACGCGATCAAGGTCTTCGGGTGTATCAACACCAGCGCCCGGTGCGTTGTGCGTGATGTGCACCGCAATCGAGTGGCCGTGCCACAGGGCGCGCAACTGTTCCAGCGACTCAACGGCCTCGGTGGGCGCAGGAGATAGTTGCGGAAAACCGCGCAAAAACCCCGCACGGTATGCGTATATACCAACGTGGCGCAAGGGGGTGAAAGCGCTGTTTTCATTCCACCATTGCTCACTGGCTTGGTCGCGGTGCAACGGAATGGGTGCGCGGCTGAAGTAGTGGGCCAGACCTTGTGCATTGCAGACAACTTTGACGACGTTGGGGTTCACGTAATCTTCGAAGCTGGCAATGGGGTGGGCAGCTGTGCCCATGCTGGCGGTAGGCGCTGCGGCCAGAACCTGCGCGACCGCGTCAATCAGGGCAGGGTCAATCAGCGGCTCGTCACCTTGCACGTTGACCACCATGTCGTCGCCATCCAGGCCCAGCTGTGCGCAGGCCTCAGCCAGGCGATCGCTGCCGCTGGGATGGTCGGCGCGGGTCAGGATGGCGTCAATGCCATGGGCCTGACAGGCTTGCACGATGCATGCACTGTCGGCTGCAACCACCACGCGGGTTGCAGCGCTTTTGCGCGCCTGCAGGGCTACGCGCACCACCATGGGCAGGCCTGCAATATCGGCCAGTGGCTTGTTGGGCAAGCGGCTGGATGCCAGACGCGCCGGAATCAGAACGGTGAAGCTCACGGTGCTCACGCTTGCAGTTCGCTGTCGTCCAGAGTGCGGGCTTCGTTTTCCAGCAGGATGGGCATGCCATCGCGCACGGGATAGGCCAGGCGTGCGCTTTGCGAGATCAATTCTTGGCGCTCCTTGTCAAAGCGAAGGGGGCCTTTTGTGACGGGGCAGACCAGAAGTTCAAGCAGTTTGGGATCCATAGCGGTGTACCGGTGGGTGTTCTTTAATGGGGTGATGATAGGCACGGCTGGGCATCCAGCAGATCAAAATAGCCTTGATCCACTTGCAAATGCAGGGGCACAGCCAGTGCCTGCGGCATGGTTTGCCAGATTTTGGCAGCGTCTTTTTCAGTGCACACCACGAGCAAATGCTCATCAGATGGGCGTTGCCAGCTTTCAAAATTGCAGTGATCGGGTAAGCCTTCGGTGCTGACCACGTTCAGAGGCATGGCGCGCAGCATGGCAAAAAACTCTTCGGGCCGGGCAATGGCGGCCAAGGCGTGTAGCGCTTGGCCTTGCAAATCAGACAGTGCTACGCGGGTGCCATTGCTGCGTACAGCAAAGGGTGCCAGCTGGCGCTGCAGCAGAAAACTGGGGGTGCTTGCCGGCGTGCCTTGCGGCGGTTGTGGCGCTGCATGCAATACCGCGGTCACTGGGCGCGGCCAGGGCTCGCGCAAAGGGCCAGCAGGCAGCAGCCAGCCATTGCCAATGCCTTCGCTGTTGAACACGCACACCTGTACATCGCGAGCCAAGGCATGGTGCTGCAGGCCATCGTCGCATACGAGGACGTTGGTAGCCGGGTAAGCCGCCAGCAAAGCGCGGGCGGCGGTGATGCGCTGGCGTGCCACAAACACGGGCACACCGCTGGTGCGGGCCATCAGCAAGGGTTCATCGCCCACGTCTTGTGGCAGAGATTGGGCTGTGGCCTCACGGCAATCGTCAGCGCTGCGGCCATAGCCACGCGAGATGATGCCGGGCTTAAAGCCCCTAGCTTGCAGGTGTGCCACGGTGGCCAGAGTCACGGGCGTTTTCCCGGCGCCGCCTGCAATCACATTGCCAATGACGATGACGGGCACGCCTGGGTGCTGTGCTTTTTTCAAACCCCATTGATACAGTTTGCGCTGCACGCCTGAGAGCGCGCCATACAAGACAGCTACAGGCAGCAAGGCCCGTGCCGCCAGACTGCGGCTGCGCCACATAGTGCGAAGCCGGTCTGAGCCTGTGCCCTGGTGGGCTGGGGCGCGCATGCCGTGGGCCTTACTTTTTGCCTGCCGCGGCGGCGGATTGGGTGGCAAAGGTAATTTGCGTCAACCCCGCACGCCGAGCGGCTTCCATGGCAGAAACCACGGACTGGTGGGGCGCGGCTGCATCGGCGCTGATGATGACAATGCTTTCGCCGCCTGCGGGTGCTGCACCTGCCAAAGCGCTGGCGATGGCATCTACGGAGCGGTCTTCCAGCGCGTTTTTGTCAATGGCGTAGCGGCCATCGGCAGCAATGGAGATGACGACTTCCTTGGGGCGGTCGCGCATTTTCTCGGTGTCAGCCGTGGGCAGCGTGAGCTGCAGCTCGGTGAACTTGCTGTAAGTGGTGCTCAGCATCAGGAAGATAAGCACCACCAGCAGCACGTCAATGAACGGAATCAAATTGATCTCAGGCTCTTCCGTGCGGCGAGGGCGAAAATTCATGGCCATGGTGCGCTTCGCTTACTTTGTACGCAGATGGTTGAGGTGGCGCACAAACTGCTCGCTGGCCAGCTCCAGTTGCAGCAGGTAGGCATCGACCCGTGCGCGGAAGTACTTCCAGAAAATCAACGCAGGGATCGCCACGATCAAGCCAAATGCGGTGTTGTACAGCGCAATGGAGATGCCGTGCGCCAGTTGCCCGGGGTTGCCGGTGCCCATTGCGCCAGAGCCCGACTGCGAGCCAAAAATCTCAATCATGCCAATGACCGTGCCCAGCAAGCCCAGCAAAGGCGCTGCAGAGGCGATCGTGGCCAGCGCGCCCAGATATTTTTCCAGGCGGTGGGCGACAGCACGGCCCGTTGATTCCATGCGCGCGCGCAGGTCTTCTTCACTGCTTTTGGGGTGCGCGTTGAGTTGCTGCATGCCACTGGCCAGCACTTCGCCCAGCGCACTGTTTTGCGCCAGTTGCTGGATCACGTCGTTGGAGGGCAGGCGGTCTTTTGAGACGGCGATGGCCTCATCCAGCAACTTGGCAGGGGCGACGCGTGCGGTTTTCAGGGAGACGAAGCGCTCAAAAATCAGCGCCAAGGCGAAGATGGAACATGCAATAAGAGGCCAGATGGGCCAGCCAGCGGCCTGTATGATCGACAGCAACTTTATTTCTCCCGTGCTTGTGTGTTGTTTGCTTGCAGCCACGCATTATCACGCAGCGTCTGCGCCGTGCCTGGCTTGCCAGCCTTGATTTGCGCGCATTTGGCTGGCATCAAAGCTTAAGCGCAGGCCTGTGGGTTGCGCTGTTGTTTTCTGTGCCCGCCTGAGAGCCTTTACGCATGTCTTTCTTTGATCACACATCCGCCCTTGCTCAACCCCGCGTCTGGGACGTCGGGGCGTTGTGCCGCGCGATTGCCGACAGCCTGGAGGCGCGCTTTAACCCTGTCACGGTGCGCGGTGAAATTACGGGTTTTTCACGTGCAGGCAGCGGGCACTGCTACTTCAGCATCAAAGACACGGCAGGGCAGTTGCGCTGCGCCATGTTTCGCCGCGCTGCCATGGCGATGGACTTCACGCCGCGCGATGGCGAACTGGTGGAAGTGCGTGGCAAGCTGGGCGTGTATGAACAGCGTGGCGATCTGCAACTGATTGTGGACAGCCTGCAGCGCGCCGGGCAGGGCGCTTTGTTTGAGCAGTTTTTGCGCGTCAAAGCCCAGCTTGAGGCAGAAGGTCTGTTTGATGCAGCCCGCAAGCGCGCTTTGCCTGTCATGCCACGCGGCATTGGGGTAGTGACCTCGCTGGGGGCTGCAGCCTTGCACGATGTGGCAACCGCCTTGCGCCGCCGGGTGCCGCATATCCCTGTGCTGATTGCACCGTCTTTAGTGCAAGGAGGCGATGCCCCCGCATCCATTGTGCAGGCTTTAAAGCAGCTTTACGCCTTGGCGCAGCGCCAAGGCGAAGCCGGTGTGCCGCCGGTGGACGTGATTTTGCTGGTGCGTGGCGGTGGCTCCATGGAAGATCTGTGGGCGTTCAATGACGAGCAAGTGGCACGCACGATCGTGCAAAGCCCGGTGCCTGTGATCTGTGGTGTCGGTCACGAAACCGATTTCACCATTGCCGATTTTTGCGCTGATTTGCGCGCTCCCACACCTACTGCGGCCGCAGAACTGGTGGCGCTGCCGCGCCAGGCCTGGCTGGATGGGTTGACCTTGATGGAGCACCGCATTCAGTCAGGTGTGCTGCGCCAAATTGATAAAAATGCCCAGCGTCTGGATGCCACCGCAGTGCGACTGGGGCGGCCCAGCCAGCAAATGGCGAACCAGCGTCTGCATTTGTCGCAGCTCAAGCAGCGAGCACACCATGGACTGCTGATGAAGATGCAGCAACATGCACACAGGCATCAAGCGTTAGAGGCAGGTTTGGGCCAAACGACGGCGCAACATTTGAAAGCGCAGCGGCAATGGATGGCGCAAATGCACCAGCGCATGGAGCTGCTCAACCCCCAGCGAGTGCTGGAGCGCGGCTACAGCGTGCTGACTACGCAAAGCGGGCAAGTCATTACCCGGGTAGAACAGGCTGCGGTCGGTGCGCCTTTGAAGGCTATGCTGGCCGATGGTGTTTTGGATGTGACAGTGACGCAGCCCAAGCTTTTATAAGGCCTGACATAGCCAGGTGCTTTCGCTTTAATAGCTAAAACGCTTAACTTGTAGCTGCAATACACTTGGGTTCTTCCTACAATGGCTGACAAGGCGCGTTGTTTGCGCCAAGTCAAAATGCATGCTCAGGCTTGCTGCTGTACAGGTAGCGCTACTACGCACTCTGTGTAGGACTTCTAATTATTTAAACCACGACGAGGATTCAAGATGGAACATACCTTGCCCCAGTTGCCTTACGCTATTGACGCGCTGGCTCCCCACTACAGCAAAGAAACTTTTGAATACCACCACGGCAAGCACCACAACACGTATGTGGTGAACCTGAACAACCTGATCAAGGGTACAGAGTTCGAAGCCTTGTCGCTGGAAGAAATCGTTAAGAAGGCCAGCGGTGGCATCTATAACAATGCAGCCCAGCACTGGAACCACAGCTTCTTCTGGAAGTGCATGACCCCCAATGGTGGCGCAGCACCAACTGGCAAGCTGGCTGACGCCATCAACGCCAAGTTCGGCAGCTTTGACAAGTTCAAGGAAGAGTTCGCCAAGTCGGCAGCGGGCAATTTTGGCTCGGGCTGGACATGGCTGGTCAAGAACGCTGACGGTTCCGTTGAAATCGTGAACACCGGCGCTGCAGGCAACCCCATTGTTGACGGCAAGACGCCGCTGATCACTGTGGACGTGTGGGAGCATGCCTACTACATCGACTACCGCAACGCGCGTCCCAAGTTCCTGGAAGTGTTCCTGAACAACCTGGCGAACTGGAAGTTTGCGGAAGAAAATTACGCAGCCTGACACTTCGCTGTCATCGCAGACCGTGAGGTCCGTCAAGCCCGCTGGTGAAAGCCCGCGGGCTTTTCTTTTGCTGCGCTGTTAGATTGCAGGAAGCAAACACTAAACAATGCTTGCGTCAATCAAGTCTTATAGAAGAGTTTTTAAATAACTCTTGTACAAGAGTTGGTAAAAAGCGCAGATCAACGGTTAGAATTTTGCATCATGGGAGTCTGCTTCACGCATGCGAAATTTGCTGCTGCTTTTTGCACAGTTCAGATGGCAGCACTGCAGCGGGCAACCCGGTCGGGAGCAGGTCATGAGTGCCTATCCACATCCCAGCAATCCATTGAGCCAAAAGCAAGAGATGACAACACAGCAATCCACCATCATCTACACCCTGACGGATGAAGCTCCCCGTCTGGCGACCAGCGCGTTTTTGCCCGTCGTGCAAGCTTTCGCTTCCACTGCTGGCGTGAATGTAGAGACCAGCGACATCTCTGTAGCTGCCCGTATCCTGAGCGAATTCAACGACGTGCTGCCAGAGGCGCAGCGCGTACCAAACACCTTGGCAGAGCTGGGCAAGCTGACCTTGACGCCCGATGCCAACATCATCAAGTTGCCCAACATCTCCGCATCGGTGGCGCAACTGATGGCCGCCATCAAGGAGCTGCAAGGCAAGGGCTACGCACTGCCTGACTACCCTGAAGATCCAAAGACGCCCGAAGACAAAGCCATTTTGGCGCGCTACTCCAAGTGCATTGGCTCGTCTGTGAACCCCGTGCTGCGTGAAGGCAACTCTGACCGCCGCGCACCTGCTGCGGTCAAGAACTACGCCAAAAAACATCCCCATTCGATGGGTGAGTGGAAGCAATGGTCGCGTACCCACGTTTCGCACATGCACGAAGGCGACTTCTACCACGGTGAAAAGTCCATGACACTGGACAAGGCCCGTGATGTGAAGATGGTGCTGGAGACTGCGTCGGGCAAATCCATCGTGCTCAAGGAAAAGGTAGCGCTGAAAGACGGCGAAATCATCGACTCCATGTTCATGAGCAAGAAGGCGCTGTGCGACTTCTATGAAAAAGAGCTGGACGACTGCAAGGAAGCGGGCATTTTGTTCTCGCTGCACGTCAAAGCCACCATGATGAAGGTCTCGCACCCCATCGTGTTCGGTCACTGCGTGAAGATCTATTACAAGGATGCGTTTGCCAAGCATGGCAAGCTGTTTGACGAGCTGGGCGTGAACGTGAACAACGGCATGTCGACGCTGTACGAAAAGATCGAAACCCTGCCCACTTCGCAGCGCGAAGAAATCATTCGTGATTTGCACGCCTGCCACGCAGGTCGCCCCGAGCTGGCCATGGTGGACTCGGCCAAGGGCATCACCAACTTCCATTCGCCCAACGACATCATTGTGGATGCATCCATGCCCGCAATGATTCGTCAGGGTGGCCAGATGTGGGGTGCTGACGGCAAGCCTTATGAGTGCAAGGCCGTGATGCCTGAGTCGACTTTTGCCCGTATCTACCAGGAGATGATCAACTTCTGCAAGTGGCACGGCAACTTCGACCCCCGCACCATGGGCACAGTGCCAAACGTGGGCCTGATGGCGCAAAAGGCCGAAGAGTACGGCTCGCACGACAAGACGTTCGAGATCTCTGAAGCCGGTGTGGCCAACATTGTCGACATCGCCACTGGCGAAGTGCTGTTGACCCAGAACGTGCAAGAGGGTGACATCTGGCGCATGTGCCAGGTCAAGGACGCGCCTATCCGCGACTGGGTGAAGCTGGCCGTGACACGTGCCCGCAACTCTGGCATGCCTGCGATTTTCTGGCTGGATGCTTACCGCCCCCACGAAGCCGAGCTGATCAAGAAGGTGCGTACGTACCTGAAGGACCACAACACCGAAGGTCTGGACATCCAGATCATGAGCCAGGTGCGCGCCATGCGCTTCACCCTGGAGCGTGTCGCCCGTGGCCTGGATACCATTTCGGTGACCGGCAACATTCTGCGCGATTACCTGACCGACCTGTTCCCGATCATGGAGCTGGGCACCTCGGCCAAGATGCTGTCCATCGTGCCTTTGATGGCTGGTGGCGGCATGTACGAAACAGGTGCAGGCGGCTCGGCCCCCAAGCACGTGCAGCAGTTGGTGGAAGAGAACTTCCTGCGCTGGGATTCGCTGGGTGAATTCCTGGCGCTGGCCGTGTCGCTGGAAGACATGGGCATCAAGTACAACAACGCGCAAGCCAAGCTGCTGGCCAAGACGCTGGATCAGGCTACTGGCAAGTTGCTGGATGAGAACAAGTCGCCAGCGCGCAAGGTCGGCCAGATCGACAACCGTGGCAGCCAGTTCTATCTGTCGCTGTACTGGGCACAGGCTTTGGCTGCACAAACTGAAGACGCCAGCCTGGCTGCCAAGTTCGCGCCTTTGGCCAAGACGTTGACCGAAAACGAAGCCAAGATCGTGGCCGAGCTGGGCGCAGTGCAAGGCAAGCCCGTGGACATTGGCGGTTACTACCAGCCTGACCTGTCCAAGCTGGATACCGTCATGCGCCCCAGCGCAACGTTCAACGCTGCGATTGCATCGCTGGCTTAAAGCGAGAGACAACCTGCACTCCACGATGGGGTGTAGGTTTAAAAAAGAGAGCTGTTGGTGCCCTGCCTGCTTATGTTTTAGATAGAAAACTATCTAAAACATAAGTGCAGTAAGCGCTAGCAGCTCTCTTTTTTTTGTTTCTGTGAGGAAAGCGCAGACACGAGCGCTGGGCAATGCTTGTTTGTGTTCGCCCCTGCTTTCGGCTGCTTGCTCACAGCTGTTGGCACAGCCTTTGGTGCGTTGCTACTCAGTGCTGCCTTGTGCCGTAGTTGTCATGCACTCGAACAGCCTGCCGCTTGGCACGTCGCGTCTTCAGCGCCCATCTTGGGTGGGCTGGATGGGGTAGCCACTGTCAGGTGCTTGGCAGCTTGCCTGTATGGGCAGGGCGGCAAAGGTGCCGCCCAGGATTTAAGGCGCAGTGGCCTTGAAGGGCGCGCCCGTAAGCTTGGCACCAGCCTTGATGCCTTTTGCTGCAAACCAGCCCTGGTTCATCTCCAGCACGTACCGTACAGGTTTGGCCGAGCAGTGGGAGTTTTCATCCAGCGGCTGCATGTCAGCCAGGTTGACAATGGTTCCGTCATCAGCCACGAACGCCGCCGTCAGTGGCAGCAAGGTGTTTTTCATCCAGAAACACTGCACGCCGGGGTTTTCAAACACAAACAGCATGCCTTCGTGCTGGGGCATGGAGGTGCGGTGCATCAAGCCAGTCTGGCGCTCATGAAAGCGCGCTGCAACTTGCGTATCAATGCGGAACATGCCTGCTCGCAATTCAATACGAGGCAGGTTCAGTTGTGGCTCGCCCGCAGGGGCTTGAGCGTGGGCGGCAAAGCCCGTGGCCAGCAGGGCAGCCAGTGCCAGGCGGGCGCTTAATCGGAGTGGCAGCAGGTTCATGGCGCTATTGTGCAATGTCATGCAGGTGCCTGTGTGTGTCTTGGATGACTAACAAGCTCACCTAGAATGATTGTCCAACGCTGTACACACACGGCATCGGTTTTGAGTTGGAGTCAGGAGACCGCGTTCCATGAGCAAATACACCCACATTCAAATCCCCGCGCAAGGCGAGAAGATCACCGTCAATGCGGACATGACCTTGAACGTGCCCCTGCAACCCATCATTCCCTTTATTGAGGGTGATGGCGTGGGCCGTGACGTTACCCCGGTGATGCGCAAAGTGGTGGATGCCGCTGTGGCCAAGGCCTATGGCGGGGCACGCCAGATTCAGTGGATGGAGGTGTATGCAGGGCAAAAATCCACCCAGATCTACGGCCCCGATGTGTGGCTGTCTGACGAAACGATGGATGCCGTGCGTGAGTACGCAGTGTCCATCAAAGGCCCGCTGAACACGCCTGTGGGCGGTGGCATTCGCTCGCTCAACGTTGCCTTGCGCCAGGAGCTGGATCTGTATGTCTGCCTGCGGCCCATGCGCTATTTCAAGGGCGTGCCTTCGCCGGTGCGTGAGCCCGAGAAGACCGACATGGTGATTTTTCGCGAAAACTCGGAAGACATTTATGCGGGTATCGAGTTTGCTGCTGGCAGCGACAAGGCCAAAAAGCTGATCGCCTTTTTGCGCGACGAGCTGGGTATCGACAAGATCCGCTTTCCTGAAACCTCGGGGCTGGGCATCAAGCCAGTGTCCAAAGAGGGTACGGAGCGCCTGGTGCGCAAAGCCATTCAGTACGCGATCGACCATGACAAGCCTTCCGTCACCTTGGTGCACAAGGGCAACATCATGAAGTTCACCGAAGGCAGCTTTCGCGACTGGGGCTATGACCTGGCAGTCAAAGAGTTTGGTGGCGAGTTGATTGATGGTGGCCCATGGGTGCAGGTACTCAGTCCCAAGACAGGCAAACGCATCACCATCAAAGACAGCATCACCGATGCGTTCTTGCAGCAGGTGCTGCTGCGCCCGGCCGAGTACAGCGTGATTGCCACGATGAATTTAAATGGGGACTACATCTCGGATGCCGTGGCCGCACAAATTGGCGGCATCGGAATTGCTCCAGGGGCCAATATGTCCAACGCCGTGGCCGTGTTTGAAGCCACGCATGGCACCGCCCCGAAATATGCCGGCAAAGACTATGTGAACCCCGGCTCCATGATTCTGTCCGGAGAGATGATGCTGCGGCACATGGGCTGGTCAGAGGCGGCAGACTTGCTCATCAGTGGCATGGAAAAAGCCATTCAAAGTAAGAAGGTGACATATGACTTTGCGCGCTTGATGGAGGGCGCAACCCAGGTGTCCTGCTCTGGTTTCGGGCAAGTCGTGATCCAGCATCTGTAAGCGTTCTGCGCTCACCCACCCCGCAAGGCTTTGCGGGGTTTTTTGTGCCCAAACAGGGTGCTGGCGTTGATGTAGACAGCGCCAGTAGCTATCGAATATGAGTATTTCTCTTTCCTCCGCCACCCCAGTGCCTGAACCCGTAGACGGCATGCAGGGGCGCGCGCGCAAGCTGGCCATGGCCGTCATCGTCTGTGGCTTGATGATTTGTGTGCTTGACAGCACCATGCTGAATCTGGCTTTGCCGCAAATGGCCCGCCAGTGGCAGATTGACCCGTCTTACACCCTGTGGGTGGTGAATGCCAACCAGATCGCTTCACTGGTGTTGCTGCTGCCTTTGGCGGCGCTGGGTGACCGGCTGGGCTACAAGCGCGTGTACCTGTGGGGCATGCTGGTGTTTGGCTTGGCCAGCATCATGGCGGCACTGGCGCCTTCGCTGCCCTGGCTGATTGCTGCGCGTGCCTTGCAAGGTATGGGTATGGCAGGTGCTTTGAGCGTGAATGGCGCGCTGGTGCGCCAGATTTATCCGCGAGGCATGCTGGGCCAAGGCATGGCCTTGAACTCCATGGTGGTGGCCCTGAGCACGGTGATGGGCCCTGTGCTGGCGGCTTTGGTGCTGTCACAACTGAACTGGCGCTGGCTGTTCAGTCTGCATCTGCCTTTGGCGCTGTGGGTGTGCTGGCTGGGTATGCAGTCGCTGCCCAAGCCTCGCCAAGCATCTGACACGCGCGGCCTGTCGTGGTGGGATGTGGGCCTGAACGTGGTCATGTTTGGCTCGATTTTCTTGGCGCTGGATCGTGTCAGCCATTCACAGGGCGGACAAGGCTTGCAGTGGGCCGCCCTGTGGTTTGGCATTGGCCTGATAGCAGGCGTTTTTTATGTGCGCCGCCAAAAGCGCGAAATGCAACCCATGCTGCCACTGGATTTGCTGCGCATTCCGGTGTTTGCCCTATCGATGGGCGCATCCATCAGCGCTTTCAGCGCACAGACCATTGCTTTTTTGGCCATCCCATTTTTGTTGATTGAAACCCATGGCGTCAGCATTGGCCGGGCAGGGTTGCTGATCAGTGCCTGGCCTTTGGCGCTGGCCGTTGTGGCCCCGATGGTGGGGCGCAAAATTGGCCGTATTCCAGCAGGGCGGCTGGGGGCTATGGGGATGTCGCTGTTTGCTGCAGGCCTGTGCGCACTGGCTTTGCTGCCCGTGGGCGCTGCGGCTTGGGATATTGCATGGCGTCTGGCGCTGTGTGGTGCTGGTTTTGCCATGTTCCAGTCGCCCAACAATCACACGATTGTGACGACAGCACCTGTACACCGCAGTGGCGCTGCCAGCGGCATGCTGGGCTCAGCGCGGCACACAGGGCAAGGTTTAGGGGCGGTGTGTCTGGCCGGGGCATTTGTTCTGTGGCCAGGCACTGAAGGTGTGGCTGAGCAACGGGCCATGTGGCTGGCTGTTGCGTTTGCGGTGCTGGCGGCATGCTTTAGCGGCTTGCGCTACACGCCAGTTGCGGCAGCTCCAAAAAACTGAACACACATCGGCTCAGACCACGCAAAACTCCTGAGCTTGTGGCTTGAATGCTGGTGCGGGCTGCGTTTACTCTTTGGGCTGCTCTGCAGGTACAAACTCATCCCATGGGGCTTTAGAGGCCACATGCGTGTGTTTTTGCTTTTCTGGAGTGAAAGGCGTATCCAGCGTACCCAAGGCGATGCATACCCAGTCAGGCCAATCCCCTTTGGATTGCGACCAAAACAGCGAAGAGCCGCAGTGCGCGCAGAACTGGCGCACCGCAAATTCAGACGATGCATAGGATTGAATGTCCGCGGCCCCGGTCACGATACGCAGGGCACCGTGTGGTACAGCGCCATAGGTGGAAAATGCGGCACCATGGCTCTTTTGGCACTGCCCGCAGTGGCAGTGCGTGACTGCTTTGGGCGGTGTAAGCAGCTCATAGCGGACCTTGGTGCAAAGGCAGCTTCCGTGATAAATCTTTGGCGTACTCTGGGGCATATGGTCACGGCAACGTCTTGAAAGGCGTGATCCTACCTTGTGCTGGCTGCCTACCAATCGCAGCGGCGACCTTGAAACTTTGACCATGCTCGGAACACTGAAGCCACGCAATGGAATGCGTTAATGGCATGCATTCAAGATGGCGTTTGGCTGGGTATCAGACTTGCGGGCCAGGGCTGCAATTGCAGCTCCAGCGTCTGGGCTTCAAGATGGGAGCCTTCACGCAGTGGCTCCAATTGCCCGATCGGAAGAAAACCATATTTTTGGTACAGGCGCATTGCGGGGCTTTGGGCAAGGGTAACGCCCAGACAAACACGGTGCACGGCCTTTTTTCTGGCCCACATGACGGCGCAATCCAGCAACGCGTGGCCAGCGCCTGATCCTCGAACGGCTGGGTCCACCCACATCTGGTAGATGTGTGCGGTGTCCGGCTCTGCAGCCGACAGCTTGCACCAGACCAGGCCACACACATCTTCTTGGATGAGGGCGAATAAAGGATAGTCGCTGTGGGAGGAAAGGGCTGTCTTTATCTGGTGCTGCCAGGCCGCATCCGTTTTTGCGCTTTCGATTGCGTAAGTGCTTCCAAAGGCGTCCGGTGCATCGTGCAGCGCACGCAGTCGTACGTCACGGTATTTTTGCCATTCACTGACTTGAATCTGGCGAATATCAATCAAGATAACTCCTTGAAAAGGTGTGCCATTTTTTGTTTGCCAAGAACGCGGCTGGATACGGTTGAAGCAACATGCTGGCACCAGTACAACGAAAAGCCCAAGCCTATCTGGTCAAAACATATAGTTTGGGCTGGCTGGTGAGCAGTTGGCAAAAATCCTCATCGATTGATGCGACTCAAGCACAGTGGCCCAGTTCATGCGGTAACTTGGAGACCTTCACTCTTGCACAGTGACAAGGAAAAGAGACAAGCACCATGGCCAAAAAATTTCCAGTAGTTCCAGCCCATCCCGAGCGATTGTGCTGGGGTTGCGACCAGTATTGCCCTGCAGACGATCTGCGCTGCGGCAATGGCTCGGACCGAACTCCGCACCCCTGTGAACTCTGGGGTGACGATTGGGAGCAACCCCTTACCCCTGAAGCGCAGACACAGGAAGTCAGCAAACGTTTGCAGCGCTGAGCGCTTGTGAGTGCAGTGGGACGCATGCCTTTGTATTGCATAAAAGAATCATGCAATAGGTAGTCAACAGAAATGGGCAGCAGCAAGCAACAGCAAACAGTAGTGCCTTATGGCGTGCATCGGTCTACAGGCGTTGTAGATTCGACGCATGAAGACACAGCTTGCTAAACACCTCGCTTACTGGTCGTTAGCGATTGACGGTCAACCGATTCAGACGCCTGCAGCCTTGCTGCAACCCGTGATCTGGCAGGGGCAAGCCGCGATGCTGAAAATCTCAATGGCCAGTCAAGAGATCGAAGGCTATGCGTTGCTACGGTGGTGGGGTGGCGATGGCGCTGCCCGGGTGTTTGAACAATCAGGCTCAGCCATTCTGATGGAACGATCGGCAGGGTCACGTTCTCTCGCTGCGCTCAGCCGAGAGGAAAACGATGACGAAGCCTGCCGCATTATTTGTGCCGTGGTTGCAAGGCTGCATTCGCCTCGAGCTGCGCCAATGCCTGCGCTGACGCCATTGAACGCCAGCTTCAGAGCGCTAGAGACATCTGCGCTGGGGCGTCATGGTGTTTTGCGTCCATCGCACCAGGCGATGACGGATCTTTTGGCGCAGCCGCAAGATGTCAGGTGTTTGCACGGAGACATTCACCATCACAATATTCTCGATTTTGAAGCAAGAGGCTGGCTTGCCATTGACCCCAAAGGGCTGTGGGGTGAGCGTGCCTTTGACTATGCCAATTTATTTTGTAATCCAGAGATCGAAGTGGCTGGCAATGTGGAGCGGTTTTTGTCACGTGTGGGCTTGGTGGCCGAGCATGCCCATCTGGATAGGCAAAGGCTTTTAAAGTGGATTCTTGCGTGGGCGGGACTGTCTGCAGCATGGCATTTTGAGGATGGAACGTCTGCCGAGACCGCTCTGCGCGTTGCCAAGATGGCTGATGCCGCATTGAACAGCATGTGATGTGCCGCACCACGTTGCGTAGTCTGCGCCATGCGCTGGAATGGACTCGCCCTTTAAAATTTGTGCCAACTATGAAAAAGATCAAACGATTGCTTGTTACGCTGGCGCTGGGCGCCGTGTCTTCTGTATTTGCCGCACCTTCAGCCCAGGAGCGGCCTGAGTGGGCGGGCTGGTTTGCACAGGCACCAGCTGTTGGCACCATGCTTGTGCTGGATGCCAGAACGCCACAGGCGCAGCTGTGGGTACATAACCCGCAGCGAGCCGCCCAGCGGTTTTCGCCAGCGTCTACCTTCAAAATTCCTCATGCATTGTTTGCACTGGAGGCGGGGGCTATCAAGGATGAATTTGAGGTTATCCCCTGGGATGGTGTGCGCCGTGGCAATCCAGCCTGGGATAAAGACCAAGACTTGCGCTCATCCATGCGCAACTCCACGGTGTGGGTGTATGAGCGCTTTGCCAGACAACTGGGCCTGAAGCAAGAAACAGCATTCATGGAGAAAATTGGATACGGCAATGCGTTATCTACCGGTGCAGAGCCATTCTGGGTCGAAGGAGACTTGGCAATCTCTGCCTATGAAAAGCTAGATTTCCTCCAAAAGCTCTACCGCAACCAGCTGCCCTTTAAGGTTGAGCATCAGCGGCTGGTCAAAGATTTAATGATCAATGAGGCCGGGGCCGACTGGATTTTGAGAGCCAAGACCGGATGGTCAGGAACGATTGGCTGGTGGGCCGGTTGGGTTGAATGGCCCACGGGGCCAGTCTTTTTTGTGATGAATATCGACACGCCGAACAGACTGGGCGATCTGGCAAAACGTCAGGGCATCTCGCGGCAAGTGCTGCGCTCCATTCAGGCCTTGCCCGCAGTCCCCTAGAGACTGTTATTCAGACACATTTGTTTGAAAAAATGGGCTGTCCTGTCGGCTGCTGGTGATTTGCGCGGCTAGTTATGTCAGCCCTTTTTCTTTGAGCACTTGTTTTGAGCACCTGCTGTTTGGATGGATGCCGGGATTAACGCCAACGACATTGCTGTCGTTGGCTTGCATCAGTTTTTCTCTGTTTGCGTGATGGCCGTGGCCTGTGCCGGGTGGCGCTGCAGCGCATTGAGCAAGCCCTGTGGGTCAAGGCATTGCACCAGCAGCGCGCCTTGGTTGGCTTTGATCAGTTCATTGACCAATGACAGCGCGCCCCCAGCCATGCGGGGGGAGACAATGATGTTTTCGTGCGTGAAGTGGTGCACGCCATGCAGCGCATCAACCAGCACGCCCAGCTTGCGATCATCGTGCTCCAGTATGACCACTTGGCTTTGGTCTGAAATACGGGTTGGCTTGCCGGTCAATAGTTCTGCCAAGTCAAACACCCAGACATAGCCTGTCACATGGCCTTGCGAGTGGCGTGGCAAGGTGCCCACGCAATAGCGCAGACGGCCTGCAGAGACAGGGTTAATCGCTGAGGCAGGCAATGCCTCCAACACAGATTCAGCACGCAAAGCAAATAATTGCTGGCCTATGTAGAAGGTCGCCATTTCAACGCCATGCATGTTGTTGCCCGTTGCCTGGATGGCGTGGTGAGAGTGGTCTGGTGCATTGCTGCTACTGGCCACTTGACCAAAAGACTCAATAGATAGGGCCAGGACATCGTCCTGATAGCCATCGGTGATTTTGAATTCACGATAGCCACGAGAGACGCTTGCACCGACGATGCAATATTGGTTTTGGTACACCGAGATGACGGCATTGCTGGTGCCGTTTTGCAGTTGCAGCAAATGTGCTGCAGGCAATTGCACGGTGCTGCCTGGAGGTGAAAGCGGATCGGTGCTTGCCAGCACGAGGCCTGCCCGGTTCACGTACAAGGCGCGTGTCTTTGGTTTTCCGGCCAAAGCGCTATTGAGCATGGCCTGTAGTTCAGGAATGGCATTAAAGACAATGGCAATCCCGCCGACCGTGGTGGCGCCGCTGTCATCGTCTGTGCGAATGGGCGCGTGATAGATATATGTAGCGCCTTCAGCCCCTGTGTGCTGTGCCGTCCATGGGCTGACATGGTAGGACTGGCTGAGCTTGAGCGCCATGACGGCTTGGAGTGTGGCGCTGTCAATATGCTGCCCCAATATGCTGCTGCCATCAGCCAACTGGGGGTGGCTGGCACACAGAATATGGCCATTGCGGTCATAGACCATCAAGCGTGTATAGACGGTGTAGAGGCTGTTGATGTGCTCTAGCACCCGCGTGGCCTGGTCCAGTAGCTCCGTGCCGGGCGTTTGTAGTTCATGGCTTTGAATGAGCAACTGCTGCAGTATGGGAGACAGCGCCCACCAGCGGCAGTCATTGGCGCGCTCATAGAGGTTGCGGTCAAGTAAATCGACCAACAGTTGTGTGAGTGACTGGCTGTCGCGCAGGCCCGCGCTCAGCACGGTGTCATACAGATCACGAATGGATTGCTTGAACACAAAATTGGTGCGGGCGCCGGTTTCACCAATTTGCTCCAGCACAGATTTCAACCGGCTGGAGCCTGCACGCTGGCCGGCAGTCATCACTTGGCCGTTCCACACCACCCGCCGGATAGAGTCAGCGGCTTTGATGATGTCGTAGAGCGGCGGGCAAAAGCTTTTGGCGTGGGCCAGCAAGCCTTGCGCCACATCGGGGGCAAGGCTGTCAACGCAACGCATTATTTTGGTGCCAAATGCCTGTTCAATCGGCATCATGACCTGGCCTTTCCAGCCGCTGGGCCCCGGGTAGCCCTGGTATCCGCTGGCGCAGACGGTTTGCACAAGATAGGTGCGCCCGGAGTGGGTATACAGGTGGGGTGCACCATCTTGGTTGGTTGGAACCCGCGTGCCTAAGGCAATCCAGGCGGTATCGCTGCTGGCAATCACCTGGTTGTCCCCGTCCAATAGCAAAGTAACGCTGCGGCCCTCAGCAGCGCTGCTGCCCGCAAAAATGCCTGCCATTTCGCCTTCAAAATCAAATGACAGGCACAGCACACCGCAAGGCTGGCCTGATACGGGGTGGAGCATGCGTTGCGTGTAGAGCAGCGCTTGCTGCTTGTGGGGCCGTAAATCGCAGTACTGAAAGCTTTCAACATAGCCGCTGGCTGCCAGTGTCTGCGCTAGTATGGGCTCACGGGAGCCTTCTACAGGCGAGCTTTCATCGAGCTGTGCCAATACCGTTCCTTCGGTATTGATGAGCATGATTTCGTCATAGACCGTGTATTTGCTGCGATACGCCTGCAGCCGATCAATGATGCCGCGGCTGTCTGTCAGGTTAGCGACGTAATTGCACAAGCTGCGGTCGGTGGCAAGAAAGCCAATATCGGCTGTGCGCTCGTAGAGGTTGCGTACGACGATGTCGATCACATGGTTGGCACAGGTGGCGATCTCGGACATGACCTCGGTCAGTGATTCCGAGACCATGGACTGCACCAAATCTTGCTCTAGCCGTTGAAAGCCCTCGCGCGTGGCGGCCATCATGGGCAGCATGCTGCTGGCCTCTTCAGCGCAGTTCATCTTGGCCGAGGATTCAATCAAGCGCCACATGAGGTTGAGCTCATGCAAAGAGCGCTCGCACCGCGCTACATCCCGCATAAAGGGGATAAAGGTGTCAATATGGATCTCGTTGTCTCTTGCCATACCAGCCCTCCGTTTCCGGGCTGATTGGTTATGAGATATACGTTCAGCCTCGGTAACTGCTTGTAAGCAAAAGCCAGGCCAAAACTTGACGCAAGTTAAGTCAGATCGATGTTGTGCACTTGAATGCTGCCTGCGGCCCGATCTTCAAGAAAACGCTGCAACGTAACGCTGACGGTGCGAAACGCCAGCTCATCCCAGGGAATATCTGCTGGCTGAAACAGGCGCGCTTCAATGGTTTCGTAGCCAGGGTTCAGGATCTCACTGCGCAGGCGCGCGCAATAAAACAAATGAACCTGTGCCACACGAGGAACGCTGATGACGGAAAAAAGCCGGCCCATCTCAATGTCTGCGCCGGCTTCTTCGTCCGTTTCACGTGCGGCCCCTTGTGAGGTGGTTTCATCCAGTTCCATGAAGCCTGCTGGCAAAGTCCATTTGCCCCAGCGCGGCTCAATGTTGCGTTTGCATAGCAAGATGCGCCCATCGTCTGTGACGGGAATACAGCCCACCACATTCAATGGATTTTGGTAATGCACCATGCCGCAGCCTGTGCAAATAGCGCGAAGGCGGGTGTCCCCATCAGAGGGGATCGCTTGCTCCGTGGCGCTGCCGCACTGGCTGCAAAACTTGATGGCTGGACGAAAATTCATGCGTCAATCTTCGCTTAAGCCGTGATTGCTACACGCAAGGGTGTCAGACCTGTGACGCCGCCTTGCAGCACGTCACCAGCCTGGACTGCGCCAACACCTTCAGGGGTGCCAGTCATGATGAGATCGCCCGGCTGCAGCTCCCACGCTTGGGAGATGTGTTCAATGGTTTCTGCAATGTTCCAGATGAGCTGGTTGATGTGGCTGCGCTGGCGATCTTGCCCATTCACCTGCAGCCAAATTTCTGCTTGGGCCACATCGCCAGCTTGTGCCACTGGAGTGATGGCGCTGATGGGGGCGCTGTGTTCAAAGGCTTTGCCAATGCACCAGGGGCGTCCTTGCTTCTTCATCTCACCTTGCAGATCTCGGCGAGTCATGTCCAGACCGACGGCATAGCCCCAGATGTGTTCCATGGCTTGTGCGGCAGGAATGTTTTTGCCGCCCTTGCCAATGGCAACGACCAATTCAATTTCGTGGTGGAGATTGCTGGTCAGGCTTGGGTAGGGCATTGCGGCGGTTGCGCCTTCTTCACAGACCAAAACCGCATCAGCGGGTTTCATGAAGAAAAATGGGGCTTCACGACCAGTGAAGCCCATCTCCTTGGCATGTTCTGCGTAATTTCGACCGACGCAATAAATGCGGTGAACGGGAAAGCTATCAGTCTGCCCCACAACAGGGACACAAGCTTGGGCGGGAGGTGTGAACACAAAGCGCATGGCAAGACCAGCAAAGCGAATGAAGATGAAAGTGTGCCATGAGTTTTGGGCCTGTTGAGCAGGGTATGCTGCACATGTGACTGATAACAAGCATCTTTCGCAGCAATGGCTGCAACCGAACTGGCCCGCGATTTCTGGTGTTCATGCGCTGTTTACCACGCGTGATGGCGGCCACAGCACTGCCCCATGGAGCTCAATGAATTTGGGATACCATGTGGGAGATAGCCCCAGCCACGTGGCTGCTAACCGGCGGGTGCTGCGCGATGTGATCAACGCGATATCTGGTAAATCCGTGCAGACCGTTTTTATGCAGCAGGTACACGGATGCGATGTGCAGGTGATGGAGGGGGGATCTCTTGAGGGCCAGGCTTTTGATGCCAGCGTGACAGATCAACCCGGTGTGGCGTGCGCCATCATGGTGGCAGACTGCTTGCCCGTGCTGATTGCCCATCGCTCGGGCTTGGCCGTTGCTGCCGCCCACGCAGGATGGCGTGGGCTTGTGGGTGAGGGTGGGCACGGCGTGCTGGAGGCGGTATGGCAGGCCTATGCCAAGCAACTGCATGTTCAAGCAGATAGCCGGCAGCTGGCGCTGGACACGCAAGTCTGGCTAGGTCCGTGCATTGGGCCTGCTGCCTTTGAGGTGGGAGATGAGGTTCGCCAGGCATTTGTAAACGCATGGCCCCAAGCGGGCGAGTGCTTTGTGGCGTCAACGCATACCGGAAAGTGGCTGGCGAACTTGCCGCTGTTGGCCCGCCAGCGCCTTCAGCGCTTGGGTCTCAGGCAGATCTATGGCAATGACGCAAGTGATGCGTGGTGCACGGTGACCAATGCGTCACGGTTTTTCTCGCACCGGCGCGATGCTGCTGTGCTGGGTAGCACCGGGCGCATGGCCGCCTGCATCTGGAAGGACTGAGTCTGGCGCTGCCGTCTGGGCTGACAGTGCTTCATCGTAAGCACGCTGCTGCGCCTGCCTTCGCGCTTTGAGTTTGCGTTTGCGCTCAGGCGTTCCAAAAATGTAGACAAGGATGCCCATTGGCAGCAGGCCATAAAGGGCAAAGGTGATAAGGGCACCCAGCATGCTGCCTTGCGGGCTCGTCGCTTCTGCTACTGCCATCATTGCAGTGACATAAAACCAGGCAATCACAATTAAATACATGTCTGAAATGTGCCTGATTTATGAGCGGGTGTTTGTAATTCCCTCTTGATTCGAGTCAATGAGCACAGCTTTTGCTTGAAACAGTGCTTCTGCCGCATTGCCACAAACATGTGCCTAGGCAACAATCTGTGCACATACAAAGCAAGTGACAAAAAAGCCAACAAGGAAGACAAGCATGAGCTCAGAGGAATCCAAGAACCCCAATGCCAATGTCCAGCAGTTTTTTGCAGATCAGTGGGCAAAGGCTTTATCGGCTTTCCCTTCTGTTACTGCAGATGTTTCGCAGAAACCTGGCGTGCAGTTTGATTCCTCCAAGTTGCAGGCCCTGCAACAAGACTATGTGCAAGAAGCCGCCAAGCTGTGGGCCAATGGCCTGACATCACCGGCAGCGTCGCAAGACAAGCGTTTTGGCGCTGCACCTTGGCTGAGTAATCCGCTGGCGGCACTGACAGCTTCTAGCTACTTGCTCAATGCCAAGGCCTTAACGGGTATGGCCGATGCCATTCAGGCCGATGAAAAAACGCGCCAGCGCGTGCGCTTTGCGGTCGATCAGTGGGTGGCTGCGATGTCGCCCAGCAACTACCTGGCGTTGAACCCGGAGGCCCAGCAAAAAGCCATTGAAACCAAGGGTGAAAGCTTGGCCAAGGGCATTCAGAATTTGTTGCACGATATGGAGCAGGGTCACGTCTCCATGACGGATGAGAGCGTGTTTGAGGTTGGCAAGAACGTTGCTACGACCGAAGGCGCGGTGGTCTATGAGAACGAGATTTTTCAGCTCATCGAATACAAGCCTTTGACGGCCAAGGTGCACGAGCGGCCTTTCTTGCTGGTGCCTCCATGCATCAACAAGTACTACATCCTTGATTTGCAGCCTGAGAACTCCTTGATTCGCTACGCAGTCAGTCAAGGGCATCGCACGTTTGTGGTCAGTTGGCGCAACCCCGATGAATCTTTGGGCCACCTGACCTGGGACGACTACATAGAAGAAGCACTCATCCGTGCGATCAAGGTGGTGCAGGAGATTGGCGGCACGTCGCAGATCAATGCTTTGGGCTTTTGCGTGGGCGGCACCATGCTGTCTGCTGCGCTGGCGGTCTTGTCGGCGCGCAATGAACACCCCGTTGCCAGCGCAACACTGCTGACCACCTTGGTCGATTTCACCGACACCGGTGTGCTGGATGTCTTTATTGACGAATCTTTTGTGCAGATGCGCGAAGCCCAGATGGGGCAAGGCGGTTTGCTGAAAGGGCAAGAGCTGGCATCTACGTTCAGCTTCCTGCGCCCCAACGACTTGGTCTGGAATTATGTGGTGGGCAATTACCTGAAGGGGGAAACACCCCCTCCGTTTGATTTGCTCTACTGGAACAGTGATGCCACGAACCTGCCAGGCCCTTGGTACGCCTGGTATCTGCGCAATATGTACTTGGAAAACAATATGGTACAGCCGGGAAAACTGTCCGTGTCTGGAACACCGCTGGACTTGGGTGCCATTGATATACCCGTGTATATCTATGGATCACGCGAAGATCACATCGTGCCCATTACCGCTTCTTATGCGGCCACACAGGTGCTGCCTGGCAACAAGCGGTTTGTGATGGGTGCATCGGGCCATATTGCGGGGGTGATTAACCCGCCCGCCAAGAAAAAACGCAGTCACTGGATTCGTGAAGATGGCGCTTTGCCAGCTACGCACAGTGAATGGCTCAGCGGCGCGCAAGAGCTGGCGGGTAGCTGGTGGACGGATTGGTCTGAGTGGCTGCAGGGCCACGCTGGCAAGCTGGTGCCGGCACCCAAACGCTATGGCAGAGCCACCAAATACAAAGCCATTGAAGATGCACCAGGCCGCTACGTGCAGCAAAAGGCATAACTGACATGGTGCTTAGGCACTGTGCAACAACCGTAAAAATTTTCGTCGCCGCTTGCATTCGCGGCAATGGCGTGCAAAGAAATTCACTACAAGGGACTCGATATGGAAGACATCGTCATCGTTTCAGCTGTGCGTACAGCGGTGGGCAAATTTGGTGGAGGCCTGTCCAAGGTGCCTGCAGTCGATCTGGGCGCTACGGTGATCAAAGAAGCACTTCAGCGTGCCCACATTCCTTTGGATCAAGTGGGTGAAGTCATCATGGGCCAGGTGCTGGCAGCTGGCGCAGGGCAAAACCCCGCGCGCCAAGCCATGATGAAAGCAGGTGTGGCCAAAGAGACGCCCGCTCTGACCATCAATGCCGTGTGCGGCTCTGGCTTGAAGGCCGTCATGCTGGCTGCACAAGCGGTGGCAACTGGCGATAGTGACATTGTGGTGGCTGGTGGCCAGGAAAGCATGAGCCTGTCCCCCCACGTGCTGCAAGGCTCGCGTGAAGGCCAGCGCATGGGCGACTGGAAGATGCAGGACACCATGATTGTGGACGGCCTGTGGGATGCCTATAACCACTACCACATGGGCATTACTGCAGAAAACGTAGCCAAGGAAAATGACATCACTCGCTCGCAGCAAGATGAACTGGCGATTGGCAGCCAGCAAAAAGCTGCAGCAGCGCAGGATGCGGGCAAGTTCAAAGACGAAATCGTGCCAGTCGTGATTCCTCAGCGCAAGGGCGATCCCATCGTGTTTGACGCAGATGAATACATCAACCGCAAAACCAATCTGGAGGCCCTGTCCGGCCTGAAGCCTGCGTTTGACAAAGCCGGTTCAGTGACCGCGGGCAACGCTTCAGGTCTCAACGACGGCGCTGCTGCGGTGGTTGTGATGTCTGCCAGCAAAGCACAGGCGCTGGGGCTGACACCTCTGGCAAAGATCAAGGCCTATGCCACCAGCGGGCTGGACCCAGCAACCATGGGCATGGGCCCGGTTTTTGCCACACGCAAGGCGCTGGAGCGTGCGGGCTGGCAAGTGGGTGATGTGGATCTGTTTGAACTTAACGAAGCCTTTGCAGCCCAGGCCTGCGCGGTCAACAAGGTGCTGGGCATTGATGCAGCCAAGGTCAACGTCAATGGCGGCGCCATTGCGATTGGACACCCCATTGGTGCATCAGGTTGCCGTGTGCTGGTGACTTTGCTGCATGAAATGCAACGCCGTGGTGCCAACAAGGGTGTGGCTGCCCTGTGTATTGGCGGTGGCATGGGTGTGGCGCTGGCCGTTGAGCGTTAAATCATAGAAACAGGTGGTCTGATGCGCAGATACCCGAGGTGGGTTAACCGCAACCCTGACCACCGTGCTTTGCAACTACAGTCTTTATGCATAGTTGAAATTGGCATAAATAAATCAGGAGATAGGGAATATGAATAAAAAAGTAGCTTATGTGACTGGCGGTATGGGTGGTATTGGAACCACCATGTGCCAGCGTCTGCACAACGATGGTTTCAAAGTCATTGCTGGCTGCGGGCCCACACGTGACTTCAAGAAGTGGCTGGATGAGCAAAAAGCCTTGGGCTTTACGTTTTACGCTTCGGTTGGCAATGTGAGCGAGTGGGCTTCCACCGTAGAGGCTTTTAACCAGGCCAAACAAGAGCATGGCACTATTGATGTGCTGGTAAACAACGCGGGCATTACGCGTGACCGCATGTTCTTGAAGATGACCCCTGAAGACTGGCAGGCCGTCATTGAGACCAACCTGAACTCCATGTTCAATGTGACCAAGCAGGTTGTAGGCGACATGGTTGAAAAGGGCTGGGGCCGCATTATCAACATCAGCTCGGTCAATGGTGCTAAGGGCCAGGCAGGGCAGACCAATTACTCTGCCGCCAAAGCTGGCATGCACGGCTTCACCATGGCTTTGGCGCAAGAGCTGGCCAACAAGGGTGTAACGGTAAATACGGTCAGCCCTGGCTACATTGGGACAGATATGGTCAAGGCCATTCGCCCCGAGGTGCTCGACAAGATCGTGGCGACCATTCCGGTCAAGCGTCTGGGTGAGCCCAAAGAGATTGCCTCGATTGTGTCGTGGCTGGCATCTGACGATGGCAGCTACTCCACAGGTGCAGATTTTTCCGTCAATGGCGGGTTGCACATGCATTAAGCATGTGAGCCTGCAAAGCAAAAGCCCGCTGATGCGGGCTTTTTTGTTGGGTGAAACTTTGTCAAAGTCAGCTGCGTTTTACACCTTGCAGGCAAGGCGGGCGCTGCTTTTGTTTACAGGCGTGAAGGTGCGCGTTTACGGTCGCGTTCGTCTTCAGGCCAAACAGAAAAAATAGCTGGGGTTTGCATTGCGTTCACTCCTTTGCCTATTCAACGTGCCGCTTGAAGTCATGGTTGACGCTGTTTGTGCAAGCGTTTGCATGAATTGTTCAAGCTTGTTTTTGCACGGAAAACCAGAAAAACGAAACCCGCTGGTGCAAGCGGGTTTGGGTGCTGGCAGCCGGGGCTACCAGTCAAAAAGCTGGATCAACCGCGCAAAGGGGCGCGCTTGCGATCACGTTCGTCTTCGGGCCAGATAGAGCAGATGGTATTCATGGTGGTCTGATTCCTTATGCTTTATCAACGCTGCAGTGAAAGCTTGCGTTGACGCAAAAGTGGAAATTTTTCAATGCCGGGGTGGTCAGTCCGAGTTACAGGCGTGCAGGGCTGCGCTTGCGATCGCGTTCGTCTTCGGGCCAGGCAGAAAGGATGTTGTTTGCATTCATGGGGATTTACTCCTTGTGTACAGAACCAACGCGGCCAAATCACATGGCGTTGACACCTAAAAGTAAAAAAATGCATCGATAAAACAGCGCTGTTTGGGCTTTTGGCACAGGGTGCATTGCGTCGCCATAGAATCTTTGGCTGTGTTGGTTGACTGCACGATGCCCGTGCTGTCCTGATATTTGTCTGGTAACGCTGATGTCTTTGAATCTCTGGCTTTTGTATGTGTCTTTGGCGGCGGCTGTGATTGCCTCACCGGGGCCTTCGGCGTTACTTTGTGTTTCGCATGCGGTCAGCTATGGTGCGCGCAAGACGATTGCCACTATCGTGGGGGGCATAACGGCGTCCATGACCTTGATGGCACTGTCTGCACTGGGTCTTGGGGCGGTGATTGCGGCCTCTGATACGTGGTTTCAGGCCATTAAATGGGCAGGAGCGGCGTACCTGGTGTATTTGGGTATTTCTGCCTGGCGCACCCGGCCTGCAGCAAGCCAGACGGATGGTGCTGAGCAGGTTGATGTTGACGTGCCCGCTGTTGCAGCAGCTGCGAAAACTGCCGGCAGCGCGTGGAAGCTTTACCGCAAGGGCTTTATGGTGGGTATTGGCAACCCCAAGGACTTGCTGTTTTTTAGCGCCTTGTTTCCCCAGTTCTTGGATCCCAGTGCGCCATTTGCCATGCAGATGACAATTTTGGGTGCCACATGGATGGTGCTGGATGGCTCCATCATGTTTGCCTATGCGCTGTGCGGTGCCAAGATGATGGCGCGGCTGGCCACTGGCGGTGCGGGACAATGGTTTCACCGGGTGACTGGCGGTGCCTTCATTGCGGCTGGCGGACTGCTGGCGACGGCGCAGCGATAAATTTAGATATCAAATAAAAGAATAGCTGCTAGCGCTGATGTAGCATTGGTTTCAGATAGTTTTCTATCTGAAACGCAATGTACACAGGCGCTAGCAGCTATTTTTTTGTTTTTAGAGGAAGCTAGCTTAAGCCAGACCAGCTTCCTGTGTCAGCGCCTCAATGGTTTCGCTCAGCTCCAGCCAGCGCTCTTCCAGGCTGTCCAGCTCATCGCCCACGGCCTTCAGTCGCTTGCCGGCTTCGGCAATGTCTGCAGGTGACAAGGGCGTGGCCAGCTTGGCTTCAAGCTGACTCTTTTCTGTACCCAGGGCTGCAATGCGCTGGTCCAGCTTTTCCAGCTCTTTCTTGAAAGGCTTGGTCTTTTCGGTGAGCAGCTGGCGCGCCTGGGCGGCCAGTTTGCGTTGCTCACGCTGGTCGCCTTGTGGCTCGGGCGCTGCTGCAACCACCACTGGTGCCGCCACAGGTGCTGCGGCAGGGGCCTTGGCTTGGGCTTGTTCGGCGTTTTTGGCTTCTTCGCGCAGGCGCTTGGATTCCTCCAGCAGGTAGCGCTGGTAGTCGTCCAGATCGCCGTCGAAAGGCCCGACCACACCACGGCCCACCATCCAGAAGTCTTCGCAGACCGAACGCAGCAGCGAGCGATCGTGCGAGACCAGCATGACGGTGCCGTCGAAGTCGTTGAGCGCCATGGCCAGCGCTTCGCGGGTTGCCAGGTCCAGGTGGTTGGTAGGCTCGTCCAGCAGCAGCAGGTTGGGGCGCTGCCAGACAATCATGGCCAGCACCAGACGGGCTTTTTCGCCGCCACTCATGGTGCCAACGGCCTGCTTGACCATGTCACCGGTGAAATTGAACGTGCCCAGATAGCTGCGCAAATCTTGCTCGCGGCTAGGTTGCTTGGCGTCGGGACCCAGCTCCTTGGCCAGATGGATCATGTGCTCCAGCGGGTTTTCGCTGGGGCGCAGCACGTCCAGCTCTTGCTGGGCAAAGTAACCAATGTTCAGGCCCTTGCCTTCAGTGACTGTGCCGCCCAGTGCCTGCATGGTGCGGGCAATGGTTTTGACCAGGGTAGATTTACCCTGGCCGTTGGCACCCAAAATACCAATGCGTTGACCGGCCAGTACCGAGCGGTTGACGCCCGACAGGATGGTGGTGGGCACACCGTCTTCGTCGTAGTAGCCGAACGATGCATCGCTGATGGCCAGCATTGGGTTGGGCAAATTGGCGGGCTCTTTGAACTCGAAGGTGAAGTCGGCTTCGGCCAGCACCGGACCAATCTTTTCCATGCGCTCAAGCTGCTTGACCCGGCTTTGCGCCTGCTTGGCCTTGCTGGCCTTGGCCTTGAAGCGGTCAATGAACTTTTGCAGATGCGCCATCTTCTCTTGTTGCTTGGAGAAGCTGGCGGCTTGCAATTCAAGCTGCTGGGCGCGCAACTCTTCAAACTTGCTGTAGTTGCCGCCGTAGCGGTTGAGCTGGCCACTTTGAATTTGCAGGGTAACGTTGGTGATTGCGTCCAGAAACTCGCGGTCGTGGCTGATGACAATCATCGTGCCGGCATAGCGCTTGAGCCAGGCTTCCAGCCAGACCAGTGCGTCCAGGTCCAAGTGGTTGGTGGGCTCGTCCAGCAGCAGCAGATCTGACGGGCACATCAGTGCGCGCGCCAGCTGCAGGCGCATGCGCCAGCCACCAGAAAAACTGTTGACGGGGTTATCTAGTTCACTGGCACGGAAACCCAGACCCAAAATCAGGGCCTGAGCACGCGCTTCGGCATCGTGCGCGCCGGCATCGTGCAGGTCTGAGTAGGCGTGGGCGATGGCCATGCCGTCGTCGCTGGCATCCGCTTCGATCAATTGGCGCTGTACTTCGGCCAGACGGGTATCACCCTCCAGCACAAACGCAGTCGCGCCCTGTTCGGTCTCGGGCATGTTCTGGGCCACTTCGGCCATGCGCCAGCTGGTGGGGATGTAGAAATCACCGCCGTCTTCATGCAGTTTGCCGCTGAGCAGCGCAAACAAAGATGATTTGCCAGCGCCGTTGCGGCCAACAAGGCCCACGTTTTCACCGGGGTTGATGGTGGCGGACACGTTGTCCAACACGGCTTTGCTGCCGCGTCGCAAGGTGACGTTTTTGAGGGTGATCATCGGAGCGTTCGGAAAAAAGGCGCACCCGCGCGGGGCGGGTGCTGTTGTCTGAGAGGGCTGTCAGCCGCAGGCCAAGCCTGCGTCTGCAATGGCCTTATTGTGACTGCAGCTTGGCTTGTGCGAGCAACGACTGCTTGGTAACCAGTAAAACCTGGTCCTCGCCAGCGCTGGTTTCAAGCCAGAACACCGGCAGCAGCGGGAAAGCAGCTTCGAAAAAGTCGCGCTCGTTGCCAATTTCCAGCACCATGACTGCGTCTTCTGTCATGCAGTCGGGTGCAGCCGTGAATAAGTCGCGGATAAAGTCCATGCCGTCGCTGCCGCCTGCCAGAGCCAGCTCAGGCTCGGCCAGGTATTCGGCGGGCAGCTTGGACATGCTGTCGGCATTCACATACGGCGGGTTGCACAAAATTAAATCCCAGGGGCCGGGGACTTTGGACAGACCATCGGTCTCTACCAGCGTGACGCGGTCTTGCAGTACGTGTTTGTCCACATTGATGCGGGCCACGGCCAGTGCTTCGGTGGAAATATCAGCGCCTGTGACCTCGACCTCGGGGTAGGCCATGGCGGCCAGGCAGGCCAGTGAGCCATTTCCGGTGCACAAATCGAGCACCCTGCGGGTTTTATCGGACAGGAAGTGGTCAATGCTGCCGTCTGCCAGCAGCTCTGCAATAAAGCTGCGCGGCACGATGGCGCGCTCGTCCACATAAAACGGCACACCTACCAGCCAGGCCTCTTGTGTGAGATAAGCCGCAGGCTTGCGCGTATCAATGCGCGCTTTGAAAAGCGCAGCTACCTGTGCTTGCTGCTCAGGCGTTACGGGCTGATTTTCAACAGATTCTTCTTCGCTGCCCAAAGGGGCATCGATGGGCAGGCCCAGCTTCCACAGCACCAGCCAGATAGCTTCTTCGTACGCCGTGGCAGTGCCGTGGCCAAAGCCCACACCAGCCTGGGTCAGGCATTCAGCCCCTGTTGCAATCAAGGCACCTACGGTATTGCCCTGGGGCAGGGTGTATGCGTGGCTCATGCTGTGGCTCCTTGCTCAGCACAGGCAGACTGCAGGCGTGTATGCAGGTTTTCCATCAGGCGGCGGTAGATGTTTTTGAGGGGTTCAACGTCGGTCACCACGATGTGCTCGTCAATCTTGTGGATGGTGGCGTTGGGGGGGCCCAGCTCAATCACTTGTGGGCAGGCCTTGGCAATAAAGCGGCCATCGCTGGTGCCCCCGCTGGTAGACAGCTCGGTCTCCAGGCCGGTTTCAGCGCGAATGGCTTCTTGGGCCGCAGTCACCAGATCTCCCGGGGTGGTCAGGAAGGGCTCACCCGAGAGGCTCCACGTCAGGTCATATTCCAGCGCGTGCTTGTCCAGCACGGATTTGACGCGCTGCTTGAGGCTTTCGGCGGTGTTTTCCGAGCTGTAGCGGAAGTTGAAGTCAATCACCACCTCCCCGGGAATCACGTTCGATGCCCCGGTACCACCATGCATGTTGCTGATTTGCCAACTGGTGGGTGGGAAAAACGCATTGCCCTTGTCCCACTCAATGCCAGCCAGCTCTGTCAGCGCAGGCACGGCCTGGTGAATGGGGTTGCGAGCCAGTTGCGGGTAGGCAATGTGGCCCTGAATGCCTTCCACCGTCAGGCGACCGCTGAGCGAGCCCCGGCGGCCATTCTTGATCATGTCACCTGTTTGTCTGACGGCGGTGGGCTCGCCCACAATGCACCAGTCCATGGACTCCTGGCGGGCCTGCAGTGCCTGAATGACGGTTTTGGTGCCGTCATGGGCGGGGCCTTCTTCGTCGCTGGTCAGCAGCAAGGCGATGTCCAGCGGGGTGTCAGCGTGGGCAGCCAGAAACTCCTCCAGAGCCACGATAAAAGCGGCGATCGACGTTTTCATGTCGCTGGCACCGCGCCCGAAGAGCTTGCCGTCGTGGTAGGTGGGCGTAAAGGGCGGGTAAGACCACTGCTCGACAGGGCCGGTGGGCACCACGTCGGTATGGCCAGCAAAGATCAGTGTTTTGGCCTGAGGCAGGCCGGTTCGGCGCACGGCCCAGAGGTTGTGCACACGAAAGTGATCCGGGCCGCCATCCATGCGTTCGCAATGAAAGCCCAGACTGCCAAGGCGCTCTGCCAGCAATTCCAGACAGCCAGCATCTTCAGGAGTGATGGAGGGGCGGCTGATCAGTTGCTCAGCCAGTTGCAGCGTGCGGGACATGTGAGAAAAATCCAAATGGGGCTGCATGTTCAATGCAGCCTTGCCCCCAGTCTGAAACTGGGGCTTTATGTTTTAAGGCCAATGTTGAGCAGTAAAGCACCAAATTCAGGCGGAGCCGGAACACCCAGTTCCGCGGTCGCGGAGGAGTCCTCGGCACCAGTGTGAATGGTGTTTTGAGGCGCATTTTGCAGCCGCCACATCAAATTGGTGGGCGAATCTGCATTGGCCAAGCCTTCGTTGCGGTCAATTGTGCCATTGCCAATGAGCCGTGCCAGATCTTCTTCAAAGGTTTGAGAGCCTTCAGCCATGGATTTTTCCATGTTGTCGCGCACACCTGAGAAATCACCTTTTTCAATTAGCTCAGACACCAGCTTGGTGTTCAGCAGCACTTCTACCGCTGGCACACGGTGTCCAGCAGGGGTGCGCAGCAGGCGCTGGGTGACCACGGCCTTGAGCGAGGAGGACAAATCGCCCAGCATGGTGGCACGCACTTCGACCGGGTAAAAGCTCAAAATGCGGTTGAGCGCGTGGTAGCTGTTATTGCCGTGCAGCGTGGCCAGCACCAAATGGCCAGATTGCGAGTACGCAATGGCGGCAGACATGGTTTCGCGGTCGCGGATTTCGCCAATCAAAATCACGTCAGGGGCCTGGCGCAGCGCATTTTTCAGTGCGATTTGCAGCGACTCTGTATCGGAGCCCACTTCACGCTGGTTGACGATGGAGCGCTTGTTGCGAAACTGAAATTCGATGGGGTCTTCAATGGTCAGGATGTGGCCTGTGGACAGCTCATTGCGGCTATCGATCATGGCGGCCAAGGTGGTGCTTTTGCCAGAACCGGTGGCACCAACTACCAAAATCAGACCACGTTTTTCCAGGATGAGCTGATCCAGAACGGGCGGAAGGCTCAACTCCTTGAGTTTGGGTATTTGCTGGGAAATAAAGCGCACAACCACAGCCACAGATCCGCGCTGGCGCATGGCACTGATGCGAAAGCGCCCAACCCCTTGCAGGGGCACAGCCATGTTGAGCTCGCCCGTCTCCTTCAATATCTCCATGCTCTGGGGGGTGACCACCTCTGCCAGCAATGCGCGTGGTGCATCTGGGGGCAGTAACTGGTTGTTGATGGGGACACAGTTGCCATCAATTTTGATGAGCGGTGGGGAGTTGGCAGACAGGTATACGTCAGACGCTTTTTTTTCTGCCATCAAACGCAGAATGCGTTCCATCATGCTCATGCCGTAGACCTTGTAGTTGAAAATCTTGAGGGTTTTGCCGCACCCGAAGTGTGCCGCAAAACCCTCAAGAAATCGCCTGACAACTGCTCAGGCGGTTGACGCGTATCAATCGCGAGGTTTAATCGCGCAGCAGGTCGTTGAGGCTGGTGGTAGAGCGTGTCTTGGCATCCACCGTTTTAACGATGATGGCCGCGTACATGCTGTAGTCCTTGCCGTCTTTGGTCTTCTTGGGCAGGTTGCCGCTGACTACCACTGAGCCTGCAGGCACGCGACCGTATGTGATGGTGCCGGTTTCGCGGTTGAAAATGGGGGTGGACTGGCCGATGTAGACGCCCATGGAGATCACGGAGTTTTCTTCCACGATCACGCCTTCCACCACTTCAGAGCGCGCGCCGATAAAGCAGTTGTCTTCAATGATGGTGGGGTTGGCTTGCAGGGGTTCCAGCACGCCACCCAGGCCGACACCGCCGGACAGGTGCACGTTCTTGCCCACTTGCGCGCAAGAGCCAACGGTAGCCCATGTGTCTACCATGGTGCCTTCATCGACATAAGCACCGATGTTCACGTAGGAAGGCATCAAGATGGCGCCCTTGGCAATGAAGGAGCCACGACGAGCCACTGCGGGTGGCACAACACGCACGCCAGTTGCGGCGATTTCAGCTTCGCTCATGCCTTCGTACTTGGTGGGAACCTTGTCAAAGAAGTTCAGGTCACCCGCTTGCATCAGCTTGTTGTCGTTCAGGCGGAACGACAGCAGCACAGCCTTCTTGAGCCACTGGTGCACGGTCCACTGGCCCACACCTTCACGGCTGGCCACGCGCAGCTTGCCGTTGTTCAGTTCGTTCAGGGCATGCTCTACAGCCTCAGCCACTTCTTTAGGGGCCGACTTGGCAGAGATGTCTGCACGGTTTTCCCATGCGGTGTCGATGATTTGTTGCAGTTGTTGGGTCATAACTATCTTTACTTGACGTTTTTCTGAATGAAATCTTTGATGCGCAGCGCCGCCTCAACACACTCTTGTGTCTCAGCCACCAGGGCCAGGCGAACCCGCTGTGCACCCGGGTTATGCCCTTGCATATTACGAGCCAGGTAGCTGCCAGGTAATACGGTGACATGGCACTGCCCAAAGAGTGCAAGGGCAAATTCTGTTTCGCTCATGCCCAGAGCATCTGGAATACGGGGCCACAGGTAAAAACCAGCATCGGGCAGGCGCACATCCATCACCGGCTCCAAAATGGGCATGACGGCGGCAAACTTTTCTTTGTACAGCGCCCGGTTGTGCTCGACGTGGCTTTCGTCGGACCAGGCCGCAATCGATGCGTGCTGAATGGGCAGCCCCATGGCACCACCGTGATAGGTGCGGTAGAGCAGGAAGGATTTGAGCAGCTGTGCATCTCCGGCCACGAAACCGCTGCGCAAGCCCGGAACATTGCTGCGCTTGGACAGGCTGGTAAAGGCCACCAGATTGCGAAAATCGCTGCGACCCAGTTTGACGGCAGCTTCCAGACCACCCAATGGTGCTTCGTCTCGGAAATAAATCTCGCTGTAGCACTCGTCAGAGGCGATGACAAAGCCATAACGATCAGACAGGTCAAACAGTTTTTTCCACTCATCTAACGGCATGACCGCACCGGTCGGGTTGCCCGGTGAGCAGACAAACATCAACTGCGTCTTGGCCCAGACATCGGCTGGTACGCTGTCCCAGTCCACGGCAAAGTTGCGCGCAGGGTCGCTGGAGACAAAGTACGGCTGCGCACCCGCCAGCAGCGTGGCACCTTCATAGATTTGATAGAAGGGGTTGGGGCAGAGCACAGTGGCACCGGCCTGCGTCGGGTCAACGATGGTTTGTGCAAACGAGAACAAGGCCTCGCGTGAGCCATTGACGGGTAAAACCTGGGTCGCGGCATCCACCGAGATACCGTAACGGCGCTGCATCCAGTCGCTGCATGCTTGACGCAGGCGCAGATCGCCTGCGGTGGCGGGGTAGTTGGCCAGCCCCGTCAGGTTGTCCGTCAAGCTGGTTTTGATGAATTCCGGCGTCTCATGGCGTGGCTCTCCAATGCCCAGACTGATGTGGCGCAGTGCAGAAGGTGGGGTGACACCCGCAAAGAGTTGGCGCAGCCGTTCAAACGGATACGGCTGAAGGTGTTGAAGCAGGGGATTCATGGTGCAAATATTATGCGGTGAGATTGCGCATGCAATGGCGCTTTATGCGCGATGTTTGGGGTCTTGATGTTGAATGTGCATGCCTGCAGCTCTTGCTTGCTTGGGTATTACACGGGCGCATAAACCCGCTCACACCACTCTGGATACGTCGTTGCTTCACCTTGTCGTACGCATGTACTGCCTGCGGCTTCACGCCTCGCCTCCAACGCAAATCACAGATTTGCTGGGTGGTGTGAGCGGCTCTTAGTACAAGGCCTAGGACCATCTATCGATCTTGCACGGTACAAACCTTTTGATACATTTTGAAAAGGTGAGGGGCCGTTCCATGCAAAAACCGATGCTTTGGGTACTCAGGCGCTGCAAACTGGGCTGGAAGTTGTCGTGTGTGGCAATCATTGGCCTGCTGGCGATGGGCGCTATCTGGGCAGCTTCCTATGCCTCGGTGTCTGCAGATATGCAGTTGGCCATTGCGGTGGCCGGCGCACTGTGTTTTGTGTACGTGCTGTCTGGCGTCTATCGCAATATGTCGCATGAGATTGCGCGTTTGCTTTCAGCCATGGAGCAGGCTGCGCAGGGCAATCTGACACACCGCATCACCGCGTCAGGCTCTGATGAGCTGGCTGACATGGCGCGCCTGCTCGATAGCATGGTGGTGGCACTGTCGAGCATGGTGGCTGAAATCCGCAGCAATGCAGCGCTGGTGACGCAGGCAGGACATACGCTGACGCAGGACAACCGGGCTTTGGCAGAGCGCACAGAGCTGCAGGCGACCAATGTGGCCCAGACCGTAGTGAGTGTGGAGCAAGTAACCGCCGTGGTGCAAAACAGCGCAGAAGCGGCGGTAGCGGCAGACCGTTACACCACACAGCTGCGCAAGGTGGTGGAGCAAGGCAGCGGCGTGATGGAGCAGGCCGTGCACTCAGTTGAGGCCATCGAGCGTGGGGCCGGGCGCATGTCCGAGATCATTGCGGTGATAGATGGCATTGCCTTTCAGACCAATATTTTGGCGCTCAATGCCGCGGTAGAAGCTGCGCGTGCCGGTGAGCAAGGTCGTGGTTTTGCCGTGGTTGCCTCTGAAGTGCGCAGTCTGGCACAACGCTCTTCAGAGGCGTCCAAAGAAATCCGCATGCTGATTGAAGAGTCGGTGCAGCAAGTAGCCAGCAGTACGCGGCTGATTCGCCAGGCGGGCGCGGGCATGCAGCAGGTGGCAGACGGCATACGCAGCGTGGCCGGGCATGTCGAAGCTATTTCTGAGTCAGGCAACAGCCAGGGAACGGGCTTGCAGCAGATCAATCTGGCGGTGCACGGTATTGATCAGGTGACGCAGGAGAACGCGCTGATGGTGCGCAACGTGGTGCAGGAAGCCCAGGCGCTGGAGCTGCGTGCAGCCACACTGTCTGAGGCGGTGGAGCGTTTTCGCTTACAGCAAGGCACTGCGGTTGAGGCGGTGGCCCTGGTCGAACGCGCCGTGGCGCTGCGCCGCATGGGCATGCCGCTGCAGCAGTACTGGAAAGCGCTGACTGATCCGCAGCAGCCCTTTCATGACCGCGATATGTACGTGTTTGTGCTGGACAGCTCAGGCCGCTATCTGGCGTTTGGCGGCAATGCGGCCAAGTGCGGCAGCCGTGTGCAGGACGTGCAAGGGGTGGATGGCAATGCCCTGCTTGATGCCATTGTGGCGCAGGCTGAGCATGGGCCGGGATGGGTGGAGTACGACTTCACCAACCCCGTCCTTGGCAAAGTGCAGGCCAAGATGTCTTACGTGTGCAAGCAAGATGGGGCGTACCTGGGCTGCGGTGTCTACAAGAGCTTTGCTGGTTAGCGGCAAGCTTGCTGGGGCCCTGGTGCTGGGTGGCAGTTTTAAGTTTCAGCTCTGGCGCAAGCCCCGCGCCTTGGCCAAAGCCGCTGCAATAGCGGCTTTCTTGTCGGGCACCACCACGGGCGCAGGTGCAGTGGCCTGTGCGTTAGCCGGCTCGGTGTCTGTGCTTTGTGCGCGTGCTTGGTGCACGGCATAACGTGCTTTGGCATGTTCTGCCAGCTGGGCAGACCAGGCATCCCAGCCTGTGCGCTCGTCGCTCACCACATCCAGCTCAATGCAGTCGACGGGGCACACAGGTATGCACAGCTCACAGCCTGTGCAGTGCTGAGCGATGACGCTGTGCATTTGCTTGTTGGCACCCAGGATGGCATCGGTGGGGCACGCTTTAATGCACAGCGTGCAGCCAATGCAACAGTTCTCGTCAATGCGCGCCAGCGTCAGCGGGCCTTCAATACCAAATTTTGTGTTGAGCGGTGCTACGGGCTGGCCAGTGATGGCGGCCAAGCGTGCAATGCCCTGGGTACCGCCGGGCGGGCACTGATTGATGGGGGCGCCTTCATGCGCAATCGCCCGGGCGTAGCTGGCGCAGTCAGGGTAGCCGCAGCGCGTGCATTGCGTTTGCGGCAGGGCGGCATCAATCGAAAAAGCCAGTCCGGTAAGGGCTGGCTTGGTCTGAAACTCAGGCATGCAGGTGGTATTAACCGCGGCGGCGGCGCTTGGCAAGAGGTGGCGCTGCCTTGGCTGGCGTATTTTTCGTGGGAGCCAAGTCTGGCGCAACTTCTGCTGGCGTGCTGTGTGCGGTGACCAATTCCCCGTCATCTGCAGGCGCTCGGTTGACAGTGGCCTGAGGATGGTGGGCCAAAATAAAGTCACGCACCTGGGGGTACACCACTTCGCGCCAGCGGCGGCCGCTGAAAATGCCGTAATGCCCGGCACCTTGCACTTCAAGGTGCTGGCGGTTGCTGGCAGGAATTTGCACACACAGGTCTTGCGCGGCACGGGTTTGGCCTGCGCCGGAGATGTCGTCCAGCTCACCTTCAACGGTGAACAAGGCCGTGGTCTGGATGTCTTGTGGCTTGACGCGCTCCAGCTGCCCTTGCGGCGAGCGCACATCCCATGTGCCGTTCACCAGGTTGAAGTCCTGGAACACGGTTTGAATGGTTTCCAGGTAGTAGTCCGCATCCATGTCCAGCACGGCGTTGTATTCGTCGTAGAACTTGCGGTGCTGCTCGGCGCTGGCGTCGTCACCTTTGACCAGATCCTTGAAGTAGTCGTAGTGGCTGCTGGCGTGGCGGTCGGGGTTCATCGCCACAAAGCCGGTGTACTGCAGAAAACCGGGGTAGACACGGCGGCCCGCACCTGGGTAGCTGTCGGGCACGCGGTAAATCACATTATTCTCAAACCACTCAAAGCTGCGCTGGGTGGCGAGGTTGTTGACCGATGTGGGAGATGAACGCGCATCAATCGGGCCGCCCATCATGGTCATGGACAGAGGCGTTTTCTCGCCACGGCTGGCCATGAGCGAAATAGCGGCCAGCACCGGCACCGTAGGCTGGCAGACGCTGATGACGTGGCAGTTGCCATATTGTTTTTGCAGATAACGGATGAAATCCTGCACGTAGTTGATGTAGTCATCCAGGTGGAATTCGCCATCTGCCATGGGCACCAGTCGCGCATTTTTCCAGTCAGTGATGAACACTTTGTGGTCACCGAGCAGACTGCGCACGGTGTCGCGCAGCAGCGTGGCGTAGTGCCCAGACAGGGGCGCCACAACCAGCACCGGCGGCTGGGCCAGCAGCTTGTCCAGCGTTTGGGAGTCGTCAGAAAAACGCTTGAAGCGACGCAGCTCGCAAAACGGTTTGTCCATCTCTACGCGTTCCATGATGGTGACGTTCACACCTTGGACGGGCACGGTAGTGATACCGAATGCGGGCTTTTCATAGCCCTTGCCCAGACGGTAAAACAGATCAAAGCCTGCCGAGATACGCTGAGACAAGGGGTTTTGGGACAACGGCAGCAGGGGGCTGGTGTAGAGCTTGGCCGTAGCCTGTGCAAAGTCTGCAAATGGCTCAATCAATGCGCGCTGGGTTTCATAGAGCTGGTAGAGCATGGCAGGGGATATTTCTCTTTATGTTGCAGTGCAATATAGCAGCATGTGCCCGACGAAAGGAATCGTTATTTTCCTGATAGTCAGTCGCTGCGGCGACAGGTGGGCAGGTGCACTGCTTGTGCTGCAGCCTGAAAACTTCTGTCAAGGGCGCGAACTGGTGGTTACGCGCTCCTTTATTCTTCTGATATCTAAAAAAATAGCTACTGGCGCTGATGCAGCCTTGTTTTCGAATACTTTTTTGTTTGAAAGCAAGGTACTGCAAGCGTTGGTAGCTATGTTTTTGTAAATGTGAATTATTCTGGTGTAACGCCGTCTGGCCGTGTGCTGGCAATGGCGGCCACTTCGCTGGCAGGCAGGTGCTTGAGGCGGTGGTCGCTCCACACCTGACGCCAGCGGCGCGCGCCTGGCAGGCCATGGCGCAAGCCCAGCATGTGGCGGGCAATGGCGTACCAGTGTGTGCCGTGCTCGCGTGCTTCACGCTCCATATAGGCCACCATGGCTTGCTCGACACCCACGTGCGTCAGCTGTGAGGGTGCACCACCAAAGTACAGCTCGTCCCAGCGGGACAGCCACCAGGGGTTGTGATAGGCCTCGCGCCCAACCATCACGCCATCCACCTGCTCAAGCTGCTCTTGCACAACGTCATCGGTTTTGATGCCGCCATTGATGGCAATCGTCAGGTGCGGGAAATCTCGTTTGAGCTGGGCCACCACGTCATAGCGCAGTGGAGGAATGTCGCGGTTTTCTTTGGGGCTCAACCCTTGCAGCCACGCATTGCGGGCATGCACGATGAAGACGTTGCAGCCTGCATCTGCCACGGTGCCGACAAAATCGCGCACAAAGTCATAGGTCTCAATTTTGTCGATACCAATGCGGTGTTTGACGGTGACAGCAATGTCCACCACATCGCGCATCGCCTTGACGCCATCAGCCACCAAATCAGCCTCTCGCATCAGGCAGGCACCGAATGCACCGCGCTGTACCCGCTCGCTGGGGCAGCCGCAGTTGAGGTTGATTTCGTCGTAGCCCCAGTCCTGGCCCATTTTGGCTGCCTTGGCCAAATCGGCGGGCTCGCTGCCCCCCAGTTGCAGCGCCAGCGGGTGCTCTTCTTGGTTAAAGCGCAGGTGGCGCGGTACATCACCGTGCAGCAGGGCGCCGGTGGTGATCATCTCGGTGTACAGCAGGGTGTGCTGGCTTAGCAGGCGGTGCAGGTAGCGGCAATGCCTATCGGTCCAGTCCAGCATGGGCGCAACCGACATGCGTGGGTATTTGCTAATCTGATGATTTTGTTTTGTTTCTTGCGTATTCATTGAGGTTTTATGCGGTCTGTAGCACTGCCTGTAGCACCCCGAAAAACGCCGAAAAACCCTGATTTCACTCTGTCGGTGCTACAGCGCGTGCTACGAACAAGGCTTGTAGCACTGACCGGCATGGAAACAATATCAGCAAGGAAGCGTGCGGATGGCTCTACCGCATACACGGCACAGATTCGCCTGAAAGATCAAGGCGTTATTGTGCACACAGAAGCCCAGACTTTCACAAAAAAGGCTTTGCCGCAAGCGTAGATGTAGCGCCCAGAGGCGGTACTGCACAAGCCACGCGCTTCAGCGCTCACTCAATCAGGACAAGATCAGAGTTGGTGATTTGCTGGATGCCAATGTGAAGCAGCCCAAGGGCATCACGAAGTGGGGCAGATCAAAGGGTCCTAGTGCAGCGTAGCCCTTGCTTGCCGGCATGTCGCCTGTTGTCGGTGCAACGGCGCAGCGGTGTGCACCACTTTGGCACCGATTATTCTGTTTTTAATATAAACCTTATAGCGATAACCGTATGCGCCATACGCAATGGGGCTAAAAATACCTAGTTTCAGGTATAGCCTGCTGGGCGGGTGGGTGTTACTGTTTATTCCTTTTGCGCGGCTGGCGCACAACACGGCGCTGGTGGGCCTGCAGGCTGAGATGGCGCTGAGCCGTTACTCGGCCTTGGTGCTGGGCAACAACGGTGAATACGGTAGCGGCAGCCGTGACCAGTATGCCAGCGTGAAGGTGCGCTGGGCTTTCTAAGCGCGCATTCTGTTGAAAGATCCTCCCAGTGTCGTCCTCCACACAGCCGACAGCACCCAGCATGTCACGCTCGCCCGCCACGTCAGAGCGCCCCGCAAGTGAGGCAGTTGCCATGCAGGTGCGCACCGATCAGTTGCAACTCCTGTTTCGCCAGTCCTTCCTTGCCACTTTCGGTAGCGTCGGCGGGGCTCTGGCGCTGTCTTGGTTGCAGCGAGACTTAGGCAACCACAGCGTTATTGCACCGTGGCTCATCATGCTGTGTCTGGCTGGCACGATTCGCTTGGCTTTGTTCTGGGCGTACAGCCGAAGTGCCCTTGAGCAGCGCACGCCAGCCCGCTGGGAAGGTGTGTATTGGGTAACTCTGGTTTTTATAGCCGGAACCTGGGGCATTGGTGCTTTTTTGCTCATGTCCAGCAGCAACCTGCTGTCTCAGGTCATCACTCTGTTTTTTGCAGTCGGCATGGCAGGCAGCGCAATTTCTGCCTACTCGGCCTACCGTTACATGCCGCTGATCGCCGTTGGTCTGGTGCTGCTGCCCACAACGCTGTGGCTGCTCGCCCAACCTGGCACCGAACAGCGCCTGCTGGCCTTTACCACTCTGGCGTTTTCCGCCTTCGTTGTGCGTGCAACCCGGGAGCTGTCGGGCGCATTGCAGTCACTCCTGCGGTTGCGACGTGAGCTGGAGATTGAACACCGCATTGCCAGCAATGCAGCCCGCACCGACGAGTTGACCGGACTGAACAACCTGCGCGCCTTCAAGGAGCAGGCTGACACAATGTTTGCTTACACCCGGCGCTACGGCGTACCGCTGTGCGCACTGTTATTGGACATTGACCACTTCAAACAGATCAACGATACCCACGGCCATGCCGCGGGCGATAAGGTGCTGCAAGCCGTGGTGCAACGGCTCAAGACGACGCTACGTGAAGCGGACCTGTGCGGTCGACTCGGGGGCGAGGAATTCGGGGTACTGCTCGCTGGTACGGACATGCACGAGGCTGTGCAGATCGCAGAAAAGCTCAGGCTTGCCGTACAAGCCATCGAGGTGCCCGTCAATGACACCACGCTGCATGTCACCATCAGCGTTGGGGTGGCCGAAGCGGACTTGGCCTGCACCGATACTGCCACTTTGCTGGCCCAGGCCGACGCGGCCATGTACCAGGCCAAATCAAACGGTCGTAACCGGATACACAGCAGCTTTGCCCAAGCCCCAGGGGCTATGGCGTGTCATCAATAATCCAGAGTAGGGCTTGATGCACAGTCCGCTGCATAGAGCCCTATCAACTAGGACGCGTGCGGATGGCTCTGCCGCAAACACGGCCCAGATACGCAGCAGGTAATAGATGAAAAAAGCAGGGGCCCATGCTTTGCGTATATGCAGTCGCTTGCCATGACAGTCAAGCGTTGCAGATACCCAGAGCAGGGCCCCTTTGATGCGCCGAAGTGGTTGTTCGGCAGCTATGTAGGCGGTTGAGTACTTTGCTTAGTAATTTGCTGTTAAGTGCTTAGTAGCGTGCATCTGCTGGTTTTTTGCCATTGGGCCAGTCCTTGACCTTTCCGGCAAAGTCGGGCCGAGGCTGGTGGCTGAAGTATTCGGCCACGTCCACTGCTTCCTGATCAGTCATGCCCCCTTGCCCCAAGGGAAACTTGTTGTGCATGGCGATGGGCATATTGCGTTTGACAAAGGCTGCCGCAGTGTAGGTGCGCGCCATGCCCGCGCCAATGTTGAAGGACTCATCACCCCACAGCGGCGGGTAGACCCACTGGCCCTTGGCGTTCTTGATACCTTCACCATCGCTGCCGTGGCACAGGGCGCATTGGGCGGAATAGATTTTCTTGCCGTTTTCTGCGTTGGGGATGATGTCTGTGCTGACCTTGCCCACACCTCGGCCTTCTACCTTGTCTTCAGGCTTGGTTTCGTTGCGCATCCAGTCGAACAAAGCCACCATGGCCTTGAGTTCATCGGAATCAAGTGGCAAGGGTTTGCCGTTCATTGAACGCAGGAAACAGCCATTGATACGGTCCTGCAACGTGATGGTGCGGCCGGCTCGTGGTGCGTAGCCCGGGAAGAAGGCAGAAATACCAATGTACGGCGAACCATCGGCCACCGTGCCTGCGTTCAAGTGGCAGCTGGCGCAATTGAGCGCATTGCCTACGTTTTTAGGCAGCAGGTCACGCGTTTCAATATTCAGACGGGCACCATAAATCAGTTGCTCGGCGTTCTTTTCATTGAGCATATTGGCAAGGCGCGGTGTCTCAAACGGGCGCGAGTGATCAGGCTGTGCGTTCAGTGGCTTGCGCTGGCTGGCAATGTCTTTGGCTTTGATCTCGGTGGCCGTTTTGCTGCCCCAGTTGCGGCGTGCAAAATTGAGAATGTCGGCAATTTCTTGATCACTTAATTGCGCAAATGCCGGCATCGTCAGCGCCCGGCTGTGGCTTTGGGTGACTGGCGTGGTCCAACCCGTCAGCATGATGTGCACCAGCGTGCTGGGGTTGTCTGCCAGCAAGGAGCGGTTGCCTTGCAGCGAAGGGAAAACATCTTTGACGCCTCCACCATCTGAGCGGTGGCAGTCTGCGCAAAACTGCAGATAGCCCAGGCCACCCCGGGTGCTGTAAAGATCAGCAGGCACATCGTAGTGCGCGGCGTTCTCTGCGGTCAGGGCTTCGGTACTGCCAGTGGCCCGCGCCGGAATTGCAATCTTGGGTGCCGGGCCTTGGCTGACTTGCATGGGCAAATCATTCTTGCCTGCTGGCAGCGACTTCAGGTAAGTGCCAATCGCCAGCAGGTCACCATCTGTCATGTACTGCGTGCTGTGCTGTACGACATCAACCATATTGCCCGAAACCGTGCCGTGGCTGTTGCGCCCTGTTTTGAGCAGCTCTGCGGTTTCTTCTGGGGTCCACAGATCACGCAGACTGAGCGCGCGCCAGCCTTCTACGGTCTCGCCCGCCAAGAAGTGCTGGCCATTCTTGCCTTCACCCATCATGGTCTTTTCCTGGAATGCCACGCCACGCGGGGTGTGGCATGCGCCGCAGTGGCCAAGGCCCTGCACCAGATAAGCGCCGCGGTTCCACTCCGCCGTTTGCTCTACTTGCGGCGTAAATGTCTCTGACTCTAGAAACATCCAGTTCCACAGCGACAGCCCCCAGCGCTGGTTGAACGGAAAACCCATCTCTGATGCTTTGTTGGTTGCAGCAATGGGCGCGACGCCTTCCATCAAATAGGCATAGAGCGCTTGCATGTCGTCCGCTGTCATCTTGGCGTACGAGGGGTAAGGCATCGCGGGGTAGAGGTTGCGCCCATCAGCGGCTACGCCTTTGCGCATGGCTTTATCAAACTGCTCGAAGCTGTAGCCACCAATGCCAGAGGCGGTATCGGGGGTGATGTTCGTTGAGTAGAGTTTGCCGAAAGGTGTTTCCAGCGCCAATCCACCCGCCATGGGCTGGGCTTTATTGCCGGTGTGACAGGCAACGCAATCGCCCAAGCGAGCAATGTAGCGCCCGCGTTCTACAAACGTGCGCTGTTCAGTTGTCAGGTCTGCAGCGTAGTTAGCGGGCAGGTCATCGATGATCTGGGGTGCGGAAGTGTCTTGTGGTGCAGGCAAGGTGGCAGATGCTAGGTGCCAGGACATTGCTAACACCGCTGCAACAGGCAACAGGCTATATTTGATTTTTGACTTCATTGATTTCCCTCGTGAGCAAGATGCAAGGTATGAAAATAATGCGCTCACTTTTCTTGTAATCTGAATAATTACACGCAAGGGTTGATGTCAGACATGGTGGTTGATATTTCTTGAGAAGTTTGTGTTTGATGGGATTTGTTTAATATTTTCTTAATAATTATCTGTGCTTCGCGGGGCGTGGGTTCTCAAGGCGGTACCTGAAGTTTTGGTTCTGTTCTTTACCGCAGCGGTAGTGAAACTTGTAAATTTCTAGCACTATGGTTAGGCGCGTTGCGTTAGGTGGATGTACTGACACTGGCGCGTCAACCTAAAGACTCTGCATATAAGTAGGGGCACTATTTTAATAAAATCGAGTAAATATTTTTTAATGTTCTATTTGAAGTAGAAATAATTATTTGTGTCGTGTAGATGCTCGTTTTAATGTTTATATTGTTTTATTAGAAATCTACTAAAAAATGATATCAATTATTTATTTTCCAGATATTTTTAAATTACCCGGTGCTTAATATTTTGGTGAAAGCAGCAAAAAGTGCTGATTGCTTGCTCTGATGGCGCAGGCGACCTCAAGTCGGTCTGCGAGACAACGGCCAAGCTTGTGAAGCTTGGCATTGTGTTGGCCGCATATGAGGCAAGAAAAATGAAGCTGCCGGTGCAGCCGTTGGACTGCCAAAACCGATGCCTCATGATTTATTGAAAAAAAAAGCCTGCTCGGTCAGAGCAGGCTTGCTTTAGCAGCTAGTTTTTCTTAGTTGACGGCATCTTTCAATGCTTTGCCTGGGCTGAACTTAGGCACCTTGGCAGCTTTGATCTTCAGTGCCTCGCCGGTGCGTGGGTTGCGGCCATTGCGCGCTGCACGTGTCGTTACGCCAAAGCTGCCAAATCCCACGAGCGACACAGTGTCGCCCTTTTGCAGGGAGGCCTTGACCACCTCCAAGGTCGCATCCAGTGCGCGTGCAGCAGATGCTTTGGACATGTCGGCGTTGTTTGCAATGTAGGCAATCAGTTCAGATTTGTTCACAGGTGCTTTCTTTTAGGTAAATCAGGGGGTAGAGCTTATTACACAAGCGCTGGCAGCTCTCTTTATTCACTGAAAATTTTGCTTCTTTTGATCGCTGCCGCCATCATCCATTCTCTGTGCAAGACAAAATTTCTGGTGTGACCAGCGGTAAGCGCAGATATAACTCTACAGAGCATGCAGAAAGCGCCAGCAGCGTGACACAGAGGCAAGCTACGATCTCGCGTTGGATGTTTGGGCCACAGAAGGGTCTAGGCACAACCGAGAAGCTGATGGCAGCGATTTCCCGTAATACATAAGAAATAGGGCTCTTTGATGCCTGTGATCGTGACTTCCTCCGAGAAAAAGCACAACCGTTTGCTGTGGGGGCCTGAATCTTCTTCTCCACTGAGGGATGAAACACTGTACTTAGAGCGCTGGCGTCGTCGTACATGGCAATTGCATGCTTCGGTGCTGCTAAGCCATCTGTATGCCTTTGGACTTTTCCTTGGGCACAGCTTGGCAGGCTATGCACCATTGAACGTTGTGCTGCTGTATGGGCTGTGGGTAGGTATTGGCATGGCCTTTATCACCTGGGCGTATGCCAGTGGCTGGAGCCAGACAAGGCGAGATCCTGGCTTATTTCTTGTGCACCAGCTGGTCGCAATCATTGGAACGCTGGGTCTGCTAATAGCGGCTCCACAGGTTGCGTTTCAAGCGCTGGTGATGCTGCTTGTTTTCAGTGCCGATGGCTTTCTTGCACGCCGTCGTACCAGTTTTTGGATGACGTGGGGCTGCACGCTCATAGCTGTAGCGCTTGTCATTTGCTGGTTAGGGCCGCAGATGCGCATGACCACCGATACGCTGGCTGGGCAGTTGCTGGCGATTGGCGTGGTGTTTGGGGCTGTCGTGCGTTGCAGCATTCTTGTGACGTACTTTCGCAGCATGCAATTTCGTCTCAGCGCGAGCAATGAAAAATTGGCGCTTGCGCTCATGCAGATTGAAGAATTGATGCGCAATGACGAATTAACCGGGGTAGCGAACAGGCGTGGCGTGATGGAGCGGCTGCAGCAGTGTATTGAGACCGCTCAGCGAGACGGCTCTGCCTTGTGCGTTGCATTGCTTGATATTGACTATTTCAAGCAAGTCAATGATCGCTATGGACATGAGGGCGGAGACCAGGTGCTGCGGGCTTTTGGTCAGCTTCTGTCTTCACAGCTGCGGGCTGTGGACTGCGGTGGCCGCTACGGGGGAGAAGAATTTTTGCTGGTGCTGCCCGGCACGTCGTTGGTTGAGGCGGGCGTGCTGCTGGAGCGAATTCGCAAGTACACAGAGTCTCTGCCATGGTCACAAATGATCCATAAAGATCTTCAGGTGACATGCACGCTGGGGGCCACCCTTTATCGGCCAGGAGAAGCTGTGGAAACAGTGATTGCCCGTGCAGATGCTGCCATGTACCGCGGCAAGGTTGCAGGGCGCAATTGCGTTGTGCTGGAGTAGCGCTGCACAATTCACCAGTCCAGTGGGGCAGTCGTGGCAATGGTGTGCCACAGGCCCGCTTTGCGGACCTTCGCTTCTTGCTCGGCAAACGCATACTGGCCGCGTTCTTGGGGTGACTGTTGTGCGGCATCGGCGCTAGACCACCGGGCCCAGCCCCATGGTCAGCATGGCCAGCCCTGCATCCAGCGTACGCGGCCCATCAGGGGCGGACGCTGGAGCTACCCAGACAGAGCACACGCGGTGCTGCTGGTGGTCAACTTTGCTGCACCGCAACTCGGCAGTTTTGCCCAAGGCCATCTCACGTAAAGCCTCAAGCGCCTGATGACCATAAGGCTGCTGTACTTGTGGGGCATCGATGCCTTGAAGGTGCACCTGTACCTGCTGATCGGGTGTGGCAGCCTCTTGCGAGGGACAACGTGCGCTCAGAGTGTCTCCGTTAAAAACACCCACAATCAGACAAAGCAATGGGGTAGCAAGCATGTAGGCAGTTTAGAGCAAGATCTAAAGCTCCGAAAATCGCTCAGCGTTGAATGGTGCGTCCATCAGGCTGACTTTTTTGTACGAAGACTGAACGATGTCTGCCAGCGGATGGGCCTTAGTAGAGCGATCAGCCCCGTATTGCTTCTTGCGGGTTCACGGCTGCAAGAAGCAGTTAGGGGTTCACGCCCCATTTGTTTTTGAAGGCAAATTCCAGCTGTTCACACTGACCTTCAGTGAACTGTGCAGGTGTATTTTCCTTGGGGCCTTTTTCTCGCTCTTTCCAGCACAAGCGAATGGTTTCACGCTCAATCCACTGAGCTTCTTTGTCTGGAGATGCGGTGAAGAAGATCTGGCTGACCAGCATCAGCACAGCAAAAAGAGCCACGGGCACGCCAATGATCCAGCGAACAAGTTTGGGTTTGGGTGTAGCTTTGTCGGTCATAGGAGCAAAAAAGAATCAATAAAAATAAAGGCCTGCATGGAGCAGGCCTTGGACGGAATATTTTGGGTGTCAGGGCACCGAAATATCGTTGCCTGTCAGTGCAGCTGCATCAGCTGTTGCCACATCAACGCGGCGGGCACCATTGAAGCGCTTGGCCCAATAGCTTGTATTCATGTTTTCTACCCGCACAGATTTACCTTTGCTGGGGGAGTGAATGAATTGGCCGTCACCCACATAAATACCGACATGACTGAATGTGCGGCGCATGGTGTTGAAGAACACCAGATCGCCTGGCTTGAGTTCTTTCTTGTCGATTTTCTGGGTGGCCTTGGCCTGATCATCGGCCTTGCGAGGCAAAAGATGGCCCATGGTGTCTTGGTAGATCGCGCGAACAAAGCCGCTGCAATCAAAACCTGTCTCAGCGCTGGTGCCACCAAATCGGTAAGGAATACCGATCATGCCCATGGCGGTATTGATTACGGTGGAGGTGTTCGTTGCAACCGATTGCCCCATGGACTGCAGATTGGAGCCGAGACCGCGCTCCTTCAGAATTTCGGTTAACCGATTCTGAGACAGAGGTTCGCTGGAAGTGGGCGCTGCTTGCACGCTTCCACAGGCGAGGGCAAGAACGAGTAGCCATTTGCAAGTCATGGGCACGGAGGTTATCACGAGTGCCTGACGTTGTGCACTGAAATTGCCCTACAAAAGAGATCTAGTTGCGGTCTTTTACTATTTGATTACCTCGCTTTGATCTGTCTCAGGCAAGTTGAGGTCAAGTGCGCTGTAAGGCGTGCTGTACAGATCGCTGCGACAATGCCTACTTTGAGAAAACTCTAGGAAAACTACATGCTGCTGGATGCCGATGATTCGCAATTGGTGCTGATCGACTACCAAGAAAAGCTGATGCCTGCCATTTTTGAGGGGCAGCAGGTGCTGGCCAATGCTGTGAAGCTGGCCAAAATTGCCAACATGATGCAAGTGCCTGTCTGGGCGACAGAGCAAAACCCCTCACGGCTGGGGCCAAACGCGCCTGATCTGCGCGCCTTGTGCGATAGAACCTTTGCCAAGATGAGCTTCAGCGCGGCCGAAGAGGGCTTGATTGATGTGCTGCGCCCACCAGTGCGCAAGCAGCAGGGCGGCAACGCGCGCAGCATGCCCAAGCATTTGCAAAAGCCACAGGAAGCACAAGAGCCTGAGCGTCCGTCCATCATCATCGCTGGATGCGAAGCCCACGTTTGCCTGATGCAAACGGCGCTGCAGTTGCTGGAAGAGGAGATGGAAGTGTGGGTGGTCACCGACGCTTGCAGCTCACGCAGTGAACGTAACCGCGATGCTGCTTTTGACCGCCTGGCTGGCGCAGGCGCGGAACTGGTGACCACCGAGATGGTTGCCTTTGAATGGCTGCGCAGCTGTGAGCACCCAGCCTTCAAGCAGATGCTTGAACTGATTAAGTAAGCCCGTTGTGCGTTTGAAAGCTCCAGACAAGGGGCTTTCAAATAGAGTATTGAATACAGCTTACATGAAATTTAAATTCATTTCTAATATCTAAAACGCGGCTTTAGAGAGGTAAGCAGTCGTATTCAAAAAATGAGCTGTATCCACATTATCTATAAGGACTTCAGGGTGATATCTATCTGAAGTCCTTTAAATACAGGCGCCAGCAGCTCATTTTTTAATAGAGTTGCTGGTGGAGGGCGCTGCCGCTATGTGTGCCGGGCTGAGCAATTCATTGATGGTGTGCACATCCTGCATCTGCAAATTGCCTGCTGCTTGGCGCAGCTGCAGGTGGCCCACAAGCAGGTTGTAGCGAGCTTGCGCCAAGTCTTTTTGTGACTGATAAAGCTGGCTTTGGGCATTGAGTACATCAATGTTGATGCGAACTCCGACTTCATAGCCGAGCACATTGGCTTCTAACGCACTCTGGCTTGAAGCCACGGCGGCTTCCAGTGCATGAACTTGCCCGTAGGTGGACTGCACGCCGAAGAAGGCGGTACGCACGGTTTGAGCCACCTGGCGCTTGGCGTCTTCCAAGTCTGCACGAGACTTCTCTTCCAGCGACAGAGTTTCCTTGACCCGGTTCTGTACGGCAAAGCCGGCAAACAGCGGAATGGTCATGACAACGCCGACGGTGCCTACCGTGGAGTTATTGCGCTGCGGCAGCGTCATGGATCCATCAGGGTTGCGCTGGGTGCCGTAGCTGGCCTGCAAATCTACTGTGGGCTTGTGGCCCGCATAGGCTTTGTCTGTTTCCAGCTTAGCCATGTCTACCGCTATTTGTGCTTGGCGCACCATGGGGTTTTGCGCGTCAGACGTGTCTAGCCAGCTTTGTAAATCGTTGGGGGCTAACTGTGGCAAACGCACAGGCTGTGCGAGCGGCCAGGGCGAGGCTCCGGTCACACCAACCAGTTGCTCCAGCGCCGCTTGTGCGACGCGGACATCATTTTCTGAGGCAATTTCTTGAGCGCGGACCAAGTCAAAGCGGGCCTGTGCTTCGCGTGAGTCAGTGACTGTTGCCGTGCCAATTTCAAAGTTGCGCTTGGCGTATTCAAGTTGCTCGGCCACCGCACGTTTTTGGGCCTGCACCAGGCTCAAGGTATCCATTGCGGAGAGCACTTGAAAATAGGCTTTGGCAGAGCGCACCAGCAAGTCCTGGCCAGAGGCATCGACTTGGGCGTAGGCCAGATCTACGTTGCGCTGCCCTTGGCGGTAGGTGGCCACATTGGCGGGGTTATACAAAGGCTGCTGGGCTTGCAGACTGGCCGAGTCTTGCCGCCCATCGAGCGGCACAGTAGGAAAGTTGCCGCGTACGCGGGTTTCGCTGTACTGGCTGCCTGCTTGAATGCCTATTTGCGGCAACAAACCAGCTTTGGCCTGCGCGCCTTTGCTGATGGTGGCGTCCAGCTGCGCCCGCGCACTCTGCCACGCCGCGTCATGGGTTTGCGCCTGCTCTGTCAATTGCACTAGGCTTTGAGCGGGTGCAGCGGTACATGCACAGGCGGCGATAGCAGCCAGAGTCACTTGACGCAGCGCAGAGTGCGCAGAAAACGAGAGTTGCTGCCCGAATGAAAACACCATGGAAACCTTCTCCAAGAATCTCATCGGCAGCATTGGACTGCCATTTTTTAGAAATCGAACCTCAATACTGCGGCACGGTCGGGTCGCGTTCATCTGACCAGGCGGCAATGCCGCCTGTGATGTTGGCCACCGCATCAAAGCCTGCGCGCGCCAGATACGCCGCCACGCTCATGCTGCGGGCACCGTGGTGGCACAGGCAGGCAACAGGGCGATCAGGATCGAGCTCATTGAGGCGCGAGGTGATCTCTCCCATGGGGATGCACAGCAACTCAAACTTGTCGCTGGGAGCAACGCTGGCCACCTGACACTCCCATTTCTCACGGACATCCAGCACCAACGGTTTGCTGACACCACCGTCAAATTGGCCCAACCATTCATCCAGCAGGGAAGGGCGAACTTGGTAAAACATAAAAATCTCTCCGGCGATGTCAACAGGCTTGAAACTTAAAACGCAAAGCGTGGAGCGGTAGCAAAACCTTGCAGGCGAGGCACGACGATGTCCCATGGCTCGGTGATGGTGATGTCGCCGTTTTGCTTGCTCACCACGGTGTAACGCATGATGGGTTTTTGGCCCACGATGGCAGCCAGACGCCCGCCGTCCTTGAGGTGCGAGAGCAGTTCTTTGGGCAGCACTTCGACCGAACCGCTGAGCAAAATGACATCAAACGGGCCTTCAGGCAGGGTGTCTTTAGAGCCATCTGCCACACGCACGGTGACATTGGTACAGCCTGCATCGGTCAGATTTTCACGGGCCATCTCTGCCAGATCGGCATTGATTTCCAGCGTCACAACCTCTTTAGCCAGCCGGGACAGCAGGGCCGCGCTGTAGCCAGAGCCTGTACCAATTTCCAGCACGCGCTCGTGGGGCTGTACTTCCAGATCGTTGATCATGCGTGCTTCTACGCGGGGCTGAAACATGCACAGACCCTGCTCGATGGCCAAGGCATCGTCGCTCAGTGGCACTTCCACGTCCATGAACGCCAGACTGTAGTGTGCGGGGGGCGTGAAATCTTCACGGCGCACTGTGTAGAGCGCGTCCAGCACACCGTTGTCATCCACGTTCCATGGGCGCACTTGCTGCTGCACCATGTTGTAGCGGGCGTTTTCAGTGGTGTCGTTGCGATCAAGCAGGCTGTTCAGGGGCAAATTCATTGTGGTCTCCTCCGCTGTGGGATGGCTTGTCTGGAACAAACTCACGATTCTACGAGTCTGGGGGCAGGTTTGCGGCGTTGTGGGCCACACGACCCTTCCAAAGCTTTTTGACCCATTGCGTCAAATCATCCAAATAGCAATACACCACCGGCACAACCACCAAGGTGAGCAGCGAGGAGGTGATGACTCCGCCAATCACGGCCTGGCCCATCGGGGCACGCTGTTCTGAGCCTTCAGTCACGGCAAAAGCCAGAGGTACCATGCCAAAGACCATGGCCAGTGTGGTCATCAAGATAGGGCGCAGCCGCACTCTGGCGGCCAGTAAAAGTGCTTGCTCGCGGGGCAGGCCCTGCTCAATCTCGCCGTGTTCGTTGGTGTGCTCGCCACGCGCACGAATGGCAAAGTCCACCAGCAAAATAGCGTTTTTGGTGACCAAACCCATGAGCATGACAATGCCAATGATGGAAAACATGCTGATGGCGGAGTTAAACATCATCAACGCGAGCACCACACCAATCAACGTCAAGGGCAATGAGGTCATCAGTGCCAGCGGTTGAATAAAGCTTTTGAACTGGCTGGCCAAAATCATGTAAATAAAAATAATCGCCAGAGCCAAGGCGGACAGGGCGTATGCAAACGACTCGTTCATGTTCTTGGTAGAGCCACCAAACTCCCAGCGGTAGCCGGGCGGCATTTGCAGGTTGTTCAGCGTCTTGGTGATGTCGGCAGAAACTTCACCCACCGAGCGCAGCGACACATTGGCCGTAAATTGCACTTCACGGGTCATGGCGCGGCGATTGATCTGGCTGGGGCTGCTCGCTTGCACCACGTCAGCCACCTGACTGAGCTGAACGATGCGCGTACTGCCATCGGTACCCGTCAGCGCAAAAGGCAGATGCTGCAAATCGGCAGGTTGGGTGCGTGCCTCAGGCGCCAGGCGGACGTTGACGTCATAGGTCTGGTCGTCGCTGGCGCGCCAGTTGCCAATCGTCTCGCCCGCTACCAAGGTGCGCAAGTTGCTGGCAATGCTTGCAACGGACAGCCCAAGGTCAGCAGCAGCATCGCGGCGTACTTCAACGTTCACAATGGGTTTGGGCGGCTGCAAGCTGGTATCTAAATCCACCAGGCCAGGAATGCGCTGCAGTTGTGCCTGTAGTTGCTGGTTTAACCGGTCCAGCTCACCCAGATCAGGCCCCATGAGTGAAAACTCAATTTGTTTTTGCCCAGCCACAGCTTCCAGCAAACCCACATGGGTGACGATGATGCCCGCAACTGTGCGCAACGCCTGGCGCAACACCAGCGACATGTCTTGCAGGCTGCGCTGGCGTTGGTGGCGGTCTACTAGCCGGATGAAGATGCTGGCTGAGTGCTTTCCTTCAGCGCCCCCGGTATTGATGCTGGTGAGGGTGTATTTCACCTCGGGCATGGCTCGAATGATCGCCTCTACCTGCAGGGCTTTGGCTTCTGTGGCCTCAATCGAGGAGCCTTGCGGGGTTTCGAATTTGACCTGCGTTTCAGAAAAATCGGCACTGGGCACAAATTCAGAGCCCAGCAGGGGCAGCATGAATACGCTGCCAATGAAAATTGCCACGGCAATCAGCACGGTCGCCAATTTGTGCAGCAGAGCCCACCGAAGCAAACGCTGGTACAGATCTGACAAATCTTCTGTCGCACGGTCAAACCACGCAGTGATGCGGCCCAGCGTGCGGTCATACAGCGTTGGTTTGCCATGGGGCTGTGGCTGTGCTTTTGAGCCCCGCGCGTGAATGCTTGGGTCGTGCCACACACTGGAGAGCATGGGGTCCAGCGTAAAGCTGACAAACATTGAAATCAGCACAGCTGCCACGATGGTGATGCCGAACTCATGGAAGAACTTGCCAATGATGCCGCCCATGAAACCAATAGGTAAAAACACCGCGACGATGGACAAGGTGGTGGCCAGCACGGCCAGGCCAATTTCCTGTGTGCCGTCCATGGCTGCGTTGTAGGGCGATTTACCCATTTGCACATGGCGCACGATGTTCTCGCGCACGACGATGGCGTCGTCGATCAGCAGGCCCACGCACAGCGATAGCGCCATCAACGTGACCATGTTGATGGAAAAGCCAAACATGTACATGAACCAGAAGGTGCCGATCAACGCAATCGGCAGGGTCAAGCCTGTGATGATGGTGGAGCGCCAGGAGTTGAGGAACAAAAACACAATCACAACGGTCAGCACCGCACCTTCAACCAAGGTTTGCCGTACGTTGTCGACGGCCACTTGAATCGGGCGAGCAGAGTCGGCAATGGTCTCCAGCTTGATGCCTGCAGGCAACTCGCCACCCAGATCATGGATGGCCTGATTCAGCCCCTTGACCACTTCAATGGTGTTTTCATCCTGTGCTTTTTGCACCGACAGCAGCAGCGTGCGATGGCCGTTGTACAGCGCCAGGCTTTCAACTTCCTGTGCGCCATCTTGGATGCGCGCCAGTTGGCCCAGCCGCACGGCAGCGCCATTGCGCTGGGCCACGATGATGTCGGCAAATTGCTCTGGCCGCTGAATGCGGGCGTTGATCTGCACCACACGTTCTTGCTGGAGCGAGCGAATGCTGCCGACAGGTAAATCTTGGTTTTCACTGCGTACGGCGTTAACTACCTGCGCCGCAGTGATTCCATAGGCTTGCAATGCGGCAGGGTCCAGATAGACGTTGATTTCACGTGGCGTATCGCCAACCAGATTCACGGCACCAACGCCGCGTACGTTTTCCAGCCGTTTTTTCAGAACCTGGTCAGCCCACGTGGTGAGCTGCACGGGCGTTAGTGGCTGTGTGCCTTCAATTTGCGTATGGCTGTCCGGCAAAACGGCTACTGACCACACCGGTGCGCTGGCTGGGTCAAAGCGCAGCACCCACGGCTCTTTCACCTCATCGCGCAGCAGAGGGCGCACGGTGGCTACTTTTTCGCGCACGTCATCAGCCGCTTTGCGTCCATCAATTTGCAGCTGAAATTCAATGATGATCAGCGCTCTGCCTTCGTAGCTGCGCGAGGTGAGGGCGTTGATACCGGCAATCGAGTTGATGGCCTCTTCCAGCCGCTTGGTGACTTCGCTTTCCACCACTTCCGGCGAAGCGCCCGGGTAATCCACAGACACGACGACGACGGGAAAATCTACGTTGGGGAACTGCTCAATGGACAGCCGCTGGTAAGAAAACAAACCCAGCACCACAAAGGCCAGCATCACCATGGTAGCCATGACGGGGTTGTGCAAACTGACCTTGGTAAACCACATGCCGCTGTGCTTTCTGGTGAGTTACTGCGAGGGCGAGGCAGGCTCTGCCGTCATCAGTTGCACACGCGTGCCAGATGGCATACCGCCCAGGCGGCCAGCCAGCACCACCTGATCAGCTTGCAGGCCCGCATCTATGGCGACCCATGTTTGCGCCTCTCCCACACTTTGCACGCCCAGTTTGACGGGGGTGTGTCTGATCACGTCGTTTTGCACGGTCTGCACATAGGGCAGCGGCTGATCTGTGCGTACAGCATGCAGCGGTACCGCCAAGGCCTCGGTGCTGCCCGTCTGGATAAAGCCTTCTACATACATGCCAGGGCGCAGCTGGTCTGTGGTGTGAGAGACAAGCTGCAGATACACGGGCACTGCACGGTTGCTTGCCAGCGCGCTGGGGTTGATGCGTACCACCCGGGCTTGCAGGCTTTGTGCAGCCTGCCCGTTGCTTGCACGCAGCAGTAGCTGGGCCGTTTGCCCAACGTGCACGGGGGCGGAGTCATTGGCGGGCAGTTGCACCTGCAGCTCTAAAGCAGACAGGTCAACCACCTCCACAATCGCGGCTTCTACATTCACCCGTTCACCGTTTTGCACCATCCGGCGTGCCACCTGGCCCGCAATGGGACTGCGCAGTACGGTGTCATCCAGACTCTTTTGTGCACCGTCCTGCGCTGCGCGAGCGGCTGCGTAATTGGCCTGCGCGGCTTGTAAGTTGGCAGACGAGGTGGTCAGCGCTGTGCTGGAAATAAAACCTTTTTCAACCAGTGCGCGGTTGTTATCGTATTGGCGCTGCTCAATTGCCACCCGGGCCTGTGCTGCATCGGCTTGCAGCTTGGCCTGGCGAAATCGGGCATCTGACTCGGTGGGGTCGATCCGGGCAATCACCTGGCCCTGTGCCACCGCATCACCTTCGCGGACCTGTAAATCACGCAGCTCCCCAGGGACGCGGGCTTTCACAACCGCACTGTTCACCGCAGACAGGCTGCCCGTAATGGGAATACCCAGCGGCATGGCACGGGGACGCGCTAGCAGCCATTCTTCAGGTGGAATACGCAAGCTGGGGGGCGGGCTTGTTACGCTGGTCTGCAGTGCTTCTTTTTTGGCACTCCGGCTTTCCAGCGCACGCCACATGCCCCACACAATGGCCAGTACGCTGACGACGGCCAGCAGCCACATCCATTTGGGAAGGCGGCGCGTAGTTGCGGGTTGAACTGGCTGTGTCATGCCGGATTGGCGGCCAAGCCGCGCAACAAATTGTCAATATGGGCCGCAAAATAGACTTCAGCACTCACTCCCAAGGACTGTGGGTAGCAAACGCCCATGGAATGACGCCACTGGATGTAAGAGAACATGGGTGTCACGATCAAGTGGATGCCGGCGTCCAGATCCACGTGGCGAAACTCGCCGCGTGCGATACCGCGCTCCAAAATGCAGCGGATCAGGGCGTTGCCGGGGTAGATGACTTCTTCCAGGTAAAACGTTGCCAGTTCCGGGAAATTGCAGCATTCACTGCTCATTAGCTTGCAGATACCACCAGCCGGCGAGTGCGCAATGCACTCCAGCCACACCGCAAACGCATACCGCACCAAATCTGGTGTGCTGCCTTCAAAGTCTTGCAGCTGTGCCTGCCATTCAGCAAAACGCCCAGCGATGTTTTCACGCACCACGGCTTTGAGCAAGGCCTCTTTGCTGGGGTAGTAAAGGAACAAGGTGCCTTTGGAAACATTGGCCAGTGCGGCCACTTCCTCCACCCGTGTTGCTGCATAGCCTTTCTCTACGAAAAGGCGGGTTGCAGCCTCCAGCAGCTCCGCCGGGCGTGCCTCTTTGCGGCGTGCGCGGCGCGATGGTTCTGGGCCTGGAATAGGTTCAGTGCTCAAAATGCCAAGAAGAGTGGGGTGTTGAAATGACTAACTGGTCAGTAAATGCAATATAAAAAACTGCGGATCAGCCGTCAAGCCAGCTTAATGTCCTACAGCTAAGTGCTCACCGCCTGTCAGCCAGCATCGCTGACACAGTGTAAAAATGCCCCATGCAAGAAATTATTTATTTGGGTGGTGGCTGCTTTTGGTGCACAGAGGCGGTGTTTGATCGGGTCCGTGGCGTGCTGGATGTAGAAAGTGGTTATGCCAACGGGCAAGTGCCCAATCCCAGCTATGAGCAGATCTGCGAAGGAACGACGGGGCATGCAGAGGTGATCAAGCTCACGTTTGACCACCAGCAGATCGACTTGCAAGCCGTGCTGGAAATATTTTTTGGCACCCACAACCCCACCACGCTCAACCGCCAGGGCAACGATGTGGGTACCCAATACCGCAGCGCCATCTACACCACGTCCAGCCAGCAAAACGATGCTGCGACCCGTTTTGTGCAGGCACTCAACGAGCAGAACCTCTTTGGTGTGCCCGTCGTCACAGAGGTGCAGCCACTGCAAAGCTATTGGCCCGCTGAGTCTTACCACCAAGATTACTTTGCCAACAATCCGCACCAAGCTTACTGTGCCTATGTCGTGGGGCCCAAGGTGCACAAGTTTTTGGAAACTTTCTCGCAATACGCCAAGAAAGACTAAAACCAGCGCTTAACGAGTGTTGGCGCACGGTTTTGCGCGGGCATAATGCAACTGTATTGCGTTAATGCACCTCCATGACCAAACCCTCAACACCCACTTTGACACTGCCTGCAGGCATGCGTGCGACGCGTGCTGTGCAGGCTTTGCTGTCTTTGCTGCCCATGCAGCCACCAGCTGGCTGGACTGAGGCACTGGTTGAAGTCGCTTTGCACGATCAGGGCATACCAGTGAACCGTGTGACGGTATACCGCGCGCTGGACAGACTGACCCAGGCGGGCTTGCTGCAACGTACGGTGAACGCACAGCGCATCACCCATTATTTTGTGGTGGATGCCACAGCCCCCACCGCTTCTGCGCACCTGGAATGCACGGCTTGCCACCAGCACATCACGCTGGACCCCGGTGCGGGCGCAGTGCAGGCTGCGCTGCATGCCTTGCGCGAAGCCCTGGTGCAAAGCACCGGAGTGCATAAGCCAATGCTCGATGTCGCTGTGCAAGGCGAATGCGCACAGTGCGCTGGTGACGCAAACCCCCCCTTTTTTTAACCACCCTTAAGAGGAACTATGAAATCACTGATCTGCACAGCCGCAGCGGCATGCCTGCTGGCGATGCCGGCATGGGCGCACGACCACGGTCATGCACCCGATGCTGCGAACAAGGCTTCGGCACAGACGCAACTAGCCCAGCAAACTGCCAAACAATTGGATGCGCATACCCTGGAAGACATTGAGCGCCACCGCAACATGGCCCGCGCACATGAGCAAGCAGCGCAATGCCTGGCATCGGGAAAATCGTATGACGATTGCCTCAAACAGCTGCAAACCAGCTGCAAGGGGCTGGCTCTGGGTAAAAACTGCGGCATGCGCCACAGCCATTAAGGTGTAGCCCTTTCAAGCTATGAACTTGTTTTCCCGCATGCACGCTCTGCGCACGCCCTTTTTGGGGTGGTGGCTGGCCATGGCTTTGGTGCTGGCACCGGCCTTGGGACGCATGCACGAGGTGCTACATGCACCACAACTGACACAGCAGAGCCAGGCTGCCGCCGAGCATGTCCATGGCGTAGCTGCATGGTTTGCCGGGCACGATGCCCTTGCTTGTCTGGTTATTGATCAATTGGGGCATGGTGCCAGCGCTACGCCACCAGCTGTTGCGGTTATCCATCCGCAGCCTGCTCAGCCCCCAGAGTGGATGAGTGAAGCGCATTTGCTTCCGTCACCGATTCGTATTTTTCTGGCCCGCGCTCCGCCAGAAGGCTTCATGGCCTGAACAGGCCTTTGTTATTTCTCTCAAAAAATGAGCGGTCTACGCTTGATGCATAAGCGCTAGAGCCTCTTTTATTCAAATTTTCTGATGCACTACCACGGCTAACCCCGTGCTGCAGCCGCTGTCTGCTGCCTGCGTCTTGAACGACTGGGCCCGCAGCGCCTGCGTGCGTCTTCGGTACAGAGATACATAGACACCATGAAGCCTTTGCAAACAAAGACTTGGAATCCGCACTTTTTCCACCCCGTAGCCCTGGCTGCGACCTTGTACGTGGCGCATGTACATGTTGCGCTGGCACAAGACAGCGCAACTGCGCCAGAAACCACGCGCTTGCCCAGTGTGACCGTAACGGCCACTGGCCTGGGGCTGGCGGCGCAAGACATGGCCGCACCCGTCAGCGTGCTGGATGGGCAAGCCTGGCAACTGCGCCGTGGTGCCACGTTGGGCGACAGTCTGACGGGTGAGCCCGGCATCCACGCTACCCACTTTGGGGCAGGGGCCAGCCGCCCCATCATCCGCGGCATGGACGGCCCGCGCGTGGGCGTGCTGGCCAATGGCATGGAGCTGCACGATGCCTCCACCATCAGTCCCGACCACGCTGTCGCCACCGAGCCTTTGCTGATCAAGCAGGTTGAAATTTTGCGCGGCCCAGCAGCCTTGGTGCATGGCGGTGCCGTTGGTGGGGTTGTCAATGTGGTCGATGAGAAAGTGCCCACACAACGCCCTTCAAAAGCTGTGGAAGGTGCTGCCGAAGTGCGCTGGGGCAGTGCAGCCAACGAAAAGAGCGGGGCCATGGGCCTGACGACGGGTGCAGGCCCGCTGGTACTGCGGGTCGAAGCTGCAGGCCGCAACGCCAGCGACTACCGCGCAGGCCGTGGCTGGCGCCGCGAAGAGGGCGGGCGCAAAGTGCCCGGCAGCTACAGCCAGGGCAGCACCGGCAGCATGGGTCTGTCTTGGGTGGGGAGTGACGGCTATCTGGGCGCGGCCTATACCACCCAGCGTGCTGAGTACGGCTTGCCCGGTCATGAGCACAGTGACTGCCATCCCCATGGCGATCACCTGCACTGTGGCTCCCACGGGGGTCATGTGCATGAAGAGGGCGAGGGCACCCCAATTGTTGATATGACCAGCCACCGCTGGGATGTGCGCGGTGAGTGGCGTGCGCCGGTGGCGGGCATTGAAGCGCTGCGCTTTAAGGGCAGCCATACACGCTACGCCCACGACGAGCTGGAAGGCGATGAGGTGGCAACGCAATTTCGCAACCGCGCACACGACGCGCGGTTTGAGCTGCAGCACGCCCCTATTGCCGGCTGGCGCGGTTTGCTAGGCTTGCACACCGGGCAGCGCAACTTTCGCGCCGATGGTGAGGAGGCCTATGTCGAGCCCACTCGCACCCAGAAGTGGGGTGTGTTCATGCTGGAGGAGATGAAAATTGGCGACTGGCGCTGGCAGGCCGCGTTGCGCCATGACCAGCAAAGCGTCAAGGCGCTGCAAAGCCAGGTCGAGCGCAATCACAGCGGCAATTCCGCGTCGCTGGGCACGGTCTGGCATTTTCAACCCGGCTGGCAGGCAAGCGCATCGTTCAGTCATGCAGTGCGCCTGCCTTCGGCAGAGGAGTTGTTTGCCAATGGACCGCACATGGCCACCAACAGCTGGGAGGTGGGTGACCACAACCTGAGCAAAGAAACCAGCAATGCTTGGGACATCGGTTTGCGCAAAACCGCAGGGGCCACCACCTGGAGTGCCAATGCCTACCACCACCAGATTCAAGGCTATATCTACGGTCGCACAGTAGATGCGCACGATGGCTTTCAGCTGCAGCACTACACGCAGGCCAATGCCCGCTTTACGGGTGTAGAAGCCCAGGTGCGCCAGCGCATCAACCGCTTTGTGGGTATCAGTCTGTTTGGTGATCTGGTGCGCGCCAAGCTGACCAGTGGTGAACACCTGCCGCGTATTCCTGCTGCCCGCATGGGCCTGCGGGTGGATGGCAGCTGGAAGGGCTGGGAAGGGCAGGCCGAATGGGCGCAAGTGATGCGCCAAAACCGTACGGCCGAATACGAAACGGCTACAGGTGGCTACGGCATGCTCAATCTGGCTGCCAGCTACCGCTTTAGCAACAGCCCGCTGCAACTGACGGTGAAGGCCGAGAATTTGACGGACCGACTGGGCTACGCCCACACCTCGGCCATCAAACGCGCGGCTCCTCTGAAAGGGCGCAATATCACTGTAGGCCTGCGCATGGACTTTTAACTGCGCCACGCATTTGCACTGTGCGTGAACTTGCTTCACCTATAGCGCAACTCCCAAGCCCAGCCCGGCAAGGTGCCGGTGCTGGCTTCGGTTTTTATTTGGCCACGACTGCAACATCGTTTTCGCGGGGCTTTGTAAAGACTTGGCACGGCCAGATGCCCAGCTAAATGGGCATGTTGTGCAGCCATGGCAAAGACGGAGAACAAGCGCATCTTCAAGCTCCCCTGCACACCATTGACGTTGTGTTGGTTGACTGCATTCAGTTTGCCTTCTAGAATCAAATCTCTACTTAACGTCAGGTTGTGTTTTTCATGTCGTCATCTCAGGCTCTTTTGCAGATCGGTGAACTCGCTCAACGGGCGGGTGTCAGTCATCGCACCATCCACTACTACGAACGGATGGGTCTGCTGCGTCCTGCAGAGCGTGAAGGCGCAGGTTATCGCTACTACGACGAGCAGGCCGTGCAGCGCCTAGAGAAGATTGCCGCTTTAAAGAGTCTTGGCCTCAGCCTGGAGGAGATCAGCCAAGTCATTGACCTGTATTTTGATGACCCCAGCGGTATCAAAGGCAAGCAGGAGGTACTGAAGATTTTGGAAACCCAGTTGCAGGCCACACGCAGCAAGCTGGGCGAAATGCAGGCCTTCGAACGTGACCTTGTAGCCAATATTGCGCGAATGAAAACACTGATTGAAGTAGCACGCAAACAGTCCTAGTTGAGATGGGGTGGTTTTTCGTCGCCCCTTTTTTTGAGTTGAATCTACACTTAACGTAAGGTTGATTTTGATGAAAACCCAAGATTACCGATTGTTGATGCTCCTGATGCTTGGGGCCGTGCTGATAGTCGGTCAGCTCTATGTCACGCTGCCGATGACTTCGGCATTGACTTCGGCATTGGCTTCGAATTGGCAGGTCACAACCGGGCAAGCGGCCTGGGCGGGCAGTGCCTTTGGTTTTGCCTATGCAGCTGGATTTTTGCTGCTGGGCCGCCTGTCAGATCTACATGGCCGGCGAAGGGTGTTGCTGTTAAGTCTGGCTGCGACGGCTGCCGCCAGTGTCGTGGTGGCGATTGCGCCCAACTTCAACATGCTGCTGGGCGCACGGGCATTGCAGGGCTTGGTGGCGGCAGGATTTCCGCCTGCTGCATTGGCACTGGTGGCAGAAACGTTGCCACCGGCGCGTCGCCCACTGGGCATTTCCTTGATGAGCTTTGCCTTTCTGGCTGCAGCGCCAGCCGCGCAATTGTTTGCAGCGCAGTTTGCTGGTCTGGGCCTGCACGTCATCATGCTGGCATTGGCAGCTGGGTATGCCCTGCTGGCCATTGGTTTGTACCGTTTATTGCCAACTGGCATGGCGTGCGAAAAAGAGGGTGCTATTGCAGCGAACCCCGTGCCGATGTGGCGGCAAACACAACTAATGGGGGCATGGCTGGCCGCTTGTACCGTGTTATTTGCCTTCGTCAGCTTGCACGCAGGTGCTCAAATAACAGGGTTTTCAGAAAGCCAGCTGCAAACCCTGCGCCTTGCTGGCTTGCCGCCATTGCTGATCTGCCTGGTGGCGGCACGACTGGTCAGCCGGATAGGGCCAGTGCGTACCGCACGCGCAGGTCTGGTGCTTTCGGCCATTGCACTGATGGTTGGGTTACGCGATGGCTTTTGGTGGGTGGCGGCGGCCAGCGTGCTGTTGTCAGCCGGCATTGCGCTGGCTGTGCCGGGGCTGATTGGCACGGTCGCAAGCAGAGCAACGGCCGACTTTCGTGCGCGGGCCATGTCGCTCTACACCTTTTTCTTGTTTGTTGGCGCCAGCATCGCGCCGCCCGTTGCGCAGGCGTTGGCACCGCATGGTTGGGGTGCGCTGCTATGGGCACCCATCGCTGCATTGCTGGCAGCGGCGGCAGTGGTCAATGGCTGGTCGTCGCGTTGGCCTTCAGTACCTCAACCGTCGGAGCACCGTATTTCATGAACTCCCGTCGCCATTTTTTAACGCTGTTGGCAGCGCTGCCGTTGTGCGCAAGCGCGCTGGCCAATCCCCAAACCTCTGCCCAGAAGGAGTCCACCATGCCCCCTGCAAACTCCATGCTTGAGCCCATCAATCCTGCGGGCGCTGCCATACCCGGTATCTCTTCGGCCATGGTGGTTGACAGTGGCCGATTGATGTTCCTGTCCGGCCATGTGCCGATAGATGAGAACGGCGTTGTGCTTGGGGCAAGCCTTGAAGCCCAACTGGATCAAGTCTTCAAGAATCTGAATGTGACGCTGCAAGCGGCTGGCGCCACGCCAGGCCATCTGGCCCGCATCACCATTTATGTCCGCGATTTTCAGGCTAACCAGTTGCCTGCAATCCGCCGTGCCCGCGACCGTTTCATCAACCTCTCGCAACCGCCTGCCAGTGCATTGATAGGAGTGGCGCAACTGTTTCACCCTGACGTCTTGGTCGAGGTAGATGCAGTGGCCGTACTGCCGCCAAACACCTGAGTTTCCCCTTGTCCAACTCAACCCACTGAAAGGTGATTTATCCATGCCACGTTTTCACAGCATCGCACTAGCTGCCGCACTTGTATTGGGCACAGGCAACGCAGTTTTCGCTCAATCCACCCCTTATGGTCAGGCAAATACAGACATGACTAAGCATTCCACCATTGTTTCAACCGATATTTCTCCTTTAGTTCCGGATACCCACGCACAGGCATCCCAGCGCACCGTGTCCGTTGATGGAGAGGGCGCAACGCTGCTGCGTTATGAACGCAGCGATGGCCGCAATACAGGGTTGGAAGGTGAGCACTTCAGCACCGTGGTGGTGGCTGACGGAACGCTCAAAGGTTTTGCAAACATTTCTTTAGATCTGGCAGGAAAACCGCTGCCAACGCGTCAGCGCAGTGAGCAGATTGCACGCGAGTTTCTGCAGCAAACCGCACCCGATTTGTTGCCACGCATGAAAATCAGCTGGATTGACCCACACGATGAGCCCATCCTCGTGCAGCGTGATGGCCGCAGCGAAACCATTGTTCTGACAGGCATGAAAGTCAAGGCCCGTAACCTGGCCGATGGGCGCTGGTTCTGGGTCATCGTCGGAAGCGATGAAAAGGCGATGGTTTTCGAACGCGACATCGTCTGGATCACCTTCCCAGGACATCGCAAAACCGAAAAGTGGCTGCACGACAGTTGGCTCAAGGTACAAGCAGGCTAAAGCTGCAGCCCATTGACTCTGAGCCAGTGAACGAGACAAGGTGCAGGACAAAGCGGTGAGCAGTAGCGGTGTTCTAACGATGAAAGCTTAGGGCACCGCTACAAGCACATGGCGTAATTCAGGTCAGCTTGTATTTCCTGCCCCTTGCAACCATGGCCAAAGGGGTTTTTTGTTGCGGGCTTATTGGGACTGCAGGCATTGCGCATAACGGGCTTGCACCCCACAACCCGCCCAACACTGCACGCTCTTCGTTGTGTGTATTGAGCGCACAACGTTGGGCTATGATTGGCAAACAAGCCCGCCGTGCCTTGGTAAACCTTGCAGCCACAGCGCGCGCGGCTTATTTTTTAAGGCTCTTCGCGGCGTCAGTCCGCAATGCAGCTCACCATGCAGCCGCTAAAAACAGAGCTAACCTTTTGCCCCATAAGCAGTTTCAAAACTTGCGTGATTGACATGCAAGACCTGAAAGCGGCCATATTTTAAAAGTGTGAATACATGGAGTCCCCTGCGCTGACCGCCTTGACGCCTGTGGTGTTGTTGATTGTTCTGGGTTTCATCGCCGCAAAAGCCGATTGGATTCGGGCCTCTGCCGTCAAAGATCTGTCCAATCTGGTGTTCTATGTGCTGACACCCGCGCTTCTGTTTCGCACCATGTCCACCGTCAAGGTGGGCGATCTGGATTTCAGCCCCATCGTGCTGTACTTTCTGGCCGCCGGCATCATCTTTGCAGGCACCATGCTGGTGTTTGGCTTCAACACACTGGCCGCCGCCCGCGCCTTGGGGCACACCTTCAGCAACAACGTGATGATTGGCATTCCGCTGATCGGTCTGGCCTTTGGCCAGGAGGGCCTGGTCACTTTGTTTACGCTGATCTCGGTGCACGCACTGGTGCTGCTGGGCTGCGGCACCGTGGTGTTTGAGCTGGCACAGGCCCGGCAGCTAAGCACCGAAGGGCAGCCCCAGGGGCTGGCGCGCACACTGGCACAAGCCATTAAAAACAGTGTGATTCACCCGGTGCCTTTGCCCATCATCATCGGCCTGCTGTTTGCCCAGACCGGCTGGAGCATTCCCGGCGTAATCGACAAGCCCATGCAGTTGCTGGGCCAAGCCCTGGGACCGATTGCGTTGATGCTGGTGGGGGTGACGCTGGCATACAGCAAGCTGGGCAGCCTGATCAAACCAGCGGTGCGCATTGCCTTGGTTAAAACCATGGTGCATCCCATCTTGTTCATCACCGTGGCATGGCTGTTTGGCCTGCGTGGTGTGCCCATGGCCACCATGGCACTGGCTGCGGCACTGCCTACGGGCGCGAATGTCTACATGTTCACCCAGCGCTACGGTGTGGGACAAGAGGAGGTGACAGCCAGCATCGCTATTTCCACCGGCATTTGTTTGCTGACACTGCCGATCGTCTTGCTGCTTTTGGAAAAAATTGGCTATTAATGCTGATGCAAAAAAATCATTAAAAGGAGCTGTTAACGCTGATGCAGTAAGGACTTCAGATACTTTTATATCTAAAGTCCTTTAAGCATAAGCGTTGCATGCTATCTTATTTGCACAGCTCTCACACCATGCAGCACCAAGCTTAAGGGGCCAATCGCTCTCTGAGCCACTCGCCGTTGTGCATTTCATAGCGCAGGCGATCATGCAAACGGCTCTTGCGCCCTTGCCAGAACTCCCAGCGGTCCGGCACCAGCCGAAAGCCACCCCAATGCGCAGGGCGGGGTGGGTTCAATAAAAACTGCGCACCGTATTTGGCGGCATTGGCCACCAGCACGCCGCGGCCACTGATCACCTGGCTTTGCGGGCTGGCCCACGCGCCAATGCGTGAATCCAGCGGGCGGCTGTGAAAGTAAGCATCGCTTTCTTCGTCGCTCACGCGCTCGACACGGCCCTCAATGCGCACCACGCGCTCCAGCTCCACCCAGTGAAACTGCAGCGCGGCAAACGGATTGCCCGCCAGCTCTCTGCCTTTGCGGCTGTCGTAATTGGTGTACCAGACAATGCCACGTTCGTCGTAGCCCTTGATCAGCACAATCCGCGTGCTCGGGCGCAGATCGTTGCCCACGGTAGCCACCGTCATGGCGTTGGGCTCGTTGACCTGGGCGTTGACGGCTTCTTGCAGCCATTGGTCAAACTGCACCAGAGGGCTGCTGTGCGAGGCATTCTCGTTCAGCTCAGCGCGTTCATAGCTTTTGCGCAAATCGGCAATGTGGGCAGAAATTTGGCTCATAGCATCAATTGTGCACCCAGCCCAAGCCAGCACTTCGCACGCTTGCTGCAAGTTTCCTGAGTTTTCTGACGATGGGTAGATAAAAATACTTGCACATTTGTTAATAATGTTACATATATAGGCTCCGCACCCATCCGTACACCAGCAGCTGCCTGCCAGATCAGCGCGAGCACGACCTAATGCTGCACCCCATGAGGAAGAGGCCATGTCACAACCATCCGACGATGTTCAACCACCGCTGCTCACTCTGGTGTTCTCTGCCGCACTGATTGCTTTGACGGTGTCTTACTCGGTCGATGCAGAACCACTGAACAGACCTGCAGCCGTGACACTGCCGGCCGTGGTGCCCCAATTTGCGGCCTATGAGCCACCCACGCTGGCGGCCTCGGCCATCGTGCTCAATAAAGTCTCGGCCTACCGTGTGGAGCAGGGCTTGGTGAAGTTTTTCTTTGCACCTGGTCGCACTGAGCTGGTTTATGGCGCAGATGATGCGCTCAAGGACATCGTCGTCTCGGTCCAGAATGGCCAACGCATTCAGATTTCAGGCTTTCACGATGAAACCGGCGATCCGCTGCAAAACACAGAACTGGCAAAAAAACGCGCCATCGTTGTGCAAAAGCGATTGATTGATCTGGGCGCACCAGAGCAATCCATCGTACTCAAAAAACCCGCTGTTGCCGTGATTTTGGGCAGCTACGCAGAAGCACGCCGGGTGGAGGTCACACTGGTTGAGTGATGGAGTCAATGCGGTTGCGCTGAACAGCAGTGTTATCTGTCATTGAGCCTCTAAGCACGTTCAAGAATAGGCAGCGCTTGGACACAAAAAATGGCACCGTGAGATGCCATTTTTAACCCTATCACAGCCCGTAGATCAGGCAGCGCGCAGGGGGTCAACAGACCCCGCTTCACCACGCTGATGGGCACGAGAATTTTCCTGAATTAACTCAATCTTGTAGCCGTCGGGGTCGGTCACAAAAGCAATCACCGTAGAGCCACCTTTAACAGGGCCAGCTTCACGGGTCACATTGCCGCCGGCAGCCTTGATCTTGTCGCAAGCCGCATAGGCATCAGGCACGCCCAGTGCGATATGACCATAGGCCGTGCCCATGTCATAGCTTTCGGTACCCCAGTTGTAAGTCAGCTCAATCTCTGCCTGAGCAGGATTGCCGCCTTCAAAGCCCAAGAAGGCCAACGAATACTTGTATTCGGAGTTTTCAGAGGTACGCAGCAACTGCATGCCCAGAACTTGGGTGTAAAAATCAATCGAGCGCTGAAGATTGCCAACGCGCAGCATCGTGTGTAGGAATCGCATGCGCTTATTGTGCATAAAAGCCATGGTGAGCGGTTGAGAGCGACTATTTGAATCTTGCGTCAGCTTTTTAAATACAATGTATATTATGTTAAATGAATTGTGCGTTTGATTCGACGTACTTTGGAACGCAGCACTAGCCGTCATTCTTTGACACTGAACATGGCCTAAATCGGCACTGCCAACGACAAGCCGGGCCATGTTCTAAGCCCCCCCGACCTGCACACATTCCCCACCTTCAAACCATACAAGAGCGCTACCGGTGTGACAAACAGTCCGGTTTTGAGGTTCGCTAATCTATGTAGCCTGCATCAAAAGCCCGGCGAGCGCGGATGTACACATTTGCACAATCAATAGTGCTGGGATCATTTCTACAAGCTGCAGAAGGCTTGAATTCACGCTCCCAAGCAGCCTCTTTTTTCCCCTCAAGCAGTCCTGCGTAGTCACTACTAGTCAATCCCAACTGGCGTCTAACATCAGAATCACTAGTAGTTATCGGCTTTGTCACAGCCTTACTTTGGCCAGGAGCCATATTCAGCAGCATCGATTTAGCTTGCTCACCAATTTCGATATACGCGAAGTAGATGACAGCAAATATTGCTAATGTCCAAAAGCATCGCCAAAGCAACCTTGTTAACACGCTCGGACGACGGCCACGCGAACGTTGAAAACCGTGATTAAACTCATCCTCCAACCAGTGATCTGGATCGCGCGCCATACATCCCCCACCCTTATTTGATGTGGCGATGATAGGTAGACCCCAAAGGAAAGAGCAAGCCAAGAAAGCGTCAGAGCCGCGATCGCAACTTTTGAAATCAGTTTTCCTGCGTGCAAAAGCAATTTTTGTGTAAATCGGGCTTGTGGCTAGCGCCAAATTTCACGTGACCGTTAAATATTCCTGCGCAGTCGATTAGTCAGAGTGCTACGCACTAGAGGCGCTCGCCGCGCGGCATCCGTCCGCCTTCAACCTGCGCGCCCCGCAACTGCTGTGGTTTCCCTCACCTGCGGGTAACGCTAAATCAGGGCCGCGTTTCGCGCTTTCAAACACTGCACCCAGTATTCATAACGCTGCGCTTTACAAAGCTTCCGGGTTCCGTGTTTGAACCCCGATACCGCTGTTCCCTACGGCTCAGGAACTCACAGCGTACGGTGCAAATAAGGACAGGTTTTAGGCGTACAGATCCAAATTGATCCGGCCAAGAATCTTCAGCCCCGGTACAAATTGAAAGGCGGTGTGACATGGCAATAGCAACGAATTTCCGTAAGTTTCCACAAGCAATGGCATTGCAGCTGGTGTATCTACCGGAGGTAGCGTAAATCGCATGCTGCACAGTAG